>CACZQB010000052.1 GCA_902783255.1 Oscillospiraceae bacterium | reverse complement strand
CGTATCGATTTCGGTTTTAAGCGAAAGCACGGCATCAGCGCCGCATCTGTCGCAAACGGAATTATACGTGCCGGTTATATGAAGCTTAATGGATACAACACCCGAAGTGTTTCTGATCTCACCGTTTGCATGAACATCGGTAAATTCCGACGCATAGTCTGACAAATCTACAGACTCATCTACTCTTAACGAGGCGCCGGCGCTCTTGCGGACAGACGAAATATCTATAAGCATTACGCCGCCTCCTTCATATACAGTCACAGTAAAAAATATTATATCATTTTTTCGGAAAATGTCAATAGTAAATTGTTGATTTTTTTGTAAAATCAGCAAATTTCGGTTTTATGTCAAACTCAAAGATCAAATCGCGTCCATTTTTATCCCGTTTTCCTTCAAAACTTGACAAAAACGTTTAATTGTGGTATAATTCTAACAAATTATCGATTTTTTAATCGTCTAAAAAAAATGTAAGGATGATTGTAAATGAGAAAAGACGGAAAAAGGCTGAAAAAAATTGACCCGATGTATTCGATTGTCCCGCACATAATGGACAAAAGAAGTGACGCTCTGAACTACATCACCATTGATATACCGATCGAACCAATGGACCGTTATATACGCGCGAAGCGCGACGAAGGGCTGAAAATAAGTCATCTTTCGCTCGTGACCTCCGCATATGTAAGAACGGTTGCGGAATTTCAGCAGCTCAACAGATTTATCGTAAACAGAAAAATCTACGCAAGAAACGAGCTTGCCGTCGGAATGGTCGTGCTGAAAGCAAACACACTCGAAAGCGAAACAATGTCTAAAGTATATTTCGAAAAAGAAGACAGCCTGCCTGAAGTTCAGAAAAAAATGGACGATTACATCGAAAAAAACAGGCAGGAAGAAAGTAACAATAAAACAGACAAAATAATATCCACACTCTGCGGCATGACCTTTCTTATGCGTATGGGCATAAGTTTGCTCAAATGGCTTGACAAGCACGGTCTGCTGCCGAAATCTATAATAGACGCAAGCCCGTTCCATTGCAGCATAGTGGTAACGAATCTCGGCAGTCTCAGAACAAATCATATTTATCACCACATTTATGATTTCGGCACGGTCGGTCAGATCCTTGCCCTGGGCAACTTACGCGAAGTGCCGAAAAGGTTCGGAAAGGATATAACATTTGTTCGTTGTTTGCCTATCGGTGTTGTTATGGACGAACGACTTTGTTCGGGAGCATATTACGCCACCGCTTTCAAGCGTTTTTCCGACTATCTTGCCCACCCCGAAAAGCTTGAAGGCAAACCGGCAGTGGTCAATTCGGATTTCTGATCTGCGGGTATCACATATCAACAGTATCATATATTATCGGAGCATGCTTTCTCAGCCTGCTCCGATTTTCAATAAATTTACGACAAATTCATTCGTCGCATTGACTTTTTTTGCTTACTGTGGTATAATTTACCGATTATCGGACGACAGTGCAAATAACAGAACTGATATATTATAAAAATCATGAGAGGTATGCTGAAAATGGAAAAAAAGAAATACTACATCACCACAGCCATTCCGTACACATCACAAAAACCGCATATCGGCAATTCATATGAAATCGTGTTTACCGATGCCGTAACGAGATACAAGCGAATGCAGGGATACGATGTATTTTTCCTCACAGGCACCGATGAACACGGACAGAAAATAGAAGACTGCGCAAAAAAAGCGGGAGTTTCGCCGAAGGAATGGGTAGACGGCATAACAGGCGACATAAAACGTGTTTATGAACTTCTCGGCATAAAATACGATAAATTTATAAGAACTACAGACGACTATCACGAAAAGGCAGTTCAGAAAATATTCAAAAAACTTTATGAACAGGGAGATATATACAAGGGTGAATATGAGGGCTGGTATTGCAAGCCCGACGAATCTTTCTGGACTGAAACACAGCTTGTTGACGGAAAATGCCCCGAATGCGGAAGAGAAGTAGTAAAAACAAAGGAAGAGGCGTATTTTCTGCGTCTTTCAAAATATCAAAAACAGCTTGAAGAATATATAGAGTCGAACCCCGATTTTATATACCCCGAAGGCCGCAAGAAAGAAATGCTCAACAACTTCATCAAACCGGGACTTCAGGATCTCTGCGTTTCGAGAACATCTTTCAAATGGGGTATTCCCGTTGATTTTGACACAAAGCATGTTGTGTATGTCTGGATCGATGCTCTGTCAAACTATATCACGGCGCTCGGTTTTCTGGGCGACGATGACAGTCTGTATAAAAAATACTGGCCTGCGGACGTGCATATAATAGGCAAGGATGTTCTTCGCTTTCATACGATCTACTGGCCGATAATGCTCATGGCGCTCGGTGAGCCGCTGCCGAAAAAAGTTTTCGGTCATCCCTGGCTGCTTTTCGGCACAGACAAAATGTCGAAATCAAGAGGAAATGTTATATATGCAGACGATCTTGTAAACGTTTTCGGCGCTGATGCTGTAAGATATTATCTTCTTTCGGAAATGCCGTATACTTCAGACGGCTCGATAACATATGAATCGCTTATAGAAAAATACAACTCCGATCTTGCGAACACGTTGGGAAACCTTGTATCGCGAACAGTGGCAATGATAAAAAAATACTCAAACGGCGTTATAAACCGCTCCGGCGTTTGTGAAGATGTGGATGACGAACTGAAAAATACTGTGACTTCAGCATACTCTGAAGCGGAAAAATGCCTTGAAGAATTCAGAATGAGCGACTGTATAGAGGCAATAATGAATATTGCCCGCAGATGCAACAAGTATATAGACGAAACAATGCCGTGGGCACTCGCAAAATCCGAAGAAAAGAAAGACCGTCTTTCAGAAGTCCTTTACAATCTTGCGGAAAGCATACGCATTTGCGCCATTCTCCTTTCTCCTGTCATGCCGTCGGCATGCGACAAAATCCTTGACGCAATAGGCTCCGGATGCAGAGATTACGAAACGGTAAAATCCTTCGGACATATCGAAAACGGAACATCCGTAAACGACTGCGGAACGCTTTTCGCGCGGATAGACGCAGAGAAATTTTTCGCTTCTTTTGCCGCGCCGAAAGAGGACGAAAACAAGACCAAATCGCCCGCAGAGCCAGAAATGCCTCAGATAACAATCGATGATTTTATGAAAACCGAGCTTCGTGTTGCAAAAATTCTCGAATGTGAAAAAGTTGCCGGCAGCGACAAGCTTTATAAACTGAATGTTACGCTCGGCAGCGAGGAAAGACAGATCGTTTCGGGTATCGCAAAATGCTATAGACCCGATGAACTTATCGGCAAAAAAGTTGCGGTCGTAAAAAATCTTGCGCCGGCAAAAATAAGAGGAGAAGAAAGCCGCGGAATGCTGCTAGCATCCTCCCATAAAGACGAAAAGGGAAACGATATCATAAATGTTATTTTCCTAGACGATAACGCTCAAATCGGAGACAGAATAAGATAACGAAAACAGATTACAGCAAACGCGACGATCATACAAAGGAGACACTTCAGATGTCACTTCACCATCTTATCGATTTCAACGACCTTACCGCCGAAGAGTGGAGAGAAATAAACACTCTTGCTGCAGACATAAAAAAAGATCCCGAAAAATATGCGGATAGATGTAAAGGCAAAATACTTGCAACGCTTTTTTACGAGCCGTCTACAAGAACGATGCTTTCGTTCCAATCGGCAATGATACGTCTCGGAGGCGAAATAATAGGATTTGACAATCCGGGCAATTCGTCTGTTTCCAAAGGTGAAAACCTCAAGGATACAATAACGATAATTTCTTCGTATGCCGATATAATCACGATGAGGCATCCGAAAGAAGGCGCCGCCCTAGCAGCTTCCTTATATTCGAGATGTCCGCTTATAAACGCGGGAGACGGCGGTCATTTTCACCCCACGCAGACACTGACGGATCTTTTTACGATAGAGCAGGTAAAAGGCACGCTTTCGGGGCTTACCGTAGGTCTTTGCGGAGATCTGAAAAACGGAAGAACAGTCCACTCTCTTTTAAGGGCTTTAAACACTCTGGGCAAAAACACTTTTTACCTTATTTCCACGCCGTCGCTTTCTTTGCAGCCGAGGATAACGGAGCTTTTGAGAGCAAACGGAAACGAGGTTTTCGAAGTTACTTCTCTCGAAGAATGCATGAACCGTCTTGATATACTTTACATGACAAGAATACAGCGCGAAAGATTTGATTCGGAAGAGCATTATAAAGAACAGAGCGGCAAATTCATTCTTGATACAAACAAGATGTCACAGGCAAAAAATGATATGATCGTTCTGCACCCGCTGCCGCGTGTTGACGAAATTGAAGAAGAGGTCGATTACGATCAGAGAGCCCTTTACTTCAAACAGGCGCAAAACGGAATATATGTGCGTATGGCTCTGATACTGAAAATGATCGGTTCCGCGCCGACAGATGAAACAGATATCCTGAAATTCAGAGATATGCCTAAGGGACATTGCTGCAAAAACAAGGTTTGCATAACGAACACGGAGCATTATCTTCCGTTTTTAACTTACGAAATGCGGGACGGTCACAAGGCATGCAAATTCTGCGACACGGAAATCGATTAACAAGAGATAACATTCATCACCGTATTTATCGTTTATTATTTTAACGGAGACGAAATGGATAAAAGTCTTTCATACGAAAAAAAATATCTCGCTTCTGTTATCAATAAAATTGACAACATGGAGCTGCTGTTTGAAGGAACGTCTGAGAATATCCGTGAACAGATCACGGAAATGCGCAGGCGCATCTGGGATGACCAGAAACACGGAGAATTCAACGCGCACGATCTTTTTGAGCTTACACAGATAACGATGACGGAAAATGCGGAAGTAAACAGATATTATGATTTCCGCAAACGCCTTCAGCTGCTTGAAAAAATGAGATTTTCTCCCTATTTTGCAAGACTCGACTTCATAGAGGACGGCTCAGAAGAAGAAAGCATATACATAGGTTATCTTTCGCTTATAGACGGCGCAGAAGTGCTCGTTTGCGACTGGAGAGCCGATATCAGTTCGATGTATTACGATTCTCCTCTCGGAAAAACGTTTTACAGGACCCAATACGGGGATATAAATGTTGATCTGACTCTTCGTCGTCAGTTCAAGATCAGAAACTCAGAGCTTGAGTTCATGTTTGACAGTGATATAGTTATAAACGACAGCGTTTTGCAGGAGGAACTCGGCAAAACGGCAGATCTCAAGCTCAAAACGATAATAACGACCATTCAGAAAGAGCAAAACGCGATAATACGCGATCTTTCGGGCGATCTGCTGCTCGTTCAGGGCGTTGCCGGAAGCGGAAAAACTTCGATAGCTCTCCACCGTCTTGCATATCTTCTATATAAACACAGAAATTCATTAACATCCGACAATATTGTCATTTTTTCACCGAACGGCGTTTTTTCATCGTATATTGCCGATGTTTTGCCCGAACTCGGCGAAGACAAAGTATTGCAGACGGATTTTTACGATTTTTTTGACAGGCTTCTTTTCCCCGAAACAGAAGAAGATAAGCTGAAAGATAAACTTGAAAAAGAAGATGACGAACAAGACGACGATCTGACTGGCGCATCAGAGAAGTATATCGTAGACAGAATTCCGACCGCCGATGATATGTTTTTCAGAAATCTTACCGAGCAAAATGAGGCAATAAGCCGCTCGCAGGAAAGATTCGAGTCTGTAAAGCTGAAAGGTTCCGACGATTTTTCGGCATTTATCGAAAAGTATCTTGATGAGCGTATTGCTGAAACCGCTTTCGGAGATATTGTTTTTTTAGGCGACACGATCATGACAAAAGCCGAACTTCGCAACGCATTTTTTGAAGATTACAAAGGTTACAGCAGCGAGGTTCGAAAAAACAAAATTCTCGGAAGACTTCTTGACCGTCTGGAAAATGATGACGGGTACAAAACGAAAAAACTTGCCGAATTTACATCGAGATTTAAAAAACAGGCGGCAGAAGCAGCACAGCAGTTTACCGAAGACGAAATCAACGATGAAAAGCAGCGCTTCTGGAACACGAACATAACAAGGGTCACTGACGAAATAAATACAATGTTTGCCGTTGACGAAACGGAGATATATTTTGACGCATTAAGAAAATATGCTCCCGATGAATACGAGAAAACGCTGAAAACAATGAAAACCGGTCATCTGAATTTTGAAGACATGCTTTGCCTGATCTACATAAATCTGCTTTCCGGCAAAATTTCTCAGCAGTATAAAATAAGTCAGGTAGTAGTTGATGAAGCGCAGGATTATCCGCCGATAATATACAAAATTCTCGCAAAGCTCTGCCGCGGCGCAAAATTTACGGTCCTGGGCGATATTAATCAGGCTCTCACTCAACATATTTCCTCTGTAGCCGAGGTCGCAAAATATATACCGTCCAAAAACACAAGGTCGTTTGAACTGAAAAAAAGCTACCGGTCAACGGTTGAAATAAACAATTTTATCAATCGTTTCAAAGACGACGCAATAGACGCTGAATATCTTGACAGACACGGCGAAGAGCCCGAAACGATAAAAACAAAGGACGCAATATCAGCAATAGCCGACAAAATAAAAGCGCTGAATGACGCCGGCTATAAATCTAACGCGGTTATTTGCGCAAACAGCGAACGCGCCAGAGAAATTCACGAAAAGCTGAAAGAAATAGGCGTTGAAACAAAATATATAAAGAGCGATTCCGTTATCACACCGGGAAAGACGCATATCCTGCCAGTTTATCTTGCAAAAGGACTTGAATTCGACGGTGTAATCATTCCGGATGAAAAAGAATTCGCCAACTCTCCGAAAGAAAAACAGCTTCTTTATGTTGCCTGTTCTCGTGCGCTGCACAGACTTACAATTATTAAAAAGGAATAAAAGTTCAAAATCACTGTCTCATTTAAGCTTTTTTTGCCGATGAGACAGTTTTTTCACCCAACCTTTTTTTCGTTTTTCCACTCTTATAAAGTGAAACCCGAAAACAACCCGAAAGGAAAGGCCTATGACGAAATATTCGCTTATGGACGACGAAACGCTTGTGGAGATGTGTCTGCTCGGTAAAAGCGACGCTTTTGAAGAGCTTGTTTTGCGGCATGAAAAAGCTGTAATGAATACAGCCCGCAAAGTCACGTGCAACCGTTACTCTGCAGAAGACGCCTCGCAGGACGCCTTTGTATCGGCTTGGACGCGGCTTGACACGCTGCGCGACCGTTCGAAATTCAAACCGTGGATATGCGCGATAGCGAAAAACTGCGCAACGGCGCTTGTTGCCCGTTACCACAACGCCATTCCGGATATCTCGCTTGATCTCGTTGAAAACGAGGAATTGCAGGGGAATCCGGATCCGGAGCTTTCCGAGCTGATCACTTCGGAAACGGAAGAGGAGCTTCACGCAATGGTGGACGCACTAAGCGAAAAGCTTCGGGAAACAATCCGTCTTCACTATTTCGGGGGATATTCCGTAGATGAGATCGCCAAACGCCTTTCCGTACCGGTGGGAACGGTAAAATGGCGGCTCGCGGAGGGAAGAAAACAACTGAGAAAGGGATACGGTATTATGGATAAGACATATGATGAAAACGAACGTCTCGTTTCACGCGTTATGCGTCAGGTTGAAGAACTGAAGCTCTGGAGACTGAAAAATGACAAATCGGGCTTTGAGAAGGACTACGAAAATGTCCTTACCGCCGTGGAGAGTCTGGACGAATCAAAGGAAAAGCAGCGAATGCTTGCAGACGTCTGGCTGAGAAAAGCATGGTGGATAGAAGACTCCGAAGAGCTCAGGGCAAATATAAAAGAAGCGGCGATTGCGGGACACAATGAAGATGTAATGCAGTCTGTTGCGCACTATGAGCACAATAAATACGACGGCAAGGAGAAAATCGCTTTCATGCGAAATACGCAGATACCCGAACTTGAAAAATACGGCTTTGTAAAAGCCCTTGCTTACGTATGGTTCTGGCTCGGATATCAGCACGGACTGATCGGCGATAACGACAAAATGTTTGAAGCGTATGACAAAGTGATTTCCCTGCTTGAGCCGACGGACGTCTATTACGCAAACGCGCTTTCCGCAATAAAAACGGAGAAAAGGCTCGCCGAGGCAAAAGAAGAAGGGGTAACAGGCGCAGGCATAGGCTGCACCGGAGAGACATTCCGTAAAATAGACGGAAAATGGTTTTTCTGGGATCAGCCCGGATATCGCAGAGGAAGCAATTTTTTTTGGGACATTGAGATCGGGCCGTTTTATTGGCTCAGCCAATGCGATTCGGTCATTTACGACCCGACACTTGAGTCGGGCGGAAGGATAACGAGCGAGAACGGAAAAGTCACGTTGTCCTGCCGAAATGCTGAAAAGCCCGTTGAAACGCCTGCGGGGACTTTTGATAACTGCCTGATATTTAATACAAATGGCCGGACATGGTGTGAATTTGACGTGGAAACAACTGTAGCTCCGGGCGTAGGAATCGTAAAACAGACGTTAGCAAAGAACAATATTATCTGCCGTTTTACACTTACTTCATACGAACTCAAAGGCGGAGAAGGCTATTTCCCGTTCGCTCCCGGCAACCGCTGGACATATCATGCGGAAAGCACGGTTTACAGTGTTGAAGACGAACAGACCGTGGAGATAGCAGGTGTATCCGACGATAAAGTAACGGCGAGCAGGAGCACATTTGCCGTAATCACCCCGAACGAAAACTCCTGGGCAGGCAATATGCTTGCGGCACAAAGAAATTATTATCGGAAAGAGAACAGCAGGGAAATTCTTTCGGATGTTGAACCGTATTTACAGAAAGCGGAGAAGCTTGCCGTAACCCGCCGTGAAAAGGTCCACACCGCAGTTGCTGCGAAAACGATGCGCCGTATTTTCGCAACGGATGAGATTTATAATCCGAACTTTACGGAATACGGCCGCTGGAATTTCTTTGAGCCGCTAGATGTCCGAAGCGAAAACGGAAAAATACTGCTTGAAGAACATGACGGAACGTTTTCGTTTGAGTGGAAAGAATGGTTCTGGAAAGACGGAAAAAGCTGTTTTGATCAGTTTGCCGTAGGATGCAACTTTCTTTATGATATTACTGACTTTGCACTGGGAGCTCTGTGGTCCGACAAATGGATACCGGGATATACCGAAGAGCGGAAGTTTAAACAGTATGATCAAGACGTTTCCGGCAAAATCGAGGTTTATAACGACGAAGATGTTTCAACGCCTGCAGGAACGTATTCCGCATGCAGACATATAGTTGCGGATATAAAGGGAGGTATTTCCTACTGGTCGGGGCACACCGAATTCTGGTATGCGCAGGGAGTCGGTCTCGTGAAATTCCTGCGGACCGTTACGGAGTGCGGCGAGCCGAAAAACGCCGTATGGATGCTTACGGCTCACGAAGGCGACGGCGAAGGATATTTCCCGATGAAGGACGGATTTTTCCGCCGTTACGAGGCGCAGGGGCTTGAAAACGGCTTCCACGGAGCGGTGGAATACACCTGTGTGGAGGATATGCAAGGTATGACGCTTTTTAAAGACGCTCTCGGAACGCAGGATAAAGAATTTTATCTGAAAATGAAATAAAACGGAAACGGCGCGGCCTGAAAACCAGACTGCGCCGTTTTTTTTATTCAATCACACTCATTTTTCGTTTATTCATTTAAAAAATCAAGCACCGCCCTGTTAAATTCTTCAGGGCGTTTTGCTGCTATAAAATGATCGCCTTTTATGAAAACGAGACTGCTTTTTGGAATATTTTCGGCAATAAGGCGTGTATGAGATGTTTTTATCATATCGTTTGTGCCCGCGATCACCAGCGTTTTTGCGGTTATTGCGGACAGTTCTTCAGGGCGGATATTCGGTTCGTTGACCATAAGCCCGAGCATTTCGGCGTTTCGTTTTGCTTTTTCGCTTTTTGCGGAAGATTTTTTCGCAATACGGTATCCGATCTCAATGGGGATCTGAACGGAACGTTTGACTCCGCCGGGATTTATGTTTGCGCCGTTAAGTATCAGTCTGTCAACTTTTTCGGGATACTTCAACACAAAATCCAGAGCTATGTTCCCGCCGTCCGAAAAACCGAGGATATGCGCCTTTTGTATTGAAATGCTATCCATAAACAGTGAGAGATCGTCTGCAAACTGCGAAATGGTAAACGGCATATTTCCGCGAGGAGTCTGACCATGGCCTCTCGTATCTATGGCAAATACATGATAATATTTTGCAAATTCGTCGATCTGCCCTTTAAAGTATCCGCAGTTGTCACCGTTGCCGTGAAGGAGCAGCAAAGGCTCGCCCTGTCCTTTTTCAATAAAAAAATGCTGAATATCCATATTGTTTTACTCTTTTCGCTTTTTATCTGTAATTATCCGAAAACCCTGCCGCCAAAGACGACAGGGTGTAAAATTAAAACCGGGTTATTCAAACTGTTCGGGGAAAAGCATGCTGTATGCCGCGAGCATATCGCCTACCGCGTTGTCGAAATGGTCTTTCATAAGATTTTCATGTCTTTCAAGTATTTCCGCTGCGGGAGTATTTGTTCTGCCTAAATCGGAAGGAATATTTCTTACATCGCCGCCTGCGGAATAGAAATAGTTATACATGGCGTTATTAAGGATATCAAGAAATGCATCGCAGTCGCGTGAATCGAAGAAATTGTTTCTTCTCATATATTCTATTACCTGCTCGTGAGTTTCATATCCCGGGAGCGGGGAGAATATCTCATTTACCGCAATTGCCGCCTCGTTGAGGTTATCCGTAAGAGATGGAAAAACGATCGTGCATGTCATACCGTCATAAATACCTGCCGCGTGATCGGGAGCGACATCCGGACCGACAGGAGTATGAACGACCGCGTAGTTTTCAACTTTCTGAGAGACATCTCCGTATACGCCGAAAATATATTTCGTGGGCATAAAGGAATAACATGCCATATCGTTGCAGAAAGAATCTGTTACCGTAACGGGGTCGCCTTCAACCGCAAGATAATATGTATACGCAAGATCGCCGAATCTTATAAGCTGAATTTCCTCCGCTGCGGAGAAATACGACGGATTGTTGTAAAAGCCGCATGTCATGGAAGGTTTGCCGTTTACACGTGTAAGTCCGACACCGTTTGAAGCGAGGATCATTTCGGCAAAATACGGAGAGTGTGCGGTAAGACCGTAAGTTACGGTTTCTCCGCCTTCTGTAACCGTGCATTTTTCGAGCTCGTCATTGAATGTGCTCCAGTTCCATACGCCCTGTTCATAAAGTTCTCTCGGGTCGCTTGCTCCGACGATGGAAATAAGGTCTTCATTTACAACGAGCGGATATCCGAAAGACGAGTAAATTAGATCGGGCCATGCAGCGGGAAGAATACCGTAAAGGTCGTCTTTATAGCATGCGCATTCCAGAAGATTGGGAGTGCCCCATTTATCGCTGTCGCGGTAGTCGATGATATCGCCAAGCTGTGAAGCTATGCCGGAAAGGTAACCGGCTTTTGCATATGAATAGATATCAAACGATGTTATGAATGCGAAGTCGGCAGGGCTTGATCCCGCAGCCAGACTGCCCGTAAAATATGAAGTGAAACTGCCCCATTCTCTGTAATCCATATTCACTTTACAGTTAAGGGATTTTTCGGTATCGGCAATACGCTTGGTAGCAAGCTCTGCAAGACCGGTTCCTACCGGATATCCGAGTATGTTGTCGCCTGCAACAGCAGAGTTGCCTGAAAAGAACGAAATAAGAACTTTCAGCCCGAGTCCGTCAAAATTCAGTTCGCTGTTGCCGCTGAGATCAAGATCAAATACTTCTTCCTGTTCCTGTGAACACGAAAGCAGCGTGAGCGAAAGCAACGCCGCAAGAAGAAGACAAATAACCGTTTTTTTCATCGAAATGCCTCCGAGTATAAATAATTAATGTAATTATATCACCAAAGGAGCGTAAAGTCAACAGATAAACACAATTTGTTAAAAAATCTGCAATACCTTTGCGTTTTTTTTATATATACACTTATATTACAGAAAATTTCATGTTTATAACATGTAAAAAGCTGTTTACGTCAAATATCATCATCTGTAAACCGTTTATATTCCAAAGAATATTGACAAATCGTTTTGAAAGATATACAATTGAATCGTAGCAGCAAATCTGCGGATATAATACAGCAAACAAACATAAAGAGAGGGAATAAATGGAAACCAAAAAATACAATGTCACAGGCATGAGCTGCGCGGCGTGTTCTTCTCATGTTGAAAAAGCCGCCAGATCCGTAAAAGGAGTCAGCGAGGTAAATGTTAGCCTGCTGACGAATTCCATGACCGTTACAGGGGCCGGTTTCAGCGACGAAGATGTATACAAAGCGGTAAAAGCGGCAGGTTACGGAGCGAAAGCGGCCGGTCAGAATAAGGCGGAAACACCCGAGAAGGACGAAGAAACGGGGAAAATAGTAAAAAGACTTATCGCATCCGTTGTTTTGCTTTTACCTTTGATGTATATTTCAATGGGACATATGTTTTCCCTTCCCCTGCCTCCGTTTCTGGAAGGGAACTACATTGCAACTGCACTTTGCGAAATGATCCTGTCGGCATCGGTCATGATAATAAACAGCAAATTTTTTATCAACGGCTTTAACGGAATTATACATCTTGCCCCGAATATGGATACGCTCGTTGCGCTCGGAAGCGGAATTTCTTTTATATACAGCGTTGCGGTAGTATTTTTAATGACTGCAGATGAACACGGCGGGGAGCATCTTCTTCACGGTCTTTATTTTGAGTCCGCTGCAATGATTCTTGCGCTCATAACAATAGGCAAAATGCTTGAATCGAGAAGCAAGGGGAAAACAACGGACGCAATAAAACGGCTCATCGACCTTTCACCTAAAACAGCGAATGTTATAAGAGACGGAAAAGAAATCGAGATCAATGCGGAAGACCTTTTACAGGGCGATATATTTACTGTTCGTCCGGGAGAAAGCTTTCCTGCAGACGGTGTTGTCATTGAAGGAGAAAGCGCCGTTAATGAGGCTGCGCTGACAGGAGAAAGTATCCCGGTCGATAAAACCGAAGGCAGTAAAGTAAACGCCGCAACGATAAATCAGAACGGATTTCTTAAATGCAAAGCAACGCATGTCGGCAGCGAAACATCGCTCAGCAAAATTATAGAGCTTGTTGAAAATGCCGCCTCAACAAAAGCGCCCGTAGCAAAACTTGCCGATAAAGTATCGGGGATATTCGTTCCCGTAGTAATTGCGATAGCGGCAGTTACGCTTGCTGTATGGCTCATCGCCGGCAAAGACTTCGGCTTTGCGCTTGCAAGAGGGGTAAGTGTTCTTGTAATAAGCTGCCCGTGCGCCCTCGGGCTTGCCACGCCTGTAGCGGTAATGGTCGGAAGCGGCGTCGGCGCAAAAAACGGCATACTTTTCAAAACTGCGGCTTCTCTTGAGGCTGCGGGAAGAACACAGATCGCGGTATTTGACAAAACGGGAACGATTACCGAAGGACGTCCCGAAGTAACAGACAAAATCGCATTTTCCGTCAGCGAAAACGAACTGATGAAAATCGCTGCGGCAGTAGAATCGAAAAGCGAACACCCAATAGCAAAAGCAATAACCTCATATGCGGACGAAAACGGATCTGAGCGGTATGAAGCGACCGATTTTTCAGCGCTTCCCGGTCACGGAGTTTGCGGAACCGTGAACGGACTGCGTGTTTTGGGCGGAAACCTTTCTCTGATAAAAGAAAAAGTTGCCGAAACGGATTTTGCCGAAAGCTATGCGAAAGCTTTTGCGGAAAAAGGAAAGACTCCGGTATATTTTGCGATCAATGAAACTCTTGCCGGGATAATAGCCGTGGCAGACAAAGCGAAACCTGACAGCAATGAAGCGGTAGAAGAACTGAAAGAACTCGGAATACGCACGGTAATGCTGACCGGTGATAATAAGGCAACAGCGCTGGCGACAGCGGAAGCTACAGGTATCGAAAAAGTTGTAGCGGAGGTTTTGCCGGACGGAAAAGAAAACGTTATCCAAGCTCTTTCCGAATACGGAAAAGTTGCTATGATAGGTGACGGAATAAACGACGCACCGGCGCTCACGAGAGCCGATACGGGTATTGCGGTAGGAGCAGGAACCGACATTGCAACGGACGCTGCCGATGTTGTGCTGATGCGCGCGGGAATACGCGATGTGCCCGCTGCGATACGTCTTTCAAGGCATGTTCTGAAAAACATAAAAGAAAATCTGTTCTGGGCGTTTTTTTACAACATACTCTGCATTCCTCTTGCGGCGGGAGTTTTTATACCGATAGCGGGAATTGAGCTCAACCCGATGTTCGGAGCAGCTGCGATGAGTCTGTCAAGCCTGTTTGTTGTAACGAATGCGCTGCGTCTGAATTTCTTTGACATAAAAAAACGCGGAAAATTCAACCGTATGCCGCCCGTAACTCTTCCCGAAAACATAGGCGAAAACGGTTCAGAAATATTAGTTAACAAAAATGAATCCTCGGAGGATAATGAAATGACAAAAACGATTTACATTGAAGGAATGATGTGTCAGCATTGTGTGGCGCATGTTAAAAAGGCGCTTGATGCGCTTGACGGAGTAAAAGAAGCTGCAGTTGACCTTGAAGGAAAGAAAGCCGTTGTAACGCTTGAAAAAGACATTGACGACAAAACGCTGAAAGCAGCTGTTGACGAAGCGGGATATAAAGCGGTAAAGGTTGAGCGCTGAAAGCAGAAAATGTTTAATTATAAAAAAGATGAGACCGAAAAGTCTCATCATTTTTGTTTGTATTTGCTCTGTATTATAAAATCAAAATTCAGTGCGGGTGAGCCCGAACATCTCAAAGAAAAACAGGATCTGGAGAAACATCTTTCTGACGTTGAATAAAAATAAAAAAGCAATTAATAATCGCAAAAGAATCATTTGAAAAAAGTAATGCGGAACAGAGCAAAACCTGTTCCGCATAATTTTAATCATTATCGTTGGCATCAAGACGAAATTCATATCCCGAATCTCTGCTTAATTCTATCGATGATATTACCCCATAATCGTTCATTTCCACAAATACGATAGAATCATAATTCTTTTTGTCACCGCGTGCCAACACAATACAGCGTGTTCCAACAGGGTATTTCATGTTTTCATTACTCTGTGTTATATGGGCAAAAAAAGCATGAAACTCCTTTGTTGAGTTGACATGAACACTGTTTATTTTATCAATTATCTCGTCCGGACCGACCAACTGCGGGCTACCGATATTAATGGATTTATATGTTGCAGTTTCAGATAAAACGGAACGGAGCCTTTGAGCATCACCTTTTACTAATGTATAACGGAGCAGTTTGAGAGTATGTTCTTTATCGTATACAATTCCGTTAGTATATTCATATAATGCAACATCGCCGGAAATGATGCAGGTGCCGCTTATTATCGATCCGATCTTGATGTTCTTCTGCTGGTTTTTTGGTATTTGTTCTATTGAATGAACGAATTCCATTTCGCCGTATTGAGTATTTGCGAAACAGCGTATAAATGTGTTGTCTTTAGTGTCGCCCATTTGAAATTTACCGTGGTAAAGATGTGTCACAGTAGCGGTAAACATCACAACATCGTCGTTATCATATTTTTTGCCGGGGACATATGAACTTTCTTCATGATTGACAACAAAATTAGCTGCTATAAGCGAACCTACGGCAATTGCCCATTTTTCACCTTTACTGCTTTTCTGTTGTGCCCGCAGGTATTCTTCTTCTGTAGCATAGTAACTGATTTGCAACGGTTGTGCGATTACTTGAACGCTGAATTCATCTCCTTTAAGTAATCCCGGTAATATATCATAATTCAGTATGGTTATTGGCAGCAATCCTTTTTTTTCTTTATTCTCTACCATTAAAGTCTTTTTGAACTTTGAATCCTGTTCAGGTGTTATATCAATACCGGTATAGATAACATTCCAGCCGATTGGTCCGCTGGAATGTGAATTGAAATCCTTGATTAACAGTTTCTCCTCGCTGTCTCTGTTTGTAGAAGCCCAGAATTCGACATCTCCCATTCTTGCATGAAGATATGGTAATTGATAATATCCCAATACTTCTTCTGACTTATCAATGACATACCCGATTAATGCCATCATATCTTGATTGTCTTCCTCAAAAAATTCAAGACCGTAATTAATAAGCATATTACTTTATTCTCCTTAACATACCAAATTAAATTGATCGATTGGAATGAAAATGTCACGACCAATAACTTTTTTCTGGCTGCAAACATGATTACTGTTTGCTTCTCTACTGTTTTCAGACAGGCTGCATACCTTGGCAAATACAACACTGATATAAAGTCCTTCTTTGAACGGGATGAACAGCATACGGTCTCAAACTGAACCTGAGCGCGTATAACGGCGAATGCGTGCGTTAAAACTCAGTTACAGTATTTGATGTATACGTCGCGTGCGGCGTCTTTCAGAGCGTTTACGAGCTCCTGAGGGGCAACCGCGTGAACAGTGGCGCTGTTCAGGAAAAGCCACGATAAAAGCTCCTGAGAGATCTCGGTATCAAATGTTGCGGAGTAAAGTCCGCTTGCTATTCCGCCGTATGGTTTTACTGTAACCGTTTTACCGAATGTGCCTACAACGGTGTTTATCATATCTTCGTTGATACGAAGGGTGACCGTGACGGAGTCAGGGGAATATGAGTCAAAAAGCCCTCTTGAATAACACATCAGGTCAAACTCCATATCTCCGACAAATTCGCGGACATCCGTTATTTTATCGGGAAGAACGGAAACAGATTCTATTCTGTCTATATAAAAATGATTAAGTCCTTCAAGTTCCGGGCAGCCCGCAATGAGCATCATGGAACCTGAGCGGCATATAACTATATACGGACTTGCGCAATACGCCGTTTTTTTTGCTTTTCTTCCTTCCGTTACGCCTTCTTCGTAAACAAATGAGATCTGTTTTTTTTCTGCGATCGCATTATGAACGGTATTGAGGTTTTCAACATACTGTTCGGGCTGACGGAAAGCTCTGTTTACGGTATATACGCGGCGACGGATCTGTTTTTTTTCGCGTTCCGATGCGAGATATTCTATCTTTTTTTTCAGCTCATCACATCGTTTTCCGCTTATAAAACCTGTGGCGTGAACGGAATCCCACAAAGCGGCAAGATCGCTTTCGGAAAAAACTTTGTTTTTTATATAATAGCCTACTGATTTCGATTTAACCGCAACTATCTCGACGCCGAATTCACGAAGCGCCGCAATATCAGAATAGATCGATTTTCTTTCAGCGGTAATTCCTTTTTTTGCAAGCTCAGCTATTATTTTTTCGATCGAAAGCGGCTCCTTTTCATCAGCATGCCTGTAAAGAAGCTGCAGGATATAAAGAATTTTCAATTTTCTTCCGTTCTCGTTCATTCCGTTACTCCGTATTATTACAGTTTTTTCAAAATCGTTTACGATGCATAAATAAGTTTTGTATGCAATTTTTTTATGCATCGTAATGCGGAAAAGCTTTACGTTTTTGAAAGAATGCTTCAAATAATAAAAACCGTTGAAAACACTGAATTTGAGCTTTTCAATGTTATTTGCGCATATAAACGACGATTTTTTCGACAGAATTTTCCACTTTAAAAAAGTCGATTCTTTTCGGATTTTTTTGATTTGCCTGTGGAAAACCCTGTTCAAACGTTTAATAACTTCGCAGTTAAATATGCAAAACTGTGGAAAACCCTGTTGAAAACGTGGAAAACCCTTGAAATATCACATTTTTAACGTTCACAGAAAAAATCGTCAAAACCGTGCGAAATTGGTTTTTTCGCTTATTATCAGCATTTTTTTTATACGTTTAAAAATCCCGTTTATATACAACTCGTAATGTTGATAAACAGTTTATTCGAATAGTCCTCAAATCTTTTTTCGAATTGAAATTAATTCTGAAAATGGCGCAAAAGGTCATTTCATCTTTTTTACCTGTTTTAAGAATCTGCGCTCGTTTACCGATTTTTCTCTTCCGTAACGATGAACGGGCTTGCCGTGCTTTGTTTCGGAAAGTGTTTTTCCTTTTTTCTCGGGCGATGTATAAGGCAATGAAAGACTTTTCATGAGTTTTGCTTTTTCCGCTTCGGTCATGGGACGGTATTCGCCCGGTTTAAGTCTGCCAAGCAATATCTCCCCTACGGCAATACGTTTAAGAAGCATAACTTCAAGCCCGACAGCTTCGCACATACGTCTTATCTGTCTGTTTCTGCCTTCGCTGATCGTTATATGAAGAGCGGTCTTTACTATCCTGATATTTTCATCGGTATAGATATCGTCGCTGTCTTCATTTTCACCTTTTTCGGATGTCTGGGACTGAATTGCTACGATTGCGGGTTTTGTCATACCGTCGTCGAGCAAAACGCCGTCCCTCAGTTTTGCAAGCTGATTTTCCGAAACGTTGCCGCGTACCGTTACGCGGTATGTTTTATTGATATGGTATCTCGGATGAGTCATACGAAGAGCTGCCTCTCCGTCATCAGTAAGAATAAGTATACCTTCACTGTCTCTGTCAAGACGTCCCACAGGATATACTCTTCCCTTGATTTTTTTTATAAAATCTGCGACGATCGGACGTTTTTCATCCTCGGACTCTCTTTTCATAGATGTTATGACGCCGCGCGGTTTGTAGAAAATAAAATACTGTTTGTCGCAGGCTTTGATATACAGGCGTTTGCCTGAATACATAATACGGTCGTTTTCGGGATCGACATCCATACCCACAGCTGCCTCTTTGCCGTTTACGAAAATCTTTCCGGCCAAAACAAGTTCTTCAGCAGCTCTTCGTGAGCACACTCCGCATTCAGCGATAAATTTTTGAATTCGCATAATTTCTCCGTTATTATAAACAATAAGAACACATCGGTCGGGAGCAGAGCCTTTCCTTTGTGTTCTTAAAACCAAATCGTTTTATTAAAGGGCTTTTTTAGCGGTTTCAACGAGAGATGCAAACGCTGCTTTATCAGAGACTGCAAGCTCGGCGAGCATTTTTCTGTTAAGGACCACTCCGCTCTTTTTAAGACCGCACATAAATCTTGAATAATTTATGCCGTTTGCCTTTGCCTCTGCGCTGATTCTGGTGATCCAGAGTGAACGGAAATCTCTCTTTTTGAGTTTTCTGCCTGTATAAGCATATACAAGAGACTTCATTACCGCTTCATTTGCGGTTCTGAAAAGTTTGGATTTGCCTCCGAAATATCCCTTCGCGAGTTTAAGTATTTTTTTATGTCTTTTATGCGTCATGACGCCGCCTTTAACTCTTGCCATTTGTTTTTCCTCCAAAAATTAATAATTATATGCCACGACGCGATTAATACGGAAGCAGCTTTTTGATTGTGGGTGCGTTTGCGGGGCTTGCGTATGTTCCTTTACGAAGGCCTCTCTTATATTTGGTCGTCTTTTTTGTAAGAATATGACGTCTGTATGCGTGATTGATTTTTACCTTGCCGCTGCCAAGAACGGTAAAGCGCTTAGCCGCGCCTCTGTGCGACTTAAGTTTAATCTTGTTTGCCATTGGTTGTTTCTCCTTTATGTGAATTAATTATATACTTTATTTTGATGCTTTCGGCGCAAGGAACATTATCATATTGCGTCCGTCAAGCTTTGCAGGTTTTTCTATTACTCCGATCTCTTCGCAGCCCTGAGCGAACCGCGCCATCAGTTCAGTGCCCCACTCGGGATGCAGTATTTCTCTGCTTTTAAAACGCAAAGCGACTTTGACCTTGTCTCCGTCTTTAAGGAAACGAAGAGCGTGATTAAGTTTTGTATTAAGGTCGTGATCGGCAATTTTAACGGTGAGCTGAACTTCCTTAACGGAAATCGTTTTCTGACTCTTTCTTTGTTCTTTTGCTTTTTTTGCCTGTTCAAAACAATATTTGCTGTAATCCATCAGTTTGCAGACAGGCGGCGTAGCCTGAGGCGCAATTTTAACAAGATCAAGACCTCTCTGAATTGCCATTTTCTGCGCATCTTTGGCTGAAAGGATACCGAGCTGTTCCCCGTCTTCACCTACAAGGCGAACAGAAGCGTCGCGGATCTCCTCGTTGATTTGCATCGTTTTCGCGTTTATACAGGATCCCTCCATTTTAAAGAATAAAAAATACGGCGAACAGAATCTGTCCGCCGTAAAAGAACGCATTTTGCGTTTTATACGATATTGACCCGCCGATAATGACCGGACAAGGTGAGACAGAGTCTGCTTCTTTGTGCTTTGGTATTATATCACAGTTTATCGCTGTTGTCAATACGTTTATTTTGTAAAATTTCCGTAAACTTGTCGCTCGGTCTGAAAAGCAGTGCGGAATTGGATCCTTTTTCGTTGTCGTAGTAAATAATGCAGGTACCCGATCCTCCGAAAAGATCTCCGTTGCATCTTAATACTGTTTTTACATTTTCACTCTTTTTCAGCTGTTTGATTTTGACGTCCGCAGTTATTTTTATAATATCTTCGAAACGAACCTGGCATACGGTCGTTTCCTTTGAACCGATTTTCAGTTTAACGGATATGATATCTTCGTTGATCGTATAAGTATATTCGTAAAAACGGCGACGAATATACAGAAACACAACAACCGCTGCAGCGATAAGCACCGCAAGCTCATAAATGCCTTTGAAAGTCTCCCACCCTATCCATACCGGAACCGAAAGCAGACAGAAAGCCGCGGTAACCGTTATGAGGATTACGAGAAAGCTTGTTTTTTTTGAAATATAAACTTCACTGTACATTTTTTTCTCCGATTCTCTGTTGTTTTTCTTTTTTATGCTTATAATAATATGAAATTCGATCAGACATAGGATGTAAAGTCACTCAGCTTTATAGTATGATGTTTTACGATAAAATGATATGTCGTGATATGCAGGATGGCTGTAGTCTGCATATAGTATTTTCTGTAACGAGGACCACAAAATAGGCTGATTACCTGAGTTTTAACAGATCGAAGGTCTGAATCGACCTGATGAATCCGATAAAAAACCGGCGGTGTGAATGTAATATGCTTTACAATAGTATCAGATCGCAGCAACAGATCGTATTTTTTTATGTGAACGGTTTAAAGAAAAGACCCCTTTCAGGATCTTTTCTTCACAGAATTTTTTTTGCCTGCCGCAGGTTTTTTTGTTTTGTTTTTTCCCGCATCTGGCGCTGTCGGTTTTGCATCGGAAGGTTTCTTCTTAATAAAGATGTTTCCATCTGCATCTTCAGGGACCCATAAATCGTCTGCCGTTAATTTTTCCCAGTTCGGTTTGATTGAATAGACCGCATTTGATCCTGTTTTTTTGGAAATTCTGCTGATATAGCCGTTATCGATAAGCGACTGAAGAGCGATCTGAACTTTGGATTTATCAGTCGAATAGTGTTCTGTTACGATATCGACAGTATCGCGGAAGGTTATTTTACGGTTTTTATCAGAGCTCATTTCAAGGTAGCGCAGATTTTTCAGGATCATATCGTAATAAGGTTTGAGAATATCGGTTTCTGTGGGAAGTTCCACCCACCATGAAGCTGTAGCCTTGAGCTGATTGCTGAAAGCGCCTTTTACGCCGTAAATACCGACCTGTTTACGGCAAATCGTTTTAAGGTATGCTGCAACGGAATTAAAGTGAGCGTCACCCGTAAAAAGGATAAAAACTTCTGTTTTATCATCCGCAAAAGCCTTTTGATAAAGGCTGTCAAGCATTATAAAATCCGTGAAATCTTTTTCTGAATATGGGTTCGGGTTTTTTGTTTCAACAATACGGTTTGTATATTCACGTATTTTTGATATTTCCTTGTTGAGTGACTCGTTCGAAAAATCCGCAAAAAAAGTTATTTCTCTTACATCTGCCCGCTCGTTTATCATATTTATCCAGGCGCCGATATCCGGTTTTTTGTTGTATATTTTTTCCATTGAAATATACCAGTGCTCAAAATCAACAAACGCTGCTCCGCGTGGTTTTTTCTTTTTCAAAATGCCTATAAATTTCACCGCCTTTCTTTTATTATTGATCTATCTGAATATTTCCGTAACTATAAGATCACCGCTGCCCGCTCCGATATAACCGTCAGTTCCGACGAGAGGCTCATTACTTACGCCGATAGGGAAAAACGATGTCAGATGAAAATCATTAAGGGAGTATTTAAAACCTTTGATATCAACGCCTTCAGATTCTCCTTCGGATGGAAATACGGAAATATATGCTGTTTTGGGATCATACGCAATTTTTTTAACGGTATGTGCATGAATAAGGCTTATCCGCGTTTTTCCGTCACATATAATGCATTCGGCTCCGTTTTTTTCTATAAACCGAAGAACGGCTATTGCTCCGAGCGTATGATCGAGCCTGCCCCCTATTCCGCCTGCAAGAAAGATTTTTTCAAAACTCTTTTCAAGTGCGAAACGCGCCGCGAAAAGAGCGTCAGTATCGTCTTTTTCAACAGGCAGGACTATCGTCTGGAATTCCGATGTTTCCGGCGGTTTGTTTGAAGAATCAAAATCTCCGAGAACAACATCCGGCAAAACGCCGACTCTTTTTGCGTAGTCAATACCGCTGTCTGCGCAGATAATAAAATCCCCGTCTTCTTTATCAAAAGGGAGGATATCGCTTTCAGACCAGCAATAAATAATTGCCCGTTTGTTTTTCATCAATTATTCTTATCCTCCCATGGCTTATATACGCCAAGCTCTTCATACATCCTGCAGTAATTCTCGTGACGCGACTTCTTTATTTTACCTTGTCTGAGCGCTTCAATAACGCCGCAGCCTTTTTCCTTCGTATGAGAGCAGTCACTGAAAAGACAGTCGTTTACATATTCTCTGAATTCCGGAAAACAATCCGCAAGGAACGCTCTGTTTTTTATATCGTAAGATTCGAATGACAGACTGGAAAAACCGGGAGTGTCGGCGATCACGCCGCCAAAGACATCAAAAAAACGGGACGAACGTGTCGTGTTTTTTCCTCTGCCCAGTCTTTTGCTTATATCGCCGGTTTTCAGGGATAAGCCGGGGGAAAGTCTGTTGAGCAACGTTGATTTGCCTACTCCCGAAATTCCGCTCATTACGCATACACAGCCGCTTATTTCATCGCGTATTTTATCGATATCATTTTCGGAATCCTGAGAAACAGTATAAATCTTATACGGAAGACTGCCGTAAATATCGTAAAGTCCGAAAACATCGTTTAAATCTGACTTACTGAGAACTATTACCGGCTGTATGCCGTGATATTCGGCGACTGCGAGCATTTTATCTATATTGTAAAGATTCGGATCGGGCGAAGATACCGCAACAACGAGAAAAAGCTTATCTATATTCGCAACCGGAGGTCTGGTGAGAGAGTTTTTTCTCGGAAAGATTTCGGTGATCACTCCGTCTTCCACATTGACCCTGTCGCCTGTAAAAATAAGAGTATCGTCTTTTCTGAACAGTCCTCTTGCCGTGCAGTTTACAGTGCCGTCATCGGTTTTTACGGTATAAACCCCGCCGACGCATTCGTAAATCGTTCCGATCATATCACTCGCCCGTATCGTAATATTCATCAAGCGCGGAAGAATCGTTATATTCCGGTTTATATGTTCCGTTTGCGATCGCGTCGGCAACGCTGCCCATGCTTACCACAACTATGATCTCTTCGCTTACGTCTACGATCGTTTCTTTATCAATGCTCTGAGATATAACATATCCCGCCTCAACAAAATCATCGTATCTGTATTTCACGGAAAAATAATAGAGCTGAGAATTGAGAAGCATCTGTCTTGCAAGGTCCTCTTTATAGCCAATAAGCCCGGGAACACGCACACGAGTAGCTTCGGTTGTGAACGAAACATATATTTTGACAGTTGTTCCTACGGGAACGGTGGTCTGGGATGACGGTTCTGTTCTGATAACTTTGCCTTCATCTACGTTTTCGCTCTGAACCTGAACAGTTTCGTAAAGAAGATCGCTCTGCTTAAGCTTAACGATCGCCTGAGCCTCTTCCCAGCCTTTTACATCTGGAACGATAACTGTTCTCTTGCCGTTGCTTACCACAAGTTTTACTGTAGTTCCCTTGCTGTAGTTTCCCGGTTCGGGAGTCTGCTCCACAACAAGACCTGAGCCTATCGTATCATCGTATCGTGATTCCTGAGTAAATTCGAAATATGAACTGTATCGGGGATCGGTTGTTATTTCAGATGCCACCTGACCGACAAAGCTCGGCAGCTCGATAAGATCATCATTCAGCTGTTCAACGACCGTAAACATTGCCCCTACGCCTATAAGCACAAGAATAACGCCGAGGAATATTCCTGCGGAAACAGAAAGAAAAACATTCCTTATGTGACGCCATTTCCTTGCTTTTGCAGATTGTTTTTTCTTTTTCTTTTTCTTTGCAGGCACAGAAGGAGCTTTTTCGGGTTTCGGTTCCTCTGTTTTCGGTTCAGGATCTTCGTGAACTTCGGTATTTTTCGGTTCACCTGTGTTTTCGACCGGTCCATCGGGATAATCAAATACCCAGTCTTTATTATCTTCGAGTATTTTTATATCTACAAGCATTTCCTTCGCATGCTGATAACGCTCTTCGGGATCTTTTCTCATTGCTTTGAGTATTATCTGCTCCATACCTCTGGAGACTTTCGGATTGACCTCTGAAGGACGGCGAGGATTGCTCTGGACCTGCTTTAACGCTACGGAAACGGGAGTTTCACCGGTAAAGGGCAGCTTGCCTGTTACCATTTCATAAAGCATAACGCCTGTTGAATAAATATCTGATTTTTCGTCCGTCTGCTGGCCCTTTGCTTGTTCGGGCGAGATATAGTGAACGGAGCCTATGGCAGTATCGGTCATGGTAATCGTTTCAAAATTGGAAACATGCGCTATGCCGAAATCCATCACCTTTATTGTTCCGTCATCAAGCAGCATTATATTCTGCGGTTTGATATCTCTGTGCACAATACCGCGCTCGTGGGCATGACGAAGCGCGCGAAGGGTTTGCTTAATATACCCTATCGTTTCGTTTTCGGGAATTGCGCCGGTAAACTCCATATATTCCTTAAGCGTTCTTCCCTCTATATATTCCATTACGATATATTGTATATCGCCCTCGAAATTAACATCGTAAACGTCAACGATATTCGGATGCGAAAGCATTGCTATGGCGCGTGATTCGTTCAGAAAGCGGCGACGAAACCTTTCATCGCTGAGAAATTCCGATTTCAGAACTTTTATCGCAACATATCTGCTTTCTACTGAATCGGCAGCTTTGTAAACTACCGACATACCGCCAACGCCGACTGTTTCGAGAATTCTGTATCTGCCGCCTAATACGGTATTTATCAACTTATCCACCGGCACCTCCGATTAAAGAGCAACAACCACGGCGGTGATGTTGTCATTACCGCCACGTTCGTTTGCACAGAGAATAAGCTCATCGCAAAGTGCGGCAGGATCGGCGTCACGTTTAAGAAATTCTTCAAGCTCGTCGTCGGAGAGCATGTTTGAAAGTCCGTCCGAACAAAGAAGAAGTTTGCCCGGGGATGCAATTTCTATCTGCGCAACCTCAACGGAGACATCGGAATCAACGCCGAGAACACGCGTGATCACATGTTTATACGGATGATGCTCTGCTTCTTCTTCGGTAAGTTCGCCGTGATCTATCATTTCCTGAACAACAGAATGATCTTTTGTTAATCTGACTATCTTTTCACCATTGTAGTAATAAGCGCGGCTGTCGCCGACATGGGCGATATAACTCCGTCCTTCATAAGACATTACGGTTACAATCGTAGTGCCCATACCTCTGAGAGACGGTTCGCTTATCGAACGGGAAAAAACGGCTTCATTTGCTCTGTGAATGCAGAGTTCAAGAAGCTGCGCGATATCCCTCTCCTGAAGAGAAGCCTCCTGCGCAAGACTTATCTGTTTTTGAAATGCCGCTATTGCGGTTTCGGAAGCAACATTGCCGCCCACATGTCCACCCATACCGTCACAGACAACGGCGCAGAAATTTCCGCCGCCGAGCTCGGTATAGGCATATGCGTCCTGATTGGTCTGACGCACTTTGCCGACATCGGTTTTTCCGAAAATGATCATATTTGTTTCCTCCGATGAAGAAAATAATGCTTGATTCTGTATGAAGATAATATGTTGCTGTTTGATTTATATGTTTATATGTTTTTCCCGCCTGACTCGGTTTTATGCCTGAGCTGACCGCACGCGGCATTGATATCGCTGCCAAGAGTGCGTCTGACCGTAACGTTAATGCCTCTGCTTTTCAGAGTATCGAAAAATCTTCGGATATTTTCTGGCGAAGACGGATAAAAGCCGCGTTCCATAACATAATTAACAGGGATCAGATTAACGTGTGCAAGCATTCCGCGCAGAAGATTTGCAAGGGTTTCCGCATGATTTACAGAATCGTTGACATCTTTTATAAGAGTATATTCAAAAGATATGCGGCGTTTTGTTTCTTCCGTGTAATTTCGGCATGCTTCAATCAGCGTTTCGATGTTCCACTTGCGGTTTACGGGCATGATTTTATTTCTTGTTTCGTTATCCGGCGCATGCAATGAAACTGAAAGCGTCAGCTGAAGTTTCTTTTTCGCAAGCTCGTTTATTTTAGGCACAACTCCGCATGTAGAGACCGAAACATGGCGAAGGCTCATTGCCAGTCCTTTGGGATTGCTGATATTATCAAGAAAAACAAGAATATTGTCGTAATTATCCATAGGCTCGCCTATACCCATAACAACTACCGACGAAACGCTGTATTCTCTGTTTACTGTGGCGACCTGTGCAAGCATTTCACCTGCCGTAAGATTTCGTTTAAGACCTTTCAGCGAGCTTGCGCAAAAAGCGCAGTTCATTCTGCACCCCACCTGAGAGGAGATGCAAACGGAATTTCCGTGTTCGTAATTCATCACAACAGTTTCTATATGTTCGCCGTCGGCAAGAGTAAATAGATATTTTACCGTTCCGTCTGAAGAAACAAGTTTTTTTTCTGTCTGCAAAACTGTAAGGTACGATTTTTCGGAGAGTGTTTCACGCAGCGATTTTGAAATATCCGTCATTTCGTCAAACGAAGAAACGCCTCTCGCGATCCACCTGAAGATCTGTTCAGATCTGTATGCGGGCAGTCCGTTTTCTGAAACGAATTCCTTGAGCTCGTTAAAGTTAAGAGAAGATAAGTCGATTTTCATCTTCGTCTTCCGTTCGATATAAGAATGAGTCGTAAAAACTGAGCCAGAGACACGGCAACGGAAGCGACATAAGTCATTGCTGCGGCGGACAGAACTTTTTTTGCAAGCGGAAGTTCATCGCTTGACAGCGCGCCGCACATCTCAAGTTGTTTCATCGCTCTTGAAGACGCGTTGAACTCAACAGGCAAAGTTAAAAGCTGAAACAAAACAACAAAGAAAAAAAGAACTATACCGATATTCACAAGAAGCCTGCTGCTGAAAATAAACCCGATAATAATAATCGGCATCGAAAGACCTGATCCGAAATTTACAACGGGAAGAAGAGAATTCCGGATTTTTATGGGCGCGTAATTTTCGTAATACTGCAAAACGTGCCCGGCTTCATGCGCGGCTATGCCGAGCGCGGCGACGGAGGAACTGTCGTAGACGCCGTCGGAAAGACGGATGATATTTTCTTTAGGGCTGTAATTATCTGTAAGCTGCCCCTGTGTGTGGGTTATGGTAACGTCATAAATTCCCGCTCTTCTGAGTATTTCCGAGGCGAGCTCACCGCCCGTCATTCCTCTTGCGGAAAGAACGGATGAATACTTTGAATATGTGCTTTTTACGGATGCAGACGCGATAAGCGACAATATGACCGCAGGAATAACGAGCACAAGATACCAGGTATCAAAATATAAATAAGGCAAATTTTTACCTCCGTTTTGCTTAGTTAAGAGTCAAAGTGGAAATTTCTGTTGCCGCGCAGGAGCGCTTCGTCGGACATTCTTTTTTTCCCTTCCGGCGCAAGCTCGGTAATCCGGACCCAGCCGTCTGCTGCCTTCACGGTAAGAAACCCGTCATGAGGACCGTCCGCTTCGGTCGCCGAATAAATTTTTACCGTTTTTCCTTCCGCGTATGCTATCGCGCCCGGAACGGGACTCAATCCTCTTATTTTATTGATTATATTTTCTTTTGTATCAGAAAAAGATATTTTTTTTGTTTCGGCGGTGATCAGAGGAGCATAGCTGAAATTTCCCGTCTGTTTTACGGGCGTAACGGTTCCGTCCTCAAGTCCGTGCAGAGTTTTGCATAAAAGCTCGCCTCCGATAACGGCAAGACGGTCGTGAAGAGTTTCGGCATTGTCTTCATTATATATCGGCGTGGACTGCTGCATCAGAATATCGCCCGTATCAAGACCCTTATCCATAAGCATTGTAGTTATGCCTGTTTCCTTTTCTCCGTTGATTATAGCAAAATTGATCGGAGATGCGCCCCTGTATGCAGGCAAAAGAGAGGCATGAACATTCACGCAGCCGTATTTCGGATAAGACAGAATATATTCGGGCAGAATTTTACCGTATGCCGCAACGACAATAACATCTGGGACATACTTTTCGAGGATCGGCATCAGCTCGCCGTTTTTGAGTTTTTCCGGTTTATATACATCAAAACCCTGCAGTTCGGCAAACGCGCCCGTTGCGGTGGGGTATAAAGCATATCCCCTGCCCTTCGGTCTGTCGGGCTGAGTAACAACGGCGCATATTTCGAATTTCGCGGCGATCAGGGCCTTCAGCGATTCGACCGCAAAATCAGGCGAACCCATAAAAAGAATGCGCATCAGTCTTTTTCCTCTACGTATTCTATAACATGTTCACGGAAAAGAATTCCGTTAAGATGATCTATTTCATGGCAAAGACAAACCGCCGTAATGCCTGTTCTTGTTATTTCGAACCATTCGCCTTTTGAATCCTGAGCTTTTACCGTTACCTCTGCAGGTCTTTCGGTTCGTCCCCATACTCCCGGAACGGAAAGACAGCCTTCGGTTGCATTCTGTGTTCCGCTTGCATTTGTTATTTCGGGGTTTACAAGCGCAACAAGCTGCTCGGTTTCACCATCTACAATAACTATAACACGGCGGAGCACGCCTATCTGAGGCGCAGCAAGTCCAAGCCCGTCTGCGTTCGTAAGAGTATCTTTCATATCCTTTATAAGCAGTTCAAGACGGGAATCAAATGTTGTGACCGGTTTTGATATTTTAGAAAGGCTTTCATATCCTTCCTTTACTATTTCGCGAAGTGCCATTTTCAATACTCCTGTTTACCCGATGTTTGCCGGGTTCATGTCTATATCGATGCGAATTTCTTTATTCGCCGGATTTTTTATAAATGATAAATATACATCTGAAAGAATTTTCCTCTGACTGCGATTATCGATGCATTTAAGAAGTATCCTTACACGCGGTTTCGTTTCAACCATGGGAACATGCGTTGCCTTTGCGGGGATAACGCGAAGCGGCATATCTCCCTGAGCATTCCGCAGTTCGTTTTCAAATCTTTCAGCGGCATCAAAAGCCTTGCTTTCGGTGGGCGCGATAAAAGAAACCTGACATATATCGCAAAACGGAGGATACAGCATCGTTTTTCTGAATGCAGTCTCGTTTCTGTAAAAACCTGCGTAATCCTGATCGAGCGCATACCTGAAAACACGGTGTTCCGGATAAAACGACTGGATTATCGCTCTGCCTGTTTTTTGCGATCTGCCTGCCCTGCCCACAACTTGCGTCATTAACGAAAATGTTTTTTCAAATGCTCTGAAATCCGAAGAAAACAGCATAGTATCGGCAAGAAGCACGCCTACAAGAGTGACATTCGGGAAATCGAGTCCTTTTGTTATCATCTGCGTGCCAAGAAGGATATCGCATTCACCGCGTGAAAATGCAGAAAGAATTTCATTTCTGCTTCCTTTTTCGGAAACGGTATCAGCATCCATCCTGAGTATTTTTGCCTCGGGAAAGATAGCCGCAAGATCTTCTTCTGCCTTTTGTGTGCCAATTCCCGAGTATTTCATCGTTTCGCCGCCGCATTTCGGACATTTTGAAGGAACCGGGATAGAATAACCGCAATAGTGACATACAAGCCGCTCATTTTTTTTGTGATACGGCATCGTTACGCCGCAATAAGGACATACAACTGGTTCTCCGCAGTCAAGACAGCTGACAAAGGTGTTATAACCTCTGTGATTCATAAATAAAACGGTTTGTTCTCCGTTTTTAAGGTTTTGCGATATTTCGGATACAAGCAGTGAGCTAAAGGGCGTTGAATTGCCTTCCGAAATTTCGTCGTGCATATCAACAAGCAAAACTTTCGGCAAAGGACCGCCGTTATAGCGTTCTTTTATTGCGGAAAAGCCGATTTTTTCAGACTCAGCAAGGCGGTATGCTTCAAATGACGGAGTGGCTGAGGCTATCAGAAGAAGAGAATTTGACTTTTTTACTATAAAAGCTGCCACTTCACGCGCCGAATACTTAGGCGTCATTTCGGATTTGTATGTCCCCTCCTGCTCTTCGTCTATGATAATGATTCCGGGATCGTTTATCGGAGCAAAAAGCGCGGAGCGAGTGCCGACGACAATTTTCTTTTGACCGTTTGCTATCAGTCTGAATGTTTCACGCCTTTCGGCAGGGGTAAGAGCACTGTGAAGAACGGCAAGACTTTTTCCGTAACGGTCATACAGCCTTGAAACTATCTGATAAGTCAATGCGATTTCGGGAACAAGCAGCAATGCGGTTTTGCCGGCAGACAAAACATCGTCTATTAGTTTTATATAAACAAGCGTTTTGCCGCTTCCCGTAACTCCGAAAAGAAGATGCGCTCTGCCGCTCGAAAATCCTTTTTTTATTTCATCGTAAGCTTTCTGCTGTTCAGGGTTAAGAACGACTGATTCCGACTGATGTCTTTCAATGTCCGAAAGAGGGTCTTTTATTTTTGTCTGTCTTTTTCTCGTTTTCATTTTTCCGAAAGGCAGAACGAGCGAAACTGCATCCCAATAAGTGCAGAAATAGCGCTCCTTTATATATAAGGCGAGACTCAATCTGAATTCTGAAAGCGACGATATATCCGTTTCGTCGGTTCCGAGAGATATGATCGGTCTGATCTTATCGGAAGGAACATCGGTTTTTTCGGACAAGGAAATAATCATGCCTTGCGCCTCTTTGATCCTGCCGAACGGAACGGAGCAAAGAAGTCCTGCCCTGACAGACGGCACAAGTTCTTTCGGAATGATATATGTAAAAAGTCCGTCTGCAGAGATCGGAAGTCCTTTTATCGCAACAAGTGCATAAAGAGGAATGTCATCCTTCAACATGCTCTCTGTATGTTGCCTTTCCGTTTGCAAAAGACATTACCGCCTGCTTTATAGGCTTTTCTTCGAGTTTTTCACCGTTTTCTTCCGCTTTTTCGGCAAGATAACGTGCCTGTTTTGCAACGGCAATAACAAGCGAGTAGCGGCATCTGTGGTCGCCTTTAATAAGATCGTTTACACTTGGATACAACATATTACTTCTCCTGTTTTAATTCGGATCATTCTCCGATATTTTCATTTATACGTCCGCTTATCGTTTCAGGCGATACTGCGCTGAGCACGACGTGCGAACTGTCTGTTACGATAACTGATTTTGTTTTGCGGCCGTATGTGGCATCTACAAGAAAACCTTTTTCCCGCGCATCGGCTATTATTCGTTTTACCGGGGAGGAATCGGGCGAGATGACGGCAATTATTCTGTTGTCGGCAATACTGTTGCCGTAACCGATATTTATAAGTTTCATAAAATCACTCTATATTCTGTATCTGTTCTCTTATCTGCTCGATTATCGATTTAAGCTCAAGAACTATGCGGGTAACTTCAAGATCACCTATTTTTGAAGAAATGGTGTTTACCTCACGGTTCATTTCCTGTATAGAATTATCGATGTATTTGCCTATCGGTTTATCTGCGCAAAGAGCTTCTTCAAGAGCTGCTGCGTGTGACCCCAAACGGACGACCTCTTCGTCAATCGCGGTTTTATCCGCCATAATAGCAACCTCGGTAAGAAGACGCTGTTCGTCAACATCGGCGCTGCCGAGTATTTTTTCTATGCGCTTTCTAAGCTTTGAGGCATATTCTTCCGTCAAAACAGGTACTCTTGCGTTTATTACGGCAACACGATCCTTTATTGTTTCGAGTTTTGCTGAAATATCAGCACAAAGACGGGTGCCTTCAGCCTCACGCTGTTTTAAAAGCGCATCGACTGCCTCTTCAAGGACCGGTTTTACGGAAAGCCACATCTGCGATGAGTCGGTTTCATCCTGCGAGACTGTAACGACATCGGGCAAACGAAGAACGGTGCTTGCAGAAATATCGTTTGTAAGTCCGAACTCTTCAGCAACAGCCGACATCTCGTCAAGATAGTTTTTCAGCAGTTTTTTATCTACTGAAACTTTTTTATTGCTCTCAGCAGCAGAAAAATCGAGATTTAAATTCAAATCGAGTTTGCCTCTTGAAAGACGCGTTGAGATATATGAACGAATATTATCTTCAAGCTGCATATATGCTCTCGGAATGCGTGCGTTCAGCTCGAGGTAGCGGTGATTTACGGATTTGATCTCTACCGTAATCGCAACACCGTCCGCAACTGCGGAGGCCCTTCCGAAGCCTGTCATGCTTTTGACCAAAACAATACCTCCCGATATAATATGATTTCCGAAATTTAAAATGACAGAAAATACATACTTACAGTAATAATATATCATTATATATTGTAATCCTTTTTTCAAGGTTTGTCAAGTTTTTTGAGGCAATTAATTATAGGAAACCGTATATGTTCACTGTTTTGCCACAAATTTTAAAGAAAATATCCTTGACCGTCACCCCCTTTATGTGTATAATGTAAATAATCATCAGTAGTGTAAGGAAATAATAATTATGATCTGTAAAAAATGCGGCACAGAAATACCCGATGATTCCCGATTCTGTTTTTCATGCGGCCATGCTTTTACGGGAAAAACAAAAATAAAAAGGATCGTTATAGCCGCGCTTTGTGTTATCGTTGCTCTCTTACTTCCTGTTTTTGCGCTCTTTTGCGGAATTCACATAGGCAAAACATCGACCGATATTTCGATTAAAACACCTCATGTCGCTGAAATTGCTGCGGAAAGGCTGAAGGAAGTAACTGAAATTCCTGTAGAAATTGAATTTACTCAAAGCGAACTAAACACAATTGTAAAGCAGTATGAGGGAAAAATGCTTCCTTTGAAAAACGTTGTGATCTCTCTTCCCGAAAGCGGCGGAGCGATGATCGAAGGACAGGTTGAAAAAAGCAGCCTTTCAGATCTTTTCGGCACTGAACTGCCGCCGTTGATAATGTTGTTTTTACCTGACAACATCGATCTTTCCGTTACTGCAGACCCGTCAGTGAAAGACGGCAGAATAACGGCGGGCATAGGCTCCGTTTCGGTATCAGGACTTTCGCTGGGCAGAGAAACGCTCGAATATATAGGCGCCGACGATATAATTGCCGATATCGTTGACTCTGCTGTCGGAGAAAAATACGGCGAAAAGGTTAAAATCGAAAACATTTCGATTGGAAATTCAAAATCAGGAGAAAGAGCAATTAAAATTAAAATCAGGTATTATATCTGGAAATAGCAACGAATCTGAATACTTAAATTTACCACAAATCGATACTGCATAAATGTCTTTTCAGGAAAGCATAAAAGAATTAATTACAGGAAGGGAAATATGGCTGTCAATCTTATCCGGGCACAATGCCCTAATTGCGGAGCTTCGCTCAACATTGAAGAAGACTGTAAAGAAGTTTGTTGCGAATATTGCGGCTCGAAGGTCTTACTGCACAATGAAAACGAGGCAAGCGTTAAACAAGCGGAAACAGATCGTATAGTCCGTATGAAACAGATGGAGCTTGCCGACAGAAAATATGCCGATGCATTAAAAACAAAAGCTCTGAAGATCAAACTATCTCTGATTTTTGCGATTGCCGGCGTGATGATGATTTTAATCGGTTTTGCCGCCGGACATGCTTCGGGCGATTCCAATTCATGGCTGTTCATACTTGCGATAATGGGTATTTTTTCTCTTTGTGCCGCTGGATTTTTATGGATATCCATATTAAAAGATGAAGAGGATTTAAACTCAGAAGATAAAGCAAGAGTTCCGTCTTCAGTCTCTGATTTTGCGAAAAAAGATTACAACGCAATTGCGGCAATGTTTGAGAGCGCGGGTTTTACAAATGTCAGATGCGTCCCTCTCAATGATCTGGCTATAGGATTATTAAAAAGGCCCGGAATGGTAGAATCAATAACCGTAAACGGTCAGACTGTCACTTCCGGCGGCAAGAGATTTCCCAAAAATGCTCCGGTCGTAATATCTTATCACAGCATGATCCGTTAGCTGAATAAACCATTACGCAATGATCAAAAAAGCTCTGCGCTTAAACAGCGAGCCATTGAGCTTTTACTGCTGCCGGCAGAATACCGGATCGCTTTTGCAGTTGTTTTTCGGAAATAATCAGCGTTAACTTTACAGACAAAGCGTAATGCCAAAACCTGCATAGCCAGACGGAAGAAAAATGTCAGCGCAAGGTTTAAAAATCAATACAATTCAACAACACCCGAATATATAATACCCTCAGCCTCCGGTATACAGAGGTTGAGGGTTTATGCATTATATTTTCAGATACAAAAAGTCCTTTTACATTTTCACGAATATTTTTGCCACTTTTCTTGCTGTTTTATAAAGAGGACCTTCAAGATACTTTGAAGCTTCTTTCAGTTGTTTGCGTATCTCAATTTTCTGAGGACAGTGTTTTTCGCATTTTCCGCAGCCTACGCACTGTGAAGCGGCAGTCGAAGTCGGGCGAAGAGCCGTGCACATAAAATAATCGATCAGGCCGGGAATTTTTCCCTCGCTTTTTGCCCTGTTATATGCGGCAAATGTTCCCGGAATATCCACATTTTTCGGACACGGCACGCAGTAGCCGCATCCCGTGCAGCCGACTTTGATTTTTGAATTGATTGCTTTTACAACATCAGCAAGCATTGCCCTTTCAGCGTCACCCATAAAGCCTGTTTTTGCCGAAGATGCCGTGGCAACATTGTCAAGGATCATCTGCTCGGAATTCATTCCCGATAGAACTACGGTGACCTCAGGCTGATCCCAGAGCCAGAGAAAAGACCACTGGGCAGGAGTATGTGAAGGGATATACCTTTCCATGATCTTTTTTGCATTTTCGGGCGGATTTGCGAGCTTTCCGCCGCGAAGCGGCTCCATGATCATTACGGGCAGCCCCTTTTTATTCGCATATTCAAGGCCTCTGCGTCCTGCCTGTGTGTTTTCGTCCATATAATTATACTGGATCATACAAAAATCCCAGTTTCGAGCGTCAACAAGCGTACAGAACATATCGGAATTGCCGTGATAAGAAAAGCCGACCTGTTTTATCTGTCCGCATTCTGTTTTTTTTGCAAGCCATTCCTCTACTCCGAGGGAAACGAGCCTCTTCCATGTGTCGATATCGGTAAGCATATGCATAAGATAATAATCAACGTGATCGGTACGCAGACGTTTCAGTTCTTCGTTGAATATTCGTTCGAAATCCTCATTTTTTTTGATCAGATAGTGAGGCAGCTTCGTTGCAATGTTTATTTTATTGCGAACACCGTTTTTTTCGAGAATCTCACCGAGAACAGATTCACTCCTCGGATATATGTAAGCCGTATCGAAATAATTTATGCCTTTATTTATTGCGAGCATCACCTCACGCTCGGTCTCTGCAAAATCTGTTGCGCCCATTTTTTTCGGAAAGCGCATACAACCGAAACCGAGTATTGAAAGCGAATTGCCGTACTTATCGGTGCGATAGTTCATTTATTTTACTCCGAAAATCAAATTTCAAAATGGTCATCCGAATATTTCGGTCTGAATGATCCGTGCAAATTCTTCAAGTCCGGTCTTATCGTCCTCAGAAAAGCGGTTTTCCAAAGGACTGTCTATATCAAGAACGCCTATTACTTTTCCATGCTGTCTTATAGGAATAACTATCTCCGACTCCGATGCAGCGTCGCAGGCAATATGTCCGGGAAATTCGTGTACGTTTTTTACAAGTATCGTTTCGTTTTTTTTCGCTGCAGTCCCGCAAACACCTTTTCCCACAGGGATTTCGATGCAGGCGTGTTTGCCCTGGAACGGACCGAGAACAAGAATACCGTTCTCGATAAAATAAAATCCCGCCCAGTTAATGTTTTCAAGTCCGTAAAAAAGAAGAGCAGCTGCATTTGCGAGGTTTGCCGTACGATGAGGAACACCGCATATGACAGAAGAAAGCTGTCGGCATAATAAATCGTAATCCATTTGAGCCTCATGTTATGATAAAATAATATGCTATATAATACCACATTCCGAAATTTTTTTCAATAGGTCAAAATCAACTTGTAAAAACAAAAAAAATATGATATACTATTCTGAAAGTATAATAACATTGAGGACAACGAATGACAAAAAAATTCAGGCTGCCGTTTGAGCTTGTTCCGGTAATTTTATCGCTTGCATGGCCTACCATGCTTGAACAGCTTATGCAAACTGCGGTTCAGTATATAGATACTGCGATGGTGGGTTCTCTCGGCACGGAAGCGACTGCTGCGGTAGGCTCTACTACGACCGTAAACTGGCTGATCGGAAGCACGATTTCAGCTGTAAGCGTCGGATTTCTGGCATTTATTGCTCAGGCAAACGGCGCGGGAAATAAAGAAAGCGTAAAAAAAGCGTCCGCTCAGGCAACGCTCGCCGTTCTCGTATGCGGACTGCTTTTTACCGTTCTTACTCTTTCTTTGAGCGAACTTATTCCGCAGATGATGCAGGTCGATGAAAATATACGCAGTATTTCCGCTCAATACTTTTTTATATTATATGTTCCAATGCTTGCGAGAACAGCTTCTATCATTTACGGAACAGTTTTGCGTGCCGTAGGCGATACGAAAACGCCTATGCGTGTTGGGATACTTGTAAATATAATAAATGTTGTGCTGAATTTCTTTCTTATCTATCCAATGCGCAGCGCAAACATACTGTCGCTTGAGATCACTATTCCAGGAGCAGGGATGGGCGTAATAGGCGCTGCCGTAGCAAGTGCGATATCTTTCGTTTTCGGCGGAGCATTCATCACTGCTGTCGTGTGGCGTCATCCGGAGCTTTCGCCTAAGGGACAGTCAATAAAACCGGACGGAAAAATACTCAGACCTTGCCTGAGGGTCGCGCTGCCCAATGCGATACAGCGCTTTGCGACATCCTTCGGATATGTATGTTTTGCCGCAATGGTAAATTCACTCGGGGAGGTTTCAACCGCAGCACATACAATAGCAAATACAGTTGAATCAGCTTTTTACATACCCGGATACGGCATGCAGACAGCTGCCGCGACGCTTGCGGGCAACGCATTGGGTGCAAAAGACGAAAAAAGAATACGCGACCTTTCAAAAATGATCTTACCGATAGAAATATTTCTTATGATCATTTCCGGGACGCTGCTTTTCACGTTTGCGCCGAACATGATGCGTATTTTTTCCAAAAGCGAAGAGGTCATCATTCTCGGTTCAACGGTTCTTCGTATGGTCGCGGTTTCAGAGCCTTTTTACGGTTTTTCGATAATAGTAGAGGGAATGATGCAGGGAATGGGCAAAACCGTTATGCCGTTTATCTGCAACATCATAGGCATGTGGGGAATTCGCATTGTCGGAACATTTATCTGCACTCAGCTTTTGTCTTTCGGGCTTGTTTCGGCATGGACATGTATGATACTTCACAATATGGCAATGTTTTTTATGTTTCTTGTATACTACATTTCGGGACGGTGGAACCCGCTTGGCAGGCACAAATAATAACGATAAAAAAAACATACTAAGGGAGGCTCTTTATAAGAAAGTTGCCTCCCTTGTTTTTTTGTAATCAGCCGGAATGATTGCAGGGTCAATTCCTGTAACTCAGTAAAAAGGTCTTTTCGCGAATACCTGATTGATTTTGCCTATTTGAATCTGCTGCTTTTCTGGCTTCTTTTCGCCCGCAAAGGCGAAACTCTTACTGACAGTAGAAAACAATAAAATCTGATAATATGATTAGTCTGTTGACTTTTCAGTTTTTTTGCGGTATAATCAGATACAGAAGCGGCTACATGAAGATGATGCTTGCGGAGAACATCCGAGCCTCTCGCAAGGAACGGTCGCTGACCCGGAAGCAGCTTTCCGAAGCGCTGGGGGTAACAGAAGGTGCGGTATATAAATGGGAGGCGAAGTTGTCGATCCCGGAGCTGGAACTGATCATTCATATGGCTGATTTTTTCGATACCTCCGCGGACGTTCTGCTCGGTTATGAAATAAAGGATAACCGCCTGGAAGCGATGGTGAAACGTTTACTGGAATACCGCCGCAGCAAGGACAGGGACGGGCTTGCGGAGGCAGAAAAAGCACTAAAAAAGTATCCACACTCATTTCAGATCCTAACTCAGAGTGCCGCGCTGTACCGCGCGTTTGGCTATGACAGCGGAGATAAGGCCCTGTTTCACCGCGCGCCGGAGCTTCCGGAACAGTCCAGTCTGCTGCCGAGCCGAAACGAAGATCCGCAGATTAGTGAACAGACGATCTACGGAAGAATCGCGGATACATATCTGGGGCTGGGCGAAACGGAAAAGGCCGTAGAGCTTTTGAAAACCCATAACGCAGACGGGTTGCACAGCCCCCGGATCGGGATTATTCTGGCCCAAAGCGATCACGCCGCTGAGTCGCAGCAGTTTCTGCCGTAGGCTCTTCTGAAGCTCGTCTCCGATCTGATCATCACGATCAACGGCTATGTGAACGTATATTATCACTGTGGCGATCATGCCTGCAGGCGATCCTGAGCTGGGGACCCCGGCTTCTTGTGGGGCTGCGGGAAGAGGACAAGCCGAACTACTTCGACAGAATATGCACCGCCTTTTTCGCCACTCTTGCCGGGTCGCAGTTCCTGTCAAGGCAGGGTGACAAGGCGCGCGATACATTGATCAAAGCCAAAGAGCTTGCCGAATTCTTTGACGCTTCTCCCGGCTATGACGAAAGCGACATCTGCTTTGTGGGCAGCATTGACGGTGCCAGTGCCCACGATGACCTGAGGGCAGCGGCAATGGACGGTGTCTGCAATGCGGTAAGCCAATTTGAGAACAAGGAATTTACCGCTCTTTTAAAATCACTCGTTGAACAGGAGAATTATCATGAATAAGAAAGAAATCAAAGCGCTGCGGCGCCCTTTTCTCAAAGAACTGTTTCGGAATAACAAATTCAATTTGGCGATGACTGTGATCGCAGCCCTGCTCGGCGCTGCGACAAATCTGGTGATCTCCTGGCTCATCAAAGAGGTTTCTGACCTGATTTCCGGAGAATGTCCCTACGGTTTCGCCACGCTCCTGATCGTTGCGGGAGGCGCATTTGCCCTGATTGGACTGGGAGGGCTTCTGGACAGAACATTCCTCTCCGAATTCCGCGCAAAGGCGATGAAGCAGTATCGGGAATACGTTTTTGAACGGCTTATGAAAAAGGGCATTCAGGCCTTCTCCGGCGAAAACAGCTCACTCTATATCTCTGCCCTCTCCAACGACGTGAATACCATTGAAACAGACTTTATCGGACAGTTGCAGAGCACGATACAGGTAGGCATCACATTTGTCGGTGCGCTGGGTCTCATGATTTGGTGCAGCCCGCTTTTGACCTTGATCGCCATCGGCTTCTCTCTGCTGCCTATCATCGTTTCCGTTGTTATGGGAAACAAAGCTGCAATCGCGGAAAAGAACGTCTCCGATCAAAAAGGGAGCTATACCGGCATGCTTAAGGATGCACTCACGGGCTTTTCTGTAATCAAGAGCTTCAAAGCTGAGAAAAGCATTGCCAAGCTGCATGAGCACAGAAACTCTGATGTGGCAGAGGCCTCAAAAAAGCGTACAAAGGTGAATGTACTGGTAAACTATTCTTCCGGCATTGCGGGAGCGATCCTGCAGTTCGGCGTGTTTTTTGTGGCCGCTGCGCTGGCGCTCTCCGGCATGGGTATCACGGCAGGTACCGCCATTGTTTTTGTTCAGCTGCTGAACTATGTGCTGGCCCCTATCCAGACATTCCCCACGTTTTTCGCCGGTATGATGTCATCCTACGCCCTGATTGACAAGCTGGCGCAGGCGCTGAACAAAAACGTTTCCGACGAAGGCGACCAGATCCCGCCTCATCTCACCAAAGGGATCTCGGTCAAGGATGTTGCGTTTGCCTATGAGGAAGGGAAGCCCGTCCTGCGTGATGTGGACATGGAACTGCGCGCCGGCGGCTGCTATGCGCTGGTGGGAAGCTCCGGCAGCGGCAAATCGACGATTCTGAATTTGCTGATGGCATCCTCGAAAAACTATGAGGGCGAGATCCTTTATGACGGAAAAGAGCTCAAAACAGTTTCCGCAGGCTCACTCTACGACCTTGTGTCTATTATTCAGCAGAACGTGTTTATGTTCAACAGCACGATTCGCGACAATATCACCATGTTCTCCGAATTTCCGGAAGAGGAGATTGAACGCGCCGTGCGGCTGTCCGGGCTAAAAAAACTTATCGACGAAAAAGGCGCGGACTATCTCTGCGGTGAAAATGGCTCCGGTCTCTCCGGCGGCGAGCGGCAGAGAATCTCAATTGCCCGTGCGCTGCTGCGCAAGACGCCAGTGCTCTTTGTGGATGAGGCAACGGCAAGCCTGGACGCGAAGACCTCCTTTGATGTGCTGGATGCGATTCTGAATCTGGACGGCTACACCCGCGTCATCGTCACCCACGATCTGGACGAGAATATCCTGCGCCGCTGTACCAGTCTGTTCGCTCTGAAAAACGGCGAAGTTTCGGAACAAGGGACTTTCGAAGAACTTATGGAAAAGAAAGGCTATTTCTATTCACTGTTCACCGTCTCTCAAGGTTAAAATCTGAAACGATGGCGCTGACAGGAGGCTTTTCGAAAAAAAGAGTTTGCATAAAAGACTTAGAAGAGATACGCCTGAACTGCCCTGACGAGTCGAACTTAATCAAGCAACGCCCGTGCATCCATAGATATAACGAGCATCGGATTTCACACCACAGAATACAAGAAAGAAAATCGGCGGGACTGCAATGGTCCCGCCGATATTGTGTTCTTTTGAGCCGCTAACGGGCACCTCACAGCAACTTCTTTGCGGAGAATGCTCTAAAAAGCTCTTTTTTATATTTTTATCAACCAAGTCTCTTTCTGAATTCAGCAAGCTGATTGCGAAGTTCCGCGGGAGTATGATCGCCAACTTTATTGTAGAACTGTTCAACACCGTCCGCATCTTCTTTCCAGAGGTTCTTGTCAACAGAAAGAAGATCAGCAAGAACGTCGCGTGTAATACCGCTGTCTTCAAGTCCTTCGATATTGATGTCTTCGGGGTTGGGCAGATAACCTATGGGACTTTCGACCGCGTCAACAGTACCTGCAACTCTTCCGAGTATCCAAAGAAGTACGCGGAGGTTGTCGCCGTAGCCGGGCCAGATAAAGTTGCCCTTGTCGTCTGTTCTGAACCAGTTGACGTTGAAAATCTTCGGAGGATTGGGGATCTTTTTGCCCATTTCGATCCAGTGTGCCCAGTAGTCGCCCATATTGTATCCTACAAACGGAAGCATAGCCATCGGGTCGCGGCGAACTACGCCGACAGCTCCTGCAGCTGCAGCAGTCGTTTCGGATGCCATTGCTGAACCGACGTATACGCCGTGATTCCAGTCAAAGGACTGATATACGAGCGGTGCTGTTTTTGCACGGCGACCGCCGAATATGATAGCGTCAACGGGTACGCCTGCGGGATTGTTGAATTCTTTTGAAATGCAGGGGCAGTTTTCAGCCATAGCGGTGAAGCGTGAGTTCGGATGCGCGCCCTTTGTTCCGTCTGTGCCGTCCCATTTTTCACCGAGCCAGTTTTCCGCATTTTTCGGAGGATTCTTGTCGAGTCCTTCCCACCAGACTGTGTTGTCTTCAAGATTGTGAACAACGTTTGTGAAAATAGTCTCTCTGCGTGTTGCGGCAAGAGCATTCGGGTTGGATTTAGCATTCGTTCCGGGAGCAACGCCGAAAAAGCCGTTTTCGGGATTGACTGCCCAAAGACGTCCGTCGGGACCGATTCGAAGCCATGCGATATCGTCGCCTACACACCATACTTTATATCCCTGTTTTGCAAATATTTCGGGAGGAATAAGCATAGCGAGATTTGTTTTGCCGCATGCAGACGGGAAAGCGGCGGTTATGTAATGAATTTCACCGTTAGGATACTCGATACCGAGAATAAGCATATGCTCGGCAAGCCAGCCTTCTTTGTGCGCAAGATAGGAGGCGATTCTCAGTGCGAAGCATTTTTTACCGAGAAGAACGTTTCCGCCGTAACCTGAGTTTACTGAACAGATACTGTTTTCCTGCGGGAAATGAACGATATATCTGTTTTCTTCATCGATATCCTTTTTTGCATGAAGACCTTTTACGAAATCGGGGTTGTCGCCGAGGACATCAAGAACATGCTGTCCTGCACGTGTCATGATAAGCATGTTGAGAACAACATATATCGAGTCTGTAAGTTCGATACCGATTTTTGCAAACGGAGATTCGGGCATGCACATTGAATAAGGAATAACATACATCGTTCTTCCTACCATGCAGTCCTTGTAAAGAGCGTTGAGTTTTGCGTGCATTTCCGCGGGGGCGCACCAGTTGTTGATATTGCCGGCTTCTTCCTGTGTTTCGGTGCAGATGAAGGTTCTGCTTTCAACACGGGCAACGTCGTTTTTCGCGGTTCTGTGAAGATAACATCCGGGGAGTTTCTGTTCGTTTAATTTGATGAGCTCACCCGTAGCGCAGGCTTCTGCGCGCAGAGCGTCTCTCTGTTCGTCAGACCCGTCGATCCATACGACTTTATCGGGTCTGCAAAGTTTGACCTGTTCGTCAATCCAGTTGAGAACAGCTTTGTTATTTGTCATTTTATGCCCTTTCCGGTAAAAAATACCATATATAATTTATAATAACTATGATAAAACCGGGGGAAGTCCAATCCCACCTCATTTTACATTATATCAGCGTAATGTGATTTATAAACAACAAGATTGTGACTTTTTGATAAAAGAAATTTACGATTTTCAGACATAAAAAAACTGCCGGACGCATACCCGGCAGTTTGTATTGTATTATCCTAAGAATTGATAACCGAATTCCAGATAGAAGTATAGGTTGACATATAGTCTGAAAGATCTTCAAATACTTCGCATTTTGCGAGCATTTCATCGGAAGGATAAATAACGGGGTCGTTTTTGATCTCTTCGTCGAGTTCTTCAAACGCTGCCGTATTCGGCGTTGAGCTTTCAAGGTATTCAGCGTTCATAAGCGCGATGTCGGGGCGGCAAAGGAAATCTATAAATTTTTCAGCCTCTTCTTTGTGTTCGGCGTTTTCAAGAATGCATGCGGTATCCCACCAGATATTGGTGCCCTGTTCGGGAATGACAAATTTAATGTCTTCGTTAAGGTCACGAACAAATGTTATATCGCAGGACCACATAACGGCAAGCCAGCCCTCTTCTTTTGCCATTTTTTCCTTGACATCATCGGACGTATAAGCAAGAACGAGGGGTTTTTGCTGAATGAGAAGATCTTTTGCTTCGTTAAGTTCATCCATATTCTTTGTGTTGATCGAATATCCGAGGCGAAGAAGAGCAACGGCAATAGAGTCGCGTTCGCTGTCCATCATGAATATTTCGCCGGCGTATTTTTCATTCCAGAGAACATCCCAAGAATTAACTTCGCTTTCGTCAACATACTTGGGGTTATATGCTATGCAGACCGTGCCGCCTATGTAAGGAACGGAAAAGAGATTCTTTTTATCATAACCCATTCCCTTATAGCTGTCGTTGATATACTTATAATTAGGGATATTATCGAAGTTGATTTCGGCAAGCATGCCCTCGTCCGCCATTTTCTTGACCATATAGTCGGACGGGAAAATAACATCGTAAGAATATCCTTTCATATTCTTTATTTTGTTGTACATGTTTTCGTTGGTATCAAATACGTTATATAAAACCTCGATACCTGTTTCTTTGGTAAACATTTCAATTACTTCAGGATCCATATATTCCTGCCAGTTGTAAACTCTGAGCTGAGCAGAGCCTGACGAATTACAGGAAGAAAGCAATGCTACAAGCATTACCGCGGTAATAAGTCCCAAAACAATTTTTTTCAATTTCTTTCTTTTCTCCTTTGAAATAAATATATTAACCGCTATGCGTCGGTTTTCAAATATAAGATTACAGATATCCCAGAAGAAGTTTCTGTCCTTTTTTGGAAAGCTTGCTTATATCGTCTATTTCGTAACGGTTGTCGTATGAATCGATAATAAGTATTTTTCCGCTGTTCAGCTGCTTGATGCTTGAATAGATATCGCGGATATCGAATGCAAATTCTCCGCGGTCTGTAAGCACTTTCCACTGAAGGATGCCGTAAACGTTCTTCTGGTCGTAAATATCGAGTATTTTGGGGATCATGTAGTATTTATTCAAAGAATCGAGCAGTGCTTTGCGTGATTCCTCATCGAGGTTGTCAATATCCTTTATAATAAGATATTCCGTTATCTTATCCTTTCCGCGCTCGTCCTCTTCAACACGAACTATGCTGATATTTTTGTAAATATCCGAAATCGGGAAATACCTGCGTGGTTCAACATCTTCGTATACCGTTCCGTCGGGCATGGTAACTTTAAGCAAAACGCCCATGCTTCCAGGAGCGATATGAATGTTTTTTCCGCTGAAAAATCTGACTGAATTATCCATAAAATCACCGATCTGAAATAATCATTTGCCGTCGCCTTCAAAAATACCGCCTTCGTCGGAAAGCTCTCTCGCAAGCGACTGTATTTTGACAAGTTTGTAATATCTGCCCTGTTTTTCCATAAGCTCGTTATGCGAGCCCATTTCGGAAATCTTTCCGTCTTCAACAACGATTATTTTATCCGCTTTTTTAAGAGTGGAAAGTCTGTGTGCGATCATAATCGTTGTTCTACCGTTTATAATTCGTTCAATAGCTTCCTGAATGATGCTCTCCGTTTCAGAGTCAACAGAAGCGGTCGCTTCGTCAAGAATAAGGATCGCAGGGTCTTTAAGAACAGCACGGGCGATAGAAATACGCTGGCGTTCGCCGCCTGACAGTCCAACGCCGCGCTCTCCAAGCATTGTATCGTAGCTGTCCGGAAGTTTGGTGATGAATTTATGTGCATTTGCGACCTGTGCGGCATAAATAACATCTTCAACCGGCGTTGTAGGATCAGAGTGTGCTATATTTCTGAAGACAGTGTCTTTGAAAAGCAGCGGTTCCTGAAGAACGTAGCCGACAGATGAACGGTAAAACTGTAAATCGATATCCTTGATGTTTGTGTCGTCGATATATATTTCGCCTTCATGATTTTCGTAATAGCGCATAAGAAGGTTGACGATCGTGGATTTCCCTGAGCCTGTTGTGCCTACAATGCCGACTATTTCGCCGGGTTCGATCGTAAAATTGACATTTGAAAGTATCTTTTTGCCCTTTTCGTAGCTGAAAGAAACATTTCTGAATTCGATTTTGCCTTTTATTCCTCCTTCAGGAATATTTCCCTTGCCAAAATCCTCTTCGGGTTCAGCGTCAAGTATCTCAAAAACACGTTCCGCGGATGTGAATGCGCTGATAAATGTTTCGTTAAGGCTTACAAAGAACTGAACAGGGTTATAGAACATCCACATGTAGTTTATGAAAGCAACAAGTCCGCCGGCCGTAAGAACGGAGGAACCGAGGAAGGACGCTTTTGTCAGAACCATATATCCGCCGAGTCCCCAGATAACAAGGCTGCCCATCATCATAACGAGTCCGGTTGCACTGTTGTATATAGAGGAAATACGCGCCGTCTTCAGGTTTTCGTTTATAAGGTCTTTATTGGTTGAGGTAAAGTTGTTGATCGATTTTTCTTCGGAGGTGAACGCTTTTACTACTTTTATTCCCGGAAGAGTATCCGCAAGGATCGAGTTGATCTTCGCGCCGCGTTTCCATATGCGGTAGTAATACGGATGAATAAATTTCGAGAATATTTTTGCGCTTATAACTACTATCGGAATGGGGAGCAGAGAAAGAATAGACAGCACGGGGTTCATTGAAACCATAACGACAACTATGCCCACAAGCTGTATCGCCTGAGTGAGAACTTCCTGCGAAATACGCATTATAAAGCCGTTCAGGTTTGCCGTGTCGCCGTTTATACGCGAAATTACGGAACCTGTTGAAGTTTTATCGTAATATTTGATCGGAAGATACTGCGCTTTTGTGTAAAGCTCGGTTTTAAGGGTGTTCGTTATGCGCTCTGACGCAATTCTGAGTATATATCCGCGGAAAGCGCCGACAATATTCTGAAAAGTATTGATAATAAAGAGAAAAAGGACGATAAGGAAAAGCTCGTTGATCCTGGCGTCCATTTCAGGAGTTCCTTTGACAAGATCGGAAACATTGACAAGAGTCTGGTCTACAAGTCTTGCGGTAAGAAGCGGAGGTATAAGGTTTGTAACGGTCGTGATCATTGCCATAAGCAACGCAACGATCAGAAGGACCATGTGAGGTTTTACGTATACGAGAATACGGCCGAGTATTTTCTTTTTATCGGCGCATTTTATACACGGAGCATTTTTATAAGGAAGGCGCGCCCCGCATTTCGGACAGTAAAGCTGGCGTTTTTCGTATGACTCATGAACGCCTTCTATAAGCGCGGTTTTTTCCTTACCTTCATTGAGATCGTTTATATACTGCGCGATATTATCGAAATATTCGGTTACTGAGTAAGAGCATTTGTTAAGCTCGAGCAGTTTTCCGTCTTTCTTTATACGGAAAAGAGCGTTGCCGTACATTCTCTTGACATCTGCTTTTTCAATTTCGCTAATATTGAACCGCATCAGCTTTTCTTCGCGCATCTCATCGTACGAGATAAGCTGTCTGTCGGTAATTGCGGCAAAACTTTCGCCGTATCTGCTGCCGAGAACAACATCCGAAATAACGTAGAAATAAACCGTTTCGTCACTTTCGGTAACGGATCTGACAATACCGGCGAATTTCGCAGGAACTTCTTTGTTTTTACACGGAAGACATTCGAGAACCTCTTCGAATGTCATCTTCTTTTTTTCTTCAGCCATAATGGACTCCTTGAGGCTTCAGCGTTTTTAAAACGAAATTACCGAGATTATATCACTTTTTTTCGGATATTTCAACAACTTACGGGAAAGTTAAAACTTTTTTCCGTTGCATGCAATTTGTCGTAAAAACACGAAACATATTTGTGCATTTTGCACAAAAAATCATAATTACGCTCTGCGCTTTTTTTTGTCTGCCTGTGGATTTTTCAGATTGGAAATCAGGAGAACGGCAATAACGATCACAAAAATTATCGTTGAAAGTGCGTTTATTTCGGGCGTGATACCGCGTTTTGTCATTGAATATATTTCAAGAGAAAGCGTTGATACAACAGGCCCGCTAGTGAAAAGGCTTATTACGAAATCATCCATGGACATCGTGAGCGCAAGCAGAAAACCCGAGACGATGCCGGGCATTATCTGAGGAACGATAACGTTTACAAGCGCCTTTGTGGGCGTTGCGCCGAGATCGAGAGCCGCCTCATAGATATTGTTATCCATTTGTTTGAGTTTCGGCATAACGGAAAGTATAACATACGGGATATTAAAGGAAATATGCGCTATTATCAGCGAAGCGTATCCAAGGTCTATACCCAATATATTGTAAAGAAGAAGGAGGGATACGCCGGTGATGATATCCGCGTTGAGTATGGGAATATTCGTTATATTCATTATTATGTTTTTCGGCATTTTCTTCATATAGAAAATACCGATCGCCGATACCGTGCCGAAAACGGTTGATATAACGGCGGAGGAAAGAGCGACGATTATTGTTGTAAGCAACGCCGCCTGAATGCGAGCATCGTTTATAAGCTCTTCATACCATTTCAGAGAAAAACCTTCCCATACGCCGGTAGAACGGCCGGAGTTGAAAGAAAAAACGATAAGCACGAATATCGGCAGATACGTGAACACAAAAATCGCGGTAAGATATATTATGCGCGACACCTTTGTGATCTTTCGCTTCGGACTTCCGAATACGAGAACAAGCGCGATCAGGACCGGAATGGCGATCAGAGCTATATAGATAATATCCGTCACAGCAAGCCACCTCCGATATTTTCGCCATCGTTGTCTCCGCCGGCAATAAGGAACATGGATGCAAGCATAAGCACCATTATTATAACTGACATTGCCGAGCCAAACCACATATCCGTGCTGAATTCGCGTTCTATTGTTTCACCTATCGTAGCGCACTGTGTGCCGCCCATAATTTTTGAAATGGCAAATGCCGTTATCGCAGGAACGAACGTCATTGTAACGCCGCTTGAAATACCCGGAAGAGCAAGAGGAAAGATCACTCTGAAAAGAGTGCGGTAATGATTTGCGCCGAGGTCGTATGACGCCTCGATAACAGATCTGTCTATCTTAATAAGAGTATTGTAAATAGGCAGTATCATAAACGGCAGAAAGTCATAAACCATAACAAGAATGACGGCGCCCTGTGTATACATAAGATTCTGTGCGGGAAGACCTACAGACTCAAGAACAGTATTTATGATACCGGTTTTTTCAATCAGTGTTCTCCATGCATAAGTTCTGAGCAGAAAGTTGATCCACATCGGCAAAAGAAACATTACCGAAACGATATTTCTTGTTCTTTCTTTCATTTTGGAAAGGACATATGCCGTGGGAAAGCCTATGATAAGGCAGAAAAGCGTTGACATAAACGCTATATAGAGCGACCTCAGAAAGACCTTCATATAGTCGCCCGTATTAAAGAATTTAACGAAATTGTCTATCGTAAAATAGACACCTTTCAGTCTGTTGAGGAATTTGACATCTTTCAGATCCGCATCGATAAGCGTATCTCCTTCATATTCCTCAATAAGCGAGATCTTTTCATTTTCGAAAAAGATCCTGTATGTTTCGGGATGTCGTTCTCTGTAATTTATAACGGTAAGAGTTTCGCCGTCGTAATAATATGTGCCTACCTGAGAAAGAACGGGATCTTCTTCGTAACCTATGAAATCAAGGTTATCAATGATCACCTCGGGCGAATTGACAGAGCTTTTATTAACGGAGTAATTATCGATCTCGCGCGTAAGTGAGTAGAAAATGACGAGAACAAGCGGCGATACAAGAAAAATGATCGCAAATACGACATACGGATACGCAAAAACGCTGCGCTTCAGCCTGAATTTCGGAAACGGTTTCATTCTTCCGTATCCTCCTCAGGCACATTGCTGAAATAACTGTAGTCTATATCCTCGCCCTTCATTACATGGATATCGTTGGGATAAAAGCACATTCCCACGGTTTCGCCGATTTCGGCGGCATCTGTTGAATGAACAAGCCAGGTGTAAGGGTAGTTGATCTGTTCTATTGTCATTTCATAATGAACACCCTTAAATACGCAGGATTTTACAACGCCTGTCAAAAATCCTTCGCTTTCGGATTTGATCTCAATATCTTCGGGACGAACGACCACACCGACCTTTTCGTTGTCTTCAAACCCCTTGTCTACGCACTCAAAAAGTCTGCCGCAGATTTCAACGCGGTAGTCTTCGAGCATAACGCCCGGAAGAATATTGCTTTCACCGATAAAATCGGCGACAAAAGCGTTTTTCGGCTCGTTGTAAATATCCTGAGGAGTTCCTATCTGCTGAATCTCCCCGCCTTTCATTACAACGACTGTATCGGACATCGTCAGCGCCTCTTCCTGGTCATGAGTGACGTATATAAATGTGATGCCCGTTTTGATCTGTATATTTTTAAGCTCTATCTGCATTTCCTTACGAAGCTTAAGGTCCAAAGCTCCGAGAGGTTCGTCAAGCAGCAGAACGTGAGGCTTGTTGATAAGCGCTCGCGCTATCGCAACACGCTGCTGCTGACCGCCGGATAAAGACATTATGTCTCTGTTTTCAAAACCGCGAAGATTTACAAGCGCAAGCATTTCTTCAACACTCTTTTTTATTTCCTGTTTACGCTTTTTTCTTTCTTCTTTCGGAACCTTCTGCATATGCAGTCCGTAAGCGATGTTTCCGAATACGTTAAGATGGGGAAAAAGCGCATATTTCTGAAAAACCGTATTTACATTGCGTTTGTAAGGAGGCAAATCGTTAATTATCTCATTTGCAAAGAAAACATTGCCGCTGTCCTGACGCTGAAAACCGCCGATAATGCGCAAAGTGGTAGTCTTCCCGCATCCGCTTGGACCGAGCAATGTTACAAATTCCTTGTCGTTGATATTAAGATTTAAATTCTTTAAAATCTGTTCTCCACCAAGTGCGACTGAAATGTTTTCCAGTCGAATGATGCTTTCTGCCATCTATCTATCTCCCTTCAGAGCCCCGAACGGTCTCTGTATCCCACTTTTTTCCGTCGATAACGACTTCACGGAATACTTGAGTATAATAATAACACAAATTAAGAGTTTGTCAATACTTTTCAGAAAATGTAATACTTTTTTTGACAAATCATAATATTTTAATACCGTTTGAGATACGTGCGGCATTTTCTTACGGAGATGTGTAAAATTCTTATTGACAAATTCGCATAAAAATGATAAAATTCTTTCATATGCAAACAATTTGCGATCACCGTCTTTTTGTGAACGGAACCTATGCATTTCAACGGGAGGTATTGCATGTATACTGCCGATATCCTTTTGCTTTTTGATCACATAAAAAAAGGAATTTACACAGAAATAGAAGCCGCACTGATTCTGAACGACATGATTATAAAAGAAAGTCAGAAAGATAAGTGCGACAGTAAATCCTGTGAAACATGCGCGGCCATTCCATGGGCAGATGACGGAAAACTTCGCATAGCCGCTTTTCGCGGTCATGAAATAATAGACGCTAAAGAAGCTTACAGGCAATATGAATTTTCCGTTGATCTTATCGGACAAACTCTTGAAGCGGCAGAATGCTGCGGCAGTATCGAATGCGAAAACATACTCGGCAACGTTTCATGCGGCGGCAACATTGAATGTCAAAACATAATAGGCAATGCAAGATGCGCGGGGAATATCACATGCGATAAAATAGGCGGCAATGCCGTTTCAAACGAAGATCTGCTTACAGACAGCGATGACCTCAGCGCAGATGAACCGTAAATCATCGCAAATACTGTTTTAAAGGAGATGCCAATGACAAGCATAAAGTGCATTGATTTCCATACGCATATTTTTCCCGATACACTTGCGCCCCGTGCTCTTGCAGCACTTGTTGAAAGCGGCAAACATCTTTACACGCCGCATACAGACGGAACAAAAAGCGGTCTGATAAAATTTATGGACAGATCGGGAATAGATATATCGGTAGTGATGCCGGTAATCACAAAACAGTCGCAAACAGTAAAAACCAACGCTTTTTCTGCGGAAATAACCGACGGCAGAGTAAAGGCGTTCGGGGGTATCTATCCGCATACAGACGACTATAAACGCGATATAGACTATGTTGTATCGCTCGGTCTCCCCGGAATAAAACTTCACGCTGAATGTCAGGATTTTATTGCGGACTCGCCTGATATGCTTAAAATATACGATTACGCATTTTCAAAAGGGCTGATAATCCTTCATCACGCGGGCTTCGATCCGGCATATGATCCTCCGTTTCGCGCTACGCCGAAAATGTTTGCGAATATAAGAAAGCAGCTCGGAGGCGGAACGATGATCGCCGCGCATCTGGGCGGACAGTCGATGTGGAACGATGTTGAAGAATACATTGCGGGAACCGATATATACATAGATACTTCAATGGGGTTTGAAATGTATTCCGCAGAGCAGTTTTTGCGGATATTGAAAAAACACGGATCGGATAAGATACTTTTCGGCACTGATTCGCCGTGGAGCGACTCGGGAAAGGAACGACAGAAACTTCTTTCACTGCCGATATCCGACGAAGAAAAAGAGAACATTCTTCATAAAAACGCCGAAAAACTTTTGCGGATATGATACCGTTATGAATAAACCAACAAACAGATAACTGAACGGAAGGGAAGAGAATAATGAACATAAACGAAATACTTTGCGCCGAATTCAAGATAAAAAAAGAAAATCTCGAAAATATCGTCGCTCTTATTGACGACGGCAACACGATCCCGTTTATCGCGAGATACAGAAAAGAGATGACGGGTCACTGCGATGACCAGGTACTGAGAGAAATTGCCGACAGACTTGAATATCTGAGAAATCTCGAAAAAAGAAAGCAGGAGGTTTACGACAGTATTCAGTCACAGGAAAAAATGACGGACGAAATAGCAGCGTCTCTTGCCGAGGCTCAGACACTTTCCGCAGTTGAAGATATATACCGTCCTTTCAAGCAGAAAAAGAGAACAAGAGCTTCGATTGCCAAGGAAAAAGGTCTTGAACCTCTCGCTCAGCTTTTGCTTGAACAATCACTCACATCCGGAGACCTGTTTGAGCTGGCAGAAGAATATATCGACTCCGAAAAAGGCGTTGAAACGGCGCAGGACGCTCTTGACGGCGCTTCTGACATCATTGCTGAGACGATATCGGACGATCCTGAAATAAGAAAAGAGCTGAAGGAGCTTATACACAAGGAAGCGCTTATAGTTTCAAAGCAGGCAAAGGAAGGCGACTCGGTTTATTCGATGTATTACGATTATTCCGAACCGGTAAAAACAGTGCCGAGCCATCGTATACTTGCGATCAACCGCGGAGAAAAAGAGGATTGGCTCAACGTTTCAATCGGCATTTCGGAAGATCGCGCGCTGAAAATAATAAACGATATTTACATCAGACCGGGTTCTATCTCATCTGATTTTGTTGCAAATGCAGCAAAAGACGGATACGAAAGACTGATATTTCCGTCAATAGAACGTGAAACAAGAAGCGATCTTACCGAAAAAGCCGACGAGCAGGCGATAAAAATGTTCGGTCTTAACTTAAAACCTCTTCTTATGCAGCCGCCGGTCAAAGGAAAAACCGTGCTTGCGGTCGACCCTGCTTACAGAACCGGATGTAAAATATGCGTTATAGACGAAAAAGGCAAAGTGCTGATGACGGATGTTATATATCCCACGCCCCCTCAGAGCAAGGTTGCCGAAGCTGCCGAAAAAGTAAAAAAATACATCTCAAAATACAATGTTGACTGTATATCTATAGGCAACGGGACCGCCTCAAAAGAAACGGAGATATTTATTGCGGATACAATACGCGGTCTTGACAGAAAAGTAACATATATGGTTGTAAACGAAGCGGGAGCTTCCGTATATTCCGCATCAAAACTCGGCGCCGAAGAATTCCCGGAATTCGACGTATCGCTGCGTTCCGCGGTATCTATCGGAAGACGCCTTCAGGACCCGCTTGCGGAGCTTGTAAAGATAGACCCGAAAAGCATAGGCGTAGGTCAATATCAGCACGATATGCCTCAGGCAAGGCTCGACGCCGCACTTTCAGGCGTTGTTGAAGACTGTGTAAACTCCGTTGGAGTAGACATAAATACAGCCTCTCCGTCACTGCTTTCATATGTTGCCGGAATAAATTCCGCCATTGCCAAAAACATTGTTGACTACCGCAACGAAAACGGACCGTTCCGTTCAAGAAAAGATTTTCTTAAAGTTAAAAAGCTCGGCCCGAAAGCATTTGAACAATGTGCGGGATTTTTACGTATTCCGGGAGCAGAAGATCCGTTCGACAATACCGCCGTTCACCCCGAGTCGTATGACGCGGCGAGAAAAATGATGGATATTTTCGGATACACACCGGATGATATCAAAGAAGGAAATCTTACTCTCCTTAACCTGAAGCTTGACAGATACGGCAAGCAGAAGGCAGCCGATCAGTGCAATATAGGTCTTGATACGCTGAATGATATAGTTGCCGAAATACTCAGACCAGGTCGCGATATAAGAGATGAACTTCCGCCGCCGCTGCTGCGTTCCGACGTTATGGATATAAACGACCTTAAAGAAGGAATGGAGTTTACGGGAACCGTAAGGAACGTGATCGATTTCGGCGTTTTTGTTGATATAGGTGTTCATCAGGATGGGCTTGTGCATATTTCGCAGGTCGCTGACAGATATATTAAACATCCGTCCGAAGTGGTAAAAGTCGGAGATATCGTTAAAGTCAGAGTTCTCGGCGTTGACCCGGCAAAAAAACGTATTTCGCTTACAATGAAAACGAAATAAGCATATGAAAACAAAGGATCTGTACAGAACTATAACCTGTACAGATCCTTTTTTGATGTTTAATTAATTATTTTATCAAATCCTGATTCCTGTTTGTAAAAATTATCATCTATTTCTTTAAAAACAATTTGAATATGACTGGTAATATTTTTTATATTTTTCCATGGTTTACTACCGATTCTATAATAATTTGAATGAATAATAATCTTTACTAGAAACAGATATCAATGTTTTCAGTTTTTATGCATGCAAAGCCACATTACGGCTTTCTGAGCATGAAGCCTGTTTTCTGCCTCGTCGAATATCTCGTTTGCGTGTTCTTCAAACACATCCTCGGCAATTTCTTCACCTTTATGCGCGGGAAGACAATGCTGCAGCATACATCCGCTGTTCGCAACGCCAAGCAGTTTTTTGTCTACACAATAGCCGGCGAAAGCCTTTCTGCGTATTTCCGCCTCGCCTTCCTGTCCCATGCTCGCCCAGACATCCGTAAAAATTACATCGGCTTTATCCGCTGCTTCAAAAATATCGGTCGACCATGAGAATTTGCCGCCGTACGACTCACCGAATCTCATTATATTATCGCACGGCTTATACTCTTCGGGGGTTGCGAGAGAAAAACTCATACCGGAAAGAAGACATCCTACGGTAAGGCTGTTTGCCATATTGTTGCCGTCGCCGATATAACACGCTTTTAGCCCGTTAAACCCGCCTTTATGCTCTTTTATTGTGAGAAGATCAGCAAGTACCTGGCACGGGTGGCAGTAATCGGTCAGACCGTTGATTATAGGCAGACCGGAATACTTCGCAAGATCCTCAACATCGCTCTGTTTGAATGTACGGATCATTATGCCGTCAAGATATCTGCCGAAAACACGCGCAGTATCCTTGATCGATTCTCCTCTGCCCAGCTGCAGATCGTTGCCCGACAAAAAAAGCGGATATCCGCCAAGCTGCTGCATGCCTACTTCAAATGAAACGCGTGTTCGGGTAGAACTTTTTTGAAATATCATGCCGAGTGTCATTCCGTCAAGGCGTTTTTCATGTTTTTTTCCGGCTTTCAGTTCGGCTTTCAGTTCGGTTGCTGTATCGAGAATATCAAAAAGCTCTTTCTGTGAGAGCTGCTGCATTGTTAAAAGCGATTTCATTGTTTTTCTCCTTTTATCAGAATATGGAAGCAAGTTTTTCTATGCCTTCGTCAATATCTTCGTATGTTATGGTAAGCGGAGGAAGAAGACGGACCGACTGTTTTGCGGTAAGCATTACAACACCTTTTTTCAGTGCTTCGGCAACGATCTGTTTTGCTGGTTTTGATTTAAAATCAATGCCGAGCATCAGTCCTCTGCCGCGAATTTCCGTTATTTCATCGCCAAGCTTTTCGAAAAGTTTCGCTTTTATATATTCTCCTTTTTTCTCTACCTCTCCGCAAAAGCCGTCGGAAGTTACTTTATCAAGAACAACACATGCCCCTGCGCATGAAACAGGATTTCCGCCAAAGGTCGAGCCGTGGTCACCGAATGAAAGGACTTTCTCTGTTTTTTCGTTAAAAAGACAGGCTCCTATGGGAAGTCCGCCGCCCAAGCCTTTTGCGAGAGTAACGATATCAGGCGAAATACCGCTGTGCATATAAGAAAGGAACCTGCCTGTTCTTGCTATGCCGGTCTGTATTTCGTCAACTATAAGAAGAATATCTTCTTTTGCGGCAAACGCCGAAAGGTCTCTCAAAAAACCGTCATCGAGGGGCAGAACGCCGCCTTCGCCCTGAATAGTTTCGAACATAACGGCACATACATGACCGTCTGACATTACGGTATTTTTTATCTCGTCCAGATCCGGTGCGCAAAAAAGGAAACCGTCGGTAAAAGGAAAGAAATAGTTATGAAAAACATCCTGTCCCGTAGCGGAAAGCGTGGTCACGGTTCTGCCGTGAAATGAATTTTTAAGTGTTATTATCTTATTTCTGCAAGCATCGGCGCCGTATTTATCAAAGCTGTATTTTCTCGCCGTTTTTATGCCGCATTCGTTTGCCTCCGCGCCTGAATTGGCGAAAAACACCTTTTTCATTCCTGTAGTCCTGCACAGCTTTTCGGCAAGTTTTGCCGTTACCGGGTTATAATACAGATTTGAACAGTGCTGCATGCGTGACGCCTGCAATGATACTGCCTCAGCCCACGCATCATTTGCAATACCGAGGCTGTTCGTGCCTATTCCGCTGCCGAAATCGATGTATTCCTTCCCGCTCTCATCAATGAACCGCGCATTTTTACCCGAAACGAACGCAACGTCAAAACGCGCGTATGTATTTGCTATAAAATCGTTATCCTGTTTTTTTATATCGTTAAACGTGCTCATTTCAACCCTCTTAAAGCGTATTGTCTATCATTGTTCCTATACCGCCGGCAGTAAACATTTCTATCAGTATAGAGTGCGCTACTCTTCCGTCTATAATATGAGCCGAGCGAACGCCTTTTTTTATTGCGGTTTCGCAGCAGCGAAGTTTCGGGATCATTCCGCCTACGATAATTCCCTGCCCGATATAACCGTCGATCTCATCCATGGCTATTTTCGGAATAAGAGATGTTTCATCGTCCTTATCTGCAAGAACGCCTTTTGTATCTGTAAGAAGTATCAGCTTTTCGGCGCCGAGCGCCCCTGCGATATACGCGGCGGCAGTATCGGCGTTTACATTATAAGCATGACCGTCCTCGCCGCCTGCTACAGTAGCAATAACGGGGATATAGCCTGCACGGATATTATCTTCGATTATTTTTGTGTTTACCGAAGTGATCTCTCCGACATATCCGTAATCATTTTCTCCGTCTTCGAGTTTTTTTGCGCAGATAAGTTCACTGTCAAGTCCGCAAAGACCCACTGCCCTGCCGCCTGCTCTCGCGATAAGCGTGACAAGGTCTTTGTTGACTTTTCCCGCAAGCGACATCTGAACTATATCCATCGTTTCGTCATCGGTGTATCTGAGACCGTTTATAAAACGCGTTTCTTTTCCGAGCTTGCCGAGCATTGCGGTAATTTCAGGACCGCCTCCGTGAACGAGGACAGTATTGATGCCTACAAGAGAAAGAAGGATACAGTCTGAAATAACGGCGTTTTTCATAATATCGTTTATCATTGCGTTGCCGCCGTATTTGACGACGATCGTTTTTCCGCTGAACCGCTGTATATACGGCAGAGCTTCGGAAATGATAAACGCTTTTTCTTCGTATTTATTCATGTACGGTAGTCTCCGTTTATTTTAACATAGTCATATGTAAGATCGCATCCGTATCCCTGAGCGGAAGCATTGCCGTCCTGCAAATCGATATCTATGGTGATCTCGTCGCAGGAAAGTATTGTTTTTGCGATTTCCTCCGAAAAAGGTATACCGGCGCCGTTTTTGCAGACATCGATTTTGCCCGCTGCGGAAATAAACGCAACATTTATCTTTGTAATGTCTATATCCTCTCCCGCATAACCGAGTGCGCACAAAACCCTGCCCCAGTTTGCGTCTGCGCCGAACATAGCCGCCTTTACAAGCGAAGATGAAACGACGGAATCGGCAAGTATTTCAGCTGTATCTTCATCTTTGCAGTTGCGAACATCCGCTATGATAAGTTTTGTCGCCCCCTCGCCGTCTTTCGCTATAGCTTTAGCAACCTTTATCGAAAGCTCAAGAAGCGCCTCTGCAAAAATATCATACTCGGCATTTTTTTCTGTTATTGTTTTGTTTCCGGCAAGACCTGAAGCCATTATAGACATCATATCGTTAGTGCTTGTGTCGCCGTCTATATTAACCATATTAAGAGATTTTTTTACCGCATACAGAAGAGCTTCGTGGAGAAGTTCCGGGGTTATCGCAATATCGGTAGTTACAAAGCACAGCATTGTTGCCATATGAGGATTGATCATGCCCGATCCTTTTGCTATACCGCCGATATACGCCTTCCTGCCGTCAATTTCAAATTCGACGGCAAAAGATTTTTTTACGGTATCGGTAGTCATTATGCCTTCGGCAGCCCCTGATCCATCTTTTGAAAGCGTTGCAATAAGCGGATCTATTCCTGAAAGGATTGCGTCGATATTTATCGGCTGGCCTATAACGCCCGTAGAGCCGATTATGATGTCCTTCTTGGAAATTGCGAGCTTTTCGGCAAGCTTTTCGCATGTCAGTTCAGCTTTTTCCACTCCGTCGGCATTGCATGTATTGGCATTTCCGCTGTTGCAGATAACAGCCTGCGCGTATCCGTCGGAAATATTGTTTTTTGTTACTGTTAAGGGGGCTCCCTTTACAAGATTTCTTGTGTAGACTGCCGCCGCAGCGCATCTTTTTTCGCAGAAAATAAGAGAAATATCTTTTTTCTTCTGACTTTTTCTTATACCGCAGTGATAACCTGATGCGGTAAAGCCTTTGGGAGTCGTAACTGATCCGTTTTCAAGAAAATTCATATGTTTTTCCTTCCGAATGATATTGCTTCATATTGCAGGGGGAACAAAATCAATTCCCGCCCTTTCATTTATACCAAGAGCGATATTCATATTCTGAACAGCCTGACCCGCCGCGCCCTTGACCATATTGTCTATGGCGGAAACTATAATCAGTTTAGACGTATGTCTGTCTTCATGTATTGAAATATCGCAGAAATTACTCATTCTCACATTTTTAAGATTTGCGACCTCGCCTGACGGCAGAACTCTGATAAAATATTCGTCTTCATATGTTCTTGCGTATATTGCGCGGATGTCTTCAACCGTCAGTCCGCTGATATTTTCAGCATATACGGTAGATATAATGCCGCGGTTGACGGGAAGAAGATGCGGAACGAAAGTTATGCGCACAGAATTGCCTGCAAAGTGCGAAAGAGTCTGCTCTATCTCCGGCGTATGGCGATGTTTGCCTATATTGTAAGGTGAGAATGCTTCATTGCATTCCGGGAAATGAGTTTTTTGCGTCAGACCTTTTCCTGCGCCCGTAACGCCGCTTTTGGAATCCACTATAAAGTCATCCGCCTTTACAAGATTGTTTTTTATGGCGGGATACAATGCGAGAGCGACGGATGTGGGATAACAGCCGGGGTTTCCGATTATTGTTGCTTTTTTTATTTTGTCACGGTATATTTCCGAAAGTCCGTATACCGACTTGGCGTGAAGTTCCGGGTAAATATAGTCTTTGCCATACCATTCGGTATATATTTCGCCGTCGTCAAGACGGAAATCCGCACCTAGATCGATAAAAAGCTTACCTTTTCTGTCACATTCAAGAGCAATTTCCTGAGAAAGACCGTGGGGAAGAGATGCGAAAACAACATCGCCCTTTTCAATCGCATCTTCTTCGGAAACAAGGATCTGCTCGCATATATTTCTGTATGAAGGATAAAGCTCGGCTATGCTCTGTCCGGTATAAGAAACAGAACTCAAAGCGGCGAGTTTTGCGTTCGGGTGAGAAAGAAGTATTCTTACAAGCTCTGCTCCGGCATAACCTGACGCGCCGATTATTGATACGTTATAAACGTTTGTATTCATCCGGGATTATTCCTTTCGGGTCTGTATTGATTATACAAGTTCGTTCGCCTTTTTAAGGTTTTCTATCTGGATCTTTACCGATTCCGGAGACGGACCGCCTGCCGCTTTTCTGTTGAGCATACAGTTTTCAAGATTTATTGCGGAATATATATCCGAATCGAAAAGAGGCGAAAATTTACGGTATTCTTCTACCGTGAGGGATTCAAGATCCTTTCCGGTCTTTTCGCAATACATTACCGCCCTTCCGACAGCCTTATATGCGTCACGGAACGGAAGTCCTTTTCTGACAAGGTAATCCGCGCAGTCCGTTGCGTTTATAAAACCTTTAGATGCAGCCGCTCTCAGATTTTCTCTGTTGACGGTCGCAGTCTCAAACATCGGAGTAAAAACGCTCAGGCACATTTTTACGGTATCGCAGCAATCAAAAACCGCCTCCTTATCTTCCTGCATATCTTTATTATATGCGAGAGGAAGAGATTTCATAACGGTCAGCAGAGTTATCAGACTGCCGTAAACTCTGCCTGTTTTGCCTCTGCAAAGTTCAGCCACATCGGGATTCTTTTTTTGCGGCATTATCGATGAACCGGTAGAGAATGCGTCATCGAGCGAAATAAACCTGAATTCAGAAGAACACCATAATATAATTTCCTCGCAAAAGCGCGAGAGATGCATCATGATCATTGCGCAGTCTGAACAGAATTCAATGAGAAAATCGCGGTCTGAAACAGCATCCATACTGTTTTCGCAAATACCGTCGAACCCGAGAAGCTGCGCGGTCATATATCTGTCGATCGGATATGTTGTTGTTGCCAGAGCGCCTGCGCCGAGCGGACACAGGTTAAGACGCTTTCTGCAGTCTGCAAGACGCTGTCTGTCACGAAGAAACATCTGCGCATAAGCCATTATATAGTGAGCAAACGAAACAGGCTGCGCGCGCTGAAGATGAGTATAAGACGGCATTACCCAGTCGGTCGTTTTTTCAGCGATCTTTACAATGGCGGATATAAGCTTTTTAAGTTCTTCGGAAATATCGTCTGTTTCGCTGCGCATATAAAGGCGTATATCAAGCGCGACCTGATCGTTTCGTGATCTTGCGGTGTGAAGACGCTTACCGGCGTCGCCTATACGATCGGTAAGTATCGTTTCGATATTCATATGAATATCTTCCGCTTCGGAAGAAAAATCAAGTTTTCCCGATTCCACATCATCAAGAATGCTTTTCAGTCCGCTCTGTATTGCTTTTCTGTCTTCGTCGGTTATTATCCCGCATTCGAAAAGCATCTGAGAATGCGCGATACTGCCCTCTATATCCTGTTTGTAAAGACGTTTGTCAAATGATACGGATGAATTGAAATCGTTTACTCGACCGTCAACGTCTTTTGAAAATCTTCCTGACCAGAGTTTCATTGCTGTTTCCTTTTCAGTTTTTAAGACTTTGTATCGGTGCGGGGATACGTCCGCCGCGGGATATGAATTTAGCGGGAGAAAAACTGCTGATCTTCATTACCGGAGCCTCTCCCAGCAATCCTCCGAACGAAACCGTATCGCCTACCGTTTTGCCGTATGCCGGTATCACGCGGACTGCAGTGGTTTTGGAATTTACAACGCCTATCGCAGCCTCATCCGCGATCAGAGCGGAAATGACCTCATCGGGCGTGTCTCCGGGAACCGCTATCATGTCAAGTCCGACAGAGCATACCGCAGTCATTGCCTCAAGTTTTTCTATTGTAAGCGCTCCGCTTTTTGCAGCTGATATCATGCCTGCATCTTCCGAAACGGGTATGAATGCCCCTGAAAGACCGCCTACGTGTGACGACGCCATTACGCCGCCTTTTTTTACCGCATCATTCAGAAGCGCAAGAGCAGCTGTTGTTCCGCATGCCCCGCAGCTTTCAAGTCCCATTTCTTCAAGGATGTGGGCTACAGAGTCGCCTATTGCCGGCGTTGGCGCAAGGGACAGATCGACGATGCCGAACGGAACGCCGAGCTTTGTTGAAGCTTGCGCCGCAACAAGCTGACCCATTCTTGTGATCTTAAAAGCAGTCTTTTTTATTGTTTCTGCGACTTCCGAAAGATCGCCGTCGCATTTTTCGAGAGCCCTTTTTACAACGCCGGGACCCGAAACGCCGACATTTATCATACATTCGCCTTCGCCTGAGCCGTGAAATGCGCCTGCCATGAACGGGTTATCTTCGGGAACATTGGCAAATACAACAAGTTTTGCGCAGCCGATCGAATCGTTTTCACGTGTAAGATATGCAAGCTGTTTTATTGTTTTGCCCATCATTGCAACGGCGTTCATGTTTATTCCCGCTTTTGTAGAGGCGACGTTTACCGAAGAACAGACGTTTTTTGTAGCCGCAAGCGCTGACGGAATCGATTTTATAAGCGCTTTGTCACTGACGGCAAACCCCTTCTGAACCAGCGCGGAAAAACCGCCTATAAAATTCACGCCGCATGTATCCGCAGCTTTTTGCAGCGTTTCGGCGAACGGAGAACAGTCAAAATTCTCATCGTCACCCGCCGCGGCCGCAGCAATAAGAGATATCGGCGTTACCGAAATACGTTTGTTAATTATGGGAATACCGAGTTCTTTTTCGATGCTTTCTCCCGCTGCAACAAGATTTTCGGCTTTTTTTGTTATTTTATCATATATTCTTGCACAACACTTCTTTGTGTCGCTGTCAACGCAGGAATGAAGCGAGATACCCATCGTGACGGTCCTGATATCAAGATGCTCCTGCGTTATCATATTTATTGTTTCAAGAATTTTACTTTCGTTCAGCATTTTGTCTCCAATAATTAGAAAATAACCTGAAGCGGCATTCCCATACAAACGCATGAAAACGCCGCGGTATAATTCAGATGTTATGCATTGCGTCGAAGATCGATTCATGCATTGTGTGGATAACAAGGTGTTCTTTTTTAGCAAGGTCGTTCATTATGTCAACGAAATCCGCGAATTTGATATTCAGCTCGTCAACGGAAATAAGCATCGTCATAACAAACATTCCGCCGAAAACTTTTTGCGTTATGTCAAGAATGTTTGCGTTATATTTAAAGCATTCGTTGCTGACCTTTGCAATTATACCAACCGTGTCTTTACCCGTAACGGTAATTACTGCGTTCATTGCCGCCTCCGATTATCTGTTTTTCTGTTCGTGTTTTGCTTTTACTTTTATAGGCAGACCGAAAAGATTGATAAAGCCTGCGCTGTCCGCCTGATTGTATACCTCATCTTCACTGAATGTGGCGATATCCTCATCGTAAAGAGAGTTCGGAGAAGTTACTCCCGCATTTATGATATTGCCTTTGTAAAGTTTGAGCTTGACCTCGCCTGTCACCGTTTTCTGCGTTTCATCCACAAAAGCGGAAAGCGCTTCGCGAAGCGGAGTGAACCACTGTCCGAAATAAACAAGCTCTGCAAATTTCAGAGCTGCATGCTGTTTGAAATGAAGCGTATCTCTGTCCAGGCAGAGTGTTTCGAGAATATCATGTGCCTGATAAAGGATCGTTCCGCCCGGAGTTTCGTAAACGCCCCTTGATTTCATACCGACAAGACGGTTTTCAACGAGATCTGCAATGCCTATGCCGTTTTCGCCGCCAAGCTTGTTGAGCTTTCTGATGATATCCGAACCTTTCATTTTTACGCCGTCAACAGATACGGGAACGCCTTTTTCAAAGCCTATGGTAACATACGACGGTGTATCGGGCGCTTTTTCCGGAGAAACGCCGAGTTCAAGGATCTTATCGTAATCGGGCTCGTTTGCAGGATCTTCAAGATCAAGACCTTCGTGTGAAAGATGCCAGAGATTCATATCTTTTGAATAATTTGTTTCTCTGCTTATCCTGAGAGGAATGTTATGAGCTTCCGCATAATCGATCTCTTCGTCGCGGGATTTGATATTCCAGATCCTCCACGGCGCAATTATCGGCATGTCGGGAGCGAACGCCTTTATTGCAAGCTCAAACCTGACCTGATCGTTGCCCTTGCCCGTGCAGCCGTGAGCGATCGCGTCTGCGCCTTCCTTTACGGCGATTTCAACGATCCGTTTAGCGATTATAGGGCGTGCGAACGATGTGCCCAGAAGATATTTGTTTTCGTAAACCGCAGAGGCTTTCAAAGTCGGAAAAATATAATCGTCTACGAACTCATCAACGAGATCTTCAATATATATTTTGGACGCGCCTGTTTTTATCGCTTTTTCGCGAAGACCGTCAAGTTCTCCGCCCTGTCCCACATCGGCGGCAACTGCTATTACTTCGCAGTTGTTGAAATTTTCTTTCAGCCAGGGAATAATAATAGAGGTGTCAAGTCCGCCGGAATAGGCGAGAACCACTTTTTTTATTTCTTTTGTGATATTCAGATTACCCATGTTCCTATCTCCTGTATATAATAATCGTTTTGCAAACAAATATGAATTATTATACAATATTTGGAATAAAAATGCAATAGTATTTATTTACAAATTTTATTGAATTCAAACTCCGTTATATGTATAAAATCAACAATCATTGATATTCTATCAGGGAGATATCCGCAACGCCGCGAAGATCTTTGATCGAATCGATTATTTCCATATCCTTGCCGCGGATACGAACGTCTGCCGAAAGCTCGATATAATCTTTTCCGTATATTTTTGCCCTGATTTTGTATTTTGACAACAGACGGATCTTATGTTTTATTTCCTGTGACGCCTCGGAAGAATAGCGAACGGTCAGAAGATATTGGACCGACGCACTCTTTTTTGTGAAAAACGAAATCGCAAGATAAACAAGTCCGATAAGAATATTTGCAAAAAGCGACCAGAAAATCAATCCTGCACCCGTCATTATGCCCGCACAGACAGCCCAAAACATAAAGATCGTGTCAACAGGATCTTTTACGGCAGTTCTGAAACGAACGATCGACAATGCGCCGACCATACCGAGAGAGAGGACAAGATTTGAAGTGACCGTCATTATTATTGCGGACGTAACAACGGAAAGAAGCGAAAGCGACAGGGCAAAACCCTTGTTGAATACTACTCCTTTGAAGGTTACATTGTAAATAAAAATAATGAAAAGCGAGATCAGAAAAGCTGTCGTGATCGTAAGAATAACTCCGGGGAATGTCAGTTCGCCGGAAAACTCATTCAGCGCGCTGTTTTTGATAATGTCCGAGAAATTCATATATTGCTCCCTTCAATTGCGCTTACAGCCATAGCGTATTTTGAATATGCAATCCGTTCGGCTGAAACGGATGAAAGAACCGGCGTGAGAAATGAAGGGAAATTTTCGTTGTATTTCACTTCAAGTATATCAGATTCCGAAAACGGAAGCGGATAAAACAGATCTCTGCCTCCGAAAAGAGATTCGGGATCCATTGAAAAGCGAATGTTTCTGTCTATCGTTATTCTTGTTTCTCCCAAAGGAAAAACGAATGCAGTCCGTTCATACTCTACCGTTACTACAGGTCTCAGCCCCTGCGAAACCGTTTTTGCATAAAACTCTTTTGCCAGTTCGTTATCACTTTCTGTTCTCTTGCCGTTGATCGCAGCTAAAACGTCATTTTTATTCATTAAAAATGAATATTTATTCACAAAATCTTTCTTTTTGCATTTCTTTTCAAGAACGATATACGACTCGTCGCCGTTGTAAAGACGGATCCTGAATTTTTCTCTTTCGCTGTCGCCGTTCAGCTTATCGTTATATGCGGCAAAAGACAGATCATCGAAATACAAACTTGATACGGTATATATGCCGTTTTGATAGTGCGGATCGAAACTCATTATGCGGGAAAGGATGCTTTTCAGCAAAACGGAATCAGATTTGCCGATCATATATTTAAGCTCATGTCTCATCCCATTCCCCCTCTCCGGAGTCTTCTTCAAAAACAGGCAATTCATCTGCAACGGCATCTGCCGGGTGGGTATAAGCAAAAATATCTTCGGAGTTTTCAATAAGACCGAGAGACATTACCGTATCAAATTCCGCACGCTCTTCTTCCGTCATATAAAAGTAGTATTCAACTGCCGTATCAGAAAGAGAAAACAGAGATCTGATTTCAGATATAAGCTGCTCTTTTCTTGTTTTTCCGGAGTCGTAATTATCTGTAACAAAATTCTTTATTACTTTTGTCTGCCAGTCCCACGTATTGTAAGTGCTGCCCCATCTGTTTATATTCCTTACTATTTCGTCTCCTATAAGCTGACGAAAAGAATCCACTTCGGATACTATACGGTCTGCGGCAAAAGTATTGTCAAGATGAAATGCGAAACGGCGAAGGAACATATCAAAAAATTCGGGACTTCGAAGAAGCCTGTTGATAAGCACGGTGCTGTATTTATGGGCATACCCGGTCCCCTCGGGGTCGATCATATAAAACAACCCGTATGTACCGAAATCGGTGTCATCTGTCATGGCGTAATCAAGGTCATAAAGGATCCAGCGCCATTTCCCGTCCGTTTCACTTGATCGATAAAATTTAATATTGCCGGAGTCTCTGTTTCCGTAAAAAGCTTCTGCGATGATAAAATCGGCGAAGCTCTCAACATCAATGCTTCTTTTAAGGTAGTTATAATTTGAAGGAACGGAAAGGTCGTAATTTCTCGCATACCAGAGCGCACTGTACCAGTCGTCATTGCTGCCGTAAATCACATTGCCGTTGCCCACAAGAAGATCTATGCTTTCTTCTGATACACCGATATGCGATGCGATAAATTTTTCATCGATTTTTTCACGAATATAATAAATACCGTAGTATTGTCCGTTTATGTAAAGAACGCACGCCTTATATCCCTGAACAAGCAGATCCATATCCGCGGCAAGCGATGTGGCAAGCTCGTCTCTTATAAGAGAACGTCTGTAATCCTGAGAACCGGAACGAAGAACAAGGCTGTTGAAACGTGTGATCTCGGGCGTGTTTGCAAAAAGAGAACAGTATATTTCAGGGCAGCCGTATTTTGCGCGAAATTTAAGTTGAAAGGACTGTTTAGGATATTCTCTGTTTGACTGACCGAAAAGTTTTATACCGCAATCCGCCTTAAATCCCCATATCCCGTCAAAAAGCTGGACAGAGCACTGCCTTTCCCAGTTTTGCCAGATATTCGCATCTTTGGGGTAACTGCCGTTTTCATCGGCAATACCGCGAAAACATATGCCCTCTTCTTCGCTCCACAATCCTTGAGGATCGGAGGCGACTGAAACGACCGGAAGAGTATGATTTTCATTGATAATATAGCTTTCGGTAATGCTTTTGCTCGGCAGCTTTCCGTTTTCAAAGCAAACAGCGCGGATAACGCATGTTTTTGCGACCTTAACGGGCGACGAATACAGCAAGCTGTTTTTATCCGGCAAAGAACCGTCAAGCGTATAGTAAATATCTCCTTTTCCGTCAAAAGAAACGGACAGTGAAGATATTCCGTCAAATACTCCGCCTTTTACCGAAGGCAGCGGCTGAGAAGAAATATATCTGACTCCTTCAGAGTTTTCCGTTCCCGGCGTAGGTGAAGGAATATATACGAAACCGCCTTTTGACGGAGAACGGCCGTATGACATGCCGTAAGGTATTTCGGTCAGAACGGCACCATCGCAGAGTTTGAAAAAATCACCTTCGGATCTGTAAAGATAAAGCTCTTCGTATACCGAGTCGAGCCTGAAATTGCAATGAATAAATGCGCTTGTTGATCTTTCCGGTGTTCCCGAAGCAAAAACAAGGATCATTTCGCCCGGCTGAAGCGTAATTGCAGGAAACTGCCAGCGCGACGGATCATTTTTGTTGCCCGTAAGATAATAGTCCGAAAGAAGAATGGGTGAACGTGAATTGTTTTTTATCTCGATCCAGTCAAAATATTCTCCGTTCTGAACAACATATCTGTCGTTTACGGCCATGACTTCATTGATAAGAAGCTCTTTTGAGGCGTCGCTGTTTCTTGAATAAACGTCAATATCCGTATATCCAGGCGACGGCGTGTAAAGAACGGTCATTTCTTCTTCTTTTGAAGAACGGGAGAGAACTTTGCCGTTTTCAAGATCTCCGTACTTCTCTTCATCAAGAAGCACCCCGTTTTTATCGCATAAACTTACATATCCTCCGTCAGCCGAAAGGCGGAAAGAGGAATGAAGCTCTCCTGTAATCCTGTTTTTTCCGGATGCAAAAACGATAATGCTTTCATTTATGCCGAGCACTACAGGCGGAAACGTCCATTTAAAACGGTCCGAAGAATTGTCCGAAAGCGTATATCCTTCAAGATCGACCTCATTACTCCCGAAATTCGTTATTTCGATATAATCCGCGTAATCGCCGTCAGAGTCGGAAACGGTAAACAGGTTATCAGCCATGATTTCCGTTATTTTCACGGGATCGTTCTTTCTTACGCGAGAGGCGGCAAAAAGCGCTTTTCCCTGCTCGTTATTCGGATACAGCGGAGACGGCGCTTCGTTTGATCGCCACGAGCCGCTGTCTGTTCGCTCATAAACGAGATTTATTTCCGTCGGCGATGTTACGACTCTGTCGGATACGGAACCGCTTTTTGTATAAATAGTAAATATTTCCCTGCCGTTTTTTGAAAGTTTCATCGGACAGTAAAGACCGCCTTTTTCTTCCCCGCAGAAAAACACGAGAATATAACCGTTCGGGATTATTGTCGTTCCTTTCGGGAAAAACCACTTGTCCGGATTTTTATCCTCGGTTATATACCAGTCGGAAATATCAACGGTCCTGTCAGTCATATTTCTGATTTCAGCGTAGTCGTAAAAATTTCCGCTGCCGTCGGGATAGAATTTATCGTTTGAAAGCAGCATTTCATTAAAAACGATATCGCCGAAAGACCCGTCGGAAACTATCTGCATTTTTTCACCGTTTAAAGCAGTTTGGGAGGGAGACGAGGGGCGGATCGTCAATCCGAAAACTACAAGTAAAATAAGCGCTGTAAGCCCTGCTGCGGCGGCAACAACGTAAGACAGATCTTTTTTGCCCGTTTTCATATTTCTCCCCCTTCAAACACTACTTTATTATAATATATCATATTTTTACGAGAATATCAACATATAACAAATCAAAAAATATGATTTTTTTGCGAAAACAAAAACCGGAAAAGCGATCGGCTCCTCCGGTTTCAGTTTTTCGGTAATCAGTATTGAATTTTCATGTATCCTTTTTTTACCCAGCCTATTTTTCTGAAAAGAAGATCAAACGCAAATGTAAGCGCCGCAGGCAGAATAAAATGCATAAGGAAAATATACACAAGAGTAAGGACCGTTCCGAACTCGTCATTCATCGCCGCAAAGGCACCGAACTGTCCCACAAAGCCGCTTGTTCCCATTCCTGCTCCGGAAGATGTGTTTGTCATACCCAGCACTGCGGTGGAAACAGGGCCGAGTATTGCGGATGCAAGCGTTGGAGCAAGCCATATCTGCGGATGATTGAGAATATTGCCGAACTGCAGCATAGAAGTGCCGACACCCTGAGATATAAGTCCGCCGAAACCGTTGTCGCGGAAAGAAGCTACTGCAAAGCCTATCATCTGGCAGCAGCACCCTACGCATGCGGCGCCTGCGGCAATACCGTCAAGCCCGATCATTATACAAAGAGCGGCAGAACTTATCGGCGCTGTAAGCGCAAGGCCGACAATAACGGCAACAACAATGCCCATGGGTATAGGCGCAAGCTCTGTTGCGCTGTTTATTACGCTTCCCAGCCACTGCATGAACTGATTGATATACGGACCGACGAATATCCCGATAAGTCCGCCCGGAATTATCGATGCAAGGGGTGTTACGATAATATCTATCTTCGTTTTTCCGGAAAGGAGCCCGCCTGTTTCAGAGCCGAGAACTGCGGCAAGATACGCACCTACAGGTCCTCCCGCCGCATACCCGACGGCACCTGTAACAGCAGCGGAAAAAACAACGAGAGGTTTATCTTTTTGAAGGCTGTAACCGATTGCGGCTCCAATTGCGGCACCGACTACAGGAGACGATGCGGCGAGCATATCGGAAATCTGAGTAAGAAAATCAAGATACGGGATCTTTGCTATCTGTCCGATTATAAGCCCGATAATAAGAGATGAAAAAAGCCCGAGAGCCATATATGACATTGCAGTAATAAAATACCGTTTGAAGAATTTTTTAATAAAATCCAAAAAAACCACCTCACATGGAATTATTGACCGAATTATACATCTATTTTTTGCTGTTGTCAAGAAGGAAAGAGAAGAATTCATTTATTGTTGTAAATTTCGACTGAATCAATACACCGTTTCAGAGCCGTCAGAAAAATAGGAAGTTATGTAAAACAGGTGTTGACATATTATGAGTGATATGGTAAAATCGTAACGGAAAAATATATCAGGAGGATTTCACTATGGCTATACCTGTTCCGGAAAAAAGAATTGCGAGATTTGAAAAACTCGGGTTCGGAATGTTTATTCACTGGGGTCTTTATTCCCAGCTAGGCAAAGGAGAATGGATCCAGGAAATAGGAAAAATACCGAAAGAAGAATATATAAAACTTAAAGACACTTTTACGGCGAAGGATTTTTCGGGAAGAGAAGTTGCCCGCATCGCAAAACGAGCAGGAATGAAATACATAACTCTGACCACGCGCCATCACGAGGGTTTTTCCCTTTACGACACAAGAGGACTTAACGACTATGACGCTCCGCACTCCGCTGCGGGTCGCGATCTGATAGCTGATTTTGTGGAAGGCTGCCGCGCGGAAGGGATTCTGCCTATGTTTTACCACACTACGCTCGATTGGTACAATCCCGATTTTAACGGGAATTTTAAAGAATACCTCAGATATCTCCGTCGCTCCGTTGAAATACTCTGCACACAATACGGAGAGATAGGCGGCATGTGGTTTGACGGAAACTGGTCTAAACCGAATGAAAATTGGGAAGAAAACGAGCTTTACGCTCTCATTAGAAAAAATCAGCCCGACGCGATGATAATAAACAACACGGGACTTGATGCGCGCGGAAAAATCGGAAATCCTTATATTGACAGCGTAACGTTTGAGCAGGGCCGTCCCGAGCCTATGAACAGAGAAGGTATGGAAAAATACGTTGCTGCCGAAATGTGCCAGACGATAAACAGACACTGGGGCATAGGCAGTCTCGACTTTGCGTATCAGTCTCTGCCCGAGCTGATAGAAAATCTCTGCGCATGCAGAAAAGTCGGAGCAAATTATCTTCTGAATGTCGGACCGACCGCAGAGGGACGGATACTTCCTTTACAGAAAGAACTTCTTGCCGGCGTGGGCGACTGGATAAAAATGGCTGGAGACTCGGTATACAACGCCAAACCGTGCGAAATACGATCGACAGGCAAAGACTTCGTTCTTTTTGACGGAGCGCGATACTGGTTTTATATACATGATCTTTCGGTATTGTCTCAGGCAAACGTCGTAAAAGGCGTGCAGGGCGTGGGACCGAGATCTTTTACTAATGTTAAAACCCGCTTCTCTTCGATAAAATGGGTAGACAACAACGAGGCACTTGATTTTACGCAAAACACGGATAACGGACTGATGAGCGTTAATTTTACAGGTTATCCATACGGAACAAACACCGTTGTGAGAGTTGCTGTTGCAGATGCGCTTTAAGAAAGCTTACGTTGAGATAACGAACGTATGTAATTTATCATGCGCTTTTTGCCCGGGGACAAAAAGAGAAAAAATGATGATGAATGCGTCACAGTTCGAAGCTGTGTGCAAAAAGCTGCATCCGCATACGGAATACATATATCTGCACATTATGGGCGAACCTCTTTGCCACCCTGAACTGCCGCTGTTTCTCGATATTGCAAAATCCAACGGATATAAGGTTATAATAACCACGAACGGAACGCTGCTGGGTAAAAGAGGCGATATTCTTCTTTCGTCTGCGGCGGTAAAAAAGGTAAATATTTCGCTCCATTCTTTTGAAGCTTCAATTCAGGGGCAAACGCTTGACGAATATATAAACGGTTGTATTTTATTCGCAAAAAAGGCGGAAAATGATAAAATTGTCTCCCTGCGGCTCTGGAACAGCGGCGGTATGGACAAAAAAAACGAAGAAATAAAAAAAATGATCGCCGAAGTGTTTTCAGAACCATGGACTAAATCGAGAAACAGTGTTTGCATAGGAAAAAACATTTTTATCGAATACGGAGATAAATTCGACTGGCCTGATCTTTCAAACGGCGAAGAAAGAGAAAGTGTTTTCTGCTACGGGCTCAGAGATCAGATAGGCATTCTGAGCAACGGAACGGTCGTTCCATGCTGCCTTGATAAAGACGGTGATATTGCGCTAGGCAACATTTTTACGGAAAATATCGAAGATATTCTTGAAAAGCCGCGTTCGAAAGCGATATATAACGGTTTTTCTTCAAGAAAGGCTGTTGAAGAGCTTTGCAGAAAATGCGGATATTCAAAAAGATTTGGCTGAAATAGAAAAAGATGATAAGAAAATTTGACGAAACAAAAGGATTAAACATTACAAAAATAGAGAGTCAGTCACGTTTTGCGTATGCCGTTACGGATTTTGAGGATTTTTACGACGTATTGAATCGTAACGATAAAAACGGCTACCGTGGGGCAGTGATAAAGTTTTATGACACCGATACCGGCAAAGTATATACTCCTTTTGAAAAAGAAAGAAACGTTACATACGGTAAACCGCTTTATTTCAACGGATATTATTTCTTTCTCAAGGGTGATTTCAATAAAAACACCATTATGCTTTACAAATACTATCCGGGCTCAGATACGCAGGTCGTTCAATCATTCGCCATTGACAAAACAGAGCTTTACAATCTTTCGCTCATGGGTGAAGGCGTGAGTGTGGTAAGTCAGAAAGATTTTTTTAACTGCTACTATCCATACAGAATATCATTTCCGCTGCAGCCCAACGAAACAGCGGTAATCATCAGAGAAAACAGAGTCTATCTTGAAGCATGGTTCGAAGACGGATGGGACAGCGAAAATGACCGCGCTTCGGAAGATTATAAGTTTTATAACAAAATAATCATAAAAGACTTTGACGGCAATACCGTGTCGGAAGAGACAGGTTCACTGTATATTACCGATGACGGAACGGTCTGGATATCGTGACCGACACCTGAAAAGTATAAAAAATCCCTCCGAAACCCGTAATTTCGGAGGGATATTTTTGTATTGACTTATTTAACCTCAAAGTCTATTCTTCCTGTGAATATATAGTTCGGATCGCAGTTTTTCCCGCATGTTTCCAATGCGATCTCTTCGGGACGGTAATCGGTTTTTACAACCGAAACATTTTCTGAATCAATTATGATCTCAGGCTCTTTTGCAAACATTTTTTCGTTGTAATAAACGGAAAATTCCTTCGCGGTGGCTTTTTCAATCGTTATTTTGCATTTTTCACTGCTGTAAGATACAACAAGCTCGCCTTCGTTTACATTTTTATCAGCGCCGAGCCAGTAGAATGTATCTGTTTTGCGAAGCGGCGCACGCTGGGAAAGATTCCATACGACCCTGTCGGGATACGGATTTCTTACCTGTTTTGAAAGGAACGTTACGGCATTGACATCTTTTTCTATATATTCTCTGTCGCCGTCGCGCAGCCATGCGGCATTGTTTTTTATTACCGCGCGCGGTGTGAATGAAGAATCGTTATCTCTGAAATTGTGCGCCTTGTCAAAATGTATGTTCGCTTCGTGATAATATCCGCCGTATTGAGCTGAAAGTCTGTCTAAATATTCGTCATATTCGGCAATAAGCTCGTTTCTTCTGAAAAAGTAATCGCGCTCTCCTGCCTGAATGATAAACGCCATATTTCTGAGATTGTCGAGCTTGACATTGTTTGGACATCCCGCAGACATATTGGCAGCGGCAAATCTGTCAGCCATTTTAGGAGTAGTGATGTATACACCGTCTCCTCCGGCTGAAAATCCCATTATATATACCCTGTTCGGATCTACATTGTTAAAAAGGACCATGTTGGAAATAAGCTCGTCATAAAGAGGAAAGCTTTCGGGGTTTGCGTGAGTATCCCATGTGTCGCGAACGCCTCTGCACGCAACATATACCCCGTTTTTTACGCTGTCGCGGTAATATATTTTCATATGTTCCCACTGGCTGTCATTGATATCGGGGGTATCGCTGTGTCCGCCGCCGTGAAGGGCGATATAAAGCGGATAGCCGTTTTTTTCGGGACTGCCGTTTACGGAAATACCGTAACGCATTTTTACTTCTCCGAAAGGCATTACCTGATTTTCGATCTCTTCGATCCTCTTCTTATTTTTTCTTTCGCGCTCGCAAAAATCATTCCATATATGTTCGCGAATAAAAGCAGATTCTTTTTCAGTCATTTCATTTACCCTTTCATGCAAAAAAATTCGATTATCTCGCCGTTAGGACCTTTACAGAACGCCAGTCGGGCGGTAAAACCGGGATATCCGTTTACAACTGCTGTTTTGGGCGGCGTGGTAATTTCGTAACCTGCATCCTCAACGGCTTTTGCATACGCATCCGGATCATCTACATTAAAAGCAAAGTGCGCAATAGGGCTTTCAGGGTTTTCCGATAATTTTTTCTCTTCAAAAACCTCTATGCATGCGCCGTCTTCACACTCATACATTGCGCGGCGTTCATTTTCAGCTCCCCATGCCTTAACTTTTTTCAGTCCGAGGAGCTGAGTGTAAAACCGTTCGGTTCTGTCAAACTCGGTGCTGTTTACCGCAACATGGTGAAATCCTTTAATTCTCATGTTATATCCCTTTATTCAAGAAAATTAGATGTGATCATCTCTACGCCCCAGCCGTCAAGTTTTTCCGCTATAGCGGGATCGTTGACAGTCCAGCAGTTTATGGTTATTCCGGCATTATGAAGCTGTTTTACGTTTTCTTCCGTCAAAGCTTCAAAATAAGGGTCTATATCCAAGCCGTTTTTGACGAGCGATTCGATAAGTTCGTCTGTTATCTTGCCGCATATATACTGCGCGGGGTGTGTTTTCAATACTTTGCGAAGATTTATAAGAGACTCCCATTCGCCCGAAATAAATATAATACCGTCAAGATACTCTTCTGTATTGATCACTTCAAGCATATCTTCAATGTCTTTAACGCTGAAAACGCCTTTCAGCTCAAGAATACAGGTCTTATTGTAATGTTTGCATATGCGGATATACTCGTCAAGCGTTGGAACGACGAGATCGGAGCGTTTTTTTCCGTCGCTTATATCCGTCATGGTGTAACCGCGGAGCTCTTCAAGGGTAATATCTCTGATTTTTTTCTCGACTCCCATCATACGGTTCAGTTCACCGTCGTGGAATGTGATAAAAAATCCGTCCTTCGTTCTTTGAGTATCTGTTTCAACGCCGAAATACGATCTCTGACCGGCGGCTAAAAATGCGGCGATCGTGTTTTCCGTTTCAAGTCCGCTCACGCCTCTGTGAGCTACCATTTTTGCACCTGTTTTGCAGATTTTTACCGTATCTTTAAGCATTTGGCTCTCCTTTCATCGATTGATGAACAGAATTATGTTTAATTGATTTTAACACAATAAACAGTTAATGTCAATACCGGAAAAGACGATTACCGAAATTATTTGTTGACTTTACGATACGTTTATGATATAATTATCATGTAAAAATGCAGCGGAGGTTTAAGTATGCTGAATATAAATGCCGCTCCCGACTGGGACAATTTGAAAATTCTGTCAAGAAACAGAGAAGACTCAAGAACATATTTTATACCGGGTCAAACCGCCAACATTAAAGCTGCGGCGCGTTCGGAAATCGATCAAAACAATATTATACTGCTCAACGGAATGTGGGAATTCAGATATTTCCGTTCTGTTGCCGATGTTCCCGACGATTTTGTTACGGGAACCCTTGGCGGGAAAGAAGAACATGTGCCGTCCGTGTGGCAAGCTCAGGGCTACGAAAAATGGCATTATTCAAACGTCAACTACCCTATTCCGCTCGATCCTCCGCATGTGCCCAATCATAACCCGTGCGGCGTGTATAAAAGAAAATTTGTCCTTCCGAAGTCGTTTTACGACAAGGAAATCTTTATTTCATTTCTCGGCGTTGCGTCCGCTTATCATGTATATATAAACGGAACGCTTGCAGGATACGACCAGGTATCGCACATGACCGGAGAATTCGATATAACGCGTTTTGTAAAAGAAGGCGAAAACGAGATCTGCGTTATCGTTTATAAATGGTGCGACGGAACATATCTCGAAGACCAGGATTTTTTCCGCTGCAACGGTATTTTCAGAGATGTATTCATCACATCTCAGCCGAAAGAAAGAATAGTGGACTTTCAGTTTACAACAGATGCAAACAGTGATTTTTCCGTATTTGCAACCTGCGTTAAGGTGAAAACAAATGCAGAAATGCGCGTTGGCATAATTCTTTCCGACAGCGAAGGAAAAGAGATTTACAAAGCGGAAAAGAATGCGGAAAAATGTTTTGCCGTATTTGAATTTGACGTTAAAGATCCGCTTTTATGGAATGCCGAAACACCGAACCTCTACAAACTATCCGTTTTTGCGGGAGATGATTCCGCGGCTCACGCAGTCGGATTCAGAAAATTTGAAACTGATAAAAACGGCGTTTTCAGGGTAAACGGCGTTGCTGTAAAATGCAGAGGCGTAAACAGACACGACTCACACCCATCCAAAGGATATGCAGTTGATTTTGACGATATCAAAAAAGACCTTACGCTTATGAAAAACATGAACGTAAACACCATCCGTACATCGCACTACCCAAACGATCCGCTGCTGTTGATGCTTGCAGACGAAATGGGTTTTTATGTTGTTGACGAAGCAGACCTCGAAACCCACGGAATGTGGAGCTATGCGTCAAAAAATCCCGACTGGCGCGATGCTTTTGTTGATCGTGCGAGACGAATGGTCATGAGAGATAAAAACCATGCGTGCATTATAATGTTTTCTCTGGGCAACGAAAGCGGATATGGGGATAATCATATGGCAATGGCGGAAGAAATACGCAAAACCGTGCCGAACGCTCTTATTCACTACTGTGAAAACAAAGAGCTTTTCAGTGTTGAAAGCATTATGTATCCGTCGATCGACTATCTTGAAAAACAGGGAAAAGATACGGAAGACAAACGCCCGTTCTTTATGTGCGAATATGCTCATTCCATGGGACTCGGTCCGGGCAGTTTCAAAGAATACTGGGAAACGATATATAAATACCCGCGTCTTATGGGGGGCTGCGTATGGGAGTGGTGCGACCACGCTGCAGAACATAAAAACAGCGACGGCAGCGTAACATATACATACGGCGGAGATCACGGCGAATATCCGCATGACGGAAATTTCTGCTGCGACGGACTTGTATATCCCGACAGGCGTCCTTCTACCGCGGCGCTTGAAATGAAGCAGGCATACACTCCTCTTCAATCGTCTTACTGCAAAGAATGCGGTAAAATAAAGTTTATAAACCGCCGTGATTTCACAAATATTTCAGAGTATAAAGTATCGTGGAAGGCTTTACTTGACGGCAGGGAGATCGACTCTGGTGTATTTGACGGTCTTGAAATAGCGCCGCATTCGACCGCAACGGCAGATCTGCCTTTCGTACCGGAAAAAGACGGCGAATATATAATAAATATATATGTTACGGATGAGCGCGGACTTTACGGCGTTGAAAAAGGCAATATCCTCTCTGCCGAATCACACATTGTAAAAGAAGCGGAAAAACGCAACGAAAAAACAGGCGTTCTTTCACAGATATCCGTCAGCGAAACAGAAAGATTCATCCGCATTGACGGCAAAGGCTTTGAAATTGTTTTTGATAAAGCCGACGGCTGTATTTCAAGCTGGAAAGCTTTCGGAAAAGAATTTATCAATTCAGAACCGCAGTATCCCGCCGCAAGAGGTCTTTGCAGATATCCCGCGGGAATAAAGCCGAGCGTATGGCGTTCTTTGACGGATAACGAACAGCATATTTTTGAAAAATCAAAGGAATACGGAGCAGATAAACTCTGGCACCGAATAGAATACGCAAATATCGCCGAAAGCAACGAAAAACAGGTAATCATTAAAGTAAACGGCGTTCTTGCGGCACCGCAAAGACATCCGCTGTTGACGACCGAGATCACATATACATTCTTCCCATGCGGAAGTGTAAAAGTAAACGTGAAATACGAACCATGCCTTAAAGAGGAGTTTCTGCTGCCTAAATACGGCATATCATTTGAAATGCCGTCAGAATTCAACAGTGTTGAATGGTATGGAAAAGGCCCCGGAGAAAGCTATCCCGACATGCCGCTCTCTACTGTTTTCGGTATTTTTGAAAGCAGCGTTGCCGCTATGCACGAACCGTATATTCGTCCCCAGGAAAGCGGAAACAGATCTGAAACGCGCTACATGAAGGTGAAAAATGCTGACGGAACCGGACTTTACATCACATCCGAAAAACCGTTCGATTTTTCCGCTCACAGATATACCGATGATGAACTTATGCTTTGGAAACACAGAGAAGATGTGAAGGATATGGGCTTTACAAGAATAAGTATCGACGGATACTTATCCGGAATAGGCAGCGCATCGTGCGGTCCCGGACCTCTCGACAAATATCTGCTGAAAGCAACGGAATCAAGAGAATTTTCATTCACTCTTTCACCTTTTAAAGAATAAAAACATCTTTTTTCAGTGAAAAGGACTGAATGTAATAGCATTTGACTTTACATTTTGTTTCTGAAGCTCATAAAAAACAGTCTCACGATTATTTGTGAGACTGTTTTGATTGTTTATATTTTTTATCGCCGTTCAACATCAAATGCGCTTAACCGATGCTTGCTCAGTTATTGAAATATTCCGAAAGACCGGTTTCATTTGGAACGACCACATTTGCTATGACCTCATCGGCGGCATCGATATATTGCTCCACTGCCTGAGAAGGTGTGGATTGACCGCTGACGACCAATGAAATAATGTTTTCAAGCGGAGTGAAAACTTTTTCGACCCAGTAATTGTATCGTGAATTGCTGACGCAGTTTTTATATATTTCCAGATCGGCTCTCTTAAAGAATATATTGGAAATATAATATGAATCAAGCGCATCTTCTGTTTCGTAACCGTCCATAGGCGCCCACATCGCATTTATCACTGTTGCGGTCTCGGTTTCGGTAGTTGTTAAAACAGGCATGGAAATCGTATCGAGTCCTGTAGAAAAAAATCCTCCGCATGTTCCGGGTTCAGCCGCATCACTGCATGGGAACGGCATTACGGAATAGCTGCTCATAGCGGTGGTGAATATGATTTTTCTGCAAAAATGATGGATCGCAGGCATAGCCATTGCCGATTTTCCCTCAATAAAAAGATCGTAGCTTTCGCCTTTTTGGGTAATATACTGTTTGTTTGCCGCAACAAAGTCCGCCGCCCACTGAAGATTGTCAAGAACACTCGCACTGTGCCATGTGGAGCGAGGAGTTGCCGAGGATGTATCCGTAAGTCCTATACCGTCGGAATATACTGCCATACGTCCGATAAATTCGGCTGACGTATCTATTCCGTATATACCGGCGTCAAGGTCGGCGCAGTTTCTTACCATTTCTTCAAAAAGAGTTCTGTTCCATGTTTTGTTTTCATAATATTCATGAGGATCGGAGTATCCGTTTTTCATAACTATATCATCGTTTGTAACAACAAGGAAATAGTACGGTGACATTTTGTCCACCCATGCTGCCGGGGTAACGCCGTAAAGGTGGCCGTTGCAGCAGCATATTTCAAGAACATTTTTCGACCCCCATCTGAAAGAATCGTTAACGTCTATTATATCCGAATAGCTGTTCAGATCAAGCAGATAACCGCCCGCCGCAAGAGTTCTGAAAGGTTTGGCATCAAGGAACAAGGCGTCGCTGAGCGGTTCGCCGGCAGCAAAGGACGCAGTAACGAGACTATCGGCGGAAGAGGAGGAGTTATATGTTATTTTGCAGTTATATCTGCTTTCAACTTCCCTTATACGCTTTACAAGCGCGTCATATGCCGGAGAATGTGCCTCATATCTGAAAAACAGATCAGTGTCGCCGAAAAACGATATTTCCATTCCGGCAAAATTTTCCGTTTCGGCATCAAGCTGATATTCCGGAACTGCTTCACTCTCAGGCTGTCCGCCGCACGAACACAGAGCAAAAACAAGCAGAATAACAAGAACGGCAGATAGTATTCTTTTCATATCGGTTTTCCTTTCGATGTTAACTTATATTCTATATGCTTTTATTATACTTCGCAATTACCTGATTGTCAATATTATTTTACAATTTTTTCTTGTCTATCAGCGCTGAACATCTGTATACAATCCATAAATAAAACGGATCCGTTTCAGTTCGGGTCCGTTTTATTATAGTTATTTTTGTCCGTAATATGCATTTTTTCCGTGCTTGCGGAAATAATGTTTATCGATCAGGGCCTTATCCATCGGGTCTGAGCGGGTTTTTTCGGAGATACAAAACGAAATAACATTCATTTCGGCAACTTTTTCAAGAATATACGCATTTTCGACCGCTTTTTCAGGACTGTCGCCCCATGTAAACGGCGCGTGCATAGCTACGAGTGCCGCGGGACATGCTTTATAAGAGAGATGATCTTTTTCAAACGTATCTACTATCGCTATGCCCGTGTTTTTTTCGTATTCCGTATCTATTTCGTTCTGAGTCAGCTTTCTTGTTACGGGTATCTGCCCGTAGAAGCAGTCCGCATGTGTGGTGCCAAGAGGAATAATGCTTTTCATTGCCTGTGAAAATGCCGTTGCATAAGTTGAGTGCGCATGTGCAACGCCGCCTATATCGGGAAACGCTTTATACAGTTCAATGTGCGTTGGAGTATCGGAGCTTGGCCTGAGAGTGCCTTCCACCGTTTTTCCGTTAAGGTCGACGACCACCATATCCTCGGGTCTCAGTTCCGAGTAATCCACCCCGGACGGTTTAATAACAACAAGACCGCTTTCTCTGTCTATTCCGCTTACATTGCCCCATGTTAAAATGACAAGCCCGTATTTTACAAGCATAAGATTGGCATTGAGAACATCTTTTTTCAGTTTTTCAAGCATATTATTCTTTACCCCAGACAGCTTCTATTCCACGCATTGTGGGAAGAACGTATTCGTCGATCTTTTGCTGGATCATATCCCTTGCGCCTTCAATATATTCGGTAGGAGTTTTATTTGAGCTGAACCATTCGTGCATATATCCGTACATTCCGCTGTAATGGAAATAATTATATACGGAATTGAAATACATATTGTAAAATACCTCTGAATCGCGCTTGTCAAAGAAATAGTTGCGGGTCATAAGATCGATTATAGAATCAAGCGTTTCATATCCCTCAAACGGTTCATAAACCGCATTTATTATCGTTGCAGCTACTTCGGGATGAGTTGACATTCTGGAAAACGCAATGCATCTTTCAATGTTGGCGTGATGACCTGCGGCATAGCCGGGTTCGACATCGGGTCCGCACGGCCACGAGAGAATACCGAAATTATCCATTTCTTTCGATATCCTTCCTGTGATGCCTATGATATTGTCTGAATTCGCGGCACCGAGAACCGTTGTGCCGGATATAAGGGACTGGATCGGATCGGCGACATAATTAACTGTTTTTCCGTTCGGTCCGTCAAAAATGCGCTTCGCTGCATCCATTGCCTTTATTCCGTTAGGGGTAAAGAATCCCGGAATATATTTGCCCGATGCATCCTTTTCCGCAAAATGAGAACCGTTTGAAAGGATAAACATATTACCTATCGTATCTCTGCTTGCTGTAAGAGAATACTGCTTTACTTCTCCGCCTTCTTCAATATAATACTGTCCGAGACAATCGTCAAACATATCCCAGTTCCATTGACCGTTCTCAAGAAGGTCTCTCGGGTCGGCAACGCCGAGAGCAGATATCATGTTTTCGTTCACAACAAGCGGATTGCCGTAGGAGACGGAAACTTCGGGCCAGAGAAGCGGAACAAGTCCGTAAAGGTCGTCTTCATAATAAACGACTTCAAGCATATTTCTGTAGCCCCATTTTTCTTCGTTGCGATAATCTATATAATCTTCAAGCTCTGACATTCCTATTACCATGCCTATTCTTGCAACATCCGCCCACATATCTGAAGTGCCGGAAATAACATCGCACATAAATACGCCGGAAGCGGAAGTGGCTACAAACGCGCGGCATGATACGCCGTTGTTAACATATTTCAGGTTGATCGTGCAGTTGAAATCGTTCTGTATATCCTTTAATCGCTGCGAAGCAAGATCACCGAAAGTTGTATCAAGCTCGTAACCGAGACAGCCCGGCGTTGCAAGCGCACTGTCGGGAAGACCGATCTCGTAAATAATGCTTACGCCTTCAAGATCGACTTTATCGCTTTTCATTTCGAAATCAACATCGAATACTTCTTTTTCTTCTGCTCCGCATGCAGTGACTGCAACAGAAAAAATAATTACAAAAACAAGGAGCAATGAGATTTTTTTCATAATATATCCTTCCTTTTTTTCGATTATTTTTAATATATCACAAATATGCATTTTTGTCAACCCGAATATGATTTAAAGATTACTGAGACAATTATCACGTATTTACGATTTTCAGCAAAAGCGATATTGACACGGAGTTTTATAAGATGTATAATTATTTTAAAATAAATGATCTTTTCAGGGGTATTATTTATGGACAAAAATAAAATAGCCGCATTTGCGGAAATGATAAAGCAAAGCAGCAGAACTGTTTTTTTCGGCGGAGCAGGTGTTTCGACCGAAAGCGGACTGAAAGATTACAGAAGCGAAGACGGACTTTACAACACTGTAAAAAAATATAAAGTTTCGCCGGAAACGATACTCAGCCACAGTTTTTTTATGAGTCATCCCGATGTTTTTTACGATTTTTATTATAATTATTTCCTCAATACATCCGCAAAACCCAACAGAGCGCATTTTGCGCTTGCGGAGCTTGAAAAAAGAGGATTGCTTAGTGCAGTTATCACTCAGAATATTGACGGACTTCACCAGATGGCGGGAAGCAGGAATGTTATAGAACTTCACGGCACGATACTTAAGCATTACTGTTTACGCTGCAAAACGGTAATGTCAAACGAAAAAGTAAAAGAATTAAAAGGCGGCATTCCTAAATGCGAAAAATGCGGGCATACCGTAAGGCCTGACGTCGTTCTTTATGAAGAACAACTTAATGCCGAGGTGATAGAAAAAGCTATCGATGAAATATCAGGCGCAGATCTGCTGATAATAGGCGGAACATCGCTTGCTGTGTATCCTGCAGCAGGATTTGTGCATTATTTCAGAGGAAAACATATAGTGCTTATAAACCGTGAGGAAACGCAGTTTGACAAGGCGGCATACATCGTTTTCAGAGATAAAATAGGCGACGTTATGAGCGAAACAGTAAACATGCTGTAAATATGTAACGTTTATATCCTTAAAAAACGGTAAACAGAAGCGAAGCACATTCCGAAAAAAATGTATTAATTTCCGGAATTTCAGCCTTACATCATTGACATCGCATACAAATTCGACTATAATTGTAAAAGCAGTCGCTGACTGACCGGCACGGCATCAAACTTGTAAAATAATACCGCAACAGGGAGGCATAAAATGGAAATAAACAGATTTTTTCCGGAAATACACGGAAATTTCGGCTTTGGCTGCATGAGACTGCCAATGAAAGACGGAGAGGTAGACTACGATATTTTCTGCCGAATGGCAGATGCCTTTACAGACGCGGGATTCAATTATTTTGATACCGCGCACGGATATATCGAAGGAAAATCCGAAACCGCAATACGAGACTGCGTTGCAAAACGCTACCCGCGCAATAAATTTCTGCTTACAAATAAACTGACCGCTTCGTATTTCAATAAGCAGGAAGATATACATCCATTTGTTGAACATCAGCTTTCACAATGCGGCGTTGATTATTTTGATTTTTATCTTATGCACGCGCAGAATAAAGACAATTACCCGAAATACAAAAGCTGCAAAGCGTATGAAACGGCGTATGCGCTGAAAGATGAGGGACTTATACGCCATTTCGGTCTTTCTTTTCACGATAAGCCGGAAGTTCTTGATATGATCCTGCAGGAACACCCCGAAATTGAAATTGTGCAGATACAGTTCAATTATGTTGACTATAACGATGAATCGGTTGAAAGCAAAAGAGTATATGAAATATGCGAAAAGCACAGTAAGCCCGTAATAGTTATGGAACCTGTAAAAGGCGGCAGTCTTGTAAATCTTCCCAAAGAAGCTGACGAAGTATTTCGTAAACTGAACGGGTGCAGCAATGCAGGTTATGCGATACGGTTTGCTGCAAGTTTTCCCAACATGGCAATGGTGCTTTCCGGAATGAGCGATATGGCTCAGATGGAAGATAATATAAACACGATGTGCGATTTCAGACCGCTTGATGAAAACGAAATGAATGCAGTTCGCAAAGTCTGCGATATATTTCGCGGGATGCATCTCATTCCATGCACTTCATGCCGCTATTGCATTGAGGAAAATGAATGTCCTAAAGGAATACGCATTCCTGCGGTTTTTTCTGCGCTTAATTCGTTTGAAATGTTTCACAGCTGGAACTCTCATATGTATTACGACAACGCCGTAACAGGCGACGGGCACGGAAGAGCTTCGGACTGCATACGCTGCGGCAAATGCGAAAAGGTCTGCCCTCAGCACCTGCCGATAAGAGAACTGCTGAAAAAAGCGGCGGATATATTTGACAGACAGAAATAAATCACAGAACCGATAATATAATGAACAGTTTTTTTCGGTTCCCGAAAAGGATATAAAAGGCTCCCCTGCCATTGATGCAAGGGAGCCATGTTGTTTTTTTTGATGTTTATAATATTATTTGATTACGCCAACAAATTTAAGAATGCAAAGAATAATGCCTACCGTTGAGTAGATGCCCATAAGGGAACCGATAACTGTAAATATTATACCTACAACGGGAACCGATGCGAGCAGATTTGCCACAAAACCGACTATTGCGCAAACAATAAGGAAAATCACGAGCTGAATGATCAGCGAGCCGATCTTGCCGGGCTGAACTTTGAACGGTGTTGGCCAGATGCTTCTTAATAAATCCATTTTATTGTCTCCTTTACTTATTAAGCAGATTTTAACGCTTTACAGTATTATATCAGAAAAAAGGCTGTTTGTAAAGAGTTTTACATGTTTTCCCTTACAGATTTTATGAATAACAATTGAAAATGTTTTTTTACCCGAATATTTCTTCCGCGGTAGTTTCCATATTGACGATATATTTTATCCTGTTGTCCTCATCGGCGTTTTCGTATTTTCCGAGAGTTTCCGCCATGGTGATATTTCTGTCGATGCTGATGTAGGCATCGGTAACGTTTTCACATCTGTAGTTGTAAAGAGTGGTTTCATACATCTTTACAAAGTTATTCACATCTCTGTCGTCAAAGAAATACTGTTTTCTCAGATAGTCTATAATACTCTCTTCATTGTCGTAACCGTCAAGAGGCTCATAGATCGCATTCAGTATTACTGCAGACATTACGGGTTCTTTGCAGAGAGCGGGAATACTTGTTACAAATCTCGTTTCCGTTATTGTCGAACCCGTGTTTTCGACAGTGCCGTTCGGTCCGTGAGGGAACGGAACAACGCCGAAATTATCCATACTGAAAGCTATCGAATTTTCGGATCCGCAAAGGTCTGTGCCGTTCATGATAGTCAGTACCGATCTGCCGTCTATAAAGTTTTTAAGAAGCACTTTCCAGTCGCCCGTATTGACATTTACATATGTGCTGAATTCGCCGAAAGTCCAATTCCACGCAGTCTGCATGGCTTCAAAAACGGCGGGTGAATCGTGAAGGCTGAGTTTGAAATCGCCGCTGTCGTCTTTTATTATTACAGGCACACCGTTAGTTGTATGCATAGTTCTGAAAAGCCAGTGAACGGTCGTCTCAAGCGCCACTACCTCTTCGCCGGCGTCGTTTATGTGGCTGTATACAGGCATAAGCTCTTCGAATTTTTTCCATGTCCACTCATCGCGTTCAACCAGTTCTCTCGGATCGGTTTCGCGAAGATAGTTTATAATATTCTCGTTTACAACAACAGCGCCGTCGATCGAACGGTATTTGAGAATAGGCCATGAAGCGGGGATCACGCCGTAGAGTCCGCCGTTCCAGCACATAGGTTTCAGTGTTTCCTTCGTACCCCACTTACCGGCGTTAAGATAATCGATTATATCGCCTATTGTAGTTATATCGTATAAATATCCTCCGCGAACGAGCCCGGATATCGGGTTCGACGCCGACTGAATGGCATCGTAAGGAACACTGCCGGAAAGAGATGTTGCAGGAATAAGATAGCCTATATCCGAGCCTGAAGTATCTTCGGTTATTTTAACGTTATACTTACTTTCAACTTCTTTTTTTCGCTTGATTGCAAGATCGGAAAATTCAGTGTTTACAACATATCCTAAATATTCTTCACCGGTTGAATGTTCTTCATTTCTCAGGGCAAAAACGAATTCTGCGCCTTTATAATCGACTTCCCCGACATCATCAGAATATTCCGGGACCGTTTCAGGTTCAGTCTGCTGACATGAACAGAGTGAAAAAATCATAAAAACAAGAATAAACAAAGAAACTGCCTTTTTCATTTCGGTTTTCCTTTCTGTGAAACAGTGATTATACGCTGCTATTATTGCAGTTATATTATATCACTTTATTCCAAAAAAGTCAAGAAAAAGTCAAAAAATTCGATGAATAATTATAGGTATATTGACAAATCGATCGAAATATGTAATAATATTATGCAGAATAATATGTGCGAGGATAGTATTATGCTAAAGTGGTTTAAAACAGTGGCGATTATTGTCATTGTTTTGATTTTTGCAGCAGCTTGCGCATCTGTTCCAGAAGATGAGCTGATTCCCGAGTTCGGTAATTATGACGAAAACGAAGGAACAGATCTTGGAGGCTACGAGTTTATTATGGCGTCTGCACGCGCAGGCTCTGAAAATCCGATAAATCCGCAGTCGGGCAATACCGCAAGAGGAGACAGGCTTATACAGAGGTATAAGGATACGGAAGAGAAATTCAACGTAAAGATCACCGTGCTTGACGAATGCAGCGTAGGCGATCTTGTTGTGCGTTCAGCCGCGGGAATGAAATATGCGGACCTTATGGCAGTCAAAATCAATGAAATCGTGACCGGAAAATACATTCAGAACGGATATTTCATACCTTTTTCGGGAATGGATATAGATCTTGACTCAGGCATTTACGGTCCCCCGAATATGCTTGAAGGCGGTTATTTTGCCGGTGAATACTACGGCATTATTTCATATTACTGGGGATTTCCGGCAGCAGACACAATGCCTGCGATGTGGTTCAACCCGAGAGTTATTTCAAATTACAGACAGACATCGCCTCACGAACTCGACGAGCAGGGCGAATGGACGTGGGCGACTCTTGAAAAAATGTGTGAGGCGATACATGACACTTCCGACCCTGATCCCGAAAAACGGACGTATGCGCTTGCTTATACAAGCGAACCGTATCTCGAATTTGCTGCGCTTTACTCAAACAACGCAAGAGTTGCAACAAAAGGCGCCGACGGAAGACTTTATTATGCGCTGAACAGCAAAGAAGCTGCCGAAGCGATGAATTTTCTTGTAAGTCTTGCTGAAAGAGACCTGATTTGCGACGGCGGCAACAGGCAGAATATCACCCCGTTCATTGAGAACAGACGCGCATTTTTTGTAGAATATACGCATTTGGGTCTTTCGGACGAAGGAGCGGACAATCTTTCTTACAGAATGGAAGAGGCGTACGAATGGATATATTTCCCCGAAGGACCGAGCGGAGCAGGCACAAAATCAAGAACCGCATATTCATTCTGGACAAGATTTATGTATGCCACTCTCAACACAGACCCAAATGTAATGGAAATACTGCTTCCGTATATGTTCCAGCCATTACCGGGAGAAACCACGGAAACATGGCAGGACGATTTCAGAAGAACGACATTTTTTACCGAAGAATCTTTTGATTATTTCCAGATTCTGAGAGACGAAGCGTTTTTCGATTACACAGCATACACCCCTTTTACGGATGTTCTTCAGCCGAGACTGCTTGCAATGACGAGAGGCACCGCCTCCGTGGCTGAAACGCTTGAAAGCATCGGCGATAAAATGCAGGCAAGTCTTGACAAGCTTTATAACGATTATGTAGAATGACAATACTGTAAAGCAATAAAATGTGCGGAAGGAAAATCTTCCGCACATTTTATTGCAACAGTTTCACAAAGCGTTTATTCTGTTTTAACCGGATCGTCTTTTAAGACTGATAAAAGAAATGTTAAAACAATTATTATATAGCAAATTGTTTTGGGCAGCATAAGCATACCGAGAATCGGAATAATGCCCGCAAAAACCGCGACAGGGATATAAAATGCGAATGACAGCGTGATCCAGAGCCAGATAAGCCTGAATCTGCCTATTTCTTTCTGATGATTGAAAAAGAGAATTATCACAATTATACCTAATGCAACAAAAGGAATATTTCTTATTATTCCCCATGTCATATCGCTGCTGTTTTCGATCCACCTGTTTTGCGGAAAGAGGCAAAGTGCAACACGTATCACCGCAGCAGATATAACCGCAGAAGAAAGATATGTTTTACTGTTTAAATTGTAAACAGAAAGTCCGATAAACCAGAGGATAATGTAAAAGACAGTCATTGTGATTGATGTTACCAGCTTACCGATACCGAGAGCGGAGGTAAAATCGGCATCGACAAAATAATTAAGGACCCTTGGCACGAGATGAAATGCGTCGCCGCAGCCGAGAATAAGAGCGGCAATGCCCATCATTTTTTCGGTTTTGTTCCGCGCTTTTATCAGAATTATGATCCCTGCTGTTATTGTAAAAACGAGATACAGTATGTCAAAAAGAGATTCTCCGTATTTCATTTATCTTTCCTTTATATCTCCTCAAGTTTTAATAGACGGTCGGGATTGTCTTTAGGCTGAGCAAGGTGGATAATGACTGCATCAGGATAAAGCTTTTTGATCTTTTCTTCCGCTTTTTTGGCAAAACCGCTTCCGCTGTAAAGGATAAAAACGACCTTTTTGCCGCTCAGATCCGTTTTTTCAAGAACAGTGTTGACGGGGCTTGCAAGCCTGCCGTTCCATATCGGCGAACCTATGCAAACGGTATCAAAATTGCTGATATCGCTATTATAGTTTTCAAGCGGAGGTTTTTGACCGATGAGCGCCGAAAAGCCTCCTTTGAGCATTTGAGGCAGGAACTTTCTGCTTAATTTAAAAGACGATTCAGCTTTTCTTACCTCAAAACCTAATTCTTTCATTTTTTTCGCTACAACATCCCCGTTGCCGCTGAAAGAGTAATATATAAATAAACCCCGCATTTTTTCTCCTTTATAATTCAATAAATTATTAATTTGAGGGATCAGTTTCAGAATTTTGTTGGCGAAGTATTTTTTCGCCGACGGCATATATTTCATCGCTTAAAACGGCAAAAACTATACTGATCCTGCAATCATCATATTCAGCAAAAAATTCTTCGCATGCCTCGGCAGCATCTTCCCATGCCAAAGATACCGGGTATCCGAATATTCCTGCAGATATAAGAGGAAAACCGATTGATTTACAATGATATTGACATGCAAGTTCAAGTGCTTTTTTATATGCCGACTTCAGCTTTTCGCGTTCACCCTTGCTGCCGCCTGTCCATCGCGGTCCCACTGCGTGAATGATATACTTTGCTTTCAGCTTAAAACCGGGCGTGATAACCGCGCTGCCGGTATCGCAATGCCCGTAAGCATCGCATGCTTTTGAAAGTTCTCTGCTGCCGGCTGCGTCAAAAATTGCGCCGCAAACACCGCCGCCCTCAGCAAGATATTCGTTTGCCGCATTGACCACGGCGTCCGTATCGAGAGATGTTATATCCGCCCTGATAATTTTTATCGTTCCGCTCATAATTCACCTGATTAAATATATCTGTCTTTTTTGGACATTTTACTGACGAGCAAAAATGATATTACAAACAGCACGGCTATAAAACCCACAAAATACCATGTGCCTGTTTCTGCTGTTGCGATATAGTCATATATTCCGTGAAGCACGGCAGGGATGATTACGGAAAGCGCCGTGAAAAGCTTAGACATGCCGTGAGCATTTTCGTATTCGTATTTTCTTGCAATACCGTAAAAAACGCCCATAAAAACTCCGAAGCATGCATGACCGGGAATAGCGGTAAGTGCACGGATGATCGCCGTTCCGAATCCGTATGCCATAACATAGCTTATGTTTTCCCATAATGCAAAGCCGAGAGAAACAAAAACCGCGTACACTACGCCGTCATACTGACAGTTGAATTCTACAGACCACCACGAATTTCGCCGAAGCATAAAATATTTCGACCCTTCTTCGGAAATCGCAACGATGAAAAAATATAAAATCACATTATATAAAGGATTTGTCTGAGGAACTGCCAGGTCGAGGAAAAAACCGAGAACACGCTCAGCGACGAGAGCAATCAACGAAGAAAAAACACCTGCTTTTGCAAGAGTCCAAAGCATAGCTGGAGACTCTTTTTCAAGTCTGTCTGACGCATACACTTTGATCATCAAAAAAATCGCGGGTATCACCGCCGCAATAACAAGAATAAAATTATACGCCGCAATAGACGGCAAAAGATAATAAAACATCAAAACACCCCGAATTATCTGCATAAACAGAACTGTAATCTGTCTTTAACATTATATCAGATTTTTACGTATTTTTCAAGTCCAAATAGAACATGGCAATTATAGTTTTTTATTGTTTGTATTGACATTCTTCAAACCGTGATGTATAATACAAAAAAAATGCATTAAATCATATTATATGCAATATAGGAAGAAAGGACATTGTTCATGAAGACCATCAGCACCGAAAACGCACCTGCGGCTATCGGACCGTATTCACAGGCAATTATAACAGGCGGATTTATCATCACATCGGGACAGATTCCGATCGATCCGGCAAGCGGCACGATCATAGACGGCGGAATTGAGGCGCAGACGAGGCAGGCGATCAAAAATATTTCCGCAGTACTTACTGCATCGGGCAGTTCGCTTGAAAAGGTTGTAAAAACAACATGTTTCCTGAAAAACATAAGTGATTTTGCAGCGTTCAACAGTATTTATGCAGAATATTTGACTGAAAGACCTGCGCGCAGCTGCGTGGAGGTTTCGGCTCTGCCGAAAGGCGCTCTTGTTGAAATAGAAGTCATTGCCGAACTATAATACATAAAAAAACAGACCTTACACGGTCTGTTTTTTTATAGTCAATGACAGTTCAGTTTCCTTCATCCCATACTGCCTTTATGCCGTTCATTGTGGCTCTGGCATATTCATTCATTCTTTCGTCGATAACGCCTTTATTCTGTTCAAGGTATTCCGAAACGGCTTTTGTGGGAGAAAGCCATGCGTGCATAAAGTCGTACATCGGCGCATAATGGAAATAATTGTATACTGAATTGAAGCACATCTTATAGAAGACCTCGGCATCGCGTCTGTCAAAGAAGTAGTTTTTATCCATAAGATCGATAAGTGAATCAAGTGTAGGATACTCTTCAAACGGTTCATAAAGCGCATTTATGACCGCGGCACACGCTTCCGGATTGTCTGACATTCTTGAGAAAGAAATGCAGTTATCGATATTTGCATGCTGACCTACTATATATCCAGGCTCAACATCCGGGCCGCACGGCCAGCTTACGAGACCGAAATTATCCATCTGTTTTGCTATTTTTCCGTTGATGCCTATGATATTGCTTGATCCGAGGGATCCGAGGACAGTTTTATCGCCCAAAAGCGCCGTGGTAACATCGGTCGTGCTGTCTATTGTATGGCCGTTCGGTCCGTAGAAGATATCAATGCCCTTCTGCATTGCTTTCATTGCCTCGTTTGAGTAAAATCCGCAGACCATTTCGCCCGAATTATCGTATTCTATATAATGCGATCCGTTTGACAGCACAAACATGACGCCGAAAGTGCCGGTGCCTGCGGTAAGAGAATACTGCTTTACCGTTCCTGCCTCTTCAATATAGTATCTGCCGAGACAGTCGTCAAAAGTATCCCATGTCCACTGTCCGTTTTCAAGAAGATCTCTGGGATCAGGTTCGCCGAGAGTTGCAATCAGATTTTCGTTGATCACGATTGGACTACCGAAAGTTACGGATATTTCGGGCCAGAGCATCGGAACAATGCCGTAAAGGTCGTCCTCATAATAAATGACCTCAAGCATGCTTGTATGGCCCCATTTTTCTTCGTTTCTGAAATCTATGAAATCTTCAAGCTCGCTCAGTCCTACAAGCATTCCGATCCTTGCTACATCCGCCCACATATCTGATATACCTGAAATAATATCGCACATGAACATGCCTGATGTAGATGCCGCAACGAACTGACGGCATGAATTGTAGTTGTTTGTATATCTTATATCAAGAGTACAGTTAAGATCGCTTTGCGTTTTTTTCAGGCGCGCCAGTGCAAGATCAGCGAACTGGGTATCCATTTCATAACCGAGACATGTAGGAATGTCAAGAACGGCAGGATCCATACCGAACTCATACACAATGGTGCGTCCTTCAAGATCAAGTTCGCCGCCCGATCTTTCAAATTCAAGGTCAAACACTTCTTCGCTTTCCTCTGCGCAGGCTGTTGCGATAAGCGAAAAAAGCATGACCACAATTAATAATTTGGCAATTTTTTTCATATAACCCCTCCGATAAGACAAAAATGTCTTTTGTTATTATGCATAAATATAATATATCATATATACTACATTTTGTCAAGGAAAAAAAACGGGAATTCGTATAAAAAGCATCGTCATGAGAATACGCTCTTTTTCCCTTGTTATTTACGAATAAACGATACCAATAAAAAAATCGGCTCGAAATATTATTTCCGAGCCGAAAAATCAATTATTTTTATCTTGTGAACGGGTTTTCTGTGGGATACGGCAATTCTTTTGGCTGATTATAGTAAATATTTTCAACTCCGAGAAGTCTCATTGCCGCAAAAAGCGTTTTTCCGCAATGGGCAAAGCCTACTCCTGCATGATGCGGAAAACCGTTCTGAATAAGAACATGTCTGTAAAAACGTCCCATTTCCTTTATTCCGAAAACGCCTATAGAGCCGAACGATTTTGGGTCAATATTAAGAACTTCACCCTGAGCCATATATGTTCGCAGCTTGCCGTCGGCAGAACCGTGAAGTCTGAAAATTGTAACATCACCGTCTTTGATCGCTCCGTCAAGTGTGCCGCGGGAAATATTCGGTTCGCTGTCGGGTTCAAGAGTGCGTTTCATGATGAGCTGATATTTCATTACAGGGCTTTTTATCATGCAAGAAGCAGTATTTCCGCAATGGAAGCCCATGAAAAGATCGGTCTGTTTGAATCCGTCGACTTTATTCTTTTCATACATATCTTTAGGAACCGTATTGTTGATATCAAGAAGCGTTACGGGTGACTGTGTTGCGCACTGCAAAATGAATTCGGAAAGCGCGCCGTAAATATCAACTTCGCATGCAACTGGAATGCCTCGGGATGCAAGACGTGAATTCACATAGCACGGAACAAAACCGAACTGCGTCTGAAAAGCGGGCCAGCACTTATTTGCAAAAACAACATATTTGCTTGCGCCCTTGTTTGCCTCTGCCCAGTCGAGGAGAGTGATCTCATACTGTGCGAGTTTTTCGAGGATGGACGGGTATGTATTGCCGTTTTTGCCGAGCTCTTCCGCCATTTCTTTTGCAACTGACGGTATGCGTTCATCGTTTTTATGCTCGTTGAACGAAGCGAAAAGGTCAAGCTCGGAATTTTCCTGGACTTCTACCCCTAAATCATAAAGCTGTTTTATCGGCGCGTTGCATGCCACAAAATCAAAAGGACGGGGACCGAACGATATTATTTTAAGGTTTTTAACGCCGATATATATTCTTGCAATTTCATTGAATTCAGCAATCATTTTTGCCACTTCGTCTGCCGTGCCTACCGGATATTCGGGGATATACGGATTGATCTTTCTGAGAAGCATGTTTACCGACATGCTCAGCATGCCGCAATACGCGTCTCCGCGTCCGTCTATAAGGTCGCCGTCGGATTCTTCCGCTGCGGCAACAAACATTACGGGACCGTTGAATTTCTGTGCAATCATGGTTTCGGGGCCTTCCGGTCCGAAATTGCCGAGGAAGACAACAAGCGCATTTACGCCGGCAAGATCAAGCTCCGCAAGAGCCTTCATTGCGTCGCTTTCGTTTTCAACGAGAGTCTGCGCCTCAAATACAGGGCAGTTTATTTTTCTGCACTCTTCAACAACTTTTTCTCTTCTTTTTTTACTGAGAGACATCGGAAAACAGTCTCTGCTTACGGCAACGATACCTGTTTTCACTTCAGGAATATTGATCATAACAACTCTCCTTTTTGCTGTCTGTTAATTTTGTCAAGGTAATCCTGCAAAAGCACCGCAGCTGCGGCACTGTCTATTATGCCGCGCTGTTCCTTTGATTTTTTTTCGTTCTGATGAAGAAGCCTTGATGCAATAACGGTCGTATACATTTCGTTATAAAGCTCGATATCCATGCCCGTTGCATTTCTCAGTCTTTCACGAAAAGCGGAAACCTTTACGGACATTTCGCTCTGCCGCATATCTGTGCGCAAGGGCAGACCGATTATTATTTTATCCGGTTTTATATCGTCAATAACGCCGAGAAGCGCGTCAAACATTCTGTCTTCATTTCTGGAAGGAATACAAGACAAAGGCGTTGCGATAGTTGCGGTAGCATCGCTTACGGCAAGACCGGTCCTCGCCAGTCCGTAATCAACTGCCAGTATTTTCATCTGTTGATTAATCAAACGTTTTCTTCGATATAATCCACAACATCGCCCACTGTTGTCATTTCCTGAGCCACGTCATCGGGAATTGAAATGTTATACTGCTCTTCAAGCATCATGAGCATATCTACGATATCAAGAGAGTCTGCCCCGAGGTCGTCAATGATACTCGTATCTCTGGTGATATTTTCAACAGGCATTTCGAATTTTTCGGCAATCAGAGCGGCAACTTTTTCAAAATACATATTTCTGTTTCTCCTTTGTTGTATAAAAGATTTCAACTGATTCTGAGTATAATTATAATCATTAATATAAAGTTTGTCAAGCCCCCGAAGGCTTTATTCTATTTCTCCCGCTTTTTTCAGCGAAAGTTTTGTAACTGCAGGGCCTATGAGCTCGTAAATCAATGTTCCGCAAAGAATGATCGCTCTGATCTCGGCGCCGAATTCGGGAACTATCTGCGTAGCGAGCAGCGAAAGACCTATTGCAACGCCTGCCTGCGGCATAAGAGAAAAGCCGAGATATTTCGTTATCTTCTTATCCGCATGGCACATAACGGATCCGAGAGATGCTCCCGCTATCTTGCCCACAACTCTTACTATTAAGTAAATTATGCCCGCAATGCCGATCGACGGAATAACGGAAAGCTGAAGTTCCGCGCCTGAAAGAACGAAAAACAGAATAAATATCGGCGGAGTGATTCCATCGGTAAGCTTGATAATGTGATTTGTGTTCTGACCTGATGCAAAGTTTGTAAGAGATGCTCCGAGAGCCATACAGAGAAGCAGCTGTGAAAGTCCGAATATGCTTGCAACACCGATCCCGACAAACACAAACGCAACAGTAAGCGCAAGTCGGTTGCCGTCTTTTTTGAAAAACCTGAGCGGCAGTAAAAAGATAAGACCGAGAATAAATCCGCACACAATTGCGCCGACAATTTCAATCACGGGGTTAATAAGAGCGGATGCGACCGATGAGCCAGGATTTGATATGGACTGCGCAACTGCAACGGCTATTCCGAAGAGCATAAGCGCCGCAGCGTCGTCAAGAGCAACAACGGAAAGAAGCATTTCGGTAACGGGACCTTTTGCTTTATACTGTTTTATTACCATAATGGTAGCCGCCGGCGCGGTTGCTGCGGCAATCGAACCTAAAACAAGGCTGAACGGCAGTGAAAAGCCCGCGATCAGCAGCGCCGCAACGACGAAAACAACAGCCATCAGCGCTTCAAGAAACGCAATAACTATCGGCGTTGCGCCAACACGCTTGAAATACGAAATTTTAAACTCGGTTCCGATGGAAAACGCAATAAAACCGAGCGCGGTATCTGCGATAATATCGAGATTCGGAAGCGCCTGCGCGGGAATAAGCCCGAACACGCTCGGACCGATGAGCAGTCCGGCAACAAGATAACCGGTAACGTTAGGCAGATGTATATGTTTTGCCATTCTGCCCATAAACATACCGAAAAATATCATCAACGCAAGATAAATAAATGTATTGAAATACGTTGACGAGAATTCACTCAGCACTTTTCGATCCCCTCCATATATGTAACGGGGACAGTAAACATAATGCCTGTATCGGGATTTTTGAGCCCGCCTGTAATTTCGTTTACGATCTTCGATATATCCGGTATTTTTTCCTCTTTAACAACCATAAAAACTGTTTTGCTTTCACGGTTGTCGGGATTGATAAGCAGTCTTAATGACGCCATGAATCTCAGCTCGTCATAACTGCTGAGACTGTGCGCCATACCCATACTGTCGAGAATCGTTGCTCCGGAAATGTTCTCTTCATAAAACTTTTCGAGCAGCGCTTCAAGACATTCAACTTTATTAAGAACAATAACAAGAAGTTGCATAGTAAAACCTCGCTTTTATTTTACGGCATTTCGACCGTAGGATTACTTAAATAAAAAAACAAAACTGTAAAAATAACGGCCAGAACAAATATCCAGAACGAAAACGCCTTCAAAATGCCCAAAACCGACTCTTTTGCCGAAATACGCAAATATTCGTCATCATCGTCCCTCGGTGCCGGATAGACTGTTCTTATACCGAATTTAATAATAAGCAGCGCCCCGAAAGCGGCAGCTGCAACAAGACCTCCAAACACAAACAGCGGTTCATAGGGTGCAAGCGCTGATCTGTAAATGTGGAAAAGATAAAGAGAAACATCTGTTATAAACGCACAAAACAGCGTTGCGTATACAGAAGATGATTTCATATATATCCACGAAAGAAAAATGCTCAAAAAAAACACATAAGGCATTTTTGCAAGAGACCCTGTCATGCTTGCCGCTATCATTGCCGGCAAAATAAGAGCAACGCCCGTGTTTGCGCGGCGAAAACGCTCTGTAAGTATCCCTCTGAAAACAAGTTCCGAAGAAAAAGCCGAAAACAGGCAAACTACGATCATATTTGCAATGTTTTCTGCGGGATTTTCAAGGATATACGGCGTATATTCATTCATGATATACCCGAAATCACCAAGAAGCCCTACCGCTTTTTCGGAAATAAGCGCAAAGAAAAACGAAATGCCAGCAGCGGTCACAGCGCCTGCGACGAACCAAAGCACGCTTGTTTTTTTGGGAGTAAAAACGGATTTCAGCGAGACATCGCTGTGGACTCCGTAAAAAACAAATGCTGCTGAAATAGCGACGGCAGAAAAAAAAGAACGCAGGATATTGTCAGCACTGTCTTTGAACAGTGAATCACCGGCATAGATATTGCTGCAGATAAATCCGAAAAAGAAATTCAGTATAAACACAACGCATGTCGTAACAAAAACGGCATTGAAAAGTACATACAGAAATTCTTTCCTTTTTTCTTCTTCAAAGGTCACTATCTTATCCACATTTTACCCTCCGTAACTTTTCAGAACTGCGTGAGTTCTCCCGAAAGCTTCAGATCAAAAAACGATTTCTGTCTGAGCGCCTCATAAAGAATGATCGCGACCGAATTTGACAGATTGAGGCTTCTCAGATCGGTCCGCATCGGAATTCTTACAGCGCTGGAGTAATTATCTTTCAAAAGACTTTCGGGCAGCCCTTTTGTTTCTTTTCCGAACACAAAAAATGCGTCGTCCGGATACATTATCGCGTCGTATGTTTTTTCGGCTTTTGTGGATGCGAAAAACAGCGGTTTGTTTTTTGCATAATCAAGAAAATCGGCAAGAGACTCATGTATATGCAAATCAAGCTCGCTCCAGTAATCAAGACCTGCGCGTTTCAGTTTGGCATCGTCAAGAACGAATCCGAGAGGTTTTACAAGATGCAAAGCCGCTCCAGTACATGCGCAGGTTCTTGAAATATTGCCCGTATTCTGCGGGATCTCGGGTTCCACAAGCACTATAGAAAACATATCTGCCTCGCTATATTAAATGATGTGATCAGAGGAGCATCTCCATTATTGCGCCGCTTTCCTCAACAAAGCCCGCAAGCTCTTCGGCAGAAAGTTTTCTTTGACCGAGAAGCGCAAGAGTATAAATATGCTTTGCAAGTTTTTTGGCTGTATCTTCCGGAGCGGAGCCGAGCTTTTTGATGAGAGCACTGTTTGAGTTGAGAATAAGAGTCGATTCTTTAGGCAGCGTATAGGGATTTACATCCTGTCCCGCAAGCTTGTAAAGATTCATCATCTCTTCGAAACGCCTGCTCTGTTCGGAAATATTGAGAAGAGCGGGTATTTTTTCGTCTGCAAGAGGCGAAATTTCAATTTTCAGCTGGTCACTGCCCGATGCTTCTTTGAAAAGCTTTTCGAGATCTTCGTTTTTGTCTGCCTCGCCATCACCTTTCAAAGCCGCGGTATCGGCATCTACACGCATGAATTTTGTGTTTTCAAAGCCCTGTTCAACGGATGTGATAAACTGTGAATCGATAACATGATCGAGCACGACCGTCGGGATCCCGCGCGCTTTGAAAAGATTTACATATACAGCCTGCTGAACGGGGTCGTTTGCATAGTATATTGTCTTTTCGGTTTTATCCTTGTTGGCTTTTTCATTATATTCCGCTACGGTAAGATATTCTCCGTCCGTTGTTTTGAAAATAAGAGAATCTTTTACTCTGTCAAAAAACTTTTTATCGCGTATGCATGCGTATTCAACGAATGTTTTTATGTCCTTCCAGCATTCCTGATACTTTTCGCGTTCAACAGAGAACATACCGTTGAGTTTGTCACACACTTTTTTGACGATGTGATTTGCGATTTTTTCAACGTATGCCGAACCCTGAAGATAACTTCTTGAAACGTTCAGAGGAAGATCGGGACAGTCCAGAACACCTTTGAGCATAAGAAGATAATCCGGAAGAACTTCCTTGATGTTGTCGGCAACAAAAACCCGGTTATAAAAGAGCTTTACCTGCCCTTCAAGACTTTCATATTCGTTTTTAAGACGCGGGAAATAAAGGATACCCTTGAAATTAAGAGGATAATCGGCATTTATATGAATATAGAAAAGGGGATCGTTCCAATCGAAAAACACCTTTTTATAGAACTCTTTATATTCCTCTTCAGTACACTGAGACGGATTTTTAAGCCAGAGAGGTTCGGTATCGTTTATGGGCTTTCTTTCGTCCATAACCTCTATCTCGTTGCCTTCGGCGTCTTTTTCTTTATGTTTGGGCGGTTCCTCGCCTACCACTTCAAGATATATCGGAAAACGCATGAACGAGCAGTATTTTTCGAGAATTGATGCGATCTTGTCTTTTTCGAGGTATTCTTTCTCATCCTCGGAAATACACATCGTTATTTCCGTTCCTCTTGTTTTTCTGTCGCCTTCGACCATTTCGTATTCGCCGTCTTCCGTGCATGTCCAGAATACTGCGGGAGCATCGGTATATGATTTTGTTGAAATGTTTACACGGTCTGCAACCATGAACGACGAATAAAAACCGAGTCCGAAATGACCTATTATTCCGTCCGGGCCTTTTCCATCCGCAGAATCCGTATCATATTTCTGAATAAAATCAAGCGCGCCTGAAAGAGCGATCTGATTTATGTATTTTTTTACCTCGTCTTCCGTCATGCCGATGCCGTTATCGGAAACGGAAAGAGTTTTCTTTTCTTTATCAATGACGACCCATATACTGAAGTTATCATCAATGTTTTTCGCTTCGCCTATTGCCGCAAGATGCGAAAGTTTCATTATGGCATCAGATGCGTTTGAAACGATTTCACGGAGAAAAATATCTTTATCTGAATAAAGCCATTTTTTTATTACCGGGAAAATATGTTCTGTCTGAACGCTGATGCCGCCTTTTTCTGCCATTTGATTGCCTCCGAATTTGTTTGTTTTCTAATTGGTATATCTGAATCCTTTGCCGATTATTTCGCTTGTGTTTGTTATAAAAATAAACGACTCGGGATCGATTTTGCGTATATATCTGCGCAGGAGCACTGCCTGTGCGGGTGTTGTAACGGTAAGAATAAGAGTTTTTTCTTCACCCGTATATGCGCCTTCGCCGTGACAGATCGTTGCGCCTTTATGGATATTATGAGTTATAAATGCCTTTACCTCGTCGGGTTTTGATGTGATTATAGTCAAATATTTATGAAGGTTTATGTTTTCTATCGCGTTGTCGATAACAAGAGTTTTAAGTACAAGACCGAGGAGAGAGAAAAGACCTGTTTCAACGCCGAAAAGAAAGGCACCGAGAGTGATGAAGATATCGCTTATGAATATTCCTTTTGAGATGTTTAATGTTGTGTATTTCGCAAAAATCATCGCTATGATATCAGTGCCTCCGGAAGAGGCGTCAATATTGAAAAGTATCGAAGTGCCGATAGAAGGGATCGCCACGCCGAAAACGAGTTCAAGAAAAGGCTGATTTGTGAACGGCTCGGGCATTGGTGTCAATGCTTCGAAAATACCCGTAAAAACAGATATCGCAACGCTTACATATGCTGTTTTTGCGCCAAAATTTCTGCCGAGGAATATAAATCCCACAACAACAAGCACCATGTTCATTATAAACAGGAATGTTGCGCTCGAAATATCGGGAAAAAACTTTGTTATTACAACAGAAAGACCTGCAACGCCGCCGATTGAAAATTTATTTGGAAATCTGAAATAATAAGAACCTACGGCGTTCATAAGCGCGCCGAGATTCAAAAGTAAAAACGTTTTAAGACTGCTTTTTGTAAAGTATTTTGCGAGTTGACTGTTTTTCTTTTCCATACCGTCCTACCGCACGCTCATATCATTCGGGATAATAAGCGCACATATTAGATACGCCCAAATGCCGATAGTTCCTAATAACGAGGCGATTACCCATATCACGCGCACGACCGTGGGGTCCACGCCGAGATATTCGCCTATTCCACCGCAAACGCCGCAAATAAGACGGTCTGCACTGCTTTTGTAAAGACGTTTCATTCCGTTCTCCTGTCTTGGGGGGAATAAGGTACCGCCGTAAGCGGCGGTACCTTGCTTAAATCATTTATGGCATGCGCCTTTATAGCCTTTATTGGTGGGAATGAATGTTCCGTTTGCCTTCGCGTCGGCAATACGCTTTTTAGCGCGCTCGATTTCTCCGTTTTTCTGCCAGCGAGGAAGCCATTTTTCGCATGCGATAAGCATTTCGTCCGTCATCTGACATATTTCCGGCGTATTGAGCACCGCACCTGTAAGAGGATCCATCATCATCGCCTGACGCAAAAGCTGTATATCTGCCGCTACTGCCGCTTCGACTGCAAGTCTCTGAACCCAGATGCTCTGAGAACATACGGCTGCACAGCCGAGCGGAAGATCACCGAATTTCGGAACGGATATTCCGTTTTTATCAGCGTAACACGGCACTTCGACAACGCATTCATCGGGAAGGTTTGTTACCGTGCCGTTATTCATAACATTAAAATGACCGCGATAAACATGACCGAGTTCGAGACCTTCGATAATATATGAACCGTGTTCGGAGCTGCGGTTGCCGTATTTTATCGGGGGATCCGACATAAGCTTGGGGAATTCGGTCACAAACCATTCTCTTCCCTCTCTGCATACTCTGAGATAGCCGCCCGATTCACCGTTATGCCAGTTTTCCATGCTTATCCAGTCTTTTATCTCATTAGGGCGTTTTCTGTACCAGCTCACATATTCCGAAAGGTGTCCGTTTGATTCGGTTGAATAGTATCCGAAGCGTTTGAGCATATCTATACGGACCTTTTCAGTTGCCATAAGATGTTCGTTTTTTTCGTATGCTTCAAGAACTTTTCCGGTAACGTCAACGCCGTTGTGAGAAAGTTTAACATACCACGTCTGATGATTTATGCCAACGCATGAATAATCAAGTTCAGATTTGGGAATACCGAGAGCATCCGCAATCTGCGCATGTCCTCCCTGAACGCCGTGACAAAGACCGAGAGTTTTGACTTTGCCGTATTTATTCGCTGCCCATGTAAGCATGGCGTTCGGATTACCATAGTTGAGAAGAAGAGCTCCGGGCAGTGCGCAGCTTTTTATATCTTCACAAAAATCGAGGATCGCCGATACGCCTCGCTGACCGTACATTATTCCGCCTGCGCAAAGGGTATCGCCCACACACTGATCAACGCCGTATTCAAGCGGGATATTAACATCTGTTTCAAATCCTTCAAGCTTGCCTATACGGGCGGTGTTGATCACATATTTTGCTCCTTCAAGAGCTTCTTTTCTGTTGAGAGTTGCCTTTATTTTTATATTCAGCCCGTTTGCCTCTATATCGCGCTGGCATACTTTTGTGACCATTTCAAGGTTGCGCTCATCTATGTCGTGAAACACAACGTCAATATCCGCAAATTCCGGATTTGCAAGAATATCCGAAAGAAGTGTTCTTGTAAATGTGAGGCTGCCCGCGCCTATGAACGTAATGCGAAAACTCATGATAAAACCTCTTTTCTAAATATGAAAAATATTTATTCAATTATCCTTCGATTTCTTTTTTTTCTGAGCTCGCTGAAAAAATCAGACAGTACAGCGGAACATTCATCGGCAAGAATACCGTGAAAAACCGAAGGTTTGTGCGTAAATGAGTTCTGAAGAGCAGTTACGCTGCCCATCGCTCCGTTTTTTTTATCGGGAGCGCCGATATAGACATTTCTGATGCGAGAGTTGATTATTGCGCCTGCGCACATCGGACAAGGTTCGAGAGTAACGTAAATATCGCACTCCCAAAGTCTCCATCCGCCGAGTTTTTTACACGCACGGTCGATTGCAGTTATTTCCGCGTGCCTAAGCGCGTTTTTATCGGTTTCTCTGCGATTATATCCTGTTGAAACCACCGTTCCGTTGCGGACTATTACAGCCCCGACCGGAACCTCCCCGATCATTGCGGCTTTTTTCGCGCATAACAGAGCTCTGCGCATAAATTTTTCTTCCATATCAGATAAAAACGGACGCAAAATGCGTTTCAAGTATTTTTTTCGTTTCGTTTTCAAAACAGCATTTTTGCGTGAACATCAGGTTGCCGCAATATTCTTTTGCCAGCATCAGCGCGATTTTTTCATCGCATGTTACCGCAATGGGGACATCAAACATATAAACAGAACCGAGCAGCTCTTTTGCCTCGTCCGCAGTTTTCAGTTCGATTTCCGCAGCATCGTATTCGTCCGTATCAAAATCAAACGCTTCTTCAAGAAATGTTTCAACATCGTAAACAGGGCTAAGAGAAGGCTCATTTTCAAAGATGTAAAGCGTTTTTTCCGTACAGACCGTTATTTTTCCATCCGTATTGCAGCACGGCATTTTTGCGCTGCATTCCGGCAGTATTTTTGCAAGAGCGGCAATATGGTCCGGAGTTGTTCCGCAGCATCCGCCGACAACAGATGCGCCCTCGCTTATAAGCTTTCTCATCGCTTCCGAAAAGTCTTCGGGCGAAAGATAGTTTTCTACATCCGTTCCTGCATTCGGTTTGCAATATATAGGCGCTTTTGCAACGGAATATGCGGCACGGACGTTTGCAACCATATCAAGAGGACCGGTCGAACAGTTGAAACCGGCAGCGGAAGCACCGAGAGAACCGAGCAGGGAAACACATGTTTTTATATCGCTGCCCGTCATTGTTTTTCCGTTTTTATCTACCGTGACTGACGCGAATACCGGTTTTTCGGAAATATCTTTGCAGGCAAGAAGAGCGATCCGGGATTCGGAAAGGGAATACATCGTCATAAACGAAAGAATATCAACGTTTTCTTCCGTAAAGATTTTCAGCGGTCCGGCAAAAGACTCATAAATATCATCGAAAGCAGCCTTGCCCATCGGCTCGCAGAAAAGTCCGCACGGAGAAATATCGCTTGCGATAAGAACATTGCCGCCGCCGAATTTTTCAGCTGTTTCGCGTGTTAAATAGATCAGCCTTTTCAGAACGTCCGAATAACTATCTCCGAATTTTTCGGGATTTACGCCGAAAGTGGGCGTATATATAACTTTTGAGCCTGCTTCGATATAACGTCTCAAAAGATCGGACATCACAGACGGATTTGCAAGCACAAAATCAGCCGTTCTTTCGCCGGGCTGCATACCTGCCGCGATCAGATTTGTGCCGGTTGCGCCGTCAAGAAGTAAGGGATATGTAAAATTCATCACATTTTCTCCGGAGCGGTTACTTTCAGAACCGCAAGTGCATTTTCAAGGACCGTTTTTACCGCCTTTACAAGCGCTATGCGTGAATACATTACTTTTTCGTCGTCCACCCTGACACGGCAGTCATTATAAAAAGCATGAAACGCGGTAGCAAGGTCAACCGTATATTTCGTTATTCTCGACACATCATAATCCGTCGCCGTTTTTACAAGCTCGTCGGGATAAGACGCAAGACTGTTTATCAGCGCTTTTTCAGCGGGTTCGGAATATGTTATATCCGTAAATTTTTTATCCGGATCCGTTCCTTCCGCTCTGAGCACTGAAAGGATGGAACATATTCTCGCATGAGCGTACTGAACGTAATAAACGGGATTCTGATTTGTTTTTGCAACAGAAAGGTCGATATCAAAATCAAAATGCGTATCAGATCTCCTTAAATTAAAGAAAAATCTTGCCGCATCAACGCCGGTCATTTCAAAAAGATCCGAAAGAGTTATGCTGCGGCCTGTCCGTTTTGACATTTTAACAGCCTCTCCGTTCTGAAGAAGACGAACAAGCTGAACGACTATTACATCGAGTTTGGAACTGTCCACGCCTATTGCGTCAAGAGCGCCCTTTAGGCGCGCGATATGTCCGTAGTGATCTGCGCCCCAGATGTTTATTACTTTTTCAAAGCCTCTGTCAACGATTTTATTTCTGTGATACGCAATATCGGCGGCGAAGTAAGTGGGCGTGCCGTTTTTTCTTATGAGGACTTCGTCTTTTTCGGCGCCGAAATCAGTTGCTCTGTACCACAATGCGCCATCCTGAGAATATGTATGGCCGTTTTTTGTAAGGATATCGATTATTTCATTTACCGCGCCGCTTTTGTGAAGAGTTGATTCGCTGAACCAGTTATCGTATTCAGCTCTGTATTCTTCAAGGTTCGAGCGGATTATTTCCATATTTTTCGGAAGAGCATATGCAAGAAGCGCCTGTTTTCTTTCGTCTGACGGAGCGTTCAGATATTTGTCTCCGTTAAAGGCGATAAATTCTTCCGCCCTGTCTGTGATATCTGCGCCTTTATACCCGTCTTCGGGAAATTCGACGGCATCCTGACCGAGAAAATGCTGAAGATATCTCGCCTCAAGAGAATCCTTGAATTTCTCTATCTGATTTCCTGCGTCGTTGATATAAAATTCGCGCGTAACATCAAATCCGGTAAGTTTAAGGACCGTTGCAAGGCTGTCGCCGAGAGCCCCGCCCCTGGCATTGCCCATATGCATCATACCTGTCGGGTTTGCGGAAACATACTCGACCATCACTTTTTTTCCTGCGCCGAAATCCGAGCGCCCATATTCAGAGCCCTCGGAAGAAATGTTTTTCACAACATCCGAAAAATAATCGGAACTCATGCGGAAATTGATAAACGCACCGGCAACTTCCGCGGAGGAAAGCCATGGATGGAGCGAAATATTGTCAACGATCGTTTTTGCGATCTGAGCGGGATTTTTTCTGAATATTTTCGCACCCGTCATTGCCGCGTTGGTCGAAAAATCACCGAAAGAAGGATCTTTGGGAACTTCAACCGAAAAAGAGTATTCATCTGCATCAGGCAGCTCGCCTTTACGCTGCGCCTCTTTTATTGCGGCGGATACGCTTTCTGTTATAATTCTGTTTATTTCTTTTAAAAAGTCCATTTCGGTTCTGCGCCTTTCAGGAATTATATTTGTATGTGAGCTTCATTGTATTTTGGCTTGAAAGAATATTGTTGAATTCAACAAAATAGTCTATTTCAAGCTTTCCGCCTCTTTCGTTTGTAACGGATCTGACTCTGTTTGTGGAAAAACCTATCTCAACAGGCTCGTTGAACGCATCGGTATAATGACAGTGCTGTTTTACGCCTTCCTCAAATATCATAGAGGATGACACGTTGTTTCTGCCTGTTGTTGTGAGCTCCACATTATTATCGTCATATATCTTAAAACTTGTTACCTCTCCGGGAATACCGCATATTTCCGTTCCGTCAAATTCAATAAGACGGCAGTGTTTTTTTCTTGATACGCGGACATCGGATATAAGAAGCATGGATTCGATCCCGTCCTGAATCGATTTGATTTCAAGGAAGGCAGTATTTTCTTCTTTCATTTTATCTCCTTTACAACGTCTGTCGTCAATTGTCATCGCCAAGCGATACTTTTTTTACTTCACCTATTTTTTTGTTCAGAAAAAGCTCCGCAAGCGGAATAAAGCCTGAAGGTTCATCCGTAACATAATAAACATTTCCGCCTGCGCCCGACTCATTTTCCTGTTTCGATTCTTTAATATATCTGCAAACTTCTTTTGCCGCCTCTTTGCCGGAATCGACAAGAGTTATGTCGGGACCGAGGAACTCCTCGATTGCCGGGCGAAGAATAGGATAATGCGTGCAGCCGAGAATCAGCGTATCTGCGCCGCTCGATTTTATTTCCGATAAATAATCTTCCACGATAAGCTTTGCGACCGGATCGTTTTTACCGAAATAGCCGTTTTCAACGATAGGCACAAACATCGGGCACGCTTTTTCTATAACGGATAAATCGCTGTTTATCGCACGAAGCTCTTTTCCGTATTCGCCGCTGTTGATCGCAGCGTTTGTGGCGATCACGGCGACTTTGCCGTTTTTTGTAACTTCAGCTGCTTTTTTTGCTGCGGGAGAAACGACGCCTTCTATAAATACGGGACACATTTCTTTCAGTACCGGCAGCGCAACGGTGCTTATTGTGCCGCATGCAACAAGAACCGCTTTAACATTCTGCTCAAAAAAGAATTCAAGGTCCTGTTTTGCAAATCTGACAAGTGTTTCAGGCGAACGAGAACCGTAAGGAACGCGCGCGGTATCGCCGAGATATATTATGTTTTCGTTTGGCATGAGTTCGGACAGTTCTTTCACCGCGGTAAGTCCGCCGAGTCCGGAATCGAAAACACCTATAGCTTTTTCCATAAATCATTCTCCGAGATTAAAATGCTATGCCGAATTTGAGACATCCGTTTGTTGTGCGTGAAACGGAAACGCCGCATACTTTGAGCGACTCACCGTGAAATTCGGTTGTTCCCTGCGTATTTCTGCCTACAAGTGCGCCCACATCGGTAAAGAACCACTCTGTTCCCCCATCCTTTTTCAGAGAAAAAAACATGAAATCTCGGGCGTTTTCGCCCCTGCCGCAAATAATATCCGAAACAATAAGAAATCTGTTTTCAAAAAACCATGATCGGATACTTTCACGCTCATACACGGTCATTTCGCGAAAACGTGTTTTTCCGACAGTATACATTTCAATAAGAGAAAAAACCTCTTCGGGAATCGACCATATTTTTTTCAGTTCTTCAATCGGTATTCCGGCTATTTTTGCTGATCTCATTTTTGCTGATAATGAATAATATCCGATTCTAACAATGTTTGCCGTGCGTTTTCCGCGCTCTTTGACATGCATTTTCAACGGCATACCTTTTGTTGCGGATTCAAAAGTGACTGTGTCGATATTTTTGACATCCTGTCCCATAAAAGAAAACCATTTTGCTGCATTATCGTTTTCTGTCCACGCAGAAAGCGCACCGAGAAAGCGTTTTTTTGTGCCGAGGTTTGTTTGCGAAAACCCGCTGTTTATGCTTTCATCGTTAAACCCGCCGTCTGTAAATGCCGCCTGTTTTTCAAGACTGAGAGCTATATTGTAAATTACGTTTACCGATACTGAATTAGCGGCGTATTTCATGAGGCTGCCGCGAAGGATGCCGGCGTCTCTTGCTTTTCTTGCGGTTTTTTCGGGAAAGCCCTGTAAAAGAAGAGCTTCGTATGCGGTTATTTTCCGCAGTTCACCGCCGAGAGTATAAAGTATTCCGGACCGCGACGAGCTCAGAGCGGGAACTTTTCCGGTATGCACGCGGTAATCGTTCCAGCGTCTGTCTATGACTGTATAATCCTGTGACAGCAGCTGATCAATAAAGATACGACCTCTGTTGAAATCATTCGAAAGCCCGGCAAAGAATGTCGGATCGGTAACGGGGAGAACAGGGGCGGAATCATCGCAGAGAAACTCGCAAAGCGGTCTGCACTCCGTTTTTTCGGGCCATGAAAAGCCGTCTTTCCATGATCCTTTCGGAGCGCCGACGAGGTATACTCTTTCCCTGCTGTGAGGTATACCGTAGTCTGACGAATTAAGTATGCTTGTATATACATCATAACCGGCGTTTTCAAGCGCTCCGCATACTGTTTTGAATGCTCTGCCTCCGCTGTATGACAAAAATCCTCTGTCGTTTTCAAAAATAAAATACGACGGTTTTTTTACGGAAAGGATACCTATAAGCGCCGTTATAACATGCGCTTTGTTATCGGTAAATCCGTCTCTTTTGCCCGAAGCGGAAAAATTTTTGTATGGAAAACCGGCAAGCATTATTTCAAAATCGGGAAGGCGGGAAGGATCAAGAAGCATTATATCTCCGAACCCTCTGCAGTCGCCCGTAAGATACGAAAAAATAACATCGGCGGTTTTGTCATTTTCACAATAGCCAACGCAGGTATGTCCGGCAGATTCAAGCGCAATACGCCCGCCGCCGATACCGGAGCAAAAATCGAAAAACCGCATATTATTCATCCTTTCAAAAATCAGTCCAGAGCGTATTTCAGCAGCCTGTCTATAAGTTCGGAATATGTCATTCCCTCCGCGATAAAAAGAGCCGGAAACATACTGATGCTTGTAAAGCCCGGAAGAGTATTTATTTCATTGATATTGATTTCTCCGTTTTTGTCAATCAAAAAATCAACGCGCGAAAAACCTCTGCAGCCGCAATATGTATATGCGCGGATGGCAGTCTGCCTTATTTCTTCTTCGATTTCCCGTGAAAGTCCGGACGGTATAAGCGTTTGAGATGTGCCGCTGATGTATTTTGCATCGTAATCATATATCTGGTCGTTTGAAGAAATTATTCTTCCAGTATGCGACGCTATCGGATCCTCGTTGCCCATCACTGCCACTTCGACCTCGACAGGATTTTCGATGCTTTTTTCAACGACCGCTCTGCTGTCTACAGAAAAAGCCGTTTCGATCGCTTTTTGAAGCTGCGTTTCGTTAAAACATTTTGTTATTCCCACAGAGGAACCTGCGTTTGAAGGTTTTACAAATACCGGATAGCCGAGTTTTTCAGCTGCCGATCTTATTTCATCCATACGGTCGTTTTTCCCTTTTATAACAGGAAACCATTTTGCACGACGAATACCTGCCGCTTCAAACAGTTTGTTCGCAGTTATTTTATCCATACAGACAGCCGATCCCAACACGCCCGAACCTACATATTTTACGCCGAGCATTTCAAGAAGTCCCTGCAGTCTTCCGTCTTCGCCGTTTCTGCCGTGAACGATCGGGAAACAAACGTCGATATCAAGTTTTTTTCCGCAGCACATAAATTCCTTATTTGCAAGATCTATGCTTACGGGCTGTTTTTCAAGCTCTGTCCATCTGCCGCTGCGTATATCGTCCGAAGATGCTTTTGTGTAAAACCACTCACCGTTTTTTGTTATTCCGATAGGAAGAACTTCATGACCTTTTATGTTGTCAAGTATTGACGCTGCCGAAAGACACGAAACTTCATGTTCGGTGGACTTGCCGCCGAATATAAGAGCAACTTTCATATTTATTTCCTTTACTTAGTTTTTCGGGCAAAAACGACCCTGTCTTTAGAGTTATAATCTTTTTTTATCTGTATTTCTTCATATCCGTTTTTTTCAAGGATCGAAAAGACTGCCGCACCCTGTTTTGCGCCTATTTCAAAAAACAGGTACCCGCCGTCTTTGATACAGCTGCGGTATCTTGCGGCTATTGCCCGATAAAAATCAAGTCCGTCCTCACCCCCGAAAAGGGCAAGAGAAGGCTCTTTTTTTACGTCCGAATCAAGCGATCCCATTTCTTTCGCTGTAATATACGGCGGATTTGCCGTTATCATGTCAAACATATCTTTCGGTGTATCCCGAAATACATCGTGATAAATAACACGCACATTCTCTTCGGGAAGAAGTCGTTCCGCATTTTCTTTTGCACATGAAAGAGCACAAGGGCTTATATCAGACAGAACAAGGCTGATTTTTCTGTGCTTTGCCGCTGAAATGCCAACACATCCCGTTCCCGAACAAAGATCAAGAAGAGAATCGCCGTCTTTAAGAAAATCAAGCACCGTATCAACGAGGATCTCTGTATCGTTTCGCGGAATAAGAACATTTTTTTTGCACCTGAAAATAAAACCGTAAAATTCTCTTTCACCCGTGATATATTCGAGAGGTTCCCCTTCTGAACGCAGCGACACAAGGGATTCGAGTTCCTTTTTTTCCGCGTCGGTAAAAGAAAGCTCATTTGTTATCCGCAAAAGCCTCACGGTCGAATAGTCGTTTTTTTTAACATATGCGCAAAGAACGTCAAGCGTAACTTCGGCATCAGGGGTCCCTGCGTCTTTCAGCTTTTGCAGAAGCTCATTTAACATCTTCTTCGGATCTGTATGCGGCGGCAACGTCGATATTTTCGCCGTCGTCTGTAAGAGACGCCTTCAGCGCAGCAATAGCGACCTCTATCTGGTCGTCATCGGGATCGCGGGTTGTAAGCATCTGCATCCATTTTCCCGGAGCGCTTACGATCCTTGTGCATAAATTGTTGTATCTTCCCGCAAGCTGAATGATCTCAAAGCTGAGTCCTCCGATTATGGGCAAAAGAGCAAGTTTAAGTATAACATAAACAATGCCGTCCAAAGAAATAAGTGAATAAACAAGTATTCCCACAAGCATTGTTATCAGAAGAAAGCTTGTGCCGCAGCGCGGGTGAAGACGGGACTGGACTCTGACGTTTTCAACAGTGAGCTCTTTGCCTGCTTCAAAGCAGAAGATCGTTTTGTGTTCCGCTCCGTGATACTGAAAAAGCCTTTTTATCTCTTTCATTCTTGAAACTATGAATATGTAAAGAACAAAGATTCCTATTCGTATTACGCCTTCAATGAGTGCGCGCCAATAGCCGAAACAGTTTGTCGTGCGGTCGATAAGCCATGAAATGCCCATTCTTGCGCCAATGGGCAGCATAACAAACACACCTACGGCTATGAGGATTCCGATAATAAAAGAAACTACGAGCATAAAGCTTTCGAGTGCTTTGTTGCCTTTCGTTTCCTCTTCAAATCCTGCGATTTCGGCAGAACGCGAAAGGGTCCTGAAGCCGAGAACAAGACTTTCTATAAACGCAACAGCGCCTCTGATGATCGGTATTGCGAAGAATTTATATTTTTTTCTTACAGATGTGAATTTTACCTCTTCTGTTACTATTGACTTATCGGGAGCGCGGACCGCAAGGACCGTTTTTTTCGGAGAACGCATCATAATGCCTTCCATTACCGCCTGTCCGCCGACATTTGCGTATTTTGCTTTACTCATTTGTTATATAAAATCCTTTGAATAGTTTTTTTTATCAGTTCATTGTTACAGGCAGCGTAATCGCAACGGTCGTGCCTTCGGATTCCGCGCTGTCTATATCAAGAGTGCCTCCGTGAAGATTGATTATTTCGTCGCAGATCGAAAGTCCGAGGCCCGAACCGGGTTTTGTGGAAGAACCCTTATAAAACCTGTCTTTGATAAAAGGCAGCTCCTCTTTTTTTATACCGCTGCCGTGATCTTTGAAAATAACGGAGTAAGTTCCCGGACCTTTGAGAATGTATATTTCTACGGAACTGTTTTTCGGAGAATGCTTTACCGCATTGTCAAGAACATTTATAAACACCTGCTTTATTCTGTTCGGGTCGCCCTGACAAACAGGCTCAAAGGCGGGTGTGTCGTATTTTATCTGTATACCTGCAGACGACGCTTTTTGAGAATATATATCAAGCGTATCAAGAAGCAGCGTAAAAAGATTGATGCGAGATTTGGAGATCGTAAATCTTCCGCTTTGTATTTTTGAATAGTCAAGCAGTTCTTCTATCATTCTGCCGAGACGGTCTGTTTCGGCATCGATAACGGAAAGACCTTTTTTTATTACCTCTCCGTCCGTTTCGGGATCGCATGTCGAAATGGTCTCGTTCCAGCCTCTTATAGCGGTGAGCGGTGTTCGAAGCTCGTGAGATACAGACGATATAAACTCGTTTTTCAGCATATCTATCTTGGAAAGCTCCTGCGCCATATTGTTTATGGCATCCGAAAGCTTGCCTATCTCATCGTCGTATTTTTTCTGAGTTCTGATTGAAAAGTCGCCTTTTGCAATTTTCTGCGCTGAGTCGATTATGGTATTTACGGGTTTGACTATGGACTGGATAAAATACTGTCCTGACAAAAAAACGAGAAAAGCAACGAAAACTACCGCAGCAAGCGATACTACCGAATAAATGATCTGAAGGTTGAATACATTTTCAAGAGATACTATGTATTTTACCGAACCGCACACCGAACCGCCGCTGTTGCGCAACGGCGCATTGAGAATCATCAGCCTTTCGCCCGTGTTTTCGTCGTTCGCAATTGTCTTTTTGCCGTCTGCCTGTGAAATATCGCAAATTGTTTTTGAAGTAAAGCCGTCAGACGAAAGAAAATTTCTGCCTGCACTGTCGTAAATCTCAAAACGTACGTTGCCGTCACTTCTTGCGGAAGTCATAAATTTACTGGACGCTTTGTATATATCGTTTTGATTCTCGGCAATAAGGGTGCCGAAAATGCCGGTGTTGATCTCGTTTCTGCGGTCAAGATATGTTTCAACGCTGCTGTAAAGCGTGCTGTTTATAAAAAACAGGATTACAAGTTCAACAGCGGCAAGCAGCAGCAGAACAAACGAAAAAACCGATCTGAACCAGCGAAACGTTATATCCGCATGAAACAGTTTCATTGTTCACTCGTTTTCCAGATATAACCTTTACCCCAGGAAGTCTGCAGAAAATCGGGTTTTGAAGGCTTATCCTCTATTTTCTTTCTCAGTCGTGTGATATTTACGTTTACGATATCGGCGTCGCCGTTGAAATTATACCCCCATACGGCCTGAAGGATATCGTCTCTTGTGACAACGACATCCGGATGCTCTATGAAATATTTTAAAATGCTGAATTCATTTGGAGTAAGATCGAGAGGCTGACCGTTTTTTGTGGCGACACGTTCTTTATCGTCGAGCACAAAGACCTCCGAAGCTTTCGCGGGTGTTTCGTTCTGCGATGCTGCGGCAGAGGAGATACGTCTGTATAATGCGTCCACTTTTGCGACGAGAACGGATGCGCTGACTGGTTTTTTCACATAATCGTCTGCGCCGGAAATAAATCCGGAAAGAACATCTTCATCGAGATCTTTTGCGGAAAGCATGATTATTCCCATTGTTCTGTTTTGTGCGCGCAGTTTTCTGCACACCTCAAATCCGTCGATATCCGGCAGCATTACGTCAAGGACCGCAAGTGTTATATCGGGATGCGCCGCAAAAACTGCAAGCGCTTCATTGCCGCTTCCTGCCTCAAACACCTCATACCCTGCTCTTTTGAAATTGAAGACGATAAAATCGCGTATAGACATCTCATCTTCAAGGATCAGTATTTTTTTCACGGAAATATGCCTCCTTTCAATGTCCCACAGTTACGGTTGCCGGTCTGAAAGCATTTGTAAGAACTTCTGAAGACGGCATAAACTGTTTTGCGTCTTCCGGTATTTCAGCTTTCACAAGAGTAAAGTATTCGCCCGTTGCCTCAGAATAATAGAGAAAAATATGGTTTTCATCAAACTGAGGAGCGGATGTTGAACTCTGAACGCTGAAAAGAAGTATTCTCTGATCAACACCGAATACGGGGAATGTGTAGCTTTCTTCGGCAACATAGTAAAAATATAAATCGTTGTTATAATTCAGGTACGCCTTTATGCCTTCATATGCAGCTTCGTCGCGCAAAACAAAAATATAGCTGCGTTCGCTGTTGATATACGACGTAAAATCGGCTTTCAGCCCGTCTCCCGTGAATGTGTACCATGTATACGGGTAAAGAAGAGCCTCCTGCCAGCTTGTCAGCGCCAAAGACGCTGCGTCTTCATCAAAAAACCGGCAGATCGGTATTTCAAGAGTGCCGTCTCCGTCTATATCTGTGGGGAGGTATTCGCCGAGCGAGCAGTAATCGGTATTCATATACGCTATCTGTTTTCTGCCGGCGGAAGCGTCGTAAGAAATATTTTCTATCTGATTTTTTTCGTCATCCCAAACAATTATTTCGTTTGTAAGAAGCATCGTTCCGTAGCGTGATGTTAAAACGACCGCATTCTTGCCGTTTTCGGCTCTGAACGGAATCATGGCGAACGGACTTAGACTGAACGATAGTTTTGCGGTAACGCTTGACTCCTTTACGCATTTATCGAACGGATCGTAATTGAAAAAACTTGCGTATGCAACGCTGTCAAGTGATTTGTATGTTGCTGAAACAAGATCGGTATGTCCGTCGCCGTTAAGATCTGTTGCAACAAATTCGGAATACCTTCTCGATACGGTATTGTCTGCGCGTTTATTGACAAAGTCAAATTCGTAAACATAAAGCATTGTAGACGAATCGTATGCCGCTATATATCCGACAACAAGCTCCGAAATGCCGTCGCCGTTAAAATCCACGAATTCTATTTTGTCAATTCCGCTTCCTGCGCCCACTATATCGAAGAGGGATGTTATGACGCCGTTTTTTTCGGTAAAAATATGAATATTTGCCGTATCTCCGGAACTCGGATGAGCCTTGAAACTTCTGTATAAAACAATTATTTCATCGGAGCCGTCTCCGTTTATGTCAAAAAAGCTTATCGGATTCTGTGTCTGCCCTCTGAGCGCAAAAACGAGAGAGACATCATCGGCTTCGACCTCCAGAAGTTTGTTGCGTATGCGCTGCTCAAACATTCCGGTTTCGGGGAGAGCGATGAGGTCCTCTATATTGGTCTGCGCGCAGGAAGCGGTTGCAACCGCGCAAAAAAGCAGAAGGAGAACAACGAAAAGCTTTTTCATGTCTGTTTTTCCGTTTGGAAGATTATTCTGCGGATATGAGGTAGAAATATACAGGCTGTCCGCCGTTGACAAGGACTACTTCGGTATCTTCGGGAAGAAGGGATCTCAACCTGTCGCACATTTTCTCTGCGTCTTTTTCGGCAACATCCGCTCCGTAAAAGACTGTGATGCAAGAGTAGCCCGAAATATCGCCTGCGATCTTGTCTATACATTCGCCGCAACTGTTTTCAACATATTTTACATCGCCGTTTACAAGACCGAGATGCTGTCCTGCGCGGATCTGATTGTTTTCAAATACGGAATCGCGCGCAGCAAAAGTAACGCTTGCAGTAACAACACGGTCTTTTGCCTCTTTCATATTGGCGGTATTTTCTTCAACATCTGCGCTTTCATCAAACGCAAGCATAGCAGAAATGCCCTGAGGAACAGATTTTGTGCGGATAACTATTACTGTCTTATCCTCAACCATTTCTCCCGCCTGTTTTGCCGCCATATAAATGTTTTTATTGTTAGGCAGCACAAACACAACTTCGCTCGGTGTTTTGTTTATTGCGGAAATAATGTCTTCGGTGGAAGGATTCATTGTCTGTCCGCCCTCAACTATTACGTCCGCGCCGAGATCTCTGAACACACTGCACAGTCCTTCGCCTGCCGCAACGGAGACAAACCCGTATTTCTTTTCGGGGGCGGCAACTTTTTCATGCTCTTTTTCGGATGCCTGTTTTTCAATAACGTTTGTATGCTGAATTTTCATATTTTCGACTTTGACTGTGATAAGAGCTCCGCACGCAAGAGCTGCGGAAAGAACTTTGCCGGGATCATTTGTATGAACATGCACTTTTATGATCTCTTCGTCGTCAACAAAAACATCGCTGTCACCTGCAGAACCAACAAATTTGCCGAATGCGTCCACATCTGCATCGGTAATATCTTTTTTCTTTTCGACAATGCACTCAGTGCAGTATGAATATTTAATATCTTCGGTTTTAAATTCGTCAAAGGAAGCGGCCTGTTCTGTCTTTTCCGTCTGCATCTGTTCTACGATTCCTTCACCGCGAAGAACAGAGATCATACCGCCGAAAATAGTGATAAAACCTTTGCCGCCGGCATCAACGACCTTGGCCTGTTTAAGAACAGGCAGAAGTTCCGGGGTTTTTGCGAGTGTTTCTTCGGCAGTATTGTATACACATTCAAAAAATGAAAGCATATCATCGTTTGTTTCGGAGTTTTCGAGAGCCGCGTCTGCAGAAAGACGCATAACCGTGAGGATCGTTCCTTCAGTCGGATGTCTTACGGCTTTGTATGCCGAATCAACGCCGTTTTTGAATGAACGCGCCATGTCAGCTGTTCCGGCTTCCTTCAGCCCCTTCAATTCTTTTGCCATCCCTCTGAAGAAAAGAGAAAGAATAACGCCCGAATTGCCCCGCGCGCCTCTAAGAAGAGAAGAAGCTACGATATCCGCACAGCGGGAAAGATCGCCGTCAAAAGACATAAGATTCTTTTTTGCCGCCTGCATTGTGAGACTCATATTGATGCCCGTATCTCCGTCGGGAACGGGAAAAACATTCAGACTGTTTATTTTTTCTTTTTCGTTATCAATCGCGTTGGCAGCAGAAAGCACCATATCGCGAAAAATATGACCGTTTATCATTTTGTAGAAAACCTCATTCTCAGAATTCTGTATTGTAGATCAGTTTATTTTGTAACGGAGTCAACATAAATATTGACCGCGCTTACCTTAAAGCCCGTCATTTCTTCAAGAGTATAGGTTATTTTATGCGATATGCTGTCTGTGATAGCCGGGATATTCACTCCGTAAAGGACCATGATGTGAAGATCTACTTCTATGGTGTTTCCATTGCAGCGAACGGAAATTCCTTTATCGCTCGGATCCCTGCGAACAAGCTCCCAGAATTCCTCGGTTATGTTTTTAGCAGTCATACCGGATATGCCGAAGCAGTTTCCGGCAACGATAGATACAATGTTTGATATTACGGCGTCGTCTACTGCGATTATTCCGTTTTCGTTATCGAGTCTGAGCATTTTCAGTCCTCCTTAAAAAATTATTCGTATATATTTCCAGCAATGCTTTATAAAAAACGGTTTACATTACATTATACTATACAAATTGTATTATTACAACATATAAAAAGTAAAGATTGTAGAAACTTTCTTTTACAAACCGATAAAACCGCCTCCGTGGAAATCAGCCTATCGGTTGTTAACGCAACAATATATCATTATAAGTATACATCATTTGATGCATTTTGTCAATAGATGATGATATTTTATATTTAAAAATACTGATCGATACTAAATAAAAACAAAAAGCCGCATTTTCACACGGCTTTTGAATGATTTTATCGTTTTGTAAGATCAGCTGTTTTGAGATCGATGATCTCGTGCAGGTCTGAGACTCTCATTTTTACCATGAAACCCACTTTGCCGCCCGAAAAACATATCTTATCGAAGAGCACAGATGTTTCGTCGATAAATGTATCAAACTGCTTTTTCATACCTATCGGAGAACATCCCCCGTGAATATAACCTGTAAGAGGCAAAAGCTCCTTTTGCGGGATCATTTCCATGGATTTTTCTTTTGCTGCTGCTGCCGCTTTTTTCAGATCGAGCTCTTCGCAGGAAGGGATCATAAAAACATAATGATTTTTGCTTTTTCCTACCGCAACGAGCGTTTTGAAAAGAGATTCGGGATCCTGACCGAGTATTACGGCAATTTCAGCTGCATTGGCGGCTTCCTGAGTATATGCAAAACTTTCAAATTCCTTTCCGCTTTGCTCAAGAATGCGCATAACGTTTGTTTTATCGTCTTTTTTGCTCATGTTAAAACAAGTATCAGAACAGACCTACGATATTGCCGTCGTTGTCGATATCAATGGCGTTGGCTGCGGGAACTTTGGGCAGACCGGGCATAGTGAGGATATCGCCGAGATATACAACGATGAATCCCGCGCCGGAACTGAGTTTTACGTCTCTTACTGTAATGGTGAAATCTTTGGGACGGCAAAGAAGTTTAGGATCGTCCGAGAAAGAATACTGCGTTTTTGCTACGCAAATAGGAAGTGACGACATGCCGAGAGCGTTGATCTCTTCTATTGTCTTTTTGGCTGCGGCGGTAAAGTTCACTCCTGCTGCGCCGTAAATCGTTTTCGCAACGGCTTTTATTTTATTTTCAACCGAATCGTTTATATCGTATGTATATCTGATCTCTGAAGGCAGCTCGCACGCCGCCACGACTTTTTCGGCAAGCTCAACTGCGCCTTTTCCGCCCTGAGCGTGTGCGTAAGAATATGCAAATTCGGCCCCGCATTCAACGCATGCTTTTTTTACCATTTCCTTTTCTGCTTCGGTATCGGTATTGAAAACATTAAGCGCAACGACAACGGGGATATTGAATCCGCGAAGGTTTTCAATGTGTTTTCTTAAATTATCCATGCCTTTTGCAAGCGCTTCGAGATTTTCAACGCCTTTCTGATCGGATGGTGCGCCGCCGTTGTATTTCAGCGCGCGAACGGTCGCAACGAGAACTATGCATTTCGGACTCGTGCCAAGTCTTCTGCATTTGATATTGAGAAATTTCTCCGCGCCGAGGTCAGAGCCGAATCCGGCTTCCGTGATGCAGTAATCAAATCTGTCCATAGCAAGTCTCGTTGCCCTTACGGAGTTGCAGCCGTGGGCGATATTCGCAAACGGACCGCCGTGAATGAAGCAGGGTGAATGACCGATAGACTGAACGAGGTTGGGCAGCATTGCGTCTTTGAGAAGAGCAGCCATCGCACCGTGCGCGTTTATGTCTTTTGCATATACGGGTGTGCCGTCAAATCTGTTTGCTATATGTATGTTGCCGAGACGTTTTTTCAGATCCGCAATATCGTCTGCAAGGCATAAAACAGCCATTACCTCGCTTGCAACCGTTATCTGAAAGCCGTCCTGTCTTACAACGCCGTCGGTAGGTTTGCCCATGCCGACAACGATATTTCTAAGAGCGCGGTCGTTCATATCAAGAACGCGGCGGAATATGATGCGCTTCGGGTCTATATTCTGCTCGTTGCCCTGATATATATGATTGTCTATCATGGCGCAAAGCAGATTGTTTGCTGATGTTATTGCATGAAAGTCACCTGTAAAATGGAGATTGATATCTTCCATCGGAACGACCTGAGAGTATCCGCCGCCTGTCGCGCCTCCTTTAAGCCCGAAAACGGGACCGAGAGACGGTTCTCTGAGGGCGATCGCAGCATTTTTGCCCAACAGATTGAGCGCATCGCCCAGACCGATCGTGGTTGTCGTTTTTCCTTCTCCGAAAGGTGTGGGATTGATCGCGGTAACAAGAACAAGTCTGCCGTTTTTGTTTTTCTTTTCGCGAACGGCTTTTTCTGATATTTTTGCCTTATACGGACCGTAATAGATGAGGTCTTCTTCCTTGAACCCCGCATTTTCCGCTATCTTTTTTATCGGAAACAGCTCGGCGGATTTGGATATTTCGATATCAGATGGAATGACTGTCATTTAATAATACTCCTTTTATTTTGATATTTCAAATTAATCTTTACAAAAGATGTGATTTTTTAAGCGACGGCACTACTTTTTTAAGTATCAGCCACAGTATTGCAGTGTAAAGGGGAACACCTATAAAAAGCGCTGCCGCAAGGCGTGGAATAAGATACACCCAGAAGCTTACTGACGTATATGCAAGGCTTATCCAGAAAGAATTGAGAATAGATGTCACAGCGGATGCAACAAGGCAGAACAGCGACAGTTTTGTGAGAGCTGCGCTTTTGTTGAGTATCATAGCAATAAGCAAAACGCAGGCGATTGCGGCAAAGATATACGGAACGACTCCGACCGATACGGAAATGTTCGTCGCCGCAAGTTTTTTCGGAACCTGAAGTATAAGCGTGAAAGCTGCAATACCGCTCAGGACAAAACCGGCAAAAGACGCGAGAAAAGCTGCAAGACGACGCTTGAAGAAATGCGCTGCAAGCGATACGGCTTCAAATATCAAAGCAGATGTGAAGCCCAGACATATTTCGGCGGCTGTATCGGAGACCTCAAGTCCGGAATAAACCGCCTGTACCGTATTGCCGCTGTCAAACGACTGCAATACTGAAATGAAAACGGTCTTGTATTCTTCCGTTCCGGTAAGTGCCTGCCATACAGAAAGCGAAACCTCCGCCCCGTCCGGCAATTTTGCGAAAAATGATGGAATGAAAAGCAAAACTGCGCATCCTGCGACCAATACGCACAAAACTGCGGTAAAAATCTTTCCGCCAGTCGTCCTCCCCATACCGGAGATATCTGACTCCCTGATTTTTCCGTCTTTCATGAAAATCATTTTGAATATCCCTGCCATGGCGCCGGCAAGCATCGTTGACAGCGTTATGCCCGGCATGAACGGACCGAGCGGAACGAGAAGAACACAGATAAGGTCCTGCACACCGCCTACAAGAGCGCCCCAGACAGGTCCGTAGAGAAAACCTGCAAGAAAAATCGGGACAAAGCTGATATTGACAGACAGACTTTTTACACCGAAAAGAGGAAACGTTATGCCGAGAAATCTGTCAAGCACAAATCCGGCTCCGGCAAGGATTGCGCAGACGATGATCGTTTTCACATAATCTCTGACGCTTTTTTTCATTTTGATGACCTCGATTTATAAAAAATTCAGATCATCCGTAGTAAAATATGCAATTTTACACAGCGGATGCGATGCCAAACCGCAAGACATGGTCTCTTCGTCCGAAAACAACTTCCCATTTTTCGGCACTTAACGCTTGGCATCTACTCTGTTGAGTGTAATTATATCATACATCATATCATTTTTTCAATACCAAATATTTAAATAAAATGAAAAATATCTTGACATATTGAAGCAAAAGTAGTATTCTTAAAGCAATATAGTATGAATGAAAGGATTCAGAATATGCTCTGGCTGACCGTTCTTTATGCCGTTGCCGCAATGGCGATAGGTTTCTGGAAATATCTGCGATGCGCTTCCATATCCGAATATCTCCTCGGAAGCCGGATGCAGTTTTCTAGAATTGCCGGAATTTCCGCACAGACCGTGCTTCTGGGCTTTTTGTTTACCGTTACCGTGCCTATGAAGGCAGCCGAGGTTTCAGGAGGCGCGCTCGGTGCGATTTTTGCTGCAACAGGAATGACTGCGGGCATATTCCTCAGCAGATTTCTTATCAGCCGCAGACTCAGGATATATTCGGAGCTTTCAGGAAATTCGCTTTCGTTTCCTGAATTTCTCGAAAACCGCTTCAATGATAAATCAGGTGTCGTAAGAGCTGTTTCCGCATCGGTAATTCTTGTTTTCGGCATACTGTTTGCCGCAAATATGTTTTCCGTCTCCTCCTCTCTGATAGACGGCATCACCGGTATCGGCAAAATTCAGGCGCTGATAATCTGCGCGCTGCTTGTTGCTGTTTTTGTTTTTCTCGGCGGTTTGCCTGTCATTGCGGTGACAGGCTATATAAAAGCCGGCGCGCTGCTTGTATTTTTTGTTTTCATTCTGATTTTCTGTTTCAATCCGATATATTTCGAAAAAGTTGCGTTTTCGGGCTCAAAACCTCTGTTTTTTGCGGCAAATTCCATAAACTCATCAAATATTGCAGGCAACCTTTTTTCAAATATAATGTGCTTTCTTTCATATGCCCTGATGTTTTTCGGCATCCCTTTTATAAACACCGCCTACATGTCCACAAAAGAACGGCGTGTTCCGAAACGAAAGATTTTTTCGGAACTTTTATGGACTGTTCCGTCCGCTGCCGGCGCCGTAATGACCGGTATTATAGTTTGCGGTGCGGAAAAAGAACCGATACACTCTGTTGAACAAATGGTAAAAACAATCTACGATACTGCCGCAATACCGACAGGAGCGCTGATAGTAACGCTGATATTCATCATCTGCATCACAACATCGAATACAGCGATCTTCACTGCGGGAGAAGCTTTTTCATATGATCTGTTTTCTCACGGAAACTCGAAAAAATTCAGCGGAAAAGACAGTGTGAACGTAGTGCGGTTCGGCGTTATAGGGGCTGCGGTAATTGCAATGCTGTATTCCGTTTTAGCTCCCGACAGCGATTTTCTCTCGACCGAATTTCTGATAAGCGCAACATCCGCTGCCTTCGGACCGACAACTCTCTTCTGTCTTTTCTGTGACCGTCTTACCGCAAAAGGAGCAGTAGCTTCGATTGCGGGAGGACTCATCTGTTCCTCGGCGTTCAACTATTCTGACTATATTTCCGGCAAGCCCGGAATACCGCCGATAATACCTGCCTTTGCCGTGGGAACTCTTTTGCTTTTTACCGTTTCTTTTCTTGACAGAAAGAATATTTCGGCAAAAACGGGCAACGAATTCGGCAGAACAAGGGAAATTGCGCGGCTGAAACAGAAAAAAACGCTGTAAAATCAAAAATAACCGAAAAAAGCAGGTTTGACACTTGCTTTTTTTTTGATTTTGTTGTATAATTATAATGAAATATAATAATCTTGACTAACATCATTGTGAAATTCAGTTATAAACACAGAAGCATGAAGGAGAATGATAATGAAAAGTTTAGCAAAACGGACTACTTCGTTCATACTTGTTTTTGCCGTATTGTTTTCTTTATCGGCAATGTTTGTTCCCATACCCGCATCTGCCGCGGGACTTAAAAGTACGCGCGAATTACTCGGGGAATATATAACCGAGCTGTATCTTAAAGGACCGTCAGTATCTCCTTCGGTCCGCGAAAATCTTATAGCGAAAGGATTCGGAACCGGCGACCTTTTCGAAAAAAGAGCCGCTTTCGATCTGCGTCTTTGCTCGTCTGACGAATACAGCGGATATTTTTTCACAGACAAAGAAGAGTTTCTCAGCTCTGTTTTCGGAGAAAACGGAACGGTATTTCTTGAAGGAACATACGTATGGTATCCTAGTGTTTCTGCCGCCAAAAAGGCGAATGCGGGACCGACCATGAACGATCCGCTGATAAAATACAACATATCCAATGCACTGAATTTTGCGATAGACGTTTACGGATTGTGCAAAGAAGACGATGATAACTATTTTTCCGATAAGTTCAACACATCGAGAAAAGATCTTGCTTCATATGCGATCGACTGCATCTACAAGATCATAACTGCCCTTGAAAACCAGATAGGCGAAGGCACGTCAAAACCGACATATTACAAAAACGACTTCAACGAAACCTTCTGCACCGAAGAAAGCGGTCTTTACCCATATCTTGACGAGCGGTTCAGGAAAAACACTCCTGTTATGACGGGATATCTTGACAGCGCTTCATTTACGAAAAAGACTTTTTCTTACGATGATCTTAAAAAATCCATAGATATCGCAGCACGTCTTTCAGCGTTTGAGTCTGTTTACGACAGCTACCGCGCGCAAAAAGACGGAAAAACGCTCTATTACGATTTTCTTATTTCTTTTGACCGTGCAAGACAGGCCTACAACGACCTTTGCTCGATCGTTCTGAGTGGCGAAAACACAGCGCCGGATATAAAAGAAAAAGCAGCGACGTATATGAAACTGAGAAGCCTCGGGGAACTTTTTGCAACATATATTCTGCCGTATTCGGATGATTACTCCACATATCTGAGCGCTATGAGCATAAACTATACAACCATAAAAACTCTGATCTACTTTGTTGATTACAACCCGTATTACCTCAGCTTCATTTCGCTTTCTGCTATGAATGACCTTGCCGAAAACTTCTCACAGTCTATTGCGAAATTAAGCCCCGTAACCGACAGAGTTCTGACATCGCAGGATATCACCGGCAACAATGCGACTGTCGTAAAACTTTCGGATTATGTTGCGAAACTGGAAGGAATAAACGGTGAAAAAGAAGCGGCAGTTTACGGCAGAGCTGCAAACGCGGTAGAATGTCTTAAAAATATCTCTGTTCCCGAAGCAAGGATCACCGTTGAACCTCAGACTTTTTACAACGCGAACGGTGAAAAAATATCATCAGATCCTTTCACTTTTTCGTTTATCCCGTCAAAATCGCTCTATTTTGGTTTGACAGATGAAGCGCGAATGCTTTGCTGCACGCTTGACGGAATTTTAGAAGAAACGGTGCCGAAGCTGCTTTCAGCTCAGGAAAAAGAGGTGCGCCCGATAGAAGTTTTCATCAACGCGTATTCATTCCTTTTCGGATCATCAATTTTTCCCGCTTGTCCGGTCACCGGCAATTATTATGCAGTATCATACACGCCGTCCGCAAAAGCGATTTTGAAAAAACTACTTAGCGATACATGGTCAACAGATATCGCAGATGACAGCCGTATTTTTGCAGCAGATAAGATTTTCAATGCCGCAGAGGAATACTGCGCATACAAAAAAGGTTCGTCGCTTTCTTATCTCACAAGCAATGCGACTGCCGATCTTTACGGTTTTTCCGATTATCTTTCGGACACAAAAAATGTTCTTGACACACTCGAAAAAGCCGTTTTCATGACGGAACACGATATGACGCTGTTCGGTTTTGAGCTTCAGTATCTGATCCGGAACTGCGCGGAAATGTGGAATTTCCAGAAAGATGCAAGCGGTCTGTACCTTACGGTTTATCCATCTTCACAGCCTGACGGCACAGATCCGTCAAATCACTCCAACTACAAAGCGGGAGCATATTCAAAAACCGCATCCGACTGCAACGACGTTCTTTCGGCGCTGACAGACGGATCGTCTTCCGCAAAGATATTTGTTGCCGCAAAACGATTTGACTGTTCCGCAAGATCGCTTCTAAGCGAATACGGAAAAGACAGGTATACAAATTTCACATATGATCTTGAAAACCAGGGAAAACAGTATTACGGCTCATCCGATATTTCTTATGACCTTTTCAGAACTATGACAGAAGGAAAAGGCGTCATGCTGAAAAACCATATAGTTCTCGGAGCCGACGGTAATATATCGACTTCGGAAGTAGGATACAAATATTTCGCGTTTACCGTTTCGGCAGCTTCAAAAGACGAGACAAAGACCGCGAACCTTTACAGTTTTGAAGACGACCGGATCATAGCGAATCTTATAAGTCCTCTTGAAGTGATTCTGAAAACAAGAACAGCATATACAGGCAGCTATTCAAGAGATTTTGCCGAAGCCGCCGAAAATGCTCTCGATAAAGCGCAGCTGCTCGTATCGTCCGTTGACCGTCAGGCAAAAAATGTGGGATACGAAATAACGGTAGCGGAAGCGGAAGAACTGCTTGCATATCTTTCACAGGTAAATTTCACAAGATCAAACTATACTCTTGCAAATATCGCATCATATAAAGCATCAGCGCTTGATGCACTTATGGACAGGGCAAAAGCCAAAACCGTAAATCAGCGCGACACCGCTCCCTACTACACTTATCTCTACGATCTTTTCAAAAAAGCATATTCGGACGCCCTAAGTGTAAGCTACGATAAAATCGCTCCAAAATACGAAATAGACGAAACCGCGAACAATTTATCGAAGCTTCTTACAGCAATTGAAAACTACGAAAAAAGTGACCGTGAAAATCTGGTTACAGTAAAAGATTTCGAACAGAAAATTTCTGAAGCTCAGGAACTTTTGGACAGATACGATATTTCCGAGCCGAATATGTTTATTTCAGACCTTGAAGCCGCTCTTTCCGCCGCAAAAGCAGAACACGCGGCGCGTCTTTCAACGTTTACAGCAGAAGATCTGAGATATGAGATAAAGAAACTTGATTCAGCAATTCTTCAGGCAAGGAATTCTCTTATCATAGACGAACTCATGAAGAAGGAAATATCCAAAATTACAGCCCAGGTAAAATCTTCCGCTTCATACACGTCAGATTCATGGGATACATATTCAAAAGCTCTCAGTGCGGCGGAACTTGCCGCAGCAAGAGAGATAGAAAAAGTATCTGCGTGCGCTGCTTACCTGAATGCGCTGAAAGAAGCCGCGGAAAAACTTGAAGAAGTTGCTCAGGAAGAAAAACCCGAGGAAGAACCGCAGACCGAGCCGACAGACACGCCTGAAGAGGAAGCCGAAAACGAGACTGAAAACGCACAGCAATCCGGAGCCTCTGACGAATTATACAAACAGGCAAACGATACTTATGTCAAATCCGTTGCGGAGCTTGCGGAATACACCATCTCTCCGAATGCAAACGCCGAAAAGATCGCTGTCTGGACCGCCGCGATAACACGTCTTAAACAGGATATCGACGCACAGAAGACTCAGCAGGAGCTTATCGCCGATATAATAGCAGTTCAGCTTGCAAAAAATCTTCAGGTAGATAATCCCGAAACTAACGACAACTGAAAGGTCAGAATATGAAGCAAATCAAAAAAAATGCGATTTTATGTTTTGCCGCTCTGATATTGCTGCTCCTGCCTGTTTATTCGGCAGCGGAAAGCGTAAATGCGGCATATGAAACAAAAACAATTGAAAATTACTATATTGCGAACGGCGATAAACTTGACGGACATATTCTGAACGAATATTTAGCCCTGGTCTACTCGGGATTTACCGTTTCGCAATCACCGTATCTTCAAAACAGAGAGGGAGCAGACCTTCTGTCCGCGGAAATTCTTTTGAACGCTGCAAACGGGATCGCTGCGGATGAAAACAAAGTCTCATCACTCGTTTCTCTGCAAAATGACGACGGTTCTTTCGGTTCACTTGAAGACACTTGTCACGCAATGATCGCACTGAAAGCCGCAAAAGCTGTTTTTTCAAGTGAAAATGCTGTAAAATTCATTCTTTCATGTCAGAACGAAGACGGTTTTTTCGGAGAAGACGCCTCTGACATGGAAAAGATCGAAACATCCGCGCTCGCCCTCACAGCTCTTGAACCGTATACCGGTCTTACGGAAGTTTACAACTGCGTTAAAAAAGCTGTTGAATGGCTGAACAGTGTTCAGAACGAAGACGGATCTTTTGCCGACGGATCAGCCTCTACTCTTGCAAAAGTGATCGCCTCACTTTCGGATATAGGCGAGATCACAAATTCCGGAATCTGGAAAAAAATGCCCGAACTGCTTGCCGAATACAAAAACAGCGACGGTTCATATCGAAAATATATTTCAGATACAGAGGCGGACCCCGAATCGACCGCAGAAGTGCTTTGCGCATTTCATTCCATAGCATCCGGGTCTTCTCCGTTGAAAAAGCTGATGCATGAGGGAAAGCTCTCTTCTTTTGAGTTTACGGATATCTTGCCTTTCCTTATTTTATACGGCGTTATTCTTCTTGGTTCGATAGCTTTCTGGATATTTATTCTGACAAAAAAGAAGAATGAAAGAACGCTTGACGAAGCAAAGAAAGCATACGAACTGAGCTGATAAAAATAAAAATCAAATCACCCGAAATACACTTTTTCGGGTGATTTTTTTAACTTGATCTACTGCACCAGATAAGACTGCGAGCCTTATTCGTGAAAATAATCTGCGTATTGAACGAGAGTGCTGTAATACGGAACGTCATACTGTTCCATAGCGGCGATGTATTTTGATTTGTTTGCCTCTATGCCTTATATAAAAGTAAAATTTGTAAAAGTTTTACGATATTGTTGCATTTCTATTTTACCACACGCCACTCTTTAACATCCTCGTTGACTTTATCTATAAACGAATTTCCATGGAGTTTTTTATATGCCTCATACAACATACAGAAATTCTCATATTCATACTGTCTGATTTCTTTTTCCTGCTGATGCTTAAAGTAGATTTTCAGCATTTCGGAGCGGAGCAGACATCGTTGACCGTCAAACACCTTTGATATTGATACGATCCCTGTTATAACCACTCCGATAAGAGCGACAAGTTCGGCGATCAACGCCGTCATTTCCGCAACATTCATTCTGTTCCGTCTCCCTGTTCGTATTCTTCGCCTATTTTTGCGCCCTGTCCGAATTTGTTCATACCGTATTTGTCGGTTGCGGAAGCTATGCAGTAGGAAGCGAACGCCCCTATCACACAATAAACAAGTGCTACATCAACCGACGTATCGACAATCAACCCGAATAGTTCGGCGCAACGCCCTATCGTGATGTAAGTCAGAGCAAACACCACGATAAAAGCAAGAGCGATTTTCTTATACTCAACGTGCCGCTTCTTCATGCGTTGATGTCTTCCCATGTCACCGTATGATCCGCG
>CACZQB010000051.1 GCA_902783255.1 Oscillospiraceae bacterium | reverse complement strand
TAGACCGTATGCCATGGAGGCGTCACCCAGATTTGAACTGGGGAGTGGAAGTTTTGCAGACTTCTGCCTTACCACTTGGCTATGACGCCGTATTAAGTTAAAAAATAAAGCGCTGAAAAGATTTATATTCAGCGCTTTATCTGGAGCGGAATACGAGGCTCGAACTCGCTACCTCAACCTTGGCAAGGTTGCGCTCTACCAGATGAGCTAATTCCGCATATGCTTTATCGCGCCTTTTATACCGGTGTTGATAAAGCATGGTGCCTCCGGTCGGAATCGAACCAACGACACGAGGATTTTCAGTCCTCTGCTCTACCAACTGAGCTACAGAGGCGTTTTCGAAACGAGATCGAAATCATTCGACCTCGTTTCGATGGCGACTTCGATGGGATTCGAACCCACGACCTCCGCCGTGACAGGGCGGCGTTCTAACCAGCTGAACTACGAAGCCATAGCCTTGGTGGAAGCTACAGGGCTCGAACCTGTGACCCTCTGCTTGTAAGGCAGATGCTCTCCCAGCTGAGCTAAGCTTCCGTAACTACCTAACATTTTCGTCGGCTTGAATATAATACCACAAATAAACTGATTTGTCAACACCTTTCAGCTGATTTTTTTAAATTTTTTTTATTTAAAAAAATCCCATAACCAAGCGGTTTTTTGATTTTTTGTCACAAAAAGACATTATTTGTTTACAAATTTTTATTTTCTTTTTCCGCCAACCTTATTGCGTTTTGCAGGGTAATATGCTATACTTTCTTTCAATGATAGAACAAGAACGGATGGATAAACAAATGACAGTTGAAGGCGCAATTTCCGTAAAAGCTGTTCTTCTTTCGGGCAGCAGAACGATAGAAGAGATTTATATAGACAAAAAGAAAAAGACAAAAGATTTTTCGTTCATTATCCGCGAAGCTGAAAAAAGAGGTGTCAAGATCGTTTTTCTTGACAAAGATGAGCTATCGGAGGTTGCCAACGGACGCACGCACGGAGGTATAGCTGCAAAAGTGGGTGAAAGAGTTTTTATTGATCCCGAACAGCTTTTTGCCGTAAAAAACCCGTTTATCGCGCTTCTTGAAGGGATCGAGGACCCGTATAATTTCGGAGACTCGCTGCGCTCATTTTACGCTGCCGGCGCAACAGGGCTGATAGTTCCGAAAAGAAACTGGCTCGATGCGGCGTCGACAGTTGTTAAGGCCTCCGCCGGAGCATCGGAGTTTTTGCCTACCGCATCGTGCGAAGATCTCGGCGAAGTAATAAATTTATCAAAAAAATACGGAATAAAAACTTTTTGCGCCGAAAGATGCAATGCTGTTCCTCTTTACAACAAGGATCTGACATGTCCGCTCATCATAGCAATCGGAGGGGAACTGCGCGGGCTTTCACGAAAAATCACGGATAACAGCGACGGAAATGTTTTTATTCCATACGGTTCACAGTTCAGAAATGCGCTTTCCGCTTCCGGGGCAAGCGCTGTATTCGCATTTGAAATAATGAGACAAAGACAGCAAAAGGACGATGGATAAACCATCGTCCGTATTATTATTGTTTGTGAGCAACGCGGTTATCAGACAACCTCGAAAATATTAACTACGAGAATTATAAGAACAAATAATACCGAGAAAATAATGGTTGCTCTCTTAAGGAAGAGATCTTTTGCCGCGCTTTTATTTCTTGTAGCAGAGCTGCCGAGTCCGCCGCCGACCGCTTCGGAAACATTTGCGTTTCTGCCGGACTGGAAAAGAATTATAGCTATAAGCGCAATGCTTATAACGATAAGAACTATCGTTAATACCAATACCAGAGTATCCATCTTTTAACCTCCATCCTTTCACATTTTCAGTTCTATAATTATATCACAGAGAACAAGCGATTTCAAGTGTATTTTGTGAATTTTTTCTGAAATTTAAGCTTATGTTCTTATTTACTTCTTTTAACAGAAGCTTTTTTTGAAATATTTTTGTGTCAACTGTCAAAAACTCTTTACAAAACCGCGAGATCGGTGTATAATAATAATGGTATAATTTATATTATGATCTTTTTTACCGTTTGCGGAGGACAACGTGATACTTGAACTTATAATGAACGGTTCGTCGGCATCTTTTGCCGAAACACTGATACTGATCCTTCTTACGTTTATTACGGCGTTTTTTTCGATAATACTGCGTGAATACGTAAAAGATCGCATAACAGTGAAGCTTGGCGGCTACGCCGCCCCGTCACTTAATCCATTTGCGCGCCCGATAGTTTCAGACCTTTTTTCAGCTGCGATCCTCACCGTATTTTCAGGATCATGGGTAAAGGCGAAAAATCCCGTACTTTCACGCGGGAAAACAGTTGTTGCCGCGCTTTCCGCCCCGATAACGAATCTGCTCGTTGCTTTTATTTCGATTTTTTTATACGATGTTCTCCGCCTCATCGATGTTGCCATATACACAAATTCCGAAAGCCATCCTCTTATTCTGATATGGATCTCGATTATTTTCTCAACCTGCGTGCTTGTTAATATCGCTTATGCGATTTTTGATATCCTGCCGATTCCGGGCACGAACGGAGGAATAATACTTTCGTGTTTTCTCCCCGAAAAAACGGCGGAAAAATATCTTTCATTCGATAAGTTTTCCTATATTATCCTTCTGTTCATAATTATCGTAGCAGCCCGCTCCGGAGTTACCGCTGCGGCAGTTGATGCGGTGGCGGATTTTATGGAAACTCCGTTTGTGGCTCTTTCGAACCTTCTCTTCCCTGTTCAGATCAATTATTAAGGAACTGTAATATGATTATCAATGCAATTTTATCCGGCGGGACCATTGTTGAGATACTTCAGGCAATAGTGTTTGGAGCGGTCGCGGTTCTGCTTTCGATTTCCGTTCACGAATGGGCGCATGCAGTTGTTGCATATATGATGGGCGATTATACCCAGAAATCTTACGGAAGAATGACTTTGAATCCCATAAAGCACCTTAACCCGATAGGCATGATAATGTTTCTGCTGCTCGGTTTCGGCTGGGCGAACCCCGTCATGATGGATTCGAGAAACTTCAAACGTCCGAAGCTCGGCATTATTCTGACCTCACTTGCGGGTCCTTTCGCAAATTTTCTGAGCGGCTTTATATGGCTGCTGATTTATGTGATCCTTTTCCTTTCATTCCCCGGCGACAACGTTTTTGTTTCGAATTTGTGCACGCTGCTTAATTATCTTGTACTTTACAACCTTGCATTCGGATTTTTCAATCTTATCCCCATTCCGCCTCTTGACGGTTCAAAAGTTGTTGCCGAACTGCTGCCGAACCAATATAAATACAAATATTTAAGTATCGAAAGATATTCGATGTATATCTTTTTTGCGCTGATCATAATTCTTAACAGATTCAATTTCATCTCAGCGCTCACAAGCGGGCTTATGTCGCTTTTCTTATCGATAATTTCCGCAATAATATCACCGTTTATTTAATATGACAACTCTTAATTTCAAGCTTGAGATCTTTGAAGGTCCTCTCGATCTGCTGCTTTCGCTGATCGAAAAAAATAAAATAGACATCTGCGACATCGAGATCACGATTCTGCTCGATCAGTATATGGACTACCTTGAAAAAGCTAAAATGATGGAGCTTGATCTTGCGGCGGATTTTCTTGAAATGGCATCAACTCTCGTATACATAAAATCAAGGACTCTTTTGCCTAAAGACGAAGACGAGGAAGAGGAAGACCCGAAAGCCGTTCTTGAACGCAGGCTTGCAGAATATGCCAAGTGCAAAAAAGGAGCGGCATATCTGGCTGAGGGAAGCTTGTGGGGAAAAGTGTTTTTCCGTGAAGCTGAGCCTGACGACCTGCCTGAACCTGCAAGAGAATATGTATCGTCTTCAAAAAAACTTCTTGACGCCTATTCCAACGTTCTCAGACGGCTTGACGGGAAAAAACCGCTTTCACCGAAAACTTTTTCAAAAATAATCGGAACAAAATTCATTTCCGTAGGAACCAAAATAATAACTCTTCTGAGATTGCTTATCAAAAATACTACCGTATCTTTTAAAAAGCTGTTCAGAGGCGCTTCGGATCGTTCGGAGATCGTCGCGACTTTTCTTGCGGTTCTTGAACTTATTCGAGCCGGAAGAGTTGATATTTCAGACGGTGAAGACCAGAACATTACTCTTATAAGGAAAAAACAATGACTTCCGAAAACAATTTTTCGCTCACCGCAGCAATTTCCGCAATTCTTTTCGCATCAACAGCCCCCGTTGAAACTGCAAAACTTGCTTCTTCACTCGATATCTCGGCTGAAAAAGTAAAGGAAGCAGTAAAAGAAATAGAAAAGTCACTTGAAAAAACGGACCTCGGCATACGCGTAAAAGAGGTTGACGGACGTTATACTCTCTCGACGAAGCCCGAATACGGAGAGACCGTGGCGGCGTATCTTGATTCACGGCGCGCTGCCTTTTTATCGAATGCTGCGCTTGAAGCGCTGGCGATCACGGCATATAATCAACCCGTAACAAAAGCATATATTTCTCAGGTAAGAGGAGTATATTCTGCGGAAGTAGTCGAAAGCCTTGTAGATAAAGGTCTTTTGCAGGAAGCGGGACGGCTTGATCTGCCGGGCAGACCGATGTCATACATCACAACGGATAAATTTCTTACGGTTTTCGGACTTGACAGCATTGAAGACCTCCCCGAACGCGAAGCGCTTTCTTCAGACGACACGGAGACCGGAGAATATGTTCAGACAAATCTGACCGAAAACGTATGAGTGTTTTTCTTACAGTTCTTTCCGTGGCAGGAGCGGTCGTCGGCGGAATAGTGGCGTTGATGATAATTGTGTTTCTCGCTTTATTGCCTATAAAAACCGAAGTTGATATAGGATACAACGACGAAGACAAATTTTTGCTCAGAGTTAAATATTTTCTGTTTTCGTATACTTTTTTCCCTTCAAAAAAGAAAAAAAAGCCGGAAAACAGGCAAAATGAAGATGAAATGTCCGCATCGGACGATAATCAGGCCGATACAGATGACAAACATGAAGAAAAACAACAGGACAAGACTCCGGATCACGGAAAAGAAACGGGAAAGAAAGACACCGACGGCAAAAACAGTGACGCTGCAACGGAAAACAGCGATAATAAGCCCAAAAAAAACGATGAAAACTTTTTTATCCGAAAAGCGAAACAGATGGGGATTTCCGATTATATCACGCTTCTCGGTTATGTGAAGGATATGCTCGAAAAGATCCGTTTCGGAGATATCTGCATAAATCTCGTTTTCGGCACAGACGACGCTTCAAAAACCGCAATGATCTACGGAACGGCGACATCTGCGATATTTCCGCTGATAGGAAGGATCCACAATGAAAAAAAGGCGAAATATATCGACGCGCATATAAATGCCGACTTTGCATCGGAAACGACTTTTGCCGATGTTTACGCAGAAGTATACATAAGGACCATACACGCCGTAGCGCTTGCCGCAAAAGCATTTATTTATATAATGAAAATAAAGGAGAACGACAATGGAAGAAAATAAACAGCATCCCGTTCAGAATGTTATGAATACGGCAATGCAGAATATCAAAGACATGATAGATGTTAATACGATCATCGGTAATCCCATTACCGCGCCTGACGGAACGATGATCATTCCCGTTTCGCGCGTGGGGGTCGGTTTTGCCTCGGGAGGCTCTGACTTCAACTCCAAAGCAACGCCCGAAAACCCGAATTTCGGAGGAGGAAGCGGCGCAGGTATTTCAATAAACCCGGTTGCATTTCTTGTAGTTTCGTCAAAAGGCGATGTTTCCGTTATTCCAATAAACTCAAACGGAGCGGGACTTGACAAGCTCGTTGCTTCCGTTCCCGAAGTAATAGAGCAGGTAAAAGGCGCATTCGGAAAGAAAAACTGAAACAAATAAAACATACGGAGACAGATATGTCAGCTAAAATCGAAACAAAATGCATTCATGAGGGCTGGAAACCGAAAAAGGGAGAACCCAGACAGCTGCCTATATATCAAAGCACAACTTTCAAATACGATACAAGCGATGAAATGGGAAGGCTTTTCGACCTTGAAGAAGACGGATATTTCTATTCACGGCTCGCAAACCCGACGACCGACGCCGTAGCGAAAAAAATATGCGAGCTTGAAGGCGGATACGCCGCGATACTCACATCGTCTGGACAGGCGGCGAATTTCTTTGCCGTGTTCAATATATGCGAAGCGGGCGATCACATTCTCTCATCGTCATCGATATACGGCGGAACGTATAATCTTTTCGGAGTAACTCTGAAAAAAATGGGCATAGACTGCACGTTTGTTGACCCGACGCTTCCCGAAGAAGAACTTGCAAAATATATAAAACCGAATACAAAAGCCGTTTTCGGCGAAACCATAACGAACCCGACAGTAAGTATTCTTGACATAGAAAAATTTGCGCACCTTGCGCATTCCCACGGCGTTCCGCTTATTGTTGACAATACTTTCGCAACGCCCGTAAACTGCAGACCTTTTGAATGGGGCGCGGATATAGTGGTTCACTCAACAACAAAGTATATGGATGGACATTCCGTAACACTCGGAGGCTGCGTAGTTGACAGCGGAAATTTTGACTGGACCGCATATCCCGACAAATTCCCGGGACTTACCACACCGGACGAATCGTATCACGGCATTACATATACCGAGCGTTTCGGCAAAGGAGCATATATAACAAAAATAACGTCTCAGCTTATGCGCGATCTCGGAGCCGTTCAGACCCCTCAAAACGCATTTTATCTCAATCTCGGGCTTGAATCGCTGCATTTACGCATTCAGCGCCACTGCGAAAACGCTCTTGCAGTCGCAAAATTCCTGAAAAATCACGAAAAAGTGCTCTGGGTCCATTATGCAGGACTTGAAGATGACGAATATCACGAACTTGCGCAAAAATATATGCCGTCGGGCACATGCGGCGTTTTATCGTTTGCAGTCAAAGGCGGAAGACAGAGCTCCATTGATTTTATGGATAAGCTGAAATTTATTTCGATAGTAACTCATGTTGCGGACGCAAAATCGTGCATTCTGCATCCCGCAAGCCATACGCACAGACAGATGACGGACGAACAGCTGCGCGAGGCAGGCGTTGAGCCCGATCTTATACGTCTTTCCGTCGGCATAGAGAATATAGACGACATTATTGCCGATATAGCTCAGGCTCTTGAATAGATTGCAAAGCCGGCAAAAGACAAAAATCAATAAATAAAAAGGAGACACGCTGTCAGGCATGTCTCCTTTTTATTGCAAGAACTATATCATAAGCGGTAAATGCTGTTTTCCGATGAATGGAATGTTTTGAACGTGGCTATCACGGACAGGAGTCCCGAAAACAGGATCACCGTAACAAGCGAAACGATCAGCACGGCAGGCTCCGGCATATACAAAGAAAAAATACCGAAATTTTTCAATATAGTTTCTTTGAGCAGAAAAGTAACCGCATTGCCCGCAATGAACGCCGTGAAAGCCAAAACAGAAAAATCAGTAAAAGTATCACAGAGCATCATACTCTGAGAATATCCCACGATTTTTTTCACATAATATATGCCTTCCTGCTTCGATACATAATAAAAGCAGAAAACCGCGGCGTTGATCGACACAAGTATAAGAAGCATTATAAGCAGATCGGCAGGTGCTTGAACGGTTATTCGCGGGTTGTAATCTCTCATGCTGACCATGCCGGTGGCAGAGACGTGGTTTTCAAATATTTCTGCAAGTTTTTCGACCGTTGCTTTATCTTTCCCGTCAAGAGTATATGAACCTGTTCCTCCGAACTTTTCCATACCCACTTTGATGGGAAAAAATACTGTAAAGTCTATACTTGTTTCGGATTCCTCTTTACCCATAACGCCTATAACAAGAAGGTCGGCATCAAGATCATCGCTGTGGTATACGGGGTCGCCTTTTTCATTGAAAGTTACATATTTACTGTAAATTTCTTTACCAACGACCGCGACATGCTGTTTTCCCGCAACTTCCTCATGAGTAAAGAATCTTCCGTAAAGCATATTGACAGGATCGATATAACCATTAAAGTAAATACCGCGTTCAGAGATATAATCATCGCCTTTGTATCCCGTGAAAACATATTTATTGATTATTGCGTTGTCAACATTCTCACATATCGCACGGATATCAACAGATACTTCGGGCGCATCCTCAACTGAAAGCATGCTTACATACGCTATTTTTACGTTTTTGGTGTAATAACTGTTGTAGTAAATATCTATCCTGTCAAGAGTAACGCGATAGCCTGTTATAAACATGGCAAAGACACTGATTACAGAAAGCATAATAAAAATAATCACTTTGTAAAAAGGAATATTTTTTTCTTTTCTTACTTCTTTGCCGTGGATCAGAGATGACAGGCTGAATTTTCTGAATTTGGCAGTTACACAGATATACAGTGTTACCGCACATACGATACAAAAGATAATATTTACCGCAGTTCCTGTTTTTAACGCTTTAATTAAGATATGTTCACTTTCTCGAAGATAGTTTATGTAGTAAACCCTGAAAAGACAATAGCTTGTGGGCAAGCCAAAAATGAACAGAACAAAAGCCTCAAACAGAAAGCGAACTGTTATTCCGGCAGGCGTTTCTCCTACCACCATACGGATCGCATAGTTCTTTATGTTGCCGTCTATCTTATAGAGCATTGTAAAAACTATGCTGAACAAAGAAAATACAAGCGTTAACGCGCAAGCGAAAATGCTTATGGAAAGCTGATCCGCATAATTGCTTGACAATTCCTTTTCTATGCGTTTTTTATACGTGCAAAAATTTTCCGAAAGTCCTGTTTCATCGAGAAGATCGTCAAGTTTTTCGCGCACCTGCGCATATTTATCGGGGTCAATTATATAATACGCATTGCTTAATCTTGACGCATAAAGGAATTTGAATTCTCTGAATTCATTTTTATAAGCTTCCAGGTCCATTTCGGGGTATGGGATAAGGATAATATTATCATAAGAACGCACGTCGCCTGCGTTAACACTTGTATAATATTGATTTTCCGCTATAAATCCGACAACCTTAAAAATACGCTCCTCATTTTTCCATTGTTCTATTCCGTTCAGGCATCCGCTGAATTCTTCACCGAGCTCAAAATATTTTTTATATTTACTGCCCATCAACACGGGGATATAATCGCCTTTATAAAGAAAATCTTCTTTCTTCAAATATTCCCCATCGCTGAGATCAACCTGGAAGTAATCAGTATAATCACTGCCGATATAAAGTGCGTTCAATTCACTAAACTGCGGAAATTCCGGATATCTGCTGAAGATACCATAGCTTCCGACAAGCATATCGTCGCCTTCCCAGTCTTTTTCCGTCAACAAAAAAAACTGCCATGATGGGTTATTAACAATTATACGCAAACCGTCAATCTGCTTTGCCTGTGTATAAAAGCTTTCTATTTTATCAAAATGAGCCATAAGCTCATCATATTTTTCCGTATCGTTTTCACTTATGCCCAGACCGGACGCCCAAGTTAGATCAACTATCTGATGAATTCCCTCAGGAGTTTGAAACGAACTGTCTTTTCCGCTTACAAAAACGTATTCCTTGTCTCCCCAAACGATCTGAGCCCTGTTGCTTTCCTCTTCAGTTACATGATAATATGACATAGCTGAATACACTATAAAAGATGTTATGACGATTTGTATAAAAATAAAAATGAAAAGAACAGGGTTTTTTCTTATACTGTAAAACAAATCTGTGAAGAGCATAAAATCACCATATAAATAATCAAATAAACCACCGATATTGAACCGAATGGTATAGATGTAAATATCCCGGTTTTAAGAGATCAAAGTAATTTACTCAAAACCGGGATATAATTAACCTGTATCTGAAACAAATTAGAATAACTATATACTATTAGGAATTGCATTGTAAGTTCCCGCGTTTTTCTATACGGGAAATTACAATGCAAGTTCCTTATTTCATATTAATTATTATTTGCCTCTTGCAACGTATGTGGTATGCAGGAGATGATGAGCCTTGTGGCTTCCCGGTTCGCCGAGATATTCGTCGTAAACTTTCTTAACAACGGGGTTTTCGTGAGATTTACGGAAAACGCAAGCCTCGTCTTCGGAATAAAGAGCTTTTGCACGAAGAGTTTTAAGATCGACGTGCGCTCTTGTGTATGCGCTCTGCAGGGGCTGACCGCCGCCGTTTACGCATCCGCCCGGACATGCCATTATTTCGATAAAGTGGTAATTTCTCTTACCCTCTTTTATCTCTGTAAGGAGTTTGCCCGCATTTGCGGTTCCGCTGACTACGGCAACTTTAACTTCGGTGCCTGCAACGTTGTATGTTGCTTCTTTAATGCCTTCGATACCGCGGACGTCGTGATATTCGACATTGTCCATAGTTTTCTTTTCAAGAATTTCTACTACGGTTCTCAGAGCAGCTTCCATAACGCCGCCGGTAGCGCCGAATATGTGGCCTGCGCCGGTTGCTCCGCCGAAGATGGGATCGAATTCTTCATCGGGAAGAGCTGTAAAATCAAGACCTGCAAGCTTGATCATGCGTGAAAGCTCACGTGTTGTGATCGATATATCGATATCTTCCATACCGTCAACAAGATTCTGTTCACGTGTGCGCTCAAATTTCTTTGCCGTGCAGGGCATTACGGAAACAACGCAGATCTTTGCGGGATCTATACCCATTTTTTCAGCATAATAGCTCTTCATGAGAGCGCCGTACATGCCTTGCGGTGATTTTGCGGATGAAAGATTGGGGATAAATTCAGGGAAATAATGCTCGCAGTATTTGACCCAGCCGGGTGAGCATGAAGTGATAAGGGGAAGAGGACCTTCTCCGCCGAGACGCTTGATAAATTCCGTTCCTTCTTCCATGATCGTGAAGTCTGCGGCAACGTCAACGTCAACAACAGCGTCAAAGCCGAGTCTGTGCATAGCGGCAACCATCTTGCCTTCAACGTTCGTTCCGATAGGCATATCGAAGCATTCGCCGAGGGTTGCTCTTACGGAAGGAGCGGGAGCGATGACAACGTGCTTTTCGGGATCAGCGATAGCATCCCATACCTTCTGTGTATCGTCTCTTTCACGAAGAGCGCCTACGGGACAGTGAACTATGCACTGACCGCATGCGATACAGGGAACGTCTTTGAGCTCAAGGCCGAATGCTGCGCCGATATTTGTTGCGAAGCCTCTTTCATTCGCACCTATAACGCCTACGCCCTGGTTATGTCTGCACACCGCAACGCAACGGCGGCAAAGGACGCACTTGTTATTGTCTCTTACGAGATAGGGGTTTGAATCTTCTACTTCATATTCGGGCTTAGCGCCTGCAAAACGGTCAACATCTTCTACTCCGTATTCATTGCAGAGAGTCTGAAGTTCGCAGTTCTGATTTCTTACGCATGAAAGACATTTTTTGTCGTGCGTGGAAAGTATAAGCTCGAGAGTGGTTTTTCTTGATTTTCTGACAGCCGGGGTATTTGTGAAAACTTCCATATTGGGGGCTACGGGATATACGCACGAAGCGACGAGCGATCTTGCGCCCTTTACCTCTACAACGCAGATACGGCAAGCGCCGATAGCGTTTATATCTTTAAGGAAGCACAGTGTGGGAATTTTTATACCAACGGAGTTCGCCGCGTCAAGAATAGTCGTTCCGGCAGGAACAGTAACGGGCAGACCGTTTATTTTTAATGTTACATCAGCCATTGTTCTAACCTCCGATTATTTCTTGATTATAGCTTTGAAGTTACAGTTATCCATACATGCGCCGCACTTGATGCACTTCGACTGATCGATAACGTGTTTTTCTTTGACTTTGCCTGTGATCGCGCCTACAGGGCAGTTTCTTGCGCACTTTGTGCATCCGCGGCATTCGTCTGTGATCTCGTAACGAACGAGTTTCTTGCAGACGTGAGCGGGACATGTTTTATCAACGATGTGGGCAACGTATTCATCGCGGAAGTAACGGAGTGTTGAAAGAACAGGGTTCGGGGCAGTCTGACCGAGACCGCAGAGTGAGTTGTTTTTGATATAATGGCAAAGCTCTTCCATTTTATCGATATCTTCAAGCGTTCCGTTGCCGTCGGTTATCTTATTGAGAAGCTCAAGAAGACGTTTGTTGCCTATACGGCAAGGTGTGCATTTGCCGCAGCTTTCGTCTACGGTGAATTCGAGGAAGAATTTTGCGATATCTACCATACAGTTGTCTTCGTCCATAACGATAAGTCCGCCTGAACCCATCATTGAACCGATGGCGATAAGGTTATCGTAGTCTATCGGAGTATCGAGGTGCTGTGCGGGGATACATCCGCCCGAAGGACCGCCGGTCTGGGCAGCCTTGAATTTCTTGCCGTTGGGGATGCCGCCGCCGATATCTTCGATGATCTCACGGAGCGTTGTGCCCATGGGAACTTCTACGAGACCTGTATTTGTGATCTTTCCGCCGAGAGCGAATACTTTTGTGCCTTTGCTCTTTTCGGTACCCATTGCGGAGAACCATTCTGCGCCGTTCAGTATGATCTGAGGAACGTTTGCGTATGTTTCAACGTTGTTGAGGATGGAAGGTTTGCCGAAAAGTCCTTTTTCTGCGGGGAACGGAGGACGGGGACGCGGTTCGCCTCTGTGACCTTCGATAGAAGTCATAAGCGCCGTTTCTTCACCGCATACGAATGCGCCTGCGCCGAGACGGACATCGATATCAAAGTCGAAGCCGCTGTCAAATATGTTTTTGCCGAGAAGACCGTATTCACGAGCCTGATTTATAGCTATTCTGAGACGTTTTACCGCGATAGGATATTCGGCTCTTACGTAGATATAACCCTGAGATGCGCCGATAGCGTAGCCTGCGATAGCCATAGCTTCAAGAACGGCATGAGGGTCGCCTTCCAGAACGGAACGGTCCATGAATGCTCCGGGGTCGCCTTCGTCGGCGTTGCAGCATACGTATTTCTGATCAGCATCGGGAACGATCGTGCGGGCAAGAGCCCATTTTCTTCCGGTGGGGAATCCTGCGCCGCCGCGTCCGCGAAGACCGGATTTGAGAATCACGTCGATAACTCCTTCAGGAGTCATTTCGGTAAGAGCTTTGCCCAAAGCGGCATAACCGTCGCGGGCAATGTATTCCTCAATGTTTTCGGGGTTGATAACGCCGCAGTTACGGAGCGCGATACGGTGCTGTTTTTTATAGAAATTAGTTTCGTTAAGTGATTTTACGCCGTTTTCGGTAACTGTTTCTTTATAAAGAAGACGTGTTACCACACGACCCTTGAGAAGGTGTTCCGAAACGATTTCGGGAACGTCTTCAACGGTAACTCTGCTGTAGAAGCAGCCTTCGGGATAAACTATCATTATCGGACCGAGGGCGCAAAGACCGAAACAGCCGGTCTGAACTACTTTAACTTCGTTTTCGAGACCCTGTTTTTTGATCTCATTTTCCATTTCGGTGCGTATTTTTGCGGAACCTGACGATGAACAGCCTGTGCCTCCGCAAACGAGAACGTGTGATCTGTACATATCTTAATCTCCTTATTCTGCGCTGCCGATTGTATATTCGGAAACAATATTTTTATTTACGATATGGTCGTTTACAACTCTGACAGCCTTTTCGGGAGTCATTTTAATGTAAGTGACCTTTTCTTCTCCGGGAAGGAATACGTCTACAAGCGGTTCAAGCTTGCACATGCCGATGCAGCCTGTCTGAGATACGGTTACATTGTCAAGACCGCGTTTTGCGATCTCGTCGAGAAATGCCTGCATAACGGGACGCGCACCTGCGGCAATGCCGCATGTTGCCATGCCGATAACTACTTTAATCTTATCGCTGTTTTCGTTTCTGTCGTTAACGCTGGCTTTCATTTTTTCTTTTATGGCTCTAAGTTCTTCAAGAGATTTCATCTCGTTCGCCTCCAAATAATTCGTTAAGATTTTCGTGAATGTAGTCGTGAATGTAATTAAGGACTTCAGGCGTGTCTATCGGAGTATCTTCAATAACTTCTTTAATGTCTTTTGTTGAAAATACAAATTCGTTTCCGCACCATATATGCCTGTAGATCAGGTCAAAGTCCTTAGCTTTTGCGGAAAGGAGCATCATCGTTCCGGAAATATCCCCCAGCGGCATGCGGTCTATGCTGCTGTGTCTGAAAACAGCCGTTGTGACCGTTCCTTCGCCTTTTTTTGAAGCAAGTGTGAGATAACCGTCCGAAAGTTCGGCTGCAGCCCTGAAAAGAGCTATGCCCATGCCGATTTTTCTTGTGGTTCTCGATGTTGCGAAAGTTCCGTTCACACGGGCGAGCGTTTCCTCGTCCATACCGCATCCGTTATCGGATATAGTTATTTTCAGCTCATCCGCCTCAATATTCTCCGATATTTCAACCGTTATCGTATCCGCCTTTGCGGTAATACTGTTTTGAACTATATCGAGAATGTGAAGAGAAAGCTCTCTCATTACATATCTTTATATTTTGCGAGTATTTTTGGGACGTCATCTGCGGTGAGACGTCCGTAGACATCGTCGTTGACGGTCATAACGGGGGCAAGACCGCAGCAACCTATACAACGGGTAGCTTCAAGCGAGAATTTGCCGTCATCCGTAACATCGCCGCTGCCGATGCCGAGTTCGGAACACGCTTTGTCGAAAACATTCTGTGAACCTTTAACATAGCATGCCGTACCGAGGCAGACGCCGATCCTGTACTGACCTTTGGGATTAAGAGTGAACTGCGCGTAGAAAGTTGCAACTCCGTATACTTCTTCAAGAGGGATATTCAAGGAGTCGGCAATGATCTTCTGAACTTCTATCGGAAGATAGCCGTAAATCTCCTGCGCTTCCTGCATAATAGGCATAAGCGATCCCTGAACATCCTTATTCGCCGCGATGTAATCACGGAGTTTCTGTTCCTGCTCCGCAGTCCCCTTGAAAGGGATTTTGGAAATAGTAGATTTACCCATTTGGTTTCGTCCTCTCTAACTTGTATTTTAACGAAAAAAAATTACGAAAGCTCTTCACTTTAAGAACTGTCACTGAATATTATAACACATTTTTCATTAATTGAAAAGGGGGTAAATCAAATATTCCTTGAACTTTTTCGTATTTTATTATAGATAATCATAAAGAGCTGATTTACTTGACCGGTCTCGCAGTAAAATGCGTGAACGTCAGTAAAAGATAGATGATTTTGAACCGATCGCGGCTCTCTTTCGACATAAAGCTTCCGCACGGCAAAAAATCGAATAAATTTCAAACAAAGAAGGCATATTTCAGAAAAAGACTTGAATTTAAGATGATAATATGTTATAATATAATGTGATTATGAAAAAAACCGCAAACAAGGGGTTGAACATACAATAATGGAATTGAACATCAGGGAGCAGCTCGAACAGATCCGCGCAAACGCAAAAGAAAAGCTTTCGCAGATAAAGTCGTCTGAAGAGCTTGAAAATTTAAAAGTAAAGCTTCTCGGCAAAAAGGGAGAGCTGACAAACGTTCTTTCGCAAATGGGCAAGCTGCCCGCAGAAATGCGTCCCGCAATAGGACAGTCCGCAAACGAGGTGCGCTCGTTTATAGAAGACAGGATAAAGGCGGCAAAACAGCAGCTCGAAGAGCTTGAACTTCAGAAAAAACTCGAAGACGAAAAGCTTGACGTGACGCTTCCCGGCAAATCTTTTCGTACGGGCAAAAAGCATCCGTGTTCGGTAGTTCTCGACGAAGTTAAAGACGCATTCATTTCAATGGGCTTCACTGTGGCGAGCGGTCCGGAAGTAGAATACGACTACTACAATTTTGAGGCTCTGAATATTCCGAAATACCATCCCGCAAGAGACACCCAGGATACGTTCTATTTTTCCGACGATATTCTCCTCAGAACTCAGACAAGCTCCGTTCAGATAAGAACGATGGAAAAAATGAAACCCCCGATAAGAATTATTTCTCCCGGCAGAGTTTACCGTATAGACGAGGTAGACGCAACGCATTCGCCGATATTCCACCAGATCGAAGGTCTTGTGGTAGATAAGGGAATAACGATGTCTCACCTTAAAGGCGCTCTCGATATCATAGCAAAAAAGCTTTTCGGCGAAAACATAAAAACGCGTATCCGTCCGGACTATTTTCCCTTTACCGAGCCATCGGCGGAAATTTCGATCTCATGCTTCAAATGCGGAGGCGAGGGATGTAAATTCTGCAAAGGCGAAGGCTGGATAGAGATCGGCGGCGCAGGCATGGTAAACCCGAAAGTACTGGATCTTCTGGGCATAGACACAAACGAGTATTCCGGCTTTGCTTTCGGTATGGGACTTGAACGTCTCGTTCTGAGAAGATACAATATAGACGATATACGAATGCTTTTCGAAAACGACGTGAGATTCCTTGAAAGTCTGTAAAGATCTGCCCGTGATCGATTATTCTGTAAATGAAAGTGATGGAATAGATATATGAACGTACCGTACAGATGGCTCAGAGAATACACGGATATAAACGTTGAGCCGAAAAAATTCGCACATGAAATGAATATGACCGGCACGGAAACGACAGGTTTTTCGTGCGCTGCAGACACAATAAAAAACGTTGTTGCGGGTCTTATAGAAAAAATCGAAAGTCATCCCAATGCCGACAAGCTCGTTATATGCAGCGTCAATGTCGGTAAAAAAGACAATATCCAGATAGTTACCGCGGCAAAGAACATGAAGGTGGGAGACCTTGTTCCCGTCGCGCTCGACGGTTCGGTGCTCGCATCGGGAAAAGAGATCCATGCCGGCGAACTTCGCGGCGTGATGTCTTACGGAATGTTCTGTTCTGTTGAAGAGCTCGGACTTACCGTAAACGATTTTCCCGGATCGGTTGCGGACGGACTGCTCATTCTCAATAACGGTGCATGCGAACTGAACGTTGCTCCAGGCGACGACATATGCCGCGTTCTTTCGCTTGACGATACCGTTTTTGTTGTTGATATAGTCACAAACAGACCGGACTGTCTTTCGATCATAGGCGTTGCAAGAGAAGCAGCATGCACGTTCAGAAAACCTTTTGAGGTCAAAAAGCCCGTATATACAACTGGCGGCGGCAATATTGCGGATTATCTTTCTGTGTCAGTCAAAGACGTAGAGCTCTGCAAAAGATATATGGCGAGAGTTGTAAAAGACATAAAGATCGCCCCCTCCCCGCTCTGGCTCGTTGAAAAGCTGAGAGACTGCGGCGTGCGCGCAATAAACAACATTGTTGATATAACAAACTACGTTATGCTCGAATACGGTCAGCCTATGCATGCATTTGACTACGAGTGCGTAGGCGGCGGCAAAATAACGGTAAGAAGAGCGGAAAACGGCGAAAAGATGAACACGCTCGACGGTCAGGAAAGAGAGCTTGACGCCGAAACGCTTGTTATTGCCGATGCCGAAAAACCGATAGCCGTAGCAGGCGTAATGGGCGGAGAAAACAGCGAGATAAAACCCGAAACAAAAACAGTCGTATTTGAAAGCGCAAACTTTTTTGCGCCATCCGTAAGAAAAACATCAAAGAAACTCGGACTGAGAACAGAATCTTCCGCACGTTTTGAAAAAGGTCTCGATCCTCTTCTCGCGGAAGAAGCTCTCGACAGAGCATGCGAACTCATTTGTATGCTCGGCGCGGGAACCGTGGTCGACGGCACTATAGACATAAACAACGCCAAACCCGAAATCCGCACCGTTCCGTTTGAGTATGACTGGATAAATTCATACATCAACATCAACGCCTCAAAAGAGGAAATGATCGATATTCTTGAAAGACTCGGAATGAAAGTTGAAAACGGCACAATCACAGTTCCGTCATTCCGCTCGGATATCGAAAACAAATACGACATTGCCGAAGAAATAGCAAAATTCTATGGATACGACAGAATAGAACCGCTCTTTTTCAAAGCCGACGTCAAATCGGGAGGCTATACAAAAGAGCAGAAATTTGAGATACGTCTCGGAGAAGCGCTCAGAGCGGCAGGACTTGACGAGATCCTGACATATTCGTTTGTAAGTCCGAAATGTTTCGACAAGATCCGTCTTCCTTCAGACGCACCCGAGCGCAACGCGATGAAAATCAAAAATCCGCTCGGTGAAGATACTTCCATAATGAGAACAAGTGCGCTGCCGTCTATGCTTGAAGTTCTCGCAAGAAACTACAATTTCAGAAACCCCGCGGCAAATCTTTATGAAATTGCAACTGTATACATAAAAAATGCGGATGAGACGAAGCTGCCTGACGAAAAGAAAATAGTCTGTGCCGGTTTTTACGGCAACAAAGGCGATTTTTACACAATGAAGGGCATCGTTGAATCAATTCTTGCGGCAATGAACACAAAAACATGTGAATTCGTTCCCTGCAAAAACAATCCGTCATACCATCCCGGCCGCGCGGCTGAAATAATTGCCGACGGAAAGAAAATAGGCATATTCGGACAGATACATCCCCTTGTTGCAAAAAACTACGGCGTGAACGACGAATTATACGCAGCGGAAATACCGTTTGATGCGCTTTACGAAGCGACTGCTCCCGAAAAGACATTTACGCCGCTCCCGAAATTCCCCGCAGTAACAAGAGATCTTGCCCTTATCTGCAAAGATGAAACAAGCTCCGGTGAAATAGAAAAGAAAATCAGGGCGCTTGCCGGTCCGTGCCTTGAAAAAATCGAGATATTCGATGTTTACAAGGGCGCTCAGGTCGCATTCGGGCATAAGAGCATCGCATATGCGCTCGTATTGCGCTCCGAAGAAAAAACGCTCGGAGAAAACGATATCGATCAGATCATGACAAACATTATAAACGGACTTGAAAAAGACGGAATATCGCTCAGAAGATAAACAGGCGCATTCAGAAAGGATGATACAATGGATACGAACAGCACAATCACCTTTTCCCTCAAATCGAGCAAAGATGACGAAATGAAAAAAACGCTGATCGCCATATACGACGCATTTGTCGAAAAAGGATACGACAATCCGATAAATCAGATCGTCGGCTATATTCTTTCGGAAGACCCGACGTATATTACGAAGCACAATAACGCAAGAAATCTCGTCAGAAAACTTGACAGAGACGAGCTTCTTGCGGCTCTTGTAAGAAACTATCTGAAATCCTGAGGAGAAAAAATGCAGCCGACAAACGATGTTTTTTACGAACAGCTTTACGCGAGGAAAAAGACCTTCAAGGAATACGCAATCCAGGCTCTGATATTCATTGTTACAATAGGTCTTTCCATGGCGGTTTTCATGTTCTGTATTCGCAGCATACCTAATTTCGGCCTCATGATCGGCACAATATCGATAGGAATACTTGTTTACTTCGGTTATAAGCTTTTTATGCGCCTTGACGTGGAATATGAATATATCTATCTCAACGGCGAAATGGATGTTGACAAGATCATATGCCGAAGCGAGAGAAGCCGTCTTTTGACGGTAAAAGCCGAAAACTTTGAACAGTTCGGCGAATATAACGATGCTGCCCGCGAAAAAGTCGATTCATATCCGGCAAACAAACGTTTCGATGTCCGCTCAAATAAAGGGAACACGCTTTATTATGCGATTTTCAACCATAAAGAGTATAATAAAACGCTGCTGATATTCGAACCAGACGAAAGAATTTTAAGCGATATGAAACGCTATATTCAAAAAAGCGTATGGCATTGAAAATAACCGAAGAAACAGTAAGGGGAATCCTGAAACCGCGTCCCGAAATATCGCATAAAGGCACATTCGGCACTCTTCAGCTTTTCTGCGGTTCGAAAAACATGACCGGCGCACCGTATCTTGCAGCATCAGGTGCGCTCAGATGCGGTGCAGGGCTTGTGTATATTTCAGCAAAAGGAAGGCTTAAACGCATTTTACAGTCGAAGCTTTCAGAGCCGGTTTTTTGCAAAATGAAAATATCCTCGCGCGCAACGGCACTTTTGTGCGGCTGCGGTTCGGCTAAAAACGCAAAAATCGCAAAGAAGATCCTTTTACAGTCAATGCCTTCCGTTATAGACGCCGACGCAATCACATATTTATCGAAGCATAAAACTCTTTTTCAGAAAAAGCGCTGTAAAACCGTTCTTACGCCGCATGAAGCGGAAATGTCGCGGCTGACAGGGAAAGACATTCCATTTATATCGTCAAACAGAGAGCTTTGCGCTTGTGAAGCAGCGAAAGAATTTGATTCGGTCGTCGTGCTGAAGGGTCATAACACGGTCATTGCGGCGCCTTCCGGAGAAATATACGTAAACACAACGGGGAATTCAGGTCTTGCGAAAGGCGGAAGCGGAGATGTGCTTGCGGGAATGATAGGTTCTTTTCTTGCGCAGGGGTATTCGCCGCTCGATGCTGCCGTCGTATCTGTTTTTCTTCACGGCAAAGCCGGAGACATTCTTGCTGAAAAAATATCTTTGCACGGACTTCTGCCATCCGAAATACCGCTTGCAGCGGCAGAACTTCTTGCAGAATTCGAGTGATTTATGCCGTCGGCCGAAATCAAAGAATGCCGGCGGTGTTTTTACTGTCTGAAAACTATAATCGATTGGATATAAAAGATGGAACACACACGAAGAACATGGGCGACGGTGAATCTTGCCGCCGCAAAGGAAAACATTAAAAAGATCCGGAAGATCGTCGGTCACAGCTGCGCTCTGATGTCTGTGGTAAAAGCGGACGCATACGGTCACGGCGCGACCGAAATAGCAAGGACGATCGAGGACTACAGTGATTTTTTTGCTGTTTCGAATATTGACGAAGCGGTCCAGCTGAGAAATGCGGGAATAAAAAAACCCGTTCTTATTCTCGGCTATACCCCGCCGCATTCAATGACGCTTCTTGCGGAATACGGGATAACACAGACTGTTTTTTCTTACGAATACGGAAAAACTCTTTCCGCTGCTGCAAATGCGATCGGATCAAAAATAACAGTGCATATTAAAATCGATACCGGCATGAACCGTCTCGGTTTCAGTGCGCAGAATGAAGAAGCTTTCGAAAGATCCGTAAAGGAAATAAAAGAGCTTTCAAAAGAAGAATTTCTTGAGTTCGAAGGGATATTCACACATTTTGCCGTTGCAGACGAGCCGTCAAACCCGTTTACAAAAATACAGTTCGAACGGTTTTGCAACTGTGTATCGGCGCTCGAAAAAGAGGGAATAAAATTCAGGTTCCGTCATGCTGCAAACAGCGCCGCAATAATCAATTTTCCCGAAATGAAGCTGAATATGGTGCGCCCCGGACTTATTCTTTACGGAATAACCACAAACCGACCCGACACAATAGGACTGAAGCCTGTGATGGAACTGAAAACGACGGTTTCGTTTATACATGACTTCAAAAAAGGCGACAGCGTAAGCTACGGACAGACTTATGTGGCAGAAAAGGATATGAAAATCGCAACATTGCCCATCGGTTATGCCGACGGACTGTTCAGGGCTCTTTCCAAAAACCTGAATGTTGTTATAAACGGAAAAAACGCGCCAGTCATAGGCAGAATATGCATGGATCAGTGTATGGTGGACGTTACCGGACTTGATGTAAAAACTGAAGACGAAGTCACGATCTTCGGCGACGATAAAAGCGTTTACGAGCTTTCAGACGCAATAGCAACAATACCATACGAAATAATCTGCGATATCGGCAAACGCGTGCCGAGGGTGTATATACGATGAATAAAAATGTTAAACTTCTTGTGCTTACTGCCCTTTTTGCGGCCGTTCAGTGCGTTTTGTCTCTTGTTTCCTTGCCGCTTCCCTTTTCTCCCGTTCCGTTTACTCTGGGGCTTCTTGCAGTTTTTTTAACCGGATCTTTTCTCCCGCCCGTCAATGCGTTTATCGCAGAGATCGTATATCTTCTTATAGGTATTGTGGGAATACCGGTTTTTGCGGGGTTCAAAAGCGGTGTTGCCGTATTGGCTGGACCGACAGGCGGATTTTTGATAGCATATCCGTTCATGGCGCTCATAACGGCGCTTTTTATAAGATTTTTCTCAAAAAAGAGCAAATTTCTTCTTCCTCTTGCCGGAATGATAATCAGCATTGCAGTATGCTATGTGCTCGGCACTGCCGTATTTTGCATTTACGCGAAAACATCCGTTGCGGAAGCTCTTCCTAAGGTAGTATTGCCGTTTATTCCTTTTGACTGCGTAAAGGCAGTTATTGCCTCCGCTCTGCGGCTTGCCCTGAACAAACGTATATCCGCCCCGAAGGAAAAATAATTTTCAGACAAAAAAACAGACTGATTTTTGTCAGTCTGTTTCTTTTTGTGTAAAAAAAATCAGATAATGATCTCGCCGTCAAATATCTTGTCTGCACTGCCGGTCATAAGAACCGTTTCATCGGTATATTTTATTCTGAGATCGCCGCCTATGAGTTTTACGGTTACTTCTTCGCCTTTTTTGCAGATACCGTTTTCGCATGCCGCTACAACAGCTGCGCACGCTCCTGTGCCGCACGCCCACGTTTCGCCGCAACCGCGCTCCCATACGCGCATTTTAAGCGTTTTTTCGTCGATCACCTGAATAAACTCAGTATTGATCCGTTCGGGGAATTTCTCATAATTTTCAAACTGAGGTCCGATTTTTTCTATATCTAGCTTATCGACGTTTTTAACGAATACAACACAGTGAGGATTGCCCATACCAACGCATGTGATGTTGTAGTTTTCGTCGCCTATGTTAACAAGACGGTCAACTACTTCCTCGCCGCTGAAATTTACCGGAATAGCCGCGGGATTGAGCATAGCCCTGCCCATATCAACGCATGCGGAATCGACAACTTTATTGTGGGTAAAAAGATGAAGCTCTTTTATTCCGCTTACCGTTTCGATAGTCACATCTTTTTTATCGATCATATGGTTATCATAAAGATATTTGCCCACACAGCGTATGGCGTTGCCGAACATTCTGCCCTCGCTGCCGTCGCGGTTATACATTCTCACTTTTGCATCGGCTTTGTCTGAAGGACAGATAAGAACAACTCCATCGCCTCCGATACCGGTATGTCTGTCCGAATATCTTACGGCAAGTCCTTCGGGGTTGTCGATTTTCTGATCAAAGCAGTTAAAATAGATATAGTCGTTTCCGCTTGCCATTTTGGTGAATCTGAGCTTGATTCTTTCGGAACGCATACGTGTTATGTCTATAAGCTCTATCGTTCCTTCGGTATATTTGCTTTTCAGGCTCTGCGCAAGAGCGTTTGCGGTATCGATCGACGTAAGGCACGGAATTGAACGTTCAACGGTCTTTCTTCTTATTTTAACACTGTCTCTTGAGGGAAGTCTGCCCTTTGAAGATGTGGAAATAACGTAGTTGATTTTTCCGCTTTCAAGAAGAGTGATCGTGTTTTCTTCGCCTTCGTGAATTTTATCCACAACAGTTACGGGAATGCCGACGCGGCTTATGATATTAGCGGTGCCGCGTGTTGCATAAATGGAGAAACCGAGTTCGCTGTAACGCTTTGCAAGGTCTGCAACTTCAGGCTTATCGCTGTCCCGAACGGTTATCATTACGCCGCCCGATTTTTTCATTTTATAACCTGCTGCAATAAGTCCTTTATATATTGCCTCTTCCATCGTGCTTGCAATTCCGAGGACCTCTCCGGTGCTCTTCATTTCAGGTCCGAGATGGTTATCGACGTCGGCAAGTTTTTCAAACGAGAAAATAGGCACTTTTACGGCTACATAGGGAGATGTAGGATAAAGTCCCGTTCCGTAGCCCATATCTTTCAGCTTTTCACCGAGCATCGCTCTCGTTGCGAGATCAACCATCGGAACGCCCGTTACCTTTGTGATATACGGAACGGTCCTTGACGACCTCGGGTTTACTTCTATAACATACAGATCGTTATCGTAAATAAGATACTGAATGTTTACGAGACCTTTTGTGTTGAGGTCAACTGCAAGCTGCTTTGACGCCGAAATGATTTTTTCGGTAAGCTCGTCAGAAACATTCCATGCGGGATATACGGCTATCGAGTCTCCCGAATGAACACCGGTTCTTTCGATATGCTCCATTATACCCGGGATAAGAATATCTTCTCCGTCGCATACCGCGTCAACCTCAAGTTCGGTTCCCATAAGATATTTGTCTATAAGTACGGGATTTTCGATATTGTGCGAAAGAATGATCTGCATATATTCGCGGACATCGCTTTCGCCGAAAGCGATTATCATATTCTGTCCGCCGAGAACATATGATGGGCGGAGGAGAACAGGATATCCTATTCTTTTTGCTACCGCAAGCGCGTCCTCAGTGGTCATTACGGTATCGCCTATCGGACGCTTGATATGGTATTTTTCAAGAAGCTTGTCGAAACGTTCCCTGTCTTCGGCTGCATCTATACTGTCTGCGGGCGTGCCGAGGATGTTTACGCCTGTTTTATCAAGGAATTTGGTGAGTTTTATGGCCGTCTGACCGCCGAACGCAACGACCGCGCCGAAAGGCTTTTCGGTATTTATAACATTCATTACGTCTTCCGGCGTGAGCGGTTCAAAATACAGTCTGTCTGCCGTATCAAAGTCTGTTGAAACTGTTTCGGGGTTATTGTTTACTATAACGACCTCATATCCGAGCTTTTTAAGCGCGCGGCAGCAGTGGACCGAGGCGTAGTCAAACTCTATGCCCTGTCCGATACGTATCGGACCCGCGCCGAAAACGATAACCGTCTTTTTGGCGGTGGAATGTTCTTTTTTAAATTCTGCCGCTTCGTTTTCATCATCGTATGTCGAATAGAAATACGGAGTTTCCGCCGCAAACTCGGCTGCGCACGTATCGACCATTTTGAATACTGCTGAACGGTGATATTCAAGCGGTTTTCCGGAAAGAGCCTCTATTACTGAATCGGGATAGCCGAGTTTTTTTGCTTCAAGATATTTTTCTTCGTCTACACCGTCGGCAAGCGAATCCGCAAAACGGACAAGTTTGAGGATCTTGTAAAGGAACAGTCTGTCGATTTTTGTAATATCGTATATTTCGTCTACGGAAATACCGCGTTTGAGCGCCTGGTATATAACAAAAAGACGTTCGTCGTCACAGTCGTGAAGACGTTTATGTATCTCTTCGTCCGGCATTGCCGCATGCTTGGGAGAATCAAGACTCGTAAGCGATATTTCGGCGCCGCGAACAGCTTTCATAAGCGCCTGCTCAAACGAGGTGCCTATCGCCATTACCTCGCCCGTTGCTTTCATCTGAGTGCCTAGCGTGCGTTTTGCGTATACGAATTTATCGAACGGCCATTTAGGCAGCTTAACAACGATATAGTCTATAGTCGGCTCAAAACATGCCGACGTTTTTTTCGTGATCGCATTAGGGATCTCATCAAGATTATATCCGACTGCGATTTTAGATGCAACTTTTGCTATAGGAAATCCCGTTGCTTTGGAAGCGAGAGCGGAAGAACGCGAAACACGTGGGTTGACCTCAATTACGGCATATTCCATGCTGTTGGGATCGAGTGCGAACTGAACGTTGCATCCGCCGTTTACGCCGAGCTCCGAAACGATGTTGAGCGCAGCGGTTTTAAGCATCATAAACTCTTCGGTAGCAAGCGTGAGTGCGGGAGCGACCACTATGCTGTCTCCGGTATGAACGCCTACAGGGTCAACGTTTTCCATACTGCATACGGTTATAACGTTGCCTGAACTGTCTCTTATAACTTCAAACTCTATTTCCTTCCAGCCCGAAACGCATTTTTCAACGAGTATCTGATTTATGGGAGACATGCGTATACCGGTTTCGGCAACTTCACGCAGCTCCTCTTCATTGTTTGCGATACCGCCGCCTGTTCCGCCGAGAGTGAATGCGGGACGGATTATAAGAGGGTAACCAATTTCACCCGCAAAATCAACGGCTGACGCAACATCTGTAACGACCTTTGAAGGAATGCAAGGCTGACCGATTTTCAACATCGTTTCCTTGAACATCTGTCTGTCTTCTGCCTTGTCTATCGTTTCCGGGTCTGCTCCGAGAAGACGAACACCGTTTTTTTCGAGAAAACCTTCTTTTGCAAGCTGCATGGAAAGCGTAAGACCTGTTTGTCCGCCGAGAGTGGAAAGTATCGAGTCGGGTCGTTCTTTTTCTATTATTCGTTTAAGAACGGGCAAAGTAAGCGGCTCTATATATATTCTGTCCGCCATTTCCTTATCGGTCATGATCGTGGCAGGATTTGAGTTAACGAGAACTACTTCTATCCCCTCTTCACGCAGAGCTCTGCATGCCTGCGTTCCGGCATAGTCAAACTCAGCTGCCTGACCTATAACTATCGGTCCCGAACCGATCACAAGTGTCTTTTTTATCGATTTGTCGAGCGGCATTTATTTCACCTTCGCTTTCGTGATGTTTTCAATGAATCTGTCAAACAGAAATCCCGTATCGTTAGGTCCGTTAAGCGTTTCGCAATGGAACTGGACCGAAAAAACAGGCTTGCCGGCAAACTCGATTCCGGCGCATGTTTTATCGTTTAAATTCCTGTATATTACTTTTATGCCGGCAGGCAGTTTTTCATCATTTACGGCATAACCGTGGTTTTGCGTTGTGATGTGTGTTTTACCTGATTCGGTGTTTATTACCGGGTGATTTGCGCCTCTGTGACCGTGCTTGAGTTTATATGTTTCACAGCCGCCGGCGATCGCGATAAGCTGATGGCCGAGCCCCTCGCCGAAAAGCGGGATACCGCCCGCGATAAATGTTTTTATCTCATCAGCAATCTTCGTATAATCCGCCGGGTCGCCGGGACCTTCAGAAAACATTATACCGTCGGGAGCAAGTTCCAGAACTTCTTTTGCGGAAGTGAATGCGGGAACGCAGATCACGTCCGCCCCTTTTGCATTAAGCTCTTTTACCGCGCTCTGAGCAGAACCGAGATCATAAAGCACGACCTTAAATTCTCCGTTTGCAGCGGGATATTCGGTTGTTTTTTCGCATGTCGTGCTTTCGACAGCATTTTCGATCTTGTAATTTCTGATTTCGTTTAAATCGCATTCGGGACTGTTCGATATTTTAGCGTTCATCGTTCCGTTTTCGCGGAGTATTCTTGTGAGAGCTCTCGTATCGATATCGCACATGCCTATTATGCCTTTATTTAACAAAAAGGTGGAAAGATCGCCTTCGCATCTGAAATTCGAAGGATCTTCACACCATTCACGTACTATAAAAGCTTTGGGGTTTACCGGGGATGAGCCGATCTCATCGGGAATAATACCGTAATTACCGGCAAGAGGAAACGTCTGGATAATGATCTGTCCGTAATTGCATGGGTCAGTAAGTGTTTCGGTATAACCGATAACTCCGGTTGTAAAAACAAGTTCGCCGACTGTTTCGCCGACTGCGCCGAATGAACGACCTTCAAAAACGGTTCCGTTTTCGAGAATCAAATAAATTCTGTTCATATTGCTTCCTTTCATGATGAAATTGCCGTAAGTATCCGCACTGCGGCTGGGGGAGGGAAAAAAGCTATAATTAAAGCGGGATTTTCGAAAACGAAAGTCGCCGCATGCCTCAATACCTAAAAAAAACGCTTATCGGGCGTGCGGCAGACCCGCGCATCCGACAAACGCCCTTATTATTCTGACTAGATATTATATATGAACGACCGATAAATGTCAATAAACAAAATACAAATTTTTTTTGACAGAAAAATGTTTATGACTTTTGAAAAAGATACAAATATTATGCAAAAACATTTGATTTGTTAAAATTGTCGGATTCCGTGTTCCGCTGCCGGATATATTTTATTTGTTTAGTATTTTATATTTTCTTTATATTTTCTTTTATTCTTAAAATAATCATTTGTTTTTTTACAGTAAGCCATAGCCGGTCTTATATACGCTTCAACGCATAAATATACCGATATTTTTTCGGATATCATGTTTTTTATCGTATTTTTCACTTGATTTTTTTCTGAAATTATAGTATAATAACAGAAGAGATGATTGATTAACAATCATCAGAGAGAGGGAATACTCCCGCGGGAGCTGAAAAAATGTCAAAAAAAGCAGAACTTTTATCTTTAAGAAAAGAAATTCTGAACGATGAGTTTTCTTTTCTCAACCCGCCTCAGAGGGAAGCGGTCTTTTCAAACGACGGTCCCCTTCTTATTCTTGCGGGTGCCGGAAGCGGAAAAACGACCACCGTTATCAGTAAAATAGGATATCTTATCAGATACGGAAACGCCTATAACTCACAGAAAATTGATTTCGAAGATGATGACGACGAATTTCTGAAAGAGTGCCTTGCAAACAAAAAAATGCGTGACGGAGAACGGTATTTCAGGCTGATGTCGCCGTCTCCCGTTGATGCGTACAATATTCTTGCCATAACATTCACAAACAAGGCGGCAGGCGAAATGCGTGAACGTCTTGAAAAGCAATACAGCATAGACAGCGGCAAACTGTGGGCGCTGACATTTCACTCGTTTTGCGTAAGGATTTTGCGCAGATTCTGTGACAGACTTGGTTATAACAGAAATTTCACCATATATGACGAAACCGACAGTCACCGTGTGATAGAAACACTGATAAAAAAATACCGTCTCACGGAAAGATACAACGCAAAAACAGTTGCAAGGATCATTTCAACCGCAAAGAGCAGAAACACATCTGCCGACGAATACTCGGGCGAAAACGATATAGAAAAGATTTACCGGGACTATCAGGCAGAACTTAAAGCCGCAAACGCTTTTGACTTTGACGACCTTATTTTTATGACCGTCCGTCTTCTTTCATTGGATGAAGACGTAAAAACCATTGTAAACAACAGGTTCAGATATATTCTTGTTGATGAATATCAGGATACGAACCCGATCCAGGAGCGGCTTATTTCGCTTCTTGCACCCTCCGGACGTATCTGCGTTGTCGGCGATGACGACCAGAGCATCTACCGCTTTATGGGTGCGCAGGTCGAGAATATCCTTAATTTTGAAAAACGTTTCAGAAACGCAAAAACAGTAAGGCTTGAGCAGAACTACCGTTCGACCCAGACTATCCTCGACGCTGCAAATGCCGTTATTGCAAATAATGAAGACAGAAAAGGCAAAAACCTCTGGACAGATGCCGGAGAGGGCGAAAAGATCTCTGTTTGCCACCTGCAGTCACAGTCAGAAGAAGGAGACTTCATCTGCAGAGCAATAACCGAACGTAAAGAAAAAGAGGGGCTTAAAAACAACGATTTCTGCGTGCTTTACAGAACAAACGCACAATCCGGTGCAATAGAGCATGCTTTGCGGCTGCACGGGATATCATACCGCGTTTTCGGCGGTCTTCCGTTTTTTAAGCGCAAGGAAGTGCAGGACATTCTTGCGTATATGAACGTCATCTGCAATCCGAACGACAGAACGAGGCTTTTGCGGATAATCAACGAACCGAAACGCGGCATAGGCGACACAACGATCGAAAAGATAAACTCGATATGCGACAAAACCGGCAAATCGTTTTTTGACATAACGGCGCATGCGGACAGTTACGCCGAGCTTCAGCGTTCCGCCGAAAAGCTTAAGGACTTTGCAGGGATCATAAACGAGCTTACCGAAAAATCGGCAAAAATGCGTCCTTCCGAACTGTGCAGTGAGATAATATCGTCTATTCACTATGAGTATGAACTGAAAAAACAGTATGAGACGAACGAAGCGATATCGAGAATAGAAAACGTAAGAGAGCTTATCAACAGTATCGCGGGATATGAAGAGACGGAAGAAAACCCCACTCTGCTCGGCTATCTCGAGCAGACCGCTCTTGTAAGCGCAACAGACAGTCTTGACGAAAACGAACCTGCCGTTACGCTTATGACGATGCACTGCGCAAAAGGGCTTGAATTCAATACCGTGTTTATTACGGGATTTGAAGAGGGACTTTTCCCTTCGTCGATCTCGCTGCTTGAAACAGGCGGCGTTGAAGAAGAAAGGCGCCTTTGCTACGTTGCGATAACACGCGCAAAGAAGAAACTTTTTATCACAAATGTTGCATCGCGCATGATCTTCGGTTCCGCAAGGCCGGCAATACCTTCACGGTTCCTGAAAGAAATACCGGAAGATCTTATTGAAGAAACCGAAACAAGACGTCCCGAAAGACCTGCGCAGCGGCGCACAAAACCGCTTTCCGAAAGACCGCTGCTTACAAATTCCGTTACCGTTATGCCCGGAAGCAAAGCCCCGACGAAAAAATACAGAACAGGTCAGAGAGTAAGGCATAAGGTTTTTGGCGACGGTGTGATCACAGCAGTAACGGAAATGTCTTCAGACAGCATGCTTGAAGTTGAGTTCGAAACGGTAGGAAAGAAAAAACTGATGGCAAATTACGCAAATCTGAAAGAAATACTATAAAATCAAAGGTGCAGTAAAACTGCACCTTTTGTTTTTGGTCATTTAACCGTATATTCTGATTTTTACGGGGCCGATAAGACCTGATATCGCATCCTGCGGATAATTTGAATACGGCGACGGATTAGTGGAGTAATGGTTGCAGAGTGTGTTTGCAACTTCAACGCAAAGCTCGTTGCCGCCGTTTTCAAGATATTCCGTAATATCGAATTCAAACGGGGGAACACATGAAACGGCTGCCGTTTTTCCGTTAACCGTCACCTTGCATGAGCATGCGACGCTGCCGAGAGAAAGAATATATTTTTTTCCGTCCTCTTTATTCAGATTTACGGTTTTTTTGTATTCAAACATTCCGGAATAGCTTTCAAGACCGCTTATTTTTGAAACATCGCCTGCCTCGATCAGCCCTTCTTCGCATATTTCTCTGAGCGGTTCGGGGAATATTGCGCCGCCGCAGTAGCCTGAAAACGGCTCAATCTCGATTTCCGCCCTCCCCGCAGTTTGCTTTATATCGCCTGCCGTGATAAGGTAGATGTTTGCGCCGTCTCTTTCGCCTGTTTTTTCAACGATCGCGCCGCCGCCGTTTATTTTCGCAAAGACGATTTTTCCGAAGACCGCAGCTTCGATTTTTGACGTGCCGGGGGCTATGCCCGCATCGATATGAACGGAAGGCTCAAAGCCGTCTTTTGAAAATCTGATAAGAGACATATCGGCAAACCATCTGTTTGTAAGCGGTAAAGACGGGTGCGTGCTCTGTCTTTTTTTATCTTTTATAACGATATATCCCCGGCGTTCGCCGTTTTCACGATTTTCATATTCCACCGAAATACGATGAGTGCCTTTTTTGAGTAAAACACAGGAAAAATCGCGTATGATGTCACGGTCGATCATAGTTACCTTCGGCATTATCCCGCCTGTAAGGATCTCTGCTTCGGTATCATTTTCAAGATAAAACTCTGCGGCAAAGACCGCTTTTTCGTTTGGAGAAACAAGAATATTCCAGTCGTAGACCTCTTTTTTAAGACCGTGATATCCCTGTTCGTGCGGCTGCCCAGTAACGATGCCGTATCTGTCATTTATCGAAACTGACGTTGTTTTTCCGTCGGGCGTTGTCTTTTGCCAGATATCGTATTCCGCAACAGTCTGTTTTTTCCCGTTTATTTCCGGGAATCTGATCTCTGCGCCGATATAATCTTCATGAACCGGAAGGCGGAAATCGCCCCAGCGGTTAAAAAGAGTCGGTTTTAAAGAAAAACACCACATACCGTCGATATTTATCTCATTTTCGGGCTCTGAAAGCGGTCTGAACATGTTTTTTGCAGTATCTTCACTTCTGTTGAAAACAATAATGTTGTCTCCGTCAAAAGGTATCTGCAGTGATGTTTTTCCGCCGAGTTTCTCGCTTGCCAGAAGAAGACGTTCATCTCCGTTCGCGAACCATACCTCAGCAGTTCCTTCGCAGTCAAATACGCACATAGTCCCTTTTTTTACATTGCGGACGAAGTAGATATCGATATCGCCGTCGTGCCTGTGAAGAACGTTTGCGCGGGAACCGTCCGCAGTTCTGAAATCCCGATCGACAATACTGTTTATCAGAGAGACAAGTTCGTCGTTTCCGTTCGCTTTGAAAGAAGGAATGCTTTCGGTCAGGATATCGCCTGACACATCAGTATATTCGGGAGCTCTGCCCAAAATGATCAGTTTCCCGCCCGCATTCTGAAATTCGATCAGTTTTTTCAGCGTTTCGTGGCGTATACAGTCAACATCAGCAAGAATAACACATTTATACTTCTCGTTTGCGGCGCAGAGTTTTCCGTCCATTATATCTGCAGAAAGAATGGACTGAAAATCGATAAAATCAAAATCTATGCCGTTTTCAAACAGCGCAGATGCGGCGGAAAATGTTGATTTGACGGACTTTTCGGGATCCAATGCGGCATCACAGGAGCTTACGGGATAAAAAAGCGCAACATCGCAGACATGCGCTCCGCGAGTGAGAAGATACGAAAGTCTTTCGTAATAACCGTAGAAACTCTTCGAATGCTCCCAATACGGCATTCTGAAGTGGAAATCGGGCGGCGCCCATTCCCAGAATCCGCCGTATGTGCTGTAATATAATCCGTGCATGCAGAGAAGGTTCATGCCGTATATGAAATTATCGCTTGTCGGAGCCTGAAGGCTTGCAAGAGATGTGCCCCAGCCTGAGCTGTGATACCCTTCGAGCCATGTGCGCTCGCGGCCGTAAAGATGCGCTATCGAGCTTGAAACTTTATCTTTTATAAGGTTTGCCGCGCGAAGAGGCGTATCATTGCCCGGAGCTGTAAACCAGCGCACGGTTCTGAAATAATCGCCGTATTCTCCGGGAGAATATCCTCTGGAGCACTGATCGCACCCGTATATCAGTCCTCTGGACGCGTGAAAACCATAAATCGGCTTAAAATAGCCCTCTTCCGTCATTGCGGTTCTTACGTCGCAGTAGTCAAGGCGTGTTTTTACACATTCGGGCGTTTTTACAAAAAGCTCAAAAAGCCTCGGAGCGATATCGTAGCCTTTTTCTTTTATGATCCGTTCACGAAGAGGATCGGACCATATATGCGCAACATCGCAGCCGGGTATGAATTCATCCTGAAAACAGTAATTCAGGGCGTCGCGGACATCTTCGTCAAGATGATCTTCAAAATATTCGAAGAATACTTTTGCGAGCAGCGCTCCCGCTTTCGGGTCAAGAATGTTTACGGAACGAGGATTGACTTTTCTGAAAACAGTATATACCTCGCAATCGTTTTCAGCGGTAAAGGAATCTGTTACGGCGTGCCACATTCCGTTTCCGTAAAGTGCGGCGGCGGAAATAAAGCCTTCTGGCTTTATGAATATATATTTTTCGCCTTTTCTGACTTTCCCGCTCTCGCAGTGAAGTTCTTCGGCGCAAAGCTTTGCGTCGATCGCAACTTTATCTATAAAATATCCGTTGCCTATCCAGCCTATCGTGTAGTCGCTTATGCCTACGCCCATGCCGAGCGATTTTGCTTTGCGAAAAACGTGGTTTACTATCTCCCACCACTCATCCGTGAATGCCTCGGGATCGCATTCGTATGTTTTGCCGAATCCGCCGCCCGTTTTGTCGGGTCTGTGAGCCGGACAATGGTGAGCAAAATTTATCTGAACGCCCGAAACGCCGTTTTCGGCAAGTTTTTCGAGCTGCCATGACAATCTGTCTTTATCAAGTCTGTCGCCGTTCCACCAATAAAAAGGAACATTGCCGTATCCTTTAGGCGGATTTAAAAACTGACTGTAATTCATCTGCACTCTCCGTTTATGAAAATTGAGCTATGTTTTCAGGCGTGTTTTTTGCCAGTAATTATTCATTTTATATGAATTATCGTATGTTACTTCTTTTTTAAGAAATTCGGGAGGAGAAAAATCTTCGGCTTCCTTTACGGATCTGAATTCAACTTCCGCATACATGAACGATGTTTCTTTTCCTTCGTCAACAAGCGAACATTCAAGAATGTTTCCGTCGGGCAGAGTATAGCATTTTTTATGCTTTTTTATCGGTTCTTTTCCGGCAATGCGCATAAGTCCCTCAAACTGCTCTTTTGTGATGGGTACTTCTATCTCTTCGCGGCAAAGCTCACCGGGACCTTTAATTGTGATCCTGTATGTTTCCTTATCCTTTGTTTTTTTGCTTCGAGCCCGAACAGTGGGCATAACGGAAAGGTATATCTGACGCATATGGCACTCTGACCTCAGCGGCAGCGCGTCGGGAAAGCCATCTATAAGAAATTTGCGTTCAATTTCCGTAATTATCATCTCCGTCCATATCGTTCCGCGATCCGATTTTATTTACCATCAGGAAAACTCGTAAAAAATTTATGTTCCGTTTCGGGGACGCCGTATTTCTCTTTACCGTCTGCTATTGCCCTCATCAGAAACACCATATTGACGGCAAGATTGCGCATTGTCTGCAGACCCTCAGCATCTTTTTTTACGTCCTCCGCCGTAAAGCCGTGAACCTGATTCCAGTAACTGCTTGAAGCTACGGGCATTGACGAGATAGTAAAATATTTATTTAGGACGTCAAACGACGCCGTGTTTCCTCCGCGGCGGCATGAAACGACCGCAGCGCCGACCTTCAAATGCTTTGAAAATGACGTGCTGTAAAAAAGTCTGTCAAGAAAAGACAGAACGGTTCCGTTCGGCGAACCGTAGTAAACAGGAGAACCGACAACAAGCCCGTCGGATTTTTCAAATATTTCGGCTGCTTTGTTTACTTCATCGTCAAATACGCATCTGCCAAGCTTATCACACGCCTGACATGCTGCGCATCCCCTTATCGCCTTGCCTCCGATATGAAGGATCTCTGTTTCAACGCCGTTTGCGGCAAAAACGCCGTTCATTTCTTCAAGAGCCGTGGCTGTGCACCCGTTTTTGTGAGGACTGCCGTTTATAAGCAAAACTTTCATTTTTACTCTCCGTAAATAATTATTTGTCCGGTATTTTGAATTTTATATATTTTAGCACAAATTTTCGCGTTTTTCAAGTCTATACAAAACAAAAACATCCGGAACGGACCGGATGTCTGTTTACAATGATTATGATCATTCCGCCCAGAGGTTATCTATACCCCTCTTTGAAGGCGCGATCTCTTTCTGAATATATTCTTCTATCTTGTCGGTGTTTGCCTCGATGTATTCCGAAGGCGACTGTCCGTTTGCCACCCATTCTCCGAGCGACGAAAACGCCGGCGTTGAAAAATAACTGTATTGCGCACTGCGGAACATATCATAATAGATATCTGCGTCGCGGCGGTCAAAGAAATAAGTATGATAAAGAAGATCTTTTATTGAGTCGATGGTGGGATATTCCTCAAAAGGCTCATACAGCGCATTCAGGGCAATTGCGGTAGCTTCGATATTGTTTGACATACGTGAGATAACTATCGCTCTTTCAAGATTCATATGAAAAGCTGCAAGAAATCCGGGAGCGACATCCGGACCCGAAGGCCACGGGAGAGCGCCGAAATTTGTGAGCTGCTTTACTATGCGGTCAGAAACATACTCTGCATAATGCATAACGCCCATAACGGTCTTGCCGGCTATAAGATCTTCTACGGGCGCAAGTATTTCGTTGCGGCGATCGATCGTATAAGAAAGCGAGCCGTTGAAAACGTCAAGCGCTTCATTCATGGCAGTAAGTGCGGACGGAGAAGTAATACCGGTGTGGTAATTTCCGTCTGCGCCCTTTTCGGCAAGTCTGTATCCGTTTGAAAGAAGGTAATTTGCGCCGAAGTCAAACGGAACTGAAGCGAGAGCGTAATGCACGGTCTCTCCGCCTTCCTCAAGGTAGTATTTTTCAAGACAGTCGCGGAACGTATCCCATGTCCAGCGACCGTTTTCGTAAAGATCTCTCGGATCTTCAGCGCCCAGAGTGGCTATAATGTCTTCGTTTACGATAGTCAGACCGGTATATGATACCGACGATGTAGGCCACGCCTGCGGAATAAGCCCGAAAACGTCGTCTTCCCAGTGAAGGACTTCAAGAACATTGCGATTGCCCCATTTTTCTTCATTGCGGTAATCGATTATTCCGTCAAGCTCTGAAAGACCGACGATCGTGCCCGCCTTCATATAATCGCGAAATCTGTCCGAAATTCCGCAGAAAATATCGCAGTAATACGATCCTGCCGCATTGCTTAAACGAAAATTCGTATATGTGGTATCTCCGCTGAAATACACGATATCAAGCTTACAGTTAAGGTCATTCTGAACATCTTTTATTCTCTGCACCGCAAGATCGCCCAGGATCGTATTCATTTCATATCCCAGGACCTCTCCGTTGCCCGTATTGAAAGCAAGACCTCCCGATTCGCGAACATATTTTATCGTCGCGCCTTCAAGATCGGTCTTATCGTTCTGGAGCGTCAGATCAACATCGAATATCTCCGCTTCCTGTGTTCCGCACGCGGCAAGAAAAACAAGCGACAAAAAAGCCGCAATAAATGCTCTGACGAAGGTTTTCATTATTTTACTTCCTTTCTGGATCACCGTTTTGCGGCAATATACACGTATTTACCGCATCTTATATATTATATCACATCAAAATCTGTTTTGCAACAACTATTGCGGGTATTTGTACCATTTTTAAAAATAAAGCAATAAAAGTTACATGGTTACTGTTTTTTAAATGCTGAGGATGTTGAATAAACGCAATATATAATCCGCAATGTTGCTTGACAGAGTGATTTAATTCTGTTATAATGTTTTTATGATTTCACAATTCCGTAAGGGGGCATTTTTACGGTCAGATTCGGAAACGACTGGGACGGTCTTCTCGCAGACGAATTCAGAAAAGATTATTATCTTCGTCTTCGCGCTTTTCTCAAAAACGAATATGCGACAAAAACGATATATCCCGATATGTACGATATTTTCAACGCATTGAAATATACGGCGTATAATGACGTAAAAGCCGTGATTCTCGGTCAGGACCCGTATCACGGTCCCGGGCAGGCGCACGGACTTTGTTTTTCCGTAAAAAAAGGCATTGCCGCCCCGCCGTCTCTTGTTAATATCTTTCGGGAATTACAGGATGATCTCGGTATTGATCCTCCGCCGCACGGCGAACTGACGCAGTGGGCAAAAAACGGCGTGCTGCTGCTTAATACTGTGCTCACGGTCCGCGCAGGCGCGGCAAACAGTCACAGAAACATGGGCTGGGAGATTTTTACGGACAGGGTGATCTCTCTTCTGAATGAACGTGAGGCGCCGATGGTGTTTTTGCTTTGGGGCACTCCCGCCAGGCAGAAGGCAAAACTGATAACGAACAAAAACCACCTTATCCTGCAAACCGTTCATCCGTCCCCTCTTTCGGCATACGGCGGATTTTTCGGCTGCCGTCACTTTTCGCAATGCAACGATTTTCTCATTTCGAAAGGCATGGAACCGATAAACTGGCAGATCACATGATCACCATTCAAAGCTGTCCACAGTATTTTTCGGCGGCAATGGCTCGTCAGGTGCCTTATACTGAGCTATTTCAATAAGAAGACGGTAAAACGGCGCTATAACACGGTATTTTTCAGCTATTTCCTCCGCTATTTCGGGGGCGAAAAATGCCTCGTGCGAAAGTATCGGTGAAGAGATATAAAAGTTTTTCATTATAAACCATTTTTCGAGACCGAGCTGTTTTGCTCTTTCGGAAAGACCCGATGGCATACGCTTGTAAGTTTCGCCTAAAACAAGCAGCTCTGATGACGCTACCGGAGATGCGGCGGCATAAAAAAGGTCCGGATTTTCGGATATATAATTTCTCATTGACGCCATTTCTTTCGGCGTATAACTGAAAGCCCCCATACCGTACCGTGCGCCTTCGCGCATGATCTCGGCAAAAAAACCCGGACCTTCAAGCATATGCTCGGCAGGACGGTGGAAAACAAGCCATGCGCTGTCACGGTAAAGATGTTTGTCTTTTGTATAACGCGAATCTCTGCGTATTCTTGAAAGACATTTTGACGGCTGAGTGATGATCTGAGGATCTATCTCTCTCATCACAGGCGTAAGGTCTTCAATAAGGTCCTCAAAAGGCTGCCTGACATATTTTTTATAATCCTCCCTATGATCTTCATACCATACTTTTGAATTGTTTTCACGAACGTTGTGAAGATATTCTATCGTTTTTTTCGAAAAACCGCGAAACTGCATAATCTGCCCTTCTATAGTCATTTTTATTACTCAATCATTTATTTTATTATATACTTTTACGACGGATTTGTCAACCGCAAACAAAAGGTTAATTAATATGAACAACATTCGAAACATTGCCCTTGCCGCTCATGTTGACGCCGGAAAAACCACACTTACTGAACGTCTGCTTTTCGAAAGCGGAGCCATCCGCGCTCAGGGCAGCGTTGACAGAGGAACGACAAAAACTGACGACCTGCCTGTTGAGAAAAGACGGGGTATTTCCGTCCGTTCAGCTCTTACCTCAACCGTGATCAACGGTGTTACCGTAAATATTATCGACACGCCCGGACATGCCGACTTTATTTCGCAGGTGGAACGGGCTTTTTTTGCTGTAGACGGGATAGTTGTGCTTGTTTCTGCTGTTGACGGAGTGCAGACAAACACGGAAATAATACTCGACGCCGTTTCACGGCTGAATAAGCCGTGCATAATATTCATAAATAAAGCAGACAGAGATACTGCCGATATCGAACGCGTTTTTTCTGAAATAAAAGATATTTTTCCGAGAGCGGCAATGTTTTCTTACGTTTTTGAAGATCTTGCGGAAAGAGACGAGGAATGTTTTGAAGCGTTCGATTCGGGTATCGAAATGCCGAAAGAGATACTGCGGCAAAAAGTTGCAAAATACACAAAAAGTCTGGATATTTCCCCTGTTTTTTACGGGAGCGCGATCACAGGAGACGGAGTATCGGATCTTGCTGCGGCAATAACTGATTTCTTTCCGTTTCCCGAAGAGAAAGAGGGCGAAACAGGCGGTTTTATATATGCAGTCAATCATGACAGGGTGAACGGTCGGGCGGCTTTTGCAAGGATATTTTCGGGTTCGCTGTCGGTCCGTCAGCAAATATCGATAAACGGTGCGGAATACAAAATAAGCATGATAAAAAAGCCCGTATTCGGTAAAATGACAGACGCTCAGACTCTTTATTCAGGCGAAGTCGGGGCTGTATACGGTCTTTCAGAGGCGAAGACCGGAGATTTTATAGGCAGAAAAGAGCTTGTTCCTTTTGCGGAAAAATATTCCGAAACAGAACAGGCGCTTATGATGACCGCAGTGACGGCAACGGACGGGACGGATATCCTTAAACTGAAGGCAGCGCTTTCCGAGCTGACCGCCGAAGAGCCTCTTCTTGACCTGATCTGGGAACCGATATCAAAAAGCCTTAATATAAAAGTTTTCGGCAACATACAAACCGAAGTGCTGAAAGATATTATTTTCGAGAGATTCGGCATACCGGTCGAATTCGGGCAGATGAATGTTATATACAAAGAAACGCCCACCCGCGAAGGTATCGGTTTTGACGCATACACTATACCCAAACCATGCTGGGCGATACTTAAATTCAGAATCACGCCGCTTGCAAGAGGCAGCGGTATTATATACAAATGCTCTGCGCCGCCTAACCGTTTGTCATACAGATACAGAAAGCAGGTCGAAGAGTCCATAAAAGCATCTGTCGCTCAGGGACCGCGCGGCTGGGAGATCACAGATGCCGAAATAGATCTGATAGACGGCGAGGATCACCCTATACATACACATCCTCTCGATTTTACCGTCGCCACACCTCTTGCGCTCGCGGACGGCTTCAGAAATACCGGAACAACGCTGCTTGAACCGTATATTCACGCCCGTTTTACCTTGCAGGCGGAATGCTACGGCAGACTTCTGAGCGATATAATCAGAATGCGCGGCGAGCCCGGTGAACCGGTAAGAAAAAAAGATACCGTTTTTATTGAAGCAGAAATACCTGTTGCGACATCACTTGATTATGCCGCATCGTTCGCGTCGCTCACTTCGGGGAAGGGTGTTATGTCCGCAATTTTTTCAGGATACAGAGTTTGCCCCGAACCGGACGGAAAAACGATGCCGAGGCGCGGCGTTGATCCTCTTGACCGCTCAAAATATATACTTGCGGCGCGCCATGCGCTTACGGGAACGGTTTTTGAAACCGTATGAAGGTTGACAAAACGGAATATTTATACTATAATACGGATAATAATTATAAACGAGGAATGAAATGAAACTTAATTACGCAAAGGCGGAATTCATAAGCAGTTTTTTTGACACTTCTTCTCTTCCGCCAAAAACATTGCCCGAAGTCGTTTTCGTTGGCAGGTCAAACGTTGGAAAAAGCTCGATGATAAACAAGATCGTAAACAGAAAAAATCTCGCCTTCACCAGCTCAAAGCCCGGAAAGACCGCCTCGATCAACTTTTTTTCGATAGACGGTAAAATATATCTTGTCGATTTGCCCGGATACGGTTTTGCTCAGCGCCCGAAAGCCGAAAGAGAAGGCTGGGGAAGCCTTATAGAAACGTATTTTTCTCTCGGCAGAAATATAAAACTCGTTGTTTTGCTTACGGATATACGTATAGGGCCTACGGAAGACGACGAGCTTATGTATAATTACCTTATGTCGCAAGAACTTCCCTTCTGCATTGCCGCAACGAAATCGGACAAAATATCAAAAACCGAAGCGTGGCAGATGACCGACAAGATAAGTGACCTTTTAGGCGTCCCTGCATTCGCTTTTTCGTCCGTCACGGGTGAAGGGACGGAAATGTTAAAAGAAATAATAGAATCCGTTACCGAAGGAGAAACGGAGGAAGAGAAATATGATGACTGAAGTAAAAAACGGCGTTCTTTATATCGACGGCGTAAGCGTTCCCGAAATCGCAAAACAATTCGGAACGCCGTGCTATATAATGTCTGAAGATACCGTAAGAAAAAACTGCAGAAAATACATGGATGCTGCAGAAAAGTATTACGGCAAAAACGCGCTCCCACTTTACGCATCAAAAGCTTTTTCCTGTGTTGATATATACAAAACAGTCGCATCCGAAGGCTTCGGGGCAGACGTCGTTTCGGGCGGAGAACTTTATACGGCGCTGAAAGCCGGATTTGACCCGAAAAAAATCTATTTTCACGGAAACGCAAAAACTGCTGACGAAATAAAATTCGCTCTTGAAAGCGGCGTCGGAAGAATCGTTGCAGATAACATTGAAGAACTTGACAGAATTGACGGAATTGCGAAAGAACTGAACGTAAAAGCGGATATTTCATTCAGAATAAAACCCGGCGTTGAGGCTCACACGCATAATTTCGTAAAAACCGGTCAGATAGACTCAAAATTCGGATTTGCGCTTGAAAACGGCGAAGCTTTCAGGGCGGTAAAAAGCGCCGCGGAAAAGAAAAACATAAATATCGCCGGCGTTCACTGCCATATAGGGTCTCAGATATTCGATATCGCTCCGTTTGTTCTTGCCGCAAAAATAATGCTCGGTTTTATAGCAAAAGTTAAAAATGAGCTTTCAATCGAAATAAAAGAGCTCAACCTCGGCGGCGGCTTCGGCATACGTTACGTTGAGGGTGACAATCCGGAACCATACGAAGATTATATGCAAAAAATCGCCGATACCGTTAAAAGCGAAAGCGAAGCGCTCGGCATCACCGTTCCGTTCATTCTTGTTGAACCCGGTCGCAGCATAGTGGCTGAGGCGGGCATCACGGCATACACGGTAATGTCCGTAAAAACGATAGAAAAAATCAGAACATACGTTGCGATAGACGGCGGCATGACGGATAACCCGAGATACGCGCTTTACGGCTCGAAATATGAAGCGTGCATTGCAAATAAGGCGGGAGATCCCTGTGATTTTACAGCTACCATCGCGGGAAGATGCTGTGAAAGCGGCGATCTTATAGGTGAAAACATGAAAATTCAAAAGCCCGAAGCCGGCGATATCCTGACCGTTTTTTCAACAGGCGCGTATAATTATTCAATGGCGTCAAACTACAACCGCGTGCCGCGTCCGCCCGTGATCATGATAAAAAACGGCGAGCCGAAAATAATCGTCAAACGCGAAACATATGAAGACATAATCAAAAACGATACGATCTGAGGGAAAATCATGACAACCGAATACGTTAAAAAAACTATAGAAGAAATAAAAGCCAAACTCATAAAAGCAGGAAGACCAGCGCTCGCGGAATCTTTTGAAAAATGCTATCCCAACACTCTCGAAACCACGACAGAGCTTTGCGATGACGGCACCGCATTTGTTTTTACGGGAGATATCCCCGCGATGTGGCTGCGGGACTCCTCCGCGCAGGTCCGTCATTATCTGCCGATAGCAAAAAAAGACGCTCAGATACGCCGCGTTGTTGAAGGACTTATCGCAAAACAGGCGGAATGCATTCTTAACGACGCATACGCAAACGCTTTCAACAGCGAGTCTTCCGGCAAATGCTGGTCCGAAGACGAAACTGAGTTTCGCAATCCCCTCGCATGGGAAAGAAAATATGAAATAGATTCACTTTGCTACCCCGTTTCGCTTGCGTATCTTTATTGGAAAACGTCGGGCGAAACAGCGCATTTTACCGATAATTTCAAGGCTGCGTGCAAACGGATCCTCGAAGTTTTCGCAACAGAACAGCATCACGAAAACTCAAAATATTTCTTTATCAGAAAAAACTGTCCGCCGTCAGATACGCTTCCATGTGAAGGCAGGGGCAATCCCGTTGCATACACGGGTATGACGTGGTCAGGCTTCCGTCCGTCGGACGATGCGTGCAGATACGGCTATCTTATTCCGTCAAATATGTTTGCTGTTGTCTGCCTTGGGTATATGGAAGAGATCTTTGCAGACGATAAAGAGATCTCTGAATGCGCCGGAACGCTGAAAAAACAGATAGACGAGGGAATAAAACGATACGGCATATACAAGCATCCCGTATTCGGCAAAATATATGCTTACGAAACGGACGGTATGGGCAACTACACGCTTATGGACGACGCAAATGTTCCGTCTCTTCTCTCGATCCCCTATCTCGGATATGTTTCCGCAGACGACGAAATATATAAAAACACAAGAAAATTTATTCTCAGCAGAGAAAACCCGTATTATTACGAGGGCAAGGCGGCAAAAGGCATTGGCAGTCCGCATACGCCCGAAAGATATATATGGCATATAAGTCTTTCTATGCAGGGGCTTACATCATGTGATAAAGCCGAAAAAGAGTATCTTCTTGATCTATTTGAGTCAACTACCGCGGGAACGGGATATATGCACGAAGGATTTGATGTTGACGATCCAAACAAATTCACCCGTTCATGGTTTGCATGGGCAAATTCGATTTTTTCGGAATTTATTCTGAGCGTTTTCGACGAAAAATAAAAATCATTCTTTCCCGTTGTTTTTTATATTAAAAACCGCTTTTTGCGAGGCTTACCCGCGAAAAGCGGTTGACTTTTACGCGTAAATATGGTATTATTTATTTGTGAAAATTTTCCTTATTGTTATTTATTATTACAGGGAACATTTTTCCGTATATATCGTCAAATATAACAGATATAATAACAGCACTCCGAAACGGATTATTCATGTCACTTCGGAGGTCACCGGGAGGTATTTATGAAAAGAAAAAGAATTGCAAGCATTTTTCTTACGCTTGTAATGGTCATCGGTCTTCTGCCGATGCAGGCATTAGCCGCAACTGAAAGCGATACGCCTGACACGGAAGATACGGTTTATCCGCTGGCGGTCTGCGGAACGCCGGTAACAAGCGCAAATAAAGATGACATTCTTGAAGACGGCGGAAAAGCGAAATATGATCCCGCCACAAAAACTCTTACGTTCAATGATCCGAAAACACCTGAGTGCGATACCGTTATTCTCGCCGAAGACGATCTGATCATCACGGGAATCCTTACCGCAAAAGGCGCTACGGCAGGTATAAACGCAAGTAAATCGCTCACTTTTACCGGAGATAAAACACAGATATCAATAACCGCAAACAACGGAATTGCGGTAAAAGCCGCGAGCATAGCCGTAAAAAGCGGAAAACTCACTGTTTTTGGCAACGGAGCAGACGGAAACGGCTTATACGCCAAAAGCGGAAACATTGAAATAACGGGCGGCACGGTAGAGTCCACCTCAACGGGATACGCAATTTACGCTGTCAACAACTTTGCGGTATCCGGCGAAAAAACAAGCGTTACCGCATCAGGCAGAAAACCCGCGATAATAACCGAAAAAGGAACGATCAAAATATCGTCTCCGCTCGCTGTTACCGCACCTGAAGGCGGAATCCTCGGAAAAGACAGCAAAAGAATATATGAGTCAGACGGCACTACATCTGCGCTGAGTGTAACGATAAAGAAGTCTGCTTCATATACCGTAAAGTTTAACGCAAACGGTCACGGCAGCGCTCCCGAAGCGCAGACTGTTGAAGGCGGAAAGACCGTAGCAAAACCGAAAGACCTTACCGAGGACGGCTGGGTATTCGGCGGCTGGTATTCCGATAAAGAATGCACAAAAGAATACGATTTTTCAACGCCCGTTACGGCAGACATTACCGTTTTCGCAAAATGGACTGAAAAAACATACAGCATCAGCGTTCTCTGCACAGACGGAAATTCAAATCCCGTAAACGGAGCGGAAATGCAGCTGATCTCAAGCGACGGCAGCATTCTGAGTGAATGGACGTCCTCCTCCAAGCCGCAGATCGTTGAAAATCTGACTGCCGGCGAATATACGATCCATGAAAAAAATGCGCCCGAAGGATATCTGACCGCTTCGGACGAAAGCTTTGCCGCAGGTAAAGATACCGAGGTAGTTATTTCGCATCAGAAAATTAGTTTTGTGATCACATATATCGTTGAAAACGGCTCATGGTCCGACGGAAAAACCGCGGAAAAGACCGAAACGGTAGAATACGGTTCAAAACCCGCAAAAGTTCCCACGGGAATGAAGCCTTCCAAAGGCTATGAAAACGGAGCGTGGGATAATGACCCGTCTTCGACTAAAATAACCGAAGAAAAAACATTTACTTACACATTTACTGAAATTCCGAAATATACCGTAACGTTTGACGCCAACGGTCACGGCAGAGCTCCCGAGGCGCAGACTGTTGAAAGAGGAAGCACCGCAGCAAAACCGAAAGACCTTACCGAGGACGGCTGGGTATTCGGCGGCTGGTATTCCGATAAAGAATGCACAAAAGAATACGTTTTTTCTACGCCCGTTACTGCATCCGTTACCGTTTTCGCAAAATGGACCGAAAAAACATACAGTGTAAACGTTCTTAGCGTTGACGGCACTTCCGATCCGCTTGAAGGAGCGGTATTGCAGCTGAAAAAGGACCGCAAAGTAATAGCTGAGTGGACATCCGGTCCGACAGCTCATACGATCGAAGGCCTTACCGCAGGCAGTTACACGGTCTGCGAAAAAACAGCGCCCGAAGGATATTTTAAGGCAGGCGACATAGATTTTACAATAAGAGATGTAGATGTATCAGTTGGCGTTTCTCATCAGAAGACAAAGGTAGATATCAAACCTTCGGACGAAACTGGAACTGCTCTCTCCAGTACTATTCCTCTTCAGATTCAGATAACAGACCCTGAAGGAAACGTTGCGGAAAGCTGGACTTCATGGGGTTCTCATTCTATAGAAAAGCTGAAAACCGGAGTTAAATATACTATCCATATTCTCAATCAGCCGTTGGATTTTCAGACAAAAGACCAGACTTTTACCATCAATGCAGACGGCACCATAGATTATTCCGGATTAAATCATGGAATTACGCTTTATCTTATTTTTATGCGAACATATGAGGTAAAATATAAAGTAGAAAACGGAACATGGTCCGACGGAAAAACAGAAGAGAAAACAGAGTGGGTCATAAAAGGAGAAAAACCTGCCGATGTTCCCACGGGAATGAAGGCTTCAGAAGGCTATGAAAACGGAGCGTGGGATACAGACCCGTCGTCGACTGAAATAACCGAAGCAAAAACATTTACTTACACATTTACTGAAATTCCGAAATTCACCGTAACATTTGACTCGAACGGCCACGGCACAGCTCCCGATGCACAGAGCGTTCAGCGCGGAAAAACAGCCGAAAAGCCTGACGATCTTACCGAGGACGGCTGGGTATTCGGCGGCTGGTATTACGATAAAGAATGCACAAAAGAATACGATTTTTCAACGCCCGTTACGGCAGGCATTACCGTTTTTGCGAAATGGACTGAAATGACATACTCTGTCACGGTAGATCCGACAAGTATTGAATTCTCCGCCGAAGAAGGCTACAACGCCGAAGAACAGCAGGAGCTTTATAAAGAAATAAACGCAACAAGCACGGGAACCGGCGAAGTGGAGTTCATTATGGGCGGCTTCAAAGAATCCTCCATGTATGAGCAGTTCGGTCTTATCGTCGGCGGCATGACTGCCACTGTCTACCCCCTTGAAGGGCTGGGCGCAGGCACATATACCGCGGTTGTGAGAATAACGGATTTTGAAGACCGTTTTGAAGAAATAGAAATACCCGTTACATTTACAGTTACTCCCCCCAAAACTTTCACCGTAAACTTTGACGCAAACGGACACGGCAGCGCTCCCGATGCGCAGAGCGTTCAGCGCGGAAAAACAGCCGAAAAGCCTGACGATCTTACCGAAAAGGGCTGGGTATTCGGCGGCTGGTATTCCGATAAAGAATGCACAAAAGAATATGATTTTTCAACGCCTGTGGGCGATGACATAACTGTTTTCGCGAAATGGACAGAAAAAGTGCCTGATGTGCTTTATCCTGTATGGATCGGCTCTGTTCAGGTAAACAGCGACAACAAGGATGATATTTTAAACGACGACGGAAACGCTAAATTCGATCCCGAAACAAATACGCTTACTCTCAACTCTCCTTCAGTAAGCGGAGAACACGAAAACGCAGGTATTTATTCCGCACTTGACGGCGAACTGAAGATCACCGGCAAAGCTGACGTTACAGGCACCGTAAGCGGAATTTACGCGGAAAACGGACTTGTTTTTGAAGATGCAGAAATAACCGCGACCGCAACCGGAAAAGACAGCGACGCGATAATTGCTAAAAACGGCAACATCACCGTTTCAGGCGGAAATGTTACCGCAGCAAGCGTTAAAGGCTATGGAATGCATGCTACAAACGGCGGCGTGACCGTTTCGGGAGAAAGCACTGTAGTAAATATAACAGCGGGCAAAGGCATCAATGCCGCAAAAGACATTGATATTCAAAGCGGAAGCGTGACCGTTACCGCAACAGAGTCAGACTGTATTTCCTCAGGCAGCGGCAATATACTTATTGCCGACGGTACTGTAGTTGCAAATGCGACCGGCGAAAAAAGCAACGGAATATACACCCAAAAGGGAGATATCACCATTTCGGGCGGCGATGTTACCGCTACAGCGATCGGTGAAAGAGCGACCGTAGCTATTTATGCAAACGGCGGCAGCATACATATTTCAGGCGGCACTGTAAAAGCAGACGGCGAATACTGGGGTCTTTACTCATTCAAAGGCAACATTGATATTTCAGGAAAAGATACAGACGTCACGGTAAGCGGACAACTTTACGCAGTCCACACCGAAAAAGGCAAAATTTCTGTTTCGGGCGGTAAAATAACAGCAACGAGCCAGATGAAATCGTTCCTGTCCGATACAGGAGATATTGATATTTCCGGCGGAACGATAATTGCAAAAACAACATCCGACACATCCGGCGTAGGCATCAGTTCCCTTAAAGGCAACATAAACATTTCGGGAGAGGATACGGTGGTTACCGCGGATGGGACCAGATCGGCAATTCAGGCGAAAAACGGTAAGATCACGATTTCCGATCCTCTCGGAATCGATGAACCGACAGCCGGAACACTTGACGACGAATCTCATAATATTCAGACAAAAGACGGCGAAATAACAACTCATGCAGTTATCAGAAAAGTAACGAAATATACCGTAACATTTGATGCGAACGGTCACGGCAAAGCTCCAGAGGCGTTGAAGGTCCAAAAAGGACATACGGCGCAGAAGCCCGAAGACCCGACGGAAGACGGATGCGTATTTGACGGCTGGTATTCGGACAAGGAATGCAAGAAAGAGTATGATTTTGAAACACCCGTTGATAAAGATATAACTCTCTTTGCAAAATGGACTACATATTCATTCACTGTTACTCCCTCAAGCGTGAAGATCACCGCAACTGAAGGCTACAATGCGGAAGAGCAGCAGGATCTTTACAAAGACATAAAAGCCTCAAGCACCGGAACAGGCAAGATTACCTCAGTCGCTGCAGGTTTCACTGAAGCCTCGATGTATGAGAAATTCGGTCTTATAGTGGGCGGAATGACTGCAACGGTATATCCCAAAGCGGGACTTGCCGCAGGAACTTACAGCGCAACGGTAAAGATAGAAGATATTGAAGACCGCTGTGACCCTGTTGAGATAAAAGTAACTCTTACTGTAAAGGCAGCCCCGACATACACCGTTATTTTTGACGGAAACGGCGGCACGGTAACGCCTTCAAGCGTTCTCACAGGCAAAGGCGGCAAGATATCCGCGGCACCTGTTCCCAAACGCAGCGGTTATCAGTTTGAAGGCTGGTATACAGCGAAAAGCGGCGGCAAAAAGATAACAAAAGACACCGTATTTACCGCGAATGCCGTAGTTTACGCTCACTGGAAAGCAGTTGAAGACGATAACATATATATTCTCACATACAAATCCGATGGCGGCAGCGCCGTTGCATCCACAGTTCATAAGAGCGGAACAACGGTAAAACTCACAGCAGTTCCGAAGCGTGAAGGATACACGTTCAAAGGCTGGTATGCAGACCCCGCAAACATCTACAAGATCACCTCGATAAAAATGACAGGCGATAAAACTGTATACGCAGGCTGGATAAAGAATGATGATTACAGCGGCGGCAGCAATGTAAACGTTCAGTATACGCTTACATACAATACAAAAGGCGGTATCGCATTGTCGTCTTCAAAACACTATGCAGGATCTACCGTCAAACTCACGGCAGTTCCTACTCGCGAAGGATATACTTTTGACGGCTGGTATTCGGATTATGCGCTCACAGACAGAATTACATCCGTTAAAATGACCGGCGATAAAACCGTATACGCAGGCTGGAAAGAAGATCACATAGTCGTTATCATCACAGACGGACGCGAACGCACGGAAGTTAAGACCGTTTCTGACGGAGGCAAGATCACAGAGCCGAAAGACCCGAAAAAAGACGGCTACACCTTCGGCGGCTGGTTTGCCGATCAGGCACTTACAGTTCCGTTCAACTTCTCAAAACCCGTGACAACGGATATTGCAGTATATGCAAAATGGATAAAGAACGAAACACCCGCGCCTGTTCCCGAAAAAGAACCCGAAGCTCCGGTATTTTATACCGTAACCTCAGGCTCGATCGGCATATGGGAAAGAGACAGTCAGCAGACATACGAGATCACGGTAAAACGCAGCGAAAAAGACGAAACATGTTTCAGCCATTTCAAATCTGTCGAAATTGACGGAGTTGCACTTGTAAAAGGCGTCGATTATGATGCAAAAGCCGGAAGCACGGTAATAACGATAAAACCCTCCGCACTGCAAAAAATCATTGCCGGCGCGCACATTATCACCGTAAACTTTGACGACGGAACGGCTGCTGCGATCATCAACATAACCGTATCACAGACTCAGATCGAAAATCCCAAAACAAGCGATGACAATATCTGGATATGGATCACTCTTGCGGCGGCTTCGGTTGTTTGTGTCTGTGCCGCAGTCCTTTTGGTTAAGAAGAAAAAGCAGTAAATAACTTGTTGTAAACGATATGGGCGTCCGGCAAAACCGGACGTCCTTTTTTTGATTGGATTCTCAAATCAAATCTTGACAACAAATCAATAATATGGTATATTTTTAGCGGATCTGCAAATTAAATACATAAAAATGTTTAAAAACGAAAAAAATATTTTAAATACAGGAGAATATCATGAATAAAAGAACTTTCTCAATTATTCTTGCCGCATTTTTGCTTATCACCATGCTTGCGGGATGCGGAAGCAAAACTGAAGTCACCACGGGTGACGTTGGTGTTGTTTATGATGAAGAATTCGGCAATGTTTATATTGAACCGACGATCGATGAGTTCAACGCGATGGGCTTTGCGTTCGGCGACAGCGTAAACATAACATTCGATAACGGCAAAAGCTATGAAGATATTCCGTATTATTCCGGATACTATTGTCCTGTGGGATCAATGCTTGCATGCGGATATCCCGGTTACCCGCATGTTGTTATTGCAAGAAATTACGGTGCTTCGACCTGGGAAGAATTTGAAATGACCGAACAGTCGCGCGTTACGGTCACACTGAACGAAAAAGGCAAATATCTCGCTGTTCAGGAGCTTTACGCTCTTAAGTATTCCGATGAACGCAATGATTATGACTCTGATATCATTTTTGCAAATTACCGCGAAGTTGTCGGCGGAAACCTTAAAAGCGGCAGTTTTTACCGTTCCGCATCGCCCTGCGACAATCAGCATAAAAGAGCTGCCTGCACAAATGCGCTTGCGGAGCAGACGGGAATAAAGTTTGTGCTCAATCTCTCGGACAATGAAAAAAAATATGCCGCATACACCGAAGCGGAAGATTTCAGTTCTGAATACTACGACTCGCTTTACAGCAGCGGCAACGTTCTTTTGCTTGGTCTAAACGCAAACTACCGTTCGGAAGCATTTGCAAAAACCGTTTCGGAAGCTCTTCTTACGGCAACGGAACACGAAACGCCGTGTCTGATACACTGTGTTGAAGGTAAAGACCGAACCGGCTTTTTATGCGCCCTTATTCTTGCGCTCGCCGACGCCGACGTGCAGGAAATAATCGATGATTATATGATAACCTACTATAATTATTACGGCGTAACAAAAGAAAAAACTCCGGACCGTTACAATGCGGTCCAGGGCAACGTAAACGATTTTCTTTATTTTATGTGCGGTGCGCAAAACGGCACGCCTCTCGATTCTCTCGATATAAAGAAGGGCGCTGAAAATTATCTTCGTCTCGGCGGACTCAACGACGAACAGACAGCGCAAATAGAAGCGTATCTTACCGGAAAATAAGCATAAAATTCAATATGAGTAATAATGCGGAGGGAAACAAGTGACTGTAAACGTTTATGAACAGTATTTTGCGGCGGAGTGCACCGCAAACGGAGTGAAAAGACACGGCGCGCTTTGCATGCTGATTTCGGATTCGGAAAACGGATATATCCGCTATGAAACCGCCGTAACATTTTTTCCTTACAATTCTCCGGATGATTTTGCAATCTCTTACGACGCGTATTTCAGCGAAGTGATATACGAGGGCAAAGGAAGAAGATCGAAAAAACGCGAAAAACTGTTTATGGAATCATTTCGCGATAAAATCGACGCTCTTGCGGCAAAAGCCAACGGAAATGTTTTCTGGGATACGCCGCTGAAAGAAGCGAGAGAAGGCTGACAAAACAGCATGGAGGGTGATCGCTTGAACCCCGAAAAGAAAACGCACATAAAAAAAATGATTGCGCCGGTTATTATCACGGTTTTACTGATTATTTATTTTATTATCTATTTCGGTCTTCTGATTTTTGCAATAGATAATATGATAATAAGAATACTTTTGGGAATTATTCCGCTTATTCTCGGCTCAACGGTAATAGGTTTATGTATTCAGAGAATAAAAGAAATAAATGAAGGTGAAGAAGATGATCTTGGTAAATACTGATTATATCAGCGGAAAAGAGCTTGAAATGCTCGGTCTTGTAAAAGGAAGCACTATACAGTCCAAAAATATCGGCAGAGATATTACCCAATCTTTCAAAACTATCATAGGCGGTGAGCTGAAAGCATATAATGAAATGATGAACGATGCAAGAGCGCTCGCCACTAAGCGCATGGTGGCTGAAGCGGAAAGTATGGGGGCCGATGCGGTCGTGAATATCCGCTATGCCTCCTCTGCGATCATGCAGGGTGCGGCTGAAGTTATTGCATACGGGACCGCAGTAAAATTCAGGCAGTAAAAAAGATAATAAAAAAAATAAAAGGATTTCTCGGTAAAAAAGCTTCGAGAAATCCTTTTTTCAGTATTTTATCTGTGGTGAACGAAAATTAAAATGATCATCCTTAATTTCGCGTTTTATTTTTTACTTTTCCCCCGCATTCTCCGTTGCAACCGCCGCAGCAGCCGTTGCAGTTGCCTTTTTTTCTTCTGATAGCCTGCCATACCGCAAAAACAAGCAGTATCGCCACAACGCTGATTATGACCCAGTCTATAGGATTCATCTTATTTTCTCCTTACGCACCAAGCAACATACCGATCAGGCTTACGGCAAGCGCCGCGACCCACGCTATCAGGCACTGCCATACAACAACGTAAATCGCCCACTTAAAGCCGAGTTCTCTTTTTATTGATGCTACCGCCGCAACGCAGGGCGTATAGAGTAAACTGAAAACAAGAAGAGAAGCAGCAGCGGCAGAGCTTAAAACTGCAGATATCCCTCCCTGTGCGCCGAAAAGGACTTCAAGTGTTGAAACAACGCTTTCTTTTGCCATAAAACCGCTTATAAGCGACGTTACTATCCGCCAGTCGCCCAGTCCGAGCGGAGCGAAAACGGGAACAATAAATCCCGAAATAACGGCAAGCATGCTGTTTTGCGAATTTTCAACTATATTGAAATGGAAATCGAAAGTCTGAAGAAACCACACAACTACCGTTGCAACAAGTATGATCGAAAAAGCTTTCTGCAAAAAGTCTTTTGCTTTTTCCCATAAAAGCTGAGCAACATTTTTAACGCTCGGCATACGGTAATTCGGCAATTCCATAACAAAAGGCACGGCTTCGCCCTTAAACATAATTTTTTTGTATAAAAACGCAACGAGAATACCGATTAAAACGCCGAGTACATAAAGACCGATCATGACAAGCGCTTTGTATTTCTGAAAAAATGCATCGACAAAAAAAGCGTAGATCGGAAGTTTTGCGGTGCAGCTCATAAACGGAGTGAGAAGGATCGTCATTTTTCTGTCGCGTTCGCTCGGTAAAGTTCTCGATGCCATTACGGCCGGCACGGTGCAGCCGAAACCTATAAGCAACGGAACGATACTTCTTCCCGAAAGACCGAGTTTTCTCAGCAGTTTATCCATAACAAACGCTACGCGCGCTATATATCCGCTGTCTTCAAGCAGCGAAAGAAAGAAGAACATCGTTACAACTATCGGCAGAAAACTCAACACGCTGCCAACACCTTCAAAAATGCCGTTTATTACGAGACTTCTTAGCACCTCGTTCACGCCGCCTGAGATCATGGCATTATTTACTGCCTCAGTCAGCGCACCTATGCCTTTTTCCAGAAGATCCTGCAGCCATGCGCCTATAACATTGAAGGTAAGAAAGAATATAATGCCCATAACGCAGATAAAAACAGGCAGAGCGGTATATTTACCCGTAAGAAAACGATCTATCCTGCGGCTTCTTACGCTCTCTTTACTCTCTTCAGGCTTTGTTACGCATGCGCTGCATACTTTCATTATAAATGCAAACCGCATATCCGCTATTGCCGCGCTTCTGTCAAGACCTCTTTCCTTTTCCATCTGCATCGAAATATGGTCAAGCGTTTCTTTTTCGTTTTCGTCAAGATCAAGCTGGCTGATTATCAGATTATCCCCCTCTATTGCTTTGCTTGCGGCAAAACGGACGGGAAGACCGACAGCAGTGGCATGGTCCTCGATAAGATGTCTTACGGCATGGATGCAGCGGTGAACGGCTCCGCCGTTATCCTCTTCACTGCAAAAATCCTGTCTGAGAGGCTTTTCCTGATACTTTGCAACATGAATCGCGTGTTCGATCAGTTCTGCGACACCTTGATTTTTAGATGCGGAAATGGGTATTACGGGAACGCCGAGCATCGTCTCTATGGTATTTATATCAACAGAGCCGCCGTTGCCTGTCACTTCATCCATCATATTAAGCGCAACAACAACGGGAATATCCATCTCCAGCAGCTGCATTGTCAGATACAGATTGCGCTCTATATTTGTTGCATCAACAATATTTATTATGCCCTTCGGCTTTTCGTTAAGAACAAAATTTCTCGACACAAGTTCTTCGCTTGAATACGGCGACATGGAATATATACCCGGCAGATCGGTCACGGATGTGTTCGGATGTCCGATTATTGCGCCGTCTTTTCTGTCTACCGTAACGCCGGGAAAATTTCCGACATGCTGTCTTGCGCCCGTAAGCTGATTGAAAAGCGTTGTTTTTCCGGAATTCTGATTGCCTACAAGCGCGAAAGTGAGGATCTCATTTTCGGGAAGAGGATCGCCGCTTCCCTTCGAATGAAACCGTCCTCCTTCTCCAAGTCCCGCATGTTCGCTTATTGCCTCTGCTGTGTGCTGTTTTTTTCTGTCGGCTGCAGATGTTTCTTTCACTTCTATTTTTGCTGCGTCGTCAAGCCTGAGCGTAAGCTCATATCCGTGAAGGCAGACCTCGACCGGATCTCCCATCGGAGCGTATTTTACGACTGTGATCTCCGTTCCGGGAATAATACCCATATCAAGGAAATGCTGTCGTGTTGCGCCCTCTCCGCCCACAGCGGTAACTGACCCGGTATTGCCTACAGGCAAGTCTTTTAAAGTCATTTTATTTTCTTCTCTTTATATATTTTTATTTTGTTTTTAATTATACTTTTTATTTTCGTGTTTGTCAAGAGAAAACTTTTTTTCGCAAAATAAAACGGCTTTAAAAAGCCGTTTATTTCGGTTTTAATATTTGTTATCCCTCGAGAGGAGTGATATTAAGAGAAACGAGGTTTTCTTTTTTATCGGCAACGTCAACCGTTGCGTGATAAAGATAAGTTCTTGCTTTGCCTGTGGGAGACTCGGTTTCTACCGAACCCGTGATATTGAAACGGCAGACTGAAGCGTATGTCTCATCCTGAACGCATTCTGAAATATCGATATCTTTTACTGTATTGCGAAGAATTTTTTCGGAAAATGCATCTTTTGATTTAAGCAGAAAATTCTGAGCTGCTTTGCTTTCTTTTGTATCAGTAATATTTCCCATAATTATCCTCTTTTACTTTTTTCTAAAGTATACCACACAATTTGAATATTGTCAAGAATGGCAAATGAAATTTTATTTGAAATCGTATTATTTATGAGGAATATCCGCATAATATTTATATATAAAAAATTGTAAAAAAAAGCGGACAGCCAAAAAATCGGTTGACAATTTAAAGTAAAACAAGTATAATAAACTATATTTTTAGTAAAACGTATTTGCGATTTTTCACATATAAAATGTAAGGAGATAATTAATATGCAGTATACCTTTTCGCCGCTCAGCCTTGTAAACGCCCTGGTCATAGCTATAGGCATCGGCGTATGTCTTCTCTGTTTTTTTCAGATAACGGCATCAAGACACCTGAAAAAAGAGGTCCGACTGTATTTTCAGATATTCTTTTTGCTGATCCTTTTTTATATCACCTCACATCTGACAAGACAGCTTCTTGACGGAATGCCCGGAGACGCTGTGCGCACAGCAATCTATATTATCACTTTTGCCGAAATGATTTCGGCAGGCATTATGACTCATGTTATGTCTCTTCTTGTTCTCGGAGAATCAAAACTCGAAAAAAAAACGGCGCTGGGAATTTTTATACTGTTTTATGTTCTGCTTGCGGCTCACATTGCGGTCCTGGCAGTTTGCGCGCCTTTTGATCTGATTTACACATTTGATGAGAGCAATATATATCACCGTTCTTCTTTATACCTTCTGTCTAATGTGTTCCCTGCCTTAACGCTGGTTGTTGATGCGGTTTTGCTTATTGTTCACCGCAAAAAAATTGAAAAACGTTTCAAAATTGCGTTCTGGAATTACATTATCGCGCCTGTTGCGGCGATAATTCTTCAAAGCTTTTCGCAGGAGATCCAGTATATCATATTAGTCACAGTAGGCGCCTCGGTATATATGTTTTCGGTAATCGTCAAGAGTCAGAACGAAGAATACGAAAAACAGAAGATGGAAAGCTCGCGCATTGAATCGGAACTTCACCTTGCATCGAATATACAGGCTGATATGCTGCCGAATATATATCCGGCGTTTCCCGACAAACCGGAATTCGACATATATGCAACAATGGATCCCGCAAAAGAAGTTGGCGGCGATTTTTACGACTTTTTTCTTGTGGATGACGATCATCTTTGCATGGTCATTGCAGACGTTTCAGGCAAAGGCGTGCCTGCAGCGCTGTTTATGATGGCGTCAAAAATCATCCTTGCAAACAATGCGATGGTCGGCAAAAGTCCTGCTCAGATACTTACGGATACAAATGCGGCGATCTGTTCAAACAACCGTGAGGAAATGTTTGTGACTGTTTGGCTCGGCATTCTGGAGATCTCTACCGGCAAACTTATCGCCGCAAATGCGGGTCACGAGTATCCCGCCATCATGCAGCCCGACGGCAGATTTGATCTTATAAAAGACAAACACGGCTTTGTGATCGGCGGTATGAACGGTGTAAAATACAAAGAATATGAATTGGAGCTGAAGCCCGGTTCAAAGCTCTTTCTTTACACCGACGGAGTGCCTGAGGCAACAGATGCGGCAAAAGCGCTTTTCGGTACGGAACGCATGCTTGACGCACTTAACGTCAACACGAACGCACACTCAAAAGATATTCTTCAAAACGTTAAAAATGCTGTTGACGGATTTGTTAAAGAAGCCGAACAGTTTGACGATCTGACAATGCTTGTGCTTGAATACAAGGGTCCGGGAAAAGCAAATAAATAAGTTTTTGCCGAATAAGGAGGCAGACTTTTGTACAGATACGTTGTTTTTGATGTTGAAACTCCGAACCGTTGCTGCGACCGCATGAGCGCCATAGGTATATCCGTGATAGACGGAGGCAGGATAACGGAAGAGTATTTTTCATACGTCAATCCCGAAACATATTTTGACTATTATAACACTCTTCTTACCGGCATAGACTCAGAAAAAGTAGCGTCTGCTCCTGTCTTTCCGGAATTGTGGCAAAAAATCGAGCCTGTGATGAGTTCGGGCATCCTTGCAGCTCACAACGCCGTTTTTGATCTTTCGGTTTTAAAAAAATGTCTGTCGGATTACGGCATATACTGGAAAAATACCGCGAAATACTGCTGCACCGTGCAGATGGGAAGGAAAATACTGCCCGGTATTTCACATAAACTTGATTCTATGTGCGATTACTACGGCATTTCTCTCGATCATCATCAGGCAGACAGCGACAGCCGAGCCTGCGCGGAAATATTGCTGAATTATCTGAACGGCGGCGCAGACGAAAAAAATTTTATAAAAACATATTTTTTTATATGATTTGATTTTGCCTGTTTTTGCGATAAAAAATGCGTCAAACGATTATTTGTTGCCTGCTTTTGCGGTCTTATCTCTTCCGTTTTACCTGATAGTGTATTCGCCGCCTGCAGATGTTTCGTTTATCTCTCCGCATGAAATATCCTATATCATAAAAAAACTATGAAAAACAGAAATATAAAAATCAAAAAGGATCGCACCGTAAAGTGCGGTCCTTTTATTTTTTATCTGTTCAAAAAAGCATAAATATTATCCGACAGTAAAAATATGCGACAGTCCGTCGGGAGGGGCGACATAAAGAGATATATCGCTGCCGACTTTTGCGCCTGTTGAAGTCAATATATTTTCCGCCGTTGCAAGCGCGGCGTGCGGGGTGTTGTTTTCTTTGCTGAGATGTGCAAGGATCACGCTCTCAGTGCCGAAATCAATAAAACCTGCAAGCAATTCGGCAGACTGATCGTTTGAAAGATGCCCGTTAGGACCTGAGATACGCATTTTGAGATAATACGGATACGGACCGGTCTGAAGCATATTTTTATCATGATTTGACTCAAAAACGAGTATTTTGCATCCCGAAAGAGCTTTTTTTATCTCCTTTGTGCCTTCTCCTGCGTCGGTAAGCACGCCAACATCGCCGTATTTTGTTTTTATTCTGTAACCAACGCATTCCACGCTGTCGTGCGGCGAATGAAAAGACGTTACTTCAAATATATCTCTTGCAGCGACCGCTCCTGTGGGCATTTCACAGAAAAGAGACGTGTCAAAATTTCTGTTTTCTCTGAAAAATGCATCAAGCGTTGCCTTATTTGAAATAACGGGAATGCGGTAGTGTTTGCAGATCGTCTGAAGTCCTGAAACATGATCCGAGTGTTCGTGCGTAATAAAAATACCCTCTACCGCATCAAGTGAAAGTCCGGCATCGATAAGAGCTTTTTGTGTTTTTTTAACTCCGCAGCCTGCATCTACAAGTATTGCTCTGCCGTCTATATCTATTACGGTGCAGTTTCCGCTGCTGCCGCTGTAAAGAGTGAATACACGCAGCATCAGCTTATTTTTGTTTCGGTAACGGCAGGCGCATCGTCGTTTACAACTTTTATATCAGCTCCGAGGGACCTGAGTTTGTCAACGATATTTTCGTATCCGCGTTCGATGTAGCGCACATCGGATATTTCGGTGATCCCCTCAGCAATAAGGGCAGCAATAACAAGAGCAACGCCCGTTCTCAGATCGCATGCTCTTACCGACGCGCCTGTAAGCTTATCAACGCCTTCTATTACGCAGATATTGCCATCTACCGTCATTTTAGCGCCCATTCTGCGCAATTCGTCAACATATTTGAATCTGTGTGAAAAAATAGTTTCCGTTATTATTGATGTCCCGCCGGCTCTGCTGAGAAGCGCCGCCATCTGCGACTGCATATCCGTGGGAAAGCCGGGATAAGGAAGTGTTTTGATATTAAGATTATTTATCGGACTGTCAGCATCGCGCGAAACGATCATATAATCATCAAATTCTTCTACTTTTGCTCCGGATTCCTCGATTTTTGCGGAAATAGATTCGAGGTGCTTTGGAATAACGTTTCTCAGTACAACTCTTCCGCCGGCTGCTGCAGCGGCAGCCATAAATGTGCCTGCTTCTATCTGGTCGGGAATTATTTCGTAATGTCCGCCGTGAAGTTCCGCAACGCCTTTTATTTTTATAACGTCCGTTCCGGCGCCCTTTATCTGAGCGCCCATAGCGTTAAGAAAGTTTGCTATGTCAACTATATGCGGTTCTTTTCCCGCATTTTCTATTACCGTCAATCCTTCGGCAAGAACTGCCGCAAGCATGATGTTTACCGTTGCGCCAACGGACGGAAAATCAAGGTTCATGGATGTGCCGGTAAGTTTTTCGGCGTCGGCAACAACTATTCCGTGCTTGATATCGACTTTTGCTCCGAGAGCTTCAAATCCTTTAATGTGATAGTCTATCGGACGTTCCACAAAATCGCATCCGCCGGGAAGACCTACTCTTGCGTGACCGAATCGGCCGAGCAGTGCGCCTATAAGATAATATGACGCGCGCAGCTTTCTTACCGCATCGTAATCTGCAACGTAGGAAACAATGTCTGTGCTGTCGATACGCAGAGTTTTTTCGTCAAGGTATCTTACGTCTGCGCCCATTTTTTTCATGATGTCAACAAGATCCGCGACATCGTTTATCGCAGGCACGTTTTCTATAACGCAGACTCCTTTTACAAGCACCGCAGCGGGGATTATGCCTACGACCGCATTTTTGCCTCCGCTCAGGGATACTTCGCCGTTCAGCGGTTTTCCGCCGCTAATAACATATTTTTTCAATTTTTCCGGCACCTCTTAACGTGTTTTATTTATGTGTTTGTGTTTGTTTGAATAAATAATTTATGAAATAAACGGGGCAGCATCGAAATATTCGCCCGTTTCTTTATTGTAAAGAGCAAAATGCAGGTGATATCCAGTTGCTTTTCCTGTTCTGCCTACATATGCTATAACCTGCCCCTGATATACTTTTGTGCCTTTGTTTATTCCGGATTCAATTCTGCTGCAATGACCGTAATACGATACTATCCCGTTTCCATGGTCGATTGCAACATAATTGCCCAGACCGTTTTCCTGAAATCCCTTTTCCACTATCACACCGGCATCCGCGGCAAGGATCTTAGTGCCGTAATCTACTGCTATGTCGGTGCCCCTATGGAAGTTTGGAACTCCGCCGAGCGTTCTTTTGCCGAAACCGGAGGAGATAGATCCCAGATGATTTATGATCGGCCATATGAAATGACCTGAAGGAGCGATCGTTTTTGTGCCGATTAGAATCTGACGCGTAACAGGATCCTGAACTCTTTTTCTTGCTACTTCCGTTCTTGACGACTCAACGCCGTTTACTTCAACGACCTCGGCGGTTATCTCGTAAATTCCGTTTGAACCGTTCTGCTTTGTTTCGGTCGTTCCCTCATACAATGAATCGGTATAAACCCTTTTTGTGTCAAACGGAATGATCTCAGAATACTTGACCTGATATTTCGTCTGAACTTTAAGCTCGCAGAAAGGTTTGCCGACAGTAAGCGTATCGCCGGTATTTACCGAGTTTATATTGTTCAGATTGTTCAGAAGCGCAAGAACGGGAACGCTTATACCATACATTTCGGCAATGCTTTCAGGCGTTTCGTTTTTGGATACTTTATGAACAGACGGGTTGCTTGATGTTTTGAAAAGCGAAAGGAGATCTGAATATGAGCGTTCGTAATTTTTCGGATAAGTATCTCTTACGACCTCTATGCTGTTGAGTATCTCATAGGTTTCGTTTCTTTCGCCCGAAAGATACCACGACGCTACCTCTTCGAGAAGCCTTGAAAAATCGTTTTCGTTTTTTGATGTTCCCAGAAGCTGACCGTCAAAGAAAAAACCGTATGACTGACCGATATATTCCTGAAAACTGTTGTAGAGCGTTTCTTCTATCTTGCCTGTATCCGTCAGCTCGTCTTTTTCTATAATAACAAAACTCAGCGTCGGTATTGACTCCATTATATATTCGTTTTCTTCGGAAGAAGCGTATATGCGGTTTTCAACGGACGCACGGATATCGTCAAATGTTTGCTGATCCTGCACGAAGGCAACATGTTCATCACCTATGCGGACTTCGAGAGCCACGGAATAAACGCTTGCAGCCCATGATGAAAAAATAATAACGAATATTCCCGCCGCAGGGATCACGACCGGTAAAACCGTTTTGAGAATGCCAAGCAGCACAAGACCCGCTATTTTCAGAACATGACCGATGATAAATACGGTGCGGTATAAAAAACTTGTGTGCTGAAGATGCGAGTATTTGAGTTCAACCGTGAAAGCGGAATTATCGGGAAGCGCCTTCAGAACAAAGTAATCCCTGAGCGCAAGCAGTTTTTCCGCAAATTTATCAAGTTTCAGTCTTTTTGAAAGACGCCTTAAAAACTTTGCGAAAGGAGAGCGTTTTTTTCGCTTTTTTTCGGGTTTTCTCTCAGAGGCAGATCTTCTTACGGAAGTTGTCCATTCCTGTCTGCCTGCCGGAGTGTATATGTTACGGGGCATTTAAATCTCCTGAATAATACCGTTTCAGTTAAAAACGGGTATATATTCATCTTTTTTGTGTGTTTTTTTCGGGTGCTTGTTTCTGTATGAACGATGTATGAAATATATGCAGACGCATATTGCCGCTGCAAAAAGAATATTTATGATAAGAGAAAATATGAACGGCAATACCATAAACTCCGTTTCAAACGCCTCATGAAAATACTGCGGCGCAAAATAACGCGGAAAATAACCGGAGTTAAAGACCATATCTGTCGTCTGCTCGGTGAACGGAAACGGAAATCCGAAGCGCATACCGTAAACATCTTTGTAAGTTTCAATCCATACAGGGCAGACAGCGCTTACGGCTGTGATCACGAAACCTATAACGATAGAAAAAACGATTATAAGTATTATGGCTGTTTTTTTCATTCTTCTGCTCCGGCTTTCAGTTTTTCCGCCTGGTCTGTTGTGATAAGCGCGTCGATAAGCTCGTCAAGATCGCCGTCCATTATCTGCTGTATCTTATAGAGCGTAAGACCTATTCTGTGATCTGTCACACGTCCCTGCGGAAAGTTATATGTTCTTATTCTTTCGCTTCTGTCGCCAGTTCCTACCTGAAGACGGCGGTCTGATGCGATTTTGGCATTCTGTTCGGCAAGCATGCTTTCATAAATTCGTGAACGGAGAATTTTCATAGCCCGCTCGCGGTTTTTAAACTGGCTTCTTTCATCCTGACAGTCTACGACCGTGTTTGTGGGAACATGAATAATGCGTATTGCGCTTTCGGTTTTATTTACGTGCTGTCCGCCTGCGCCTCCCGAACGGTGAGTTTCAATGATAAGGTCTGCGGGGTTTATTTCGACCTCTACTTCATCTGCCTCGGGCAATACCGCAACGGTAACGGTGGATGTGTGTATCCTGCCCTGAGACTCTGTTTCGGGAACTCTCTGAACGCGATGAACGCCGCTTTCGAATTTAAGACGGCTGTATGCCCCTTCGCCTTCTATGGAGAACGTGATCTCCTTTATACCTCCGAGCTCCGTTTCGTTTACCGAGAGGACTTCGGTTTTATAACCTTTTTTCTCGGCGTACATAGAATACATTCTGTAAAGAGAGTTTGCGAAAAGAGCTGCTTCCTCACCGCCCGCGCCGCCGCGTATTTCAACAATAACGTTTTTGTCGTCGTTCGGGTCTTTCGGCAGAAGAAGGATCTTTATTTCGTGTTCGAGCTTTTCTATACGTTCTTTGCCCGTTCTGTATTCCTCTTCGACTATTTCACGAAAATCGGGCTCGAGCGTTTCATCCATAAGCTCTCTCGCCTCTTCAACATTGCGTTTGGCGGTAAGGAGCTCATGGTATTTTTCAACTATCGGAGAGAGGTTCTTATGCTCTCTCATATATTTTTTATATTGTTCCTGATCCGTTATTACATCAGGATCGGTAAGCTTTTCGTTTACCGTATCAAGCCTTTCGCTTATACTTTTCAGTTTATCTAACATACTGACACTATCCCATAATATCTTATTTTATATTATAACAGATTTATACTGTTTTGTAAAGTATAAAATGTGTCTAAATCCATAATTTTAATAAATTATATACAATATTACCGCAATTTCCTGTTGACAGACGTCCTTCATTGTGCTATAATCATCGCAAATCGAATAATCCTTCGGGGCAGGGCGCAATTCCCTGACCGGTGGTAAAGCCCACTAACCTGTTTATCAGGCCGAAACGGTGAAATTCCGTTGCCGACGGTAAAGTCCGGATGAGAGAAGATATTCATGCCTTTGCGTGATTTCAGAAAAAACCAGTTCCCGGATTATTCGGGAACTTTTTTTGGAGGTTTTTTATGAACATTGCAAAAGAACACATCCTGCTTGCCGTAATTGCGGCTGTTGTTGCCGTTTCGGTCATAATACTTGCCGTTATTCTGAAATCAAGACGGCGCACAGGCAGACCAAGCACAAAAAAAATAGCGACGCTCGCGGTAATGTCGGCTATGAGCATCGTTTTGATGGTGCTTATAAGGATCCCGTTTCCCACCGCTCCGTTTCTTGAATACGACCCGGCGGATATACCCATTCTTATTTCAACTTTTCTTTTCGGACCGTGGTGGGGACTGCTTATGACTGCTGTTGTAAGCATTATCCAGGGTATCACGGTAAGCGCATCAAGCGGTATCATAGGAATAATAATGCATTTTGCCGCAACGGGCGGATTTGTGCTTGCTGCCGGTCTTATATACACAAAAGGGAAAAGTCTTAAACGCGCTATCGCTGCGCTTATAGTCGGCGCACTTGTTCAGACCGCTCTGATGGTGCTTATGAACCTTGTTTTTACGCCGCTTTTTATGAAAACAGATATTGAGATCGTTGTTGCGATGCTTATTCCGACGATAATACCGTTCAACCTTATTAAAGCCGGAGTAAACGCAATAATAACGTTTATTGTGTATAAATTTGTATCAAAAAGCGTTTCGGCGCTGTTTGACTGAGTTCAGTCTTTCAGTATGGGCACATAATCTGCCGACGCCGCGGAAAGTTCCTGACAAAAGCCGTCAAAGCCGAGGTTCATGAATTCGTGTTTTGCGGTATTATATTCTTTTCTTGTAAGTTTTCTGTTTATTTCGGGGAAATTATCGTCTGAAACATCGCCTGCGGGGATATACTGTCCCATCAGGCTCACATATATGCCCTCCGGCAGATTTTCTCTGATAAAACGAAGTGTTTTTACGGACTGCAGAGGCATTGACGGCAAAACAAGATGGCGGACTATTACCCCTTTTTTCATCAGTCCGTTTTCTTCTTTGACATTCCCCGTCTGCCTGTACATTTCGTTTATCGCCGCTGCGGCATATTCGGCGTAATTGCTCACCCCGGAATATTTCATGGCTTTTTCGTCCGATATATATTTGAAATCGGGCAGATATATATCTATAAGCCCTTCCATTTCGCGAAGAGTTTCAACTCTTTCGTAACCGCTCGAATTCCAGACTACCGGAATTTCAGGCTTTGCCATAAGAAGCGCGTTTTTGATGCTCGGCGCAAAATGGACGGGATTTACAAGATTTATGTTTTCTGCTCCGTCATTCTGAAGTGAAAGAATAATGTCGCAAAGCTCACTGTCAGAAACCCCTTTACCGACATTTTTTCTGCTTATCTCAGAATTCTGGCAAAAAACGCATCTCATCGTGCAGCCCGAAAAAAATATCGTTCCCGACCCGTTTTTTCCGCTTATTACAGGTTCTTCCCAGAAATGTTTTGCCGCGCGTGTAACGCTTGCCCTCGCGCTGCAAAGGCAGAAGCCGTGCGTATTGTTTCTGTCAACGCCGCACTGTCTCGGGCAGAGATCGCACTTGCTGTAAGTCATATTATTTCCTTAAATATCAGCGTCACCGTATATCGGTGACGCTGAGTTTTGTATTATCATGTTGCTCTCTGAGGACGTTTTTCGATTTTCATCGTGTTTTTCTTGATAAAATCGATAAGCTCGTCGACCTGCATAAAGGCAAGACCTGTAACAGTGTCTGCCGCGCCGTAATACATCGCAATTCTGCCGGTCGCAGCGTCTGTAAGCGTTGCGCACGGGAAAACTACATTGGGAACATCACCGACGCATTCATAGATCTCCTGCGGAGAGATAATATACGGATCTGTTCTGTAAAGGACTTTCCACGGCTCGTTTATATCGAGAAGCGCAGCTCCGGCATGGTAAACAAAGCCGTTGCAGCTCTGCAGAACGCCGTGGTAAATAAGCAGCCAGCCTTCGGTAGTTTCGATAGGTGCGGGACCGGGCCCGATCTTTCTTGACTGCCATGAACCGCAGGGTTCCATGATATGACGGTGTTTGCCCCAGTAAATAAGATCTTTGCTGCGGCTTACAAAAATATCGCCGAAAGCAGTATGACCCGTATCACTCGGACGTGAAAGCATATAGTATTCTCCGTTTATTTTTCTCGGGAAAAGCACGCCGTTTCTGTTATAGGGCAGAAATGCGTTTTCAAGCTGATAGAATTTTTCGAAATCGAATGTATATGCAAGACCGATCGTAGGACCGTGATATCCGTTGCACCAGATAATGTAATATCTGTCTTCTATCCACACAACGCGGGGGTCGTATGCGTATACGAATTCGCCCACGTCAGGATCGTCGCATATCATTTTAATGGGAGTGGGATTGATATTCCAATGTATTCCGTCGTCTGAAAAGCCTGCGTGAATACGCATGTAGCGGCCTGTATTGTCGCAGCGGAAAACACCCGCAAATCCGCCCTTGAACGGAACTACGGCAGAGTTGAAAATACTGTTTGAATCGGGCAGAAGGTCTCGCGGGATTACGGGATTACCGGAATAGCGCCAGAGCACCTTATTGCATCCTGCCGGCTTATCCTCCCAGGGGATGTTGGGCAGATCAGGACCTATAATTGTAGGCATAAACGAATCTCCTTTAAATTGAGTTATCTACGGTTTTTGTAAGAAAAAACTTCTGTTTTTACTGTCAGTATTATACTATAATGAACGATAAGTTGTCAATATATTTTCGTATGCATAAACCGAATTTTACGTTTAACTTCACAGATCGGCAAACGATCAGTTATGGAAACGGTCATTCAGATCATTGAGAGTTTCATACATTGAAATTACATAAGTTTCCGCAGCTTCGTAAATCGCGCTCCTATACGACTCAACGGTTGTAGCAACGCCGCCGTTGGGTATCTGGTCAAACATTGTGCTCATACCGTGATGGTGGTCGTGATAAAGAGTATGCGGACCAGTGGTAAGTTCATACATAAATTCAGAATCGCGTCTGTCTGTAAAATAATATCTTGTAAGATAGTCTATGATCGATTCCTTGGTTTCATATCCCTCAAAAGGTTCAAAAAGTCCGTCAAGAACAAGCGCGGTAGCTTCCGCATCCTTTGTTGTCAGAGGCACGCATACCGTATAGGCACCGCTTGCGTACGATGTTCTGTAATCAGACGGATCCTTAGCGTTAGGTCCGAGAGGGATAGGTACAACGCCGAGATTTTCAAGATGGAATGCAAGTGAGTTTGTGGTGGCAAAAAGCTGGTTGGTATTTGTATAATGCATTACGGCGCCGCCGGCGGCAAAGAGGTCGGGTTTATAGTAATCGCTGACATATGAGGCAAACGAGCCGTAAAACCAGTCATAGCATCTGTTATACGCATCTATCGCGGTCGGAGTAAAATATCCGAGTTCATAAGAACCGTCATCCTTGAACGTTACAAAGGTATTGCCGTTGCAAAGCGCAACATCGCGCGAAAAACCGCCAAATCCGGACATGAACGAATAAACATATTCATTTGAGTTGTTTGTTTGCGCAAAATGCGTAAGACAGTGCTCAAATGTATCCCAGTTCCATTCGCCGTTTTCGAAATAATCACGCGGGTCGGTTTCGGAGACCGCGTCGACATAGTCTTCATTTACGCAGATAATATTGAGTTCCGAGTCAAAAGTTCTCATTGGCAGCGCTGCGGGAATAATACCGTAGACGGAGTCGTCAAACATAGTGGATATTCTAAGATATCTGCTGCCCCACTTTGTTTCGTCAAAGACATCAAGACTCTGAATCGGAACAAGATCCTGGAAAGCGTTGGCTCTCATATAATTAACAAGACCGAATGTTGCCTGAGCCACCGCATCATAAACATACGTGCCGGAAATAGCATTTATATACGCATGACTTCCGATCGAATCCTTATTTACAAACGACAGTTTGCAATTATAAAGGTTTTCAACATCTTTTACTCTCTGCGCTGCCATATCACCGAAGTCCGTGCCTTCGATATATCCGAGAGTAGAGCCGTTTCTTCCCGTATCCCATCCGAAAACGATTTCCGAACCTCGAAGATCTACTGCGGCATCGCTCAGTGCATTGTCATATTCGGGCACTATCTCAATTTCTGTTCCCGCACACGATATCATTATAAATACCGCAAGAACACACATAAAACAACACAGTATTTTTTTCATGGAAAATCCCTCCTTTCGATTATATTGTATATTATATTTCAATTTTAAAAAAAAGTCAAGTATTTAATCGACTTTTTCATTTGGAGAAAAAACAAATAAGCTCCCCGTAAAGAGGAGCTTATTGAATTTAATCGTGATTATTCTTCGCCGTATGTTCCCCAGACAGCTTCGATACCGCGAACGGAAGGCATGACATCCTCATTAAAAATTCTGTCCGCAACATCTCTTACGCTTTCTACGTATTCGGTAACGGTTCTGTTCGATCTTTCAAGGAAGCTTACATACTGAGTACGCATATCATAATGGAAATAATTGTATTCCTGATTATAATACATTGCGAGGAAGTTGTTGCAGTCGCGTTCGTCAAAGAAGAAGTTGTGTTCCATATAAGACTTGATATCTTCTGCCGTCTCAAATCCGGGAAGCGGTTCATAAAGAGCGTTTATAATTACCGCACTGCTTTCGGTCTGGCTGGAAAGTGAGGAAAAAGCGATGCAGTAATTGTTGTTTTCCATAATTCCGTATACATGGCCGGGCTGAGCGTCGGGACCGAGGGGCCAAGTGAGAATGCCGAAATTGTCAACATTGAGAGAGATACGCGCGTCCTGTCCGTAAAGGTATCCTGTGGGAGCAACACACATAACGGAACGTTCGTTTACAAAATCGTCGACTGTCTGTTCGACAGAATCGTTCATCTGGCTTGAGATCGTATAGCTGAGATCGGTAGTCCAGATCGCTTTTGCCTCTTCCATTGCCTTGAAAGCGGTGGGAGTTCTGAAACCGAAGGAGTAATTGCCGTTTTCGTCTTTATAAACAAGAGAGTCGCCGTTTGAACGGATGAACATTTCCGTATAATAGGGCCAGTGAGCCGAAAGACCGTAATGCTTTGTTTCGGTGCCTTCAACCTCGGTGTAGTTTGCAAGACATTCTCTGAAACGAGCCCATGTCCAGTCGCCCGCTTCAACAAATTCGCGCGGATCGGGCTGTCCTAAAAGAGATACGATATCTTCGTTTACCGCAAGAGGATAACCGAAAGACGAATGGTTGAGTTCGGGCCAGCCCATCGGGATAAGTCCGAAAAGATCGTTTTCGTAGTAAACAACTTCAAGAATAGATCTGTTGCCCCATTTTTCTTCGTCTTTATAGTCGATATAATCTTCAAGCTCCGAAAGACCTACGAGCATACCGGCTCTTGCCGCGTCTGCCCACATATCGGATATGCCCGAAATAACGTCGCACATAAATACGCCGGCGTAAGAAAGAGAGATAAATGTGTGGCATCTCTGAGTTGAATTGTAATTGATCTTGATCTTGCAGTTGTAGTCGTTTTCAACTTCTTTTATACGCGCTTTCGCAAGATCCGCGAACTGGGTATCGGGACGGAAGCCGAGGACGTTTTCAGTGATAAGTCCTTCGCTTTCGTTTGAACCGAATTCATAAATCATTTCAAAGCCGCCGAGGTCCATTTTTGTTCCGCCGGGATTGTCCAGATCCTGGTCAAAATATTCTTCCGTCTCTACTGCCTGACAAGCAGTTGCGATCAGTGTAAAGATCATTGCGAGCAAAAGAAGCTTTGCTAATTTTTTCATTGCACAAATACCTTTCATATAATTATTATAAACAGAAAACCGCCGATTTTTCAGCGTTTTTTAAAATTCCGCAACAAAAAGATTATACATCAAAAAGCAAAAAAAGTCAATTAAGCCGACTGTCTTTTTTTCAATAATGTCATAAAGAAGTGTAAACACTCGTAAAATTCGGTTTTTTTTCACAATTCATTTGCGTTTTTTGCAGTTTTCGCTTTACTCAAATGAAGCACAGAAAACTGCCCGAGCAAACAGTCCGTCCGTATGTATCTGAAATGCCGTTAAAACCCGTCACTATCGCCTTTTTAACGGTCCCGTCATCAAAAAGAACGTCAAACGGTTTTTTTTCGGGGAGCGGATTATCGGATCTGCCTGCAGTATAGAGGTTGTCGAGCAAAAACCGACCGTTCAGAGTTTCAGCTTTTCGAATAAGAACATGAACTCCGTCGTGAGAAAACTCGTTTCGTAAAATTCCCGAAAAAACCGCGTTTCTGTCTTTATTTACGGAAAGTCCCATACACCCCGCGTATTTTTCGCCCGTTGCGATCTCCGTTTGGGTATTCACAAAAAAGAGAGTTTTTTCTTCGCCGTCAGACAAAGTGACGGTAACATAGAGAAGTTCATCACCGTATATAACTGTCAGATCGCTTGAATAAAAAGCCGAACAGTCGAAATGATTGCCGTATCCGTTCAGAGGGAAAAAACCGTTTTTGCATAAAATACCCGAAAGGTAATTTGAAGCGTTCAGAACAGAAGACATCATCACTCCGAACCTTACCGCAAGAGAAGGTTTTATTGTGATATCAACGTTAAAACCCGTGCTGCCGTATAAAGATGCAACAGTTTCAAAAGTTATTTCAAGACCGGTGACGGCTTTTATGCAGTCTGTGCAGTTTTTCATCCATGATTCCATTCCTTTTCTCATTCCCGAACGGCAATCAGCGGTTATCGTCGTTTTAAAAACAGGCATTCGATCGATCCTTTGAGAAGATGGTAAAAGAATATCATTATCCGTGTATTTTTTCAATACCTTTTTTCCGACAGGCTAATATTACTTATTTTTTTTCTTGCTTGACAAAACGGCTGAAAACAGGTATAATAAGAAAAAAATTTAACGGAGCATATTTTATGGGAAGGATCGACAAAAAAAATTATTACCTTGATATCGCGCAGACTGTTGCGGAAAGGGGAACATGCATACGCAGGCTGTTCGGCGCGGTCATAGTTAAAAACGATTCCATCATAAGCACCGGATATGCCGGAGCGCCGAGACAGAGGGTAAACTGCTGCGACATCGGCGAATGTCTTCGCGAAAAGCTGAAAATTCCGGCAGGTGAACGATATGAACTTTGCCGCTCCGTTCACGCAGAAGCGAATGCGATTATTGCCGCTTCAAGAGAGGAAATGATAGGCTCAACGCTTTATCTTGCGTGCATCAGTCCGAAAACAGGAGAAATAATGAGCGGAACAAGCTGCTGCTCGATGTGCCGCAGGCTTGTGATAAATGCGGGCATTGAAACGGTAATAGTAAGAGATACAAAAACGGAATACAGAATAATAGACGTAATGAAAGACTGGGTCGAAAATGACGACTCGCTCGACAAGAAGAGCGGATATTGATATGAAAAAAAACGATTTGCTTAGATTTTCTTCTTTTCTGATCGTTTTGCCGTTTGTTTTGTCCTTTTTTTGCGCCGCTTTTTTTGCAGATACGGGACTTGAAAAGCTTTTTGAAATACCCACGGCGTCAACAGGCGGCTGGACTTCCGGAGGACAGACCGTCGCATCATCCGAAACAATAAGGAACGGAGATCGGGCATCTATCAGCTTTACATCGTCATCAGACCGCATTGAGGGCGAATACAGATTTGTTAACGAAGGCAGCCTTTTCGGAAAAGACAGCATGTCGCATGTGCTTCTGATACGGCTTTTTATAAGCGATATTTCAGCGCTGCAAGGCGATAAGGGCAGCATTTCTTTTTTGTGCGATGACGGCGCAGGGATCTCGTGGGGCGTTGCGGATATCGATATAAAAAGCGGATGGAATGATATCGCGCTCAATTTCAGAACAGCCCAAACGCTGATACCCGAAAAAACGATCGCTGAAGGATCAGAAAACACGTCAAGCGAAGAAGACCCTGATACGGAAAACGCCTCTGAAGCTGCGGGGGAAACAGAAACCGGATCCGAAATCGAAACGATTTACGAAAAAACAACAGATGAGATTTTTGCGCAGCTTTCGCGCTTTTCTTTCAGCTTTGAAAAATCCCCGTCAAAAGATACTACGATCGCTTTTGCCGAAATTTCCGTAAATACGCATGAAAAGCAGAAAGATAAGGAGCCGCCTGAGCCGATAACGGATGAAATAAACACTGCCCAGATAATAATCTCTCTTGTTCTTGCGGCAGGCGTAACCGCTGCAGTTATGATATTCAGCGCAATTTACGCAAAAAAAGAAATACGCAGAAGAAAGCGCGAAGCAAAGAAGAGAAAAGCCGAAGTGCAAAACGAAGAAACATCTTCCTCATATTGATTCTCTCGTCAAATACACCTCACAGCTTGACTTTTTCAACAAATTACTAACGACACAACAGAAAGGATAATTACCGAAATGCGAAATACGATTAAACTTCTGCTTATACTCATTTTGCCTGTTATGATAATGTCCTGCTCCGTTCAGACGGAAGAACTTGTGCCAGATTACAGTCATTTTGCATCAGACAACTCTTTTGACGGACTGAAACTTGTTTTCAACATGAAACCTGATATCTGCTACGACGTCGATTCGCTTTTCGGCGACCTTGTCAGATCCAGAATAGCCGATGTGGAAAATCAGTATGATGTTGACATAGTCTTCAACGAATCGGAAAACATCGTTCCGAATCTGTTTTACTATATATCGTCGGGCATAAAACCGTGCGATGTTCTGCTTTCAGACTCATACGAACTTTACAGTCAGATAAGAGCTGATCTGCTTTATCCCGTTGACAATTTTTATACAGGCATAGACTATCTTGATAAAGACAAATGGGGCGGACGCGAAAAGCTTATATGCTATGCTTTCGACAAACATCTATACGGACTTCTGCCAATGTACTGGCCCGAAACTGTCTGGAAACAGGTCGACCACTTCTTCTTTGTGAACGAAAATATCGTTTCAAGGCTGAATCAGCCCGACCCGAGAGAGTTCGTTGAAACAAAAGAGTGGACAAGGGGTAAATTCGAAGAGCTTCTCGAATCATATACGCATCAAAACAACAGCGGTCAGACCGTATACGCCCTTGCCGTCGAGCCTGCCCATTATTTCAGCATAGCAATAAAAACAAGCGGTATAGATTATATCGTCAGGCATTCGGACGGAACATGGTCAAATGCTTTTTATGAACCGGGAGCACTCGATAAGCTCACATGGATTGCCGATACATTCTGGAAAAACTATGATATAAATATCACAAGAGGAACAGACACGTTTACAACCATTGCGAAATTTGTAAACGAAGAGGCCGTAATGGTGCTCACTCATCTTTATTACGGACTTGCAGATATTCAGTATACTGTTGATAATTTCGGAATTCTTCCGTTTCCGCTCTCTGACGACCTTGTCGGATCTCCGTGGATAAGTCAGTTTGAATTTTACAACAACGGCATTTCTTTTCCGGCAAACATAACGGAGCTGGAAGCTATACCCACAGTTGTAAACGCATTGTTCGAACCGCTGCCGGGATATGAAACGGAAGAAGAACGACTGCAGTATTACGACAGATATGTTTTCCATGACCCCCGTGATACCCGCGTTGTATTTGAATGTCTTGAAAACTGCCATTATCTGCCCTACAATGACAACGGATATCTTATACCGAACGCACTGAGAGACGCTCACGGCAATAAATCCGTATCGCAGATACTTGAAGCGAATGCGAATATAATGCAAACGACAATCGAGGATGTATATATTCCGCTTGAAGAAACATGTGACCTTCTTTGGAACGGAGACTGATTTTTGCAATCTTACATTTCCGACGCAGGGTTAAATGAGAATAAGACCGCCGATATTTCGGTGGTCTTATTTTTTTGCAAAAACTTCCGATTCCGTATTCGGTTCGATCGAAAAAAGTCCGGTCAAAATCAAAACAGCGCATATTGTCGGCAATTTCGGAAAAAAAATCTTGACATCAGCATAATATTATGATAAACTCATCGCAGGAAAACCGCTGCGTAACAAACAAAAAAATCATATACAGGGAGAAGTAATTATGACAGACACATTATATATAGCGGCAGTTGATTCGTCCGACAGGGATAAAGAAACTGCGGATATTGTCTGCTCAGGCAAAAACGACCAGGATGTGCTCCAGGAGGCTCTTGACAGGGTATTTATTCCTGTAAACGGTGAAATACGAGGCGGAAGAATCATTCTTGCGCCCGGAAACTACTATATTGACGCCTTCCCGAGAAAAAATGTCAACGGACGTGTTGCTGTTATGTCAAAGGCGGTATCAAACCGCTTTGCACATATAGGTATTCTTATCTCCGGCTCCGAAAGAACGGAGTCAACAGTTCTTCGTATCACAAAAGAAGCATATGACTCCGTCAAAGAAAATGAGAGCTGCTCACTGTTCGCAACAGAGGGACACAACGGCAATCATCATGTTTTCAAAGATATTTACGTTACTGTTTATGACGATCAGAAAAACATCATCTGCTTTGACGGCAGATTTATGGGCTCGCTCGGCATGCGCCGCTGCAAATGTCTGTGCGATTCGCGCGGAAATTATTCAAATGTCAGGCAGCCGCTTCCCTCAGAGGGATTTATCGCGTTCATGGGCACATACGGATCAAATAATATGTTTGAATACAAATGGGAGTTCTGTCAGGCGGAAGGATTCGGACAGGGATTTGCCGTAGGAGGCGAACATTTGCTGCTTAACAAGTGTGCGGCGCTTTTCGGAAGATACGGCATATCCTTCAACAATTATGAACAGCCAAGAGGCGTTTATGCGCACCCTATCACAATTATGAAATTCATTGATGAGGCAAATGCATGTTTCTGGAAATTTGCCGCCAATAAGTATAAACAGTGCGTAAATGCGTATAATACGAGCTTTGAAGCAGTTCCGCATTGGCTTGCGCTGGACGGAAGACTTTCATATGAGGAAAATCCCGGTGACTACTGCGGTCACATAGACTATGTTGCAAATCAGGGGTATTTTACCGAAAACGACCCTGCGCAGGCCTTCTGGGAAAAAGGAAGCGGAATCAATTTCAACACCGTAAACAACACTCACAAATCAGTATGCTCCACTGATGAAAGGCTGCGCTATGCCGCCAACATCGGACAGGAGGTATTTGATACGGATATGAAGAAAAAGCTGATTTATACGGGCGACGGATGGTTCGACATGATGGGAAATCCCGCCTGAAAGAAACCTCGGCAATAAATCCGTATGGCAGATACCCGTAGCAAATGCGGAAATAATGCAAACGACCATCGAGGATGTATATATTCCGCTTGAAGGAACATGCGACCTTCTTTGGAACGGAGACTGATTTTTGCAATTTTCATTTTCAAAGACGAATCAAATGACAAAAAGACCGCCGAAAACATCGGCGGTCTTATCTTTCGGGTTATTATTTTACGATGTGTCTCCATCCGAACGGATCGTCTTTAAGTCCCCACTGAATACCCGTGAGTTCGTCGTAAAGCATCTGCGATACCGGACCGATCGAGTTATTGTTTATAACGCATGCATTGCCGTCGCGATTCAGTTCGCCTATCGGGCTTATTACCGCAGCAGTGCCTGTTCCCCACGCCTCTTCGAGTTTTCCGCTGTTTGCGGCAGCCATAAGCTCGTCTATAGGCAAAGCTCTTTCTTCGACCTTATATCCCTTATGACGGAGAAATTCGAGAACGGATCTTCTCGTTATACCGGGCAGAATGCTGCCGTCAAGAGCCGGAGTAACGATCGTGCCGTCAATTTTGAAGAAAACATTCATTGCGCCCACTTCTTCAACATACTTATGCTCCTGACCGTCAAGCCAGAGGACCTGAGAATAATTGAGCTTTTCGGCTTTCTGCTGTCCGATAAGCGACGCTGCGTAGTTGCCGCCGCATTTTGCCATGCCTGTGCCGCCGCGAGCCGCTCTTGTATATTCCGTTTCAACGTATATTTTTACCGGTTTGAGCCCTTCTTTGAAATACGAACCGACCGGGGAAAGGATGATAACGAAAAGATAATGACCGGACGGATGAACGCCTACATGAGAATCTGTAGCAATTATGAACGGACGGATATATAAAGATGTTCCGGGAGCTGTGGGTATCCAGTCCGCATCGATCTTTATAAGTTTTTCAAGCGCGTCAAGCATTTCATCTCCGTCAAAACGGGGAATGCACATTCTGTCGCAGGACTGATTCATTCTTTCAAAATTCTTTTCGGGACGGAAAAGATATATATCTCCGTTTTCGCTCGTGCGATACGCTTTCAGACCTTCGAATATCTCCTGCGCATAATGAAAGACCATAGCGGAAGGATCGAGAGAAATAGGTCCGTAAGGACGGATCTCCGCGTCATGCCAGCCTTTTTCGGGCGAATACTTCATAATAAACATATGATCTGTGAATGTTGTTCCGAAACGAAGCTCGTTTGCAGGAACTTTTGCTTTCGGAGCAGTGTTTTTGGTAATTTTAATTTCCATTTCCTTTTCTCCAGGCTTTCTTTTTTGATTCTTTGAATTATTTTTTATAATAGCACATTATCACGCAAAAGTCAATATTGAAAAACGGCATTATTTTGCCGAGCCTTTCAGTTTTTCGTCTATTTCTTCGGGACGGATACGAACAGAAACGACATATGCCTCTTCGCCTTCGGTAAAATGACCGTATGTAGTGGCAACTATCGTTCCGTCGGGCAGAATTTCAACGCCGGGGTAGGCGCAGTCACCGTTTTTGTAGTTTTTCATTATACGGATGCGGCATATTCCTTCTTTGCCGTATTTTATATCGTCGTAATGACCGAGCCACGCGCACCAGTCTCCCCATGTGGGAGAATCAAGGCATGTATCGCGAAAACTGATAAAAAGTCTGCCGTCTTTAAGATATCTCGCGCAATGCCTGTCGCCTGTCAGCGCACCCTGAAGTTCAACGGGAGCAGACCATGTTTTTCCGCTGTCGGAAGAAAAAATGGCGTGCGAATTCATTTTTTTTGCGTTTTCACGCATTACGGCGCATATTTCTTTGCCGTCGGGCGATCGGATTATCGCAGGTTCGCAAAGATCGCATATTTCGTGAGTGCAGATGCATACAGGATCAGACCACGTCAGTCCGCCGTCATGTGAAAACGTCTGATACACCTTTATTCTGCCGTTGGGTCTGCCGGAATTTACTGAATAGATCTCCTTCCAGTCGTCGCCCTCTTTTTCAAGTGTTTTCACCCAGCTGTCCCGCTTTTCGGACCATGTTTTTCCGCCGTCTTCAGAAAAGCTGTGCATGAGCTTTGTTCTTGCTTCCGCGCCCGCACCTGTTTTGTAGACCGTTCTTTTTTCGTAATTACCGCCGCGGATAAATCTGCCGTCATCATGAAAAAGAGCGAAATATTCGCCTTTGCCCGTGCAGCAAATATCGCCCATGGCAACGATTCCTCCGAAATCGCCTATAGGAGAAAGCTCTGACCATGTGTCTCCGTCATCTTCGGAAACAGACATTCTTATCGGATAAAGACCCGAAAAAAGTATCAGCCGTCTCTTGCCGTTTTTATCGTAAACCTTGTATACGGTAGGCGTTTCAAGTGATGTTGAAAAGCTGTCGGGAACGGGAAGCCTGCCGGACCACGTTTTGCCGCCGTCAAAGCTTTTTTTCAGAACGATCTGACCGTATCCGTGGTTTTTGGGATATACCGCAACTATCGTTTTGCCGTCGTCAAGCAAAACAGTAGTGGGATGCCCGATATAAAGACCGTCTTCTTTGTCAACAACAGTCTGTCTCTCTTTCTCATCGGAAAAATCAATAATCGGTATAGTGTAACCTCTGAGCATGATGCTTTTCCTTTTCTTTATTGTTCTTTCGGAATAAACACTTCAAAAACCGCGCCTGACTTACCGTCTTTTCTGTTATAAGCCTCAACCCTGCCCTTGTGCGCAACGGCTATAGCTTTTACTATTGCAAGACCGAGCCCGTGTTTGCCCGTTGAACCTTTGAAGAATCTGTCGAAAAGATGCGGCATTTCCTCATCGCGAATTCCCGGTCCGTCGTCGGTAACGGTAAATATAACGCCGTTTTCTACTGAACAGGCTTCTATCTTTATTTCGCTTTTCGCATATCTGAGCGCATTGGAAAACAGGTTTGTAAATACCGTAGCAAGATGGTCGCCGTCGCAAAGAAGATCCTCTTTTACAACTTCGCCTTTTACTATCCTTATGCCTTTTGCAACGGCAATTCCGTCAACTCTTTCTATCGCTTCATCGACTATTTCATCGGTGCGGACTTCGGAAAGCTGAAGAACATCTTTTGTTGTTTCTATTTTAGAAAGATATATAACATCTTCAACAAGTTTTTCAAGACGTGACGTCTGATTCAGGATAGATTCATATACTTCGTCGGTGTTTTTTGTGAATATCCCGTCTTTCAGTCCTTCAACATAGCCTCTGATAGACATAAGCGGCGTTCGCAGCTCGTGCGACGCGTTCTGCAAAAATACTTTCTGACTCTTATCATATTCTTCGATGCTTTTTGCAAGACTGTCGAGCGAATTTGCAAGCTCGCCTATTTCGTCGTTTGCGTTGATCTCGATAGTGCTGTCAAACTTTCTGTTAGCTATCATTTCGGCGCGTTTCTGCAGTTTTCTTATATTTCTTGTGAGCTGTCCCGAAAAGATCACCGCGCTTGCAACTGCGATCGCGGATGCGGCAATAATCGACGCAAAAAACAGTAAGATAAGAAGATTGTCAAAATTATACCGGTCAACCTGCATAAGCACGGCTATCGTTGCATATATCTCGCCCGACTGATTTTTCATCTGTCTGGAACAGATAACGAATGTCTCACGGTTTTCGTGCATAACAAATATACCCGACTTTCCGTTTTTTGACGCAACGAACGTTGCGAGATCTTCGGGTGAGATATCAACGATTTCAAAATTCGATATTCTGACAAGCTCGGATTTTTCGTTCATTACCGCCAGAGCATAATTTTTTTCGGTTATCCCGCGGACTATCGAATCCCACACAAAATCAAATAAAATAGGCACCGCGGTTTGCTTTGAAGCAAGCGAAATTGCGATCCTGTCTGCATACTGTCTCAGCTGATCGCTTGCATTTCTTACCATATATGTTTCGGAAAACAGTGAAACAAACGACATTGAAATGCCCGCCATCAGGAGGATTATGACCGTATAAGATAAAATCAGTTTTGTTTTTATACTGTATTTCATAAATCAGTCAACGCTGTCCGTTACCTTGTATCCGTATCCCCATACCGTTTCAATGGAAAACTCGGTGTGATGACTGTCAAGTTTTTTTCGTATGCGTTTAACAAGGTCATCGACCGCCCGGGTATCTCCGATATACTGATATTCCCATATGTTAGTGAGCAGCTGATCCCTTGTAAAGACTCTGTTTTTGTTTGCGACCATAAAGTTGATGAAATTGTATTCCATAGCCGTAAAGTTAAGGTCTTCCTCGCCTTCTTCGGTTACTTTTACAACTCTTCTTTCGTCGGGATATATTTTCAGATCACGGCAATGCGGCGTAAGAGAAGACATACTGTCGGAATGCATTCCGTCTATTCTGCGAAATACCGCTTTTACGCGCGCGACCATTTCTCTGGGAGAAAACGGCTTCGGGATATAATCGTCCGCGCCCATTTCTATGCCGAGTATCCTGTCGAGCTCTTCATCGCGGGCAGATACTATGATAATAGGTGTATTTGCCTTTTTTCTTATTTCATTGCAGAGTTCGAAGCCTGACATTCCCGGCATCATGATATCAATAACAAGCATATCGGGAACCTGACTGTTGAATGCTGCCAGTGCATCCTCGCCGTTTTCGTATTCGTTTACGACATAGCCTTCTTTTTCAAGATATGAGCGGACTATCTCTCTTATGTCCTTTTCGTCGTCTACCACATAAATCATTTTAGGCATATAAAATACCTCCTGCATATTATTAACCGTTTTTCCGGTTGCTTTTCTTCAGTATTATTATACCATAAAAAATAAAAAATGGAAGGGGAATTTTTAAGTTTTATAAAAATTTTTGTTTACAACTTTAAGTTATGCCCTTTTTTGCCGTATTGCTACATTCCTGACACATATGTATCATTATTTGACGGCATTTTGATGTTAAAATACGAACATCTAAAAATTCAGTTTAAAATGATTATTTCTCCCCCCCTCTCTCTTCCGGGCCCCGTTGCTTTTGCAGCGGGTTCCGGATTCTTTAAAAAATATTCTCCTATTTTTCATATCTACCTTCTCTATTTATTTATTTCGGAAGATCCCTGCTTTCGCAGGGATCTTTCCGTTAAAAAGGTACGGGATCTCTCCCGTACCTGATCATATTGTTTTGATTTTCAAATCAGTATGCTATGCCCTGAGCCTTCATTGCTTCGGCAACTTTAAGGAAGCCGGCAATATTTGCTCCGGCAACAAGGTTGCCCTTCATGCCGTATTCTTCCGCGGCTTTGGCAGCATTGCGGTAAATGTTTATCATAATGCCGTGAAGCCTCTCGTCAACTTCTTCTGAAGTCCATGAAAGTCTGAGAGAGTTCTGGCTCATTTCAAGACCGGAAGTTGCAACACCTCCGGCGTTTGCAGCCTTTGCAGGTCCGAAAAGGACTCCGTGAGACTGGAGATATGCGACCGCGTCGGGAGTAGAGGGCATGTTTGCGCCTTCTGCTACCGCCTTAACGCCGTTGGCCACAAGAGCCTGAGCGTCTTCAAGGTGAAGCTCGTTTTGTGTAGCGCACGGCAGAGCGATGTCGCACTTTATGTTCCAGATGCCTCTGCCTTCGGTATATACTGCGGAAGGAACGCGTTTTGCATATTCTGAAATACGTCCGCGCTCGACTTCTTTGATCTGTTTGACAACGGCAAGATCCATTCCGTTTTTATCGTATACAAAGCCGTTTGAGTCGGACATTGCAACAACTTTTGCGCCGAGCTGAGTAGCTTTCTGAGCAGCATAGATGGCAACGTTGCCGGAACCGGAAATGACTACGATCTTATCTTTGAATGAATCGTTATTGTGTTCAAGCATTTCCTTTGTGAAATAGCAAAGTCCGTAACCGGTTGCTTCGGGACGGATAAGAGAGCCGCCGTATGAAAGTCCTTTACCGGTAAGAACGCCCGTAAATTCGTTGCGGAGACGTTTATACTGTCCGAACATAAAGCCTATCTCTCTTGCTCCAACGCCGATATCTCCCGCGGGAACGTCTGTGTCTGCGCCGATATGTTTTGAAAGTTCGGTCATAAAGCTCTGGCAGAAGCGCATGATCTCTCCGTCAGATTTGCCTTTGGGGTCAAAGTCGCTGCCGCCTTTGCCGCCGCCCATGGGAAGTGATGTAAGGCTGTTTTTGAATATCTGTTCAAAGCCGAGGAATTTTATTACGGAAAGGTTTACGGAAGGATGCAGTCTCAAACCGCCCTTATAAGGACCGATAGCGGAATTGAACTGAACGCGGAAACCTCTGTTTACGCGAACTTTTCCGCTGTCGTCGACCCACGAAACACGGAAAATGATCGTGCGCTCAGGCTCGACTATTCTGTCAAACACGCCTGCTTCGATAAGATCCGGACGTTTGTCTGCAACGGGAACAAGGCTTTCGAAAACCTCTCCCACAGCCTGAAGAAATTCAGGCTCATTAGGATTTTTCCTGCAAACATCTTCGTAAAGATCAGAAAGATACTTGTTATTGATTTGCATTGGAATATTCCTCCTGTTTATTATAAGATTAAAATATGCCTGAAATTTTAATATACCGAATATTATACATAAAAAACGCATATTTTTCAAGAGGTCTTTTGTAAAAAAAATGTGATTTTTTCAATAGAAACGGCTGATATATTCCTCAGAGCATTCGGCGGCGACAATGCGGTCAACATTGGAGTTGCAAAAAACATAACCGCGCCATTTTTCGGCGGCAAAAGACTCTGCCCAGTCGCGTATATATTTTATCTCCGCAATCGAACGCACTCTGCCGTCCTTTGAAACAAGCAGAAAATCGGTTCTCGTTTTTATCATTTCCGGAAAACACACGTAAATGTCAAAAAGCGTAAAATCAACGATTTTGCCGCGTTTGTAGTAAACGTTGCAGATGCTTTCGAATATTTCTTCGCGTATTTTATCGATATTCCCGGATATTCTATCTATGAAAGATCTCATATACGCGTAATCTTCGACGGTCCCGGTCGATTTTCCCGTTTTTTCAAGCGAAAATTCGGCGACCCTCTTCGGGAGCTTTCTTGTTTCTATCTTTTTTATCATTCCGCCGAGAGTGAGCAGATTGTTCTGTTCCTCGAACGGAATTTTATCAACGGTATCGAAATTTTCGATGTTTGAATCGGAATATTTGAGAAAATCGGCAGGATCGTTAAGAAGTCCCACGTTTGCCATGCCGAGAACAACATCACGAAGAGAAGACTCAGTAGCAAGAACTTTCTGATGTCTGTACATATAAACATAAAGAATGCTTCTGTTGAAAATAAGCTCTTCTATCGTAGTCAGCGCGTCGCTGTCAGCAGCAAGAACGTAATCTTTTCTGCCGTCTTCATCTCTTTCGGCAATCATTATTTTCATAAGAAATCTGTCAACGCCGTATGTCATCGCAATACCTGCGGTATAACTGTCCCTTTGCGTATAATCGAGCTTATCTGCGTCAAACTCACCGTTCAAAACAGATGTTAGAAACGTCTGTCCGTTGCCGTCAGCGTCATAATTTTTTTTGCCGACAACAATATTTGCGGCTCGGATAAGAACATCCGTATGCTTTTCCTTATCGGGGAAATCGACATGGTCAAAGAAAAATTCGGAAAACGCCTCCGACGTTATGATCAGATACGACATAAATTCATGCGGAGCGCATTTTATGCATTTTTCATTCATTAATTCCGCAAATTCGGGAACCGACGCATAGACCCGTTCTGAAAGATGAGAATAAAAACAGTGTCCGACATCGTGAAGGATCGCCGCAAGGCGGACAGTATTTACGTCAAACTCGGAAACTGCATATATTTTGCTGCGTTTTTTCAGCTGCTCCGCCATTCTGCCTGCGATCGCGCAGGTTCCGAGAGAATGTTCAAACCGGCTGTGCCTTGCCGCGGTATAAGTAAGGTCCGCCATGCCAAGCTGATGTATGCCGCGAAGACGCTGAACGACGGGAGAGTCGATTATCTGGACCTCCCATGCCGAATAAAAAACCGAACCCCATATCGGGTCGTGTATGAATTTGCCGTCGTTTTTTTCGGGTATATAACCGTCAAGCAGTCCCCCGACAAACGAATTTATTTTTTCTTCGAGTCTGTTCATGCAGCCGCCTCCGCAAATCGGATAAATCATATATACTTTACCATAAAACAGGCAAAAAATCAAGTGTAAAACTCCGATTACGGCAAAAATCGAATCAATATGGGTAAATTATACAATAATTTTTATTTCAGAACCGCTGAATTTTACATATTTTGCTATTGAAATTATCATAATAATATGTTATAGTATTATATATATCCGGCTGTAAAATTTTTTATCAGGAGATATTACCATGAAAAAGAAAGCTCTTATAGTCTGGGGCGGCTGGGACGGTCACGAGCCCGACAAGGTTGCCCACAGATTCGGCAAAATACTTGAAGGAGAAAATTTTGACGTTGAGATTTCCGACACGATGACTTCATACGAAGACAGGGAAAAGCTCAAAAGTCTCGATCTGATCGTTCCTATCGTTACAGGAGGAAAGATAACGGGAGAACAGATGTCGTCCGTATCGGACGCGATAGCCTCGGGCGTGGGTATGGCAGGATGTCACGGCGGCATGTGCGACTCGTTCCGCGACTGCGTTGACTGGCAGTTCATGACCGGCGCACAGTGGGTCTCCCATCCGGGCGGACAGGTCGACTACACCGTAAACATAAAAAAGAACTCATCAAGCCCGATAGTTTTCGGGATCGATGATTTCAAAGTAACGAGCGAACAGTATTATATCCATATCGACCCGTGCATAAATGTGCTCGCAACAACAAGATTCCCCGTTGCAAACTGGTATCACGCAACAAACGGTTTTGTAGATGTTCCCGTTGTTTTCACAAAAATGTGGGGTATGGGAAGAATTTTCTACAGCTCTCTCGGTCATCACGACGACATTTTCGATATCCCCGAAGCTCAGGAGATCCAGAGACGCGGAATGCTCTGGGCAGCCGAAGGAAAATCCGTCGCGGGAGATTACACAAAATATTCAAGCACCGCCAAAATGTTCTGATAATGAAAAAGGAGAATAAAAATGGATAAAGTAAAAATAGGCGTTATAGGCTGCGGAAACATCAGCCCGATCTATCTTACCAATCTCACTCAGGTATTCAAAAACGTTGAAGTAAAATATGTAGCGGACAGAATTCACGAACGCGCCGTAAAACGCTCCGAAGAATACGGACCGAAAGCCGTTTCAGTAGCGGAACTTCTCGCAGATCCCGAAATAGAGATCGTTCTCAATATCACAAACCCGGATCAGCATACCATAGTTAACCGTCAGATCCTTGCCGCAGGCAAGAGCGCGCACAGCGAAAAACCGTTCAACGGTTTTCTTGACGACGCAAAGGAACTCATAGACATCGCAAACAGCAAAGGACTGAGAATAGGCGGAGCTCCCGATACTTTCCTCGGCGCAGGCATTCAGACATGCCGCAAGCTTATAGATGACGGATATATCGGCGAACCTGTAGCGGGCAACGCATTCCTTCTTTGCCACGGACACGAAAGCTGGCATCCGGATCCGGAATTCTATTACAAAAAATGCGCAGGTCCGATGTTCGATATGGGACCCTACTACATTACCGCCCTTATTTCGCTTCTCGGACCGGTAAAGAGGACCGTAGGCTTTACCAAAAGAACTTTCCCCACAAGAAAGATCACAAGCGCTCCCAAATACGGAACGATAATAGATGTTGAAGTTCCCACTCATGTAGCGGGCACGATGGAATTTGCAAACGGCGCAACAGTGCAGCTCACAACTTCCTTTGACGTATGGGGAGCAAAGAGTCTGCCGTGCATAGAAATATACGGAACAGAAGGAACCATAGTTGTTCCCGACCCGAACGGCTTCGGCGGCCCGGTATATCTGAAGAGATTCAATACCGATTTTAAGGAAATGCCTCTGACGCATTGCTATTCCGAAAACAGCCGCGGTCTTGCTGTTGCTGATCTCGCATCTGCAATAAGACACGGAAGAAAACACAGAGCGAACGAACAGCTTTGCTACCATGCGCTTGAAGTAATGCATTCGTTCGAAATGAGCTCCGATTCAGGAAGAGTTTACGAGCTTAAATCTACATGCGAACGGCCCGCTCCGATGAAGCAGGTTCTCGAAAAAGGTGAAATAGACTGATTTTTACGGGCAGATCGCAGAACATACGGTCTGCCCGGCCGTTTTTCCGTTTTCAGGAGGAATTTTCATGAAAAAGCTAAAAACGTCACTTATTCTGCTTATTGCTTTTCTTTTTCTCGCATCATGTTCTCAGGCGGCAGCCGAAGAGATCGTGCCGGAATATGATTCTGCCGTAGACACGGAAAATATCGATCTTATGGGATATGAATATACGATCGCGGCAGAAACGCACGGCGGCGGAGAATATCAGCTTTCGCCGGAACCCGGCGCGAACGACAGAGGAGACAAACTGCTTCAGAGATATAAAGATACCGAAAAAAAGTTCAACATAACGCTCAATATTCAGAACGGAAGCAGTCTCTCGACGTTTGTTACGCAATATGCCGCGGGAATGAAATACGCAGATCTTATGATCTCAAAAATTGCCGATGTTTTTAACGGCAAATATGTTCAGAACGGCTATTTTATGGCGTTTTCAGATATGGATATCGATCTTTCGTCCGGTCTTTACGGCACACCGGGAACGCTTGAAGCGGGAAGCTTCGGCAACAAATATTATTCGATAGTCGCATATTACTGGGGCGTTCCCACTCCGTATACGATGCCTGCGATGTGGTTCAACCCCAGAGTAATTTCGGAATATCAGCAGATGTCACCGCACGAGCTGAATGAACAGGGTTCATGGACGTGGTCCACACTCGAAAGCATGTGCGAGGCGATAAGGGATGTTTCAAGCCCCGAACCGGATCAGAGAACATACGCGCTGGCATATACAAGCGAGCCGTATCTCGAGTTCGCTGCGCTCTTCTCAAACGGCGCGAGAGCGGTAACAAAAAACGCCGATGGAAAGCTTGAATATACCCTCAACAGCCGTGAAGCGATAGAAGCTATGGACTTTGTTCAGTCTCTCGCGTCAAGAGATCTGATCTGTGACGGCGGAGACAGACAGAACATTACGCCGTTTGTTGAAAACAGACGCGCGTTTTTCCTCGAATTTACGCACCTCGGTCTGAGTTCAGAGGGTTCAAACAACCTTGCGTATCAGATGCAGGACGCTTATGAATGGATATATTTCCCGACAGGTCCGAGCGGAGATCCGAAATCAATGCAGAGAAGCGCATATTCGTATCATTCAAGAATATTCTACGCTCCGATAAACTCCGACGCCGAAATTCATTCGATCCTGCTGCCGTATCTTTTGCAGCCGCTCCCCGGTGAGACTGCAGACAACTGGCAGGACAGTTTGAGAAGAAACAATTTTTATACTGAAGAATCGTTTGAATATTTCCGTATAATACGTGACGAGGCATTCTTTGATTACACTCCGTTTATTCCGTTTTCGGATATGCAGGGTCAGCTTCTGCGCATAACGAGAGGCAATCTCTCTGCGGCGGAATCTTTCTCGTCGATTGCACAGAAGTATCAGTCTTCTCTTGATGATCTTTACAATAAATATCTTGACTGACAACAGTTGATTTTATTACACTGTCATATGATCTGAGGGCTTTGATTTTACATTTTTTCTTATCAATGGGGGCAACGAGAAATGAAAAAATTCAGAATTACAGCTTTGTTTATTGTATGTCTTATTGTTTTTTCAGCATGTTCCGGCGCAGCAAGCGAGGTGGTTCCGGAATACGATAATTCCGCAGATGATACCGAGGCGGATCTTCTCGGATACGAATTCAGGATGGCGGCGATGACGCACGGAGGTCTTTATCCGCTGAACCCCACATCCGGAGAGTCGTCAAGAGGAGATAAACTCCTTGCGAGATACCGTGAGACCGAAGAAAAATTCAATGTTAAAATCAGCCTGATGAACGAGAGCGACCTTTCAAGGTTTATGACTCTTTATGCGGCAGACATGAAATACGCAGATCTGATGTTTAACATGGCAAACACGCTTTTCACAGGCAGATACATACAAAACGGATATTTCATTCCGTTTTCGGATATGGATATCGATTTGCAGTCAGGTCTTTACGGCACTCCGCAATCGCTTGAAGCCGGATACTTCAACGGCGATTATTATTCCATAGTTGCATACTACTGGGGTTTTCCCTCTGCAGACACGATGCCTGCAATGTGGTATAATCCGAGAGTGATCGCGGAATACCGTCAGACAGACCCTCACGAGCTTGAAGAACAGGGCGAATGGACATGGGACACGCTTAAAAAGATGTGTGAGGATATTCATGATACTTCAGACCCTGATCCGGAAAGGCATACTTACGCTCTTGCATATACGAGCGAGCCGTATCTTGAATTTGCCGCTCTTTATTCAAACAGCGCAAGAGTCGTTTCAAAAGACGCCGACGGGAAGCTGAAATATACCCTGGATTCTCCGAATGCTCTTGAAGCGCTTAATTATGTAAGCCAGCTCAGAGAGCAGGATCTTATCTGCGACGGAGGAGACAGGCAGAATATCAAGCCTTTTATAGAAAACAGGCGCGCGTTTTTTGTTGAATACACACATCTCGGTCTTTCCGATGAAGGCGCAAACAACCTCGCATATCAGATGAGCGAAGCTTATGAATGGATACTTTTCCCAAAAGGACCGAGCTATGTCGAGGGGGACGGAAGAACGTCGTATTCATACTGGTCAAGATTTTTCTATGCGCCTCTGAATACCGACCCCGAAGTTCAGTCTATCCTTCTTCCGTTCATGTTCCGTCCGCTGCCCGGAGAAACAGAAGAAACATGGCAGGACGAATTTGAAAGATCCACATTTTTCTCTCCCGAATCATTTGAATCATTCAAGAAGCTCAGAGACGACGCTTTCTGCGACTATCTTGGATTTTTAGGTTCGTCCTTCACAACAACTTTACAGCCGAATCTTCTTAAAATGACAAGGGGAACGGCATCTGTTGCGGAAACTATCGACTCGATAGAAGAAAAACTTCAGTCCGCTCTCGATGCTTTTCACAACGACTATCTGCACTGAAAGACGGTTTAAAAAACCGGGTTTATATTAATGGACACTTTAACTTTATTGATAATTTTATGCTCTATCGCAGCTGCGGCGGCATTAATCACTGCCGTAATATGCCTTATTTCTCTTTTTTCAACAAAAAAAGAGCTTTACGAGGCGAGAAGAGAGATTTACAACGCTAAAAAAGAAATATCTTCAGTCAAATCGGAGGCTGTTACAGCGATAAACGACGGAATACGAACAAACAGTTCCGTTATGCAGTCATCGCTCCAGGGTTACGGAAAGCAGGTTTCAGAGCTTTCTTCGCGGCTTGACGCAAGAATGGAAAGTCTTCGCAAATCACAGGATGAACAGCTTGAAACAGTCCGAGCAACGCTTGACAGAAATATACGTCAGATGCAGCAGGATAACGAAAAAAAGCTTGAAGAAATACGCGCTACGGTAGACGAAAAGCTGCAAAAAACTCTGAACGAGCGCGTTGCAGAGTCGTTTAAGCTCGTAGGAACTCAGCTTGAACAGGTCCACAAAAGTCTCGGAGAAATGCAGACTCTTGCATCGGGTGTAGGCGACCTGAAAAAAATACTTTCAAACGTTAAAACGAGAGGTGTTTTCGGCGAAGTTCAGCTTTCAAGAATACTTGAACAGATACTCACTTCAGATCAGTATGCAACAAACTTTGCCACCAAGAAAAACAGCAGAGATGTTGTTGAGTTTGCCGTAAAACTTCCCGGCAAAAACGTGAGCGACGGTCCTGTATACCTGCCGATAGACGCGAAATTCCCTCTTGACGTTTACAACGCTCTTCTTGACGCATACGATTCCGGCTCCGCAGACAAGATCGAAGAAGCAGGCAAAATGCTTGAAAACACCATTAAAAAGAACGCAAAAGATATACGAGACAAATATATCGACCCGCCCAATACCACGGATTTTGCGGTGATGTTTCTGCCTACGGAAGGACTTTATGCGGAAGTTGTAAGAAGAACAGGACTTATTGAAGCGCTGGCGGCTGACTATTCGGTAAACGTATGCGGTCCCTCTACCGTATCGGCGTTTCTGAACAGTTTGCAGATGGGATTTCGAACGCTTGCGATAGAAAAAAGGTCGCATGAGGTATGGACTGTTCTCGGTGCGGTCAAAACGGAATTCGGCAATTTCGGCAAGGTGCTTGAGTCTGTTCAGAAAAAATTCCAGTCTGCAGACAGCGAGCTTGAATCCCTTATCGGCACAAGAACGAGAGTAATGATGCGCAAGCTGAAAAGTGTTGAATCGCTTCCGGAAGAATCTGCAAAACAGATATTAGGCACGGAAGACGATGAAACAGAATATGAGACAGAATAATTACACGGAAGAGAATATATGATTTATCTTGACAGCGCCGCAACAACTGCGGTTTTACCGAGTGCTGCCCGTGCGGCTTTAGATGCAATGACAAATATGTTTGCAAACCCGTCGTCACTTCATTCCTTCGGATACGAGACGGAAAAAATACGTGAAAAAGCAAGAGATACCGTTGCGTCGGCGGCAGGAGTTAAAAGCGATGAGATCGTTTTCACATCAGGAGGTTCCGGAGCGGACAATCTTGCGATATTCGGATTTCTGAAAAACAAAAAAAACGGAAGGATAATCACTTCCGCATATGAACACCCTGCCGTGCTTGAATGCTTCAAAGCGCTTTCCGCACAGTTTGAAACAGTATATATCAAACCCGAAAACGGGATAATAACCCCCGATCTGCTGAAAAAACATCTTACGTCAGACACTCTTTTTGTAAGCATAATGCATGTTAACAACGAAACGGGGGCGCTGAATCCCGTAAAAGAGCTTGCAAAAACAACGAAGGACTATTCAGACGCCGTTTTTCATACCGATGCTGTCCAGGGTTTTTTAAAGGAAACGTTTGATTATTCCTGCTGCGATATGGCATCGTTTTCAGCGCATAAAACAGGCGCGCCAAAAGGTCTCGGCGCACTCTACGTAAAAAAAGACGTCCGCCTCAAACCGCTTATATTTGGCGGAGGACAGGAAAAAGGGCTTTTTTGCGGAACGGAAAACATTCCTGCAATCGCCGGCTGGACCGAGGCTGTAAAAACGCTTTATCCGACAATTTCCGCACGAAACGAATATACGAATATGCTGAAAAACAAAACGGAAGAAAAGCTTATTTCTCTCGGTGCAGAGATTATTTCGCCGCAGATATCCTCTTCGCATATTATCACAGCAGCGTTTCCCGGATATGTATCAGAAAACATAGTTCATTTTCTTGAAAAAAAGGAAATCTATGTTTCGACCGGATCCGCGTGTTCTTCTAAAAAAGCAAGCGCAACATTTTCAGCTCTCGGTCTTGAAAAATTCTCGCGATCGTCTCTTCGCATTTCGTTTTGCGACGATACAACGCCCGAAGATATCGATATTTTCGCCTCAGCGCTGCAAGAGGCATTAAAAACACTGAAAAGGAAATAATACCCCTATATGAACGAAATTATTCTTTTAAAACTCGGTGAAGTAATTCTTAAAGGACTTAACCGCAACAGATTTGAAAGCACGCTTGTAAAAAATGTCAAGCGTGCCGTATGGCCATACGGCAACCCCATAGTAAGCGATAAACAATCTACGATTTTTGTTGAGGTCGAAGGTCCTTATGCCGATTTTGAGGGCGCATACGAAGCGTGCAAAAACGTTTTCGGCATAGTTTCGCTTTGCCGTGCCGTAAAATGCTCGCTTGATTTTGAGGAAGTAAAGAAAACTGCCGGAGATTATCTTTCGAGATCCCTTTCCAAAGCGAAAACTTTCAAAGTAGAAGCAAAAAGGGCAGATAAGAATTATTATCTTACATCTCCTCAGATCATGGAGCTTCTGGGCGAATATCTGCTCAACCGTTTTCCGAATCTTTCAGTAAACGTAAAATCGCCCGAAGTTACGGTATACGCCGAGGTAAGAGAAGGCAGCATTTTCATTCACGGAGATCCTGAAAGAGGCGCGGGAGGACTTCCTGCCGGTACCGGCGGGCACGGACTTCTTATGCTTTCGGGCGGCATTGACAGCCCCGTTGCCGGCTATGTGATGGCAAAAAGAGGACTTAAAATTTCAGCGATCCATTTCGAATCGCCGCCGTATACAAGCGACAGAGCAAAAGAAAAAGTTATAGCTCTCGCAAAAAAACTTGCCGTTTATGCGGGGCAGATCGATCTTTATGTCGTGCCTTTTACCGATATTCAGGAGGCGATCAAGGATTTTTGCCCTGAAGAATATTTCACCGTCATCATGCGCAGATATATGCTTAAAATTGCGTGTTCTCTTGCCGAAAGAATAAACGCAGGCGCAATAATCACCGGAGAGAGTCTCGGGCAGGTCGCGTCTCAGACACTCGGTGCAATCCGCTGCACTGATCACGTATCGTCTCTTCCCGTTTTCAGACCGTTCATAGGTACGGATAAACAGGAAATAATAAATCTCGCAAGAAAAATAGATACTTTTGAAACGTCTTCGCTTCCTTATGAAGACTGCTGCACCGTATTTACGCCGCGACATCCAAAAACGAACCCCACATTGCAGTCCGTAGAAAAAGCAGAGGAAAAACTTGATGAATGCAAGCTTCTTGAAGGAATGCAGGACAAAATCGAAAGGATAACGCTCTATGCTCCCGGAAGAAAAGATCGTAACATTGCTGAAGAATAAAAAACTTAAAATCGCCGTTGCCGAATCGTGCACGGGAGGGCTTATCTCAAAACGCATAACCGATATCCCGGGCGCTTCCGACGTTCTGGATATGGGGATCGTGTCTTACGCAAACAGTATAAAAGCCCGCTTTCTGGGCGTATCGGAAGAGATACTGAATACGGTTGGTGCGGTATCGGAACAAACTGCAACAGCGATGGCAAAAGGAGTTTGCGAGGCTGCAAATGCGGATATAGGCGTTTCAACGACCGGCATTGCCGGACCGGGAGGCGGAACAAAAGAAAAACCGGTGGGGCTCGTATATATTTCCGTATATTTCAGAAACGGAAAACAGACTGTAAAAAAACTGAACCTTTCGGGATCAAGGAAGGAAATCAGAGAACAGACCGCAAATGCCGTGTTTGAAACGGTACTGAATGAATTATAAAAAACAAAAAGTTCACCTGGAAGGCCGCACTTCGTAAGGAAGTTGCCTCCCCTGGGCTTTGGAAGCAAGAGAATTGACCATGCCAATCAGCGATGGTATATTGATTCAAGCAAATTGGGATCTAAGAAGGTGGTCAAGATGGAAGCTGTCCTGTATATTCACGGTAAGGGTGGCAGCATGAATGAGGCCAGGCATTACAAGTCTTTATTTCCCTCTTGTGTTGTGGTCGGCCTTGATTATAAAGGCGCCACACCGTGGGAAGCGGGAAAAGAAATAAACAAAGCAATTAAAGAGATGAAAGCAAACTATGATAGCGTGATTCTGATTGCCAACAGCATCGGCGCTTTTTTCTCTATGAGCGCAGACATTGAAAACGACGTGGCACACGCTTATCTCATTTCACCCATTGTTGATATGGAAAAACTGATTACCGACATGATGGGTTGGGCGGGCGTCACGGAGGCGGAGCTGCAGGAAAGGGAGATCATCCATACGGATTTTGGTGAAGATCTGTCATGGGAATACCTTTGCTATGTACGGGAGCATCCTGTCGGCTGGAACATTCCAACCGATATCCTTTACGGAAGCGAAGATAATCTGACATCTATTGATACGATAACTGCTTTTGCTCAGAAGCATCATGCGAGTCTTACCGTTATGGAAAATGGCGAGCACTGGTTTCACACAGATGCGCAGATGCAGTTTCTTGATAACTGGCTCAAGAAAAAAAGCAGATAGTTAGGCCCACGGGCTTGATTATAAAAAACATTTTGAGGAGAGTACTGTTTGAAGAAGTACAACACACCGGAGATTGTCGGCTGACCGGGAGGTTTGCAGACGATCCAACAAACCTCCCGCCCAGAGGCAATTGCAGTCAACAATTTTCAGGAGGAAAAACAATGAATACAAATGACTACACCATTCGTTTAGAAAAGGAAAAAGACTACAGAGAAGTTGAGAACCTTATCCGGGAGGCATTCTGGAATGTGTACCGTCCGGGATGCAGTGAACACTATGTGATCCATGTTCTGCGAGGCGATCCGGCTTTCGTGAAAGAACTGGATTTCGTCATGGAACGAGGCGGCAGGCTGATCGGACAGAATATGTTCATGAGGACGGTCATTGAAGCGGATGACGGCAGGATGATCCCTGTTCTGACCATGGGCCCGATCGGCATCACGCCGGAGTTTAAACGCAAGGGTTATGGAAAGGCGCTGCTTGATTATTCCTTGAAGAAAGCAGCGGAGCTTGGCTATGGCGCTGTCCTTTTTGAGGGAAACATTGGCTTTTACGGCAAGAGCGGATTTGACTATGCCCGCAATTTTGGCATCCGATATCATGATCTTCCGGAGGATGCGGATTCGTCATTCTTTCTCTGCAAGGAACTGATTCCGGGCTACCTTGATGGGATCACAGGAGTTTATCAGACGCCGCAGGGTTATTATGTGAAGGATTCTGATGTGGAGGAGTTTGATAAGGGCTTCCCCCAAAAACAGAAACTGAAACTGCCGGGTCAATTATTCTAAACAAAATAGATGCAGAGAGCCGACACGATGTGTCGGCTCTCTGCCGAATTTCAGCTTATTGAGAAGGCTTTCCTTTGTCCGCAGCGATAACGAGCATCGGATCTTGCCCCTGCAAATCCAGTCAAAGAAAGCGAAACCGGCGTGACCGCAGCGGTCACTCCGGTTTCATATCCTTTTGAGCCGGTGATTGCCCCGGCCCGATGGTGAACTTTTTTGTTTATTTGAGTTTTTCCCACTCATCTTTCATAATACCGTAGTAAAGCACATCCGAAAAAGTCCCGTCGTGCTTGCGGTAATGCTGTCTGAGCCTGCCTTCGTAGATCATTTTGTTTTTCATCATTACTTTACCCGAGGCGACATTTTCCTCTTCGTATGATGCGCCGATTTTATGTGCGCCGAGTTCCGTGAAAGCAAAGCCTATAGCCGTGCGCACCGCTTCGGTCATCAAACCTCTGTTCCACCAGCGCGAACCCATGCAAAAGCCGAGCTCAAGGCGTTCGTCTCGTTCCGAAATAGCGTGAAAATCAATGCTGCCTATTACGGTGTTTTCATTTTTAAATTCTATTATCCAGTTGTAAGTCATCGGGTTTATGTAAAGAGAAATAATGCCGGAAATATATTCTGCGGTAACCATTTTTGATTCGTGCGGATTCCACCGCAAATATTTGGTTGTTTTCAAATCGGTTGCCCAATTTTCAAACATTGCATCGGTATCGCTCATTTCAAATCGACGTAAAATTAGTCTTTCGCTTTCAAGGCGGACCGTTCCTTTATGTTCCATATTTCTCCTTTACAGAATGTATTCTTTGTATTCGCGCTGAGGCGTCATGCCGAGCGATTCGTAAAATTTCAGCGCGGCAGTATTGCATGCCCATACATTGAGTGTGATGTTATGGCATTTTTCAGCTTTGGCAAACGATTTTACCGCTTCAAAAAGCGCTGTTCCTATTTTTTTGCCTCTGTAAGACGAATCAACGCACAGATCATCGATATACAGCGTTTTTACAGGCAGTAAAACCGAGCTGTTTTGCGGACACGTAAGCTGACAGAATGCGTATCCGCGAACGGTACCACCTGATTCAGCAACAAAAACCGGCCTTTTTTCATCCGCAAATATTTCTTTGAGCTCATCTTCGCCGTATTTCGTAACATTGCTTTTAAAAATATCGGGTCTTCCTTCGGCATGGACCGCAAGTACCTGAGAAAGAAGATCCATAATGATCGGGATATCCTTCTCTTCAGCTCTTCTTATGAAAACCGTGGATGTGGTATTCTTTTCTGTCATTTTTATTCTTCTTTCTTTTTGTCAAAAAGGTTTTCGCGTATAAAGTCAAGACTTTCGTTCAGCGTTTTACTGTCTACGCCTACGGGCTGATGCGCGGGAGCTTCAAGAGTGACAGTGCCGTCATATCCGGATCTTTTGACAAGAGAAAAATACATATCCCAGTCGATATTTCCTTTTTTGGGCTGCGGAATTGGGTTTACCTTCGCCCATTCCTTATAACCGCCAGAATAATCGTTTATATGAAGATGCGAAACCTTTTTCATAATCGGACTTTTCAGAGTTTTTTCAAGCTCCGCATGAAACTGCGCGGGGCGGGAATCGATCAGAAAGCGCATATCGGGGTAAATCGAAGCGAGATTTTCAAGATGAAAAAGCGGAGATGACACACAGCAGAAAATATTTTCAAAAACGGGCAGTATTCCGTGATCGGCGCAGATGTCCGCTACCTCACCCGCACGCTTATAAATAAGCTCAGTGTTTTTGTCGCTGTCCGTTCTTCCCCATAAGTGGATCACGGCTTTTTTTGTACCCAATAATTTTGCAGTTTCAAGGTTTATTTTAAGCAGTTTTAGCGCTTCGGAATATCTTTCCGCATCTTCTGAGCCTATTCCGTCGCCGATATCTTTATCGAAATGCATAACGGGAATATAAAGCCCTGCTGAAAGATATTTTTCGATCACGTCATGTTTTTTTAGATAAAAATCCGGAAAAATCATAAATTCAAAGCCGTCGCACCTGAAATCGTTTTTATGTTCAGGTAAAAGATCGTGATTTCGGTCGTTGATTCTGCCGATAAACGTGCCGGTAGATAAAAGAAGTTCCATATAACACCAATGAGATTTTTAGATAAAATTTCGCAAATGCCTTCTGCGGTTTCATCTTATCATACTTTTTGACTTTTGTCAAGCAAAACGCAAAGACGGCTGGATCATCAGCCGTCTTTTAAATTATTGACAGTGTCAGTTTTCAAATGCCGCCTGAAGCGTTTTTTCAGGTAGTTTTTTTGTAAATGCGCTTACTATCGGAACCGATACGAAAGATACCGCCATTGCCATTACGCCGCACATTGCGACATCGAACTTAATTGCGGGTACGAGAAGCGAAAGAATGTAGTATACCGCAAAAACAACAACCCCCGAAAGAAGTCCGCACCATGCGCCGGCACGGGTGGTTTTCTTTGAGTAAAGTCCCCAGATGTACGGACCGATAAAACTTCCGGATACAACGCCCCAAGAGAAGGACATGATAGAAACGATTATTGAGAAGTTAAAGAGAGCGAAAATAAGGGAAAGAACGATAAAGAGAAGGCAAAGCGCTCTTGTGATCACCATTTGCTTTTTCGAGTTATCTACTACACTGCCTTTTTTGAACGAACCGAGAAGGTCAACGCTTATGGCTGTAGATGAAGTAAGGACTATTGAAGAAAGCGTTGACATTGACGATGAAAGAACGCAAAGAAGAATTATGCTGAGAAGGATATTTCCGAGAACGCTTGAAGAGAAAGCCGCGTTGAGCATAGTGGGAACGACGCTGTCGTATCCGCCTGCGATATCAGGTGCTCCGTTTGCATTTGCATCGATGAAAAATCTTCCGAGCGAGCCTGCGAAGTATGCACCGCAGCCTATGATGATGCAAAAGAAAGTTGAAATAACGGAACCTTTTTTGATTTCGTTTTCGTCTTTGATAGCGTAGTATTTATGGACCATCTGAGGAAGTCCCCATGTGCCGAAGCTTGTGAGAAGAATATTCCAGAGAAGGAAAGATGCGTTTGATCCGCCGAAAATGCTTGTAAGCGTGGGGTTTGTTTCGCCGAGTGATTTTATTGCGTTGCCAACGCCGCCTACATTCGGGTGGTTTACAAGAGCTACGCACATTATTATAACGCCTGCGATCATTATGATGCCCTGAACAAGGTTGCTGATTGCGGAAGCGATATAACCGCCGAGCACGAGGTATGCTGCTGCGAGGACCGCAACTATTATCATACATACCGTAGTTGGTGACATTCCGAGGATATCATTCGGAAAAATCGAACCGAAAAGCGAACCGAGACCTTTGTATACGGTAGCTGCATAAGGAACGAGAAAAATGAATATTATAACAGCCGAGTAAATTTTCATTCCGCGGCTTTCATAACGTGCGCTGAAAAATTCCGGCATCGTGCGGGCATTGAGCTTGCGAGTCATTTTTCTTGTTCTTTTTGCGAGAACGAGCCAAGCCGCAAGAGCGCCTATAAGAGCGTTGCCTATACCGATCCACATTGCGGAGAGACCGACATCCCATCCGTTTTTACCGGCATAACCGATAAATATAACGGCGGAAAAATATGTTGTGCCGTAGGAGAACGCCGTCAGCCATGCGCCGATTTTACGTCCGCCCAATAAAAATCCGTCCAAGGTAGACGATTTCTTGGACGTGAAGATTCCGATCACTATCATTATGGCCGCAAAAACAACGAGTGCGACAACTGCGATGATCTGTGTGTTCATTTGATTTTCCTGCTTTCCTGCGTTTACTGCATAAAATTAATAGATTTAATCCCGCCTGACGTTGATCTCCCAAAGACCCCGGTTCAGGACCCGAATTTTGGATAATTATACCACATTATTTATAAATTGTAAACTGGCATTTTAAACATAGTTTTTCTTTTTTTATACGCCGCAGTTGTTTAATATCAACAAAAATGAGAGTTTTCTCTGTTATTTCAGCTATTACGAAATTTGAAAATAAATAATTGCCTTGATCGTTTTATTCCTGATTGTTTTATAATAAATATTAAAAGCGGGAGAATATAAACTATTCTCCCGCAATTATATCGTTTAAATTTCGATCAGATTGGATTATTCCTTCTCAGGAGCGGATGCAAGAATGAGATCGGACGGGATCGTGATCGCTGCAAGATATTTATCCCAGTAATCGATGTTGCCTTCAATTCTCTTTGCGGTCTTGCCTGCGCCTACAGCATCTTTTGCTTCTTCGCAAAGCTCTTCAACAGAAGCGGTTGCGTCAAGAGCAACAGATACATAAAGATCAGTGTCAAGTTCGATTCTGCCACAGCCTACAGACCAGTACTGAGTGGATTCTGTGGGTTCGCTTGTTCCGTTTGTACGGCTGAGTAAATCTGCCTCGCTGTTGAAGAATGTGATATACTGTTTTCTCTTGGGAGATACAACGTAGTTGAAGCCGTCGCCTTCAACGATCATGAGGTTCTGTTTGTCATCATAAGTAAGTTTGCCGTATACTTTGCCTGCGAGATAGAAAGAACCGTCTTTCTTGAAGGTGATTCTTCTTGCTACAGTTCTGTAACCTGCAAAGTAGTCCATAACCTCAGCAGCTGTGCCGTTGGGGTATTCGAGTGTGGAAACTATACCGTAGGGATACCATGTAGTGGAAGCGTCTGCTGCCGCATACTGGAAACCTTTTTCTATAGAAAGAACTTTGTAATCCTGGAATACGAGGGGTGAGCCTGCACCGATTACAGAGAGAGTAACGTTGAGAGTCATAGCGGAGATATCATCATCTGCTGTGACCTGCTGAGAAAGAATTTCGGTGAGGTTGAATGCGAAGTGACCGGTAGCATCGGTATCGTTCTGAGCGAGGATGGAGTATGTGGGTTTCTGAGAAGCGCCGGTAACTTTCCATTTAACGCCGGAGCTGGAAACGACATCAACGACCGCTACGATATCGGTCTGGAAATCAACGGCGATCTTTTCTCTCATTGTGATGTTCTGAGTAGCTGTTTCATCTCCGTCGGGGATCGTTGCGCTTACTTTTGTGCCGTCAACGTCAAGAGTCATTTTCTTTACTGTGTAACGGGTGTTTACATCCTCTGCATCCTGATCGTAAACAGGAACGAATAATTCGGTTCCGCCTACGCCGTTTGCGGATTTGCTTTCAACAACAAAGATAAGGTCGTTGAGAGTTTTGGTAACTTTTTTGTCGCCGTCAAGAATACCGAGGTTCAGGGGCAGTCTGTTGTAGTTGCCTGCGCTGCCGCCGGAGTATTCATCGGGGTTGATAACGAGGTTGCAGACGTTTTTGGATGTGTCGGGAAGTCTGAGCCAACGCTGCTGAGTTGCTGAACTGTCTTTCAGATCATTGCTTTTTATGCCGCCATTCTTGACACCGCCGTTATCACCGCCGGCGCATCCGACCATAAGACCGAGGGTCAGCAAAAGGACCAACATAATCGAAATGAATTTTTTCATACTGATGATTCATCCTTTCTAATTTTAATATGCTAATTCTTCTTTGTCAAGAAAGATTACATATTCTTTGATAATGTGGTTATATAACTATTCTACTATATAGACATAAATTTGTCAAGAGTTTTTTATTAGTCAATATAACCAAAAATAACGGTCTCAAAAGGAAGATTTTATACGCAAATGTAAAATATGCCCAAAAATCGCCTTTTATTCCGCTACAGAGTCCTCAGAAAGGGCTCTTTCAAGCCATATATCGGCAATAACCATTGCCTGATACAGCCCAACTTTGTCTGCCCGCTTCACGATGCGGTCTACTGCTTTTACTTCGGGATCTGTCAGCTGCAACTGAACGGAAACCTTGCGGGCAAGATTGAAACCGCCAAAATCCTCGGTGGAAAGTATCTGAAGCATAACCACATATTTATCTCCGGGGTTGCCGTAATAGATCATATTTCCCATGCGAACGAGCGGTTTGCCCTTGAATGTCAGAAACTCCGCTTTCTTTTCTGCCATAAACTTCCCCCTTTCTGTTTTTAACACATATATTATACCATATAAACAAAATATTGTCAAGGTTTTATGAAAATATTCCCTTGACTTTTTCTTTATATTTTGATAGAATGTTAGCATGATATAACAACAGCGGAACAGGGATGTTCTTTACATTATTATATATGACGGCTTTTTCCGCGATATCGTTTACTTTTCAGAAAAAAAATATAACCATACCGGAGGAAAGATCATGAACAACTATCAGATCGCCAAAGAAAAATACGCTTCTATCGGCGTAGACACCGACGCTGCGATAGAAAAACTCAAAAAAATAAAACTTTCTCTTCACTGCTGGCAGGGGGACGATGTTGTGGGCTTTGAAAAAACCGGCAGCTCTCTTTCAGGCGGCGGAATTCAGACTACCGGAAACTACCCGGGCAAAGCAAGGACCGCAGACGAGCTGCGCGCGGATCTCGTAAAGGCGTTTTCGCTTATTCCGCAGAAGCATAAACTCAATCTTCACGCAAGTTATCTTGAAAACGGCGGAAAATTTGTGGACAGAAATGAAATAGAGCCGAAGCATTTTGCCGGATGGGTAGATTTTGCGAAAGAAAACGGCATAGGACTTGATTTCAACCCCACATATTTCAGTCATAAATATTCTGACGGAGGATGCACGCTTTCATCTCCCGACAGCTTTATACGCGAATTCTGGATCGAGCATGGTATCCGATGCAGAAAGATCGCCGAATATTTCGGTAAGGAACTCGGTCAGAGATGCAACACGAATTTCTGGATGAGTGACGGCTGCAAGGAATCTCCGATAGACAAGATGGCGCCGAGAATAAGAATGGCGGAAGCTCTTGACAGGATATTTGCCGAAAAAATCGATCCGAAATACAATAAAGACTCGGTTGAAAGCAAGCTTTTCGGCATAGGCAGCGAAAGTTACGTAGTAGGCTCTCACGAATTCTTTATGGGCTATGCCGCCAAACATCCCGAAATTATGATCACTCTTGACGCGGGACATTTCCACCCCACAGAGATCATTTCCGCAAAGATAAGCGCAATTGCGCAGTTTTACAACGAACTTCTTCTTCACGTTTCACGTCCCGTTCGCTGGGACAGCGACCATGTAGTTATTTTTGACGACGAACTTCGCGCGATAGCGCAGGAAATAGTAAGAAACGATCTTCTTGACAGAGTAAATATCGCTCTTGACTACTTTGACGCAAGCATAAACAGAGTTGCTGCATGGGTAGTGGGCATGAGAAGCACGCAAAAAGCGCTTCTGAACGCCCTGCTCGAACCGACGGAAGCCCTGAAAAAAGCCGAGCTTGAAGGAGACAACACATCAAGGCTCGTCCTTACCGAAGAATACAAATATTTCCCGCTCGGCTATGTATGGGAAGAATTCTGCCGTCAGTCGGACGTTCCCGCAGGCGAAGAATGGCTTTGCGAGATCAAGAAGTACGAAAAAGACGTTCTTTCAAAGAGAATTTGACCGTAAAGGACTTTTATGAAAAAAATACAGATGAAAACGCCGCTCGTTGAGATGGACGGCGATGAGATGACGAGAATTATCTGGCAGAAAACAAAAGACGAGCTGCTCTGCCCCTATATCGATCTGAAAACGGAGTATTACGATCTCGGTCTTGAAAACAGAGACAAAACGGACGATCATGTTACGGTAGCTGCGGCAAACGCAACGAAAAAATACGGTGTTGCCGTAAAATGCGCAACGATAACGCCAAATGCGCAGCGTGTTGAGGAATATAATCTGAAAAAGATGTGGAAAAGCCCGAACGGAACGATCAGAGCGATCCTCGACGGCACGGTTTTTCGCGCGCCTATTCTCATAGACGGGATAAAACCGTATATTCCCACATGGAAAAAGCCGATAACGATAGCGCGTCACGCTTACGGAGATATTTATTCCGCAGTTGAATCGAAAGTTGAGGGCGGCTCTAAAGCCGAACTCGTTATTACCGATAAAAACGGCACTGAAAAAAGACTCACCGTAAAGGACTTTGACGGCGACGGCGTTGTGATGGGTATGCATAACACAGACAGAAGCATTGCTTCTTTTGCCCGTTCATGCTTCAACTATGCACTTTCGACCGCTCAGCCCATCTGGTTTGCCGCAAAAGACACTATATCAAAAACATACGATCACCGTTTCAAGGATATTTTTCAGGAAATATACGACAGCGAGTATAAGGAAAAATTTGCCAAAGCAGGTCTTGACGATTATTTTTACACTCTTATTGACGATGCCGTTGCAAGAGTCATACGTTCCGACGGCGGATTTATATGGGCGTGCAAAAACTATGACGGCGACGTTATGTCTGATATGCTTGCGACCGCATTCGGCGACCTTGCGATGATGACCTCGGTACTTGTTTCGCCGGACGGCAATTTTGAATACGAGGCAGCTCACGGAACGGTCCAGAGACATTATTACGCGCATCTTCGCGGCGAAAAAACATCCACAAACCCGATCGCCACTATTTTTGCGTGGACGGGAGGTCTGAGGAAGAGAGGCGAGCTTGACGGAATAAGCGAGCTTTGCTCTTTTGCCGATAAGCTCGAAAACGCGTGCATAAAAACCGTTGAAAGCGGTGTTATGACAAAATCTCTCGCGGCTCTTTCAACAATAGAAAATAAAAGAACAGTCAATCTTGACGAGCTTCTTTGCGAAATAAAATCAAATCTTGATAAATCACTCAATCAGAAATAAGGTAAGAAAGATGAAAAAAACAGTTCTTGTTGTTATGGACGGCGTAGGCACAAATAAAAGCGACTATGGAAACGCCGTTCTGAACGCTTATACGCCTGTTCTTGACAGGTTAAAATCCACATGTCCCTATGTTGACATCAAAGCACACGGCACAGCTGTCGGTCTGCCCTCCGACGACGATATGGGCAACAGCGAAGTAGGTCACAACGCCCTCGGCTGCGGTCAGATTTACTCACAGGGCGCAAAACTTGTAAACGAAAGTATTGAAAGCGGCAAGATATTTGAGTCGGAAACGTGGAAAAATCTTGTTTCTTTCTGCAAAAACGGCACAATGCATTTTCTCGGTCTTCTTTCGGACGGAAACGTGCATTCAAACATAAAGCACCTTTTTGCGCTTATTGAAAGAGCGAAAAAAGACGGCGTAAAAACGGTTCGCGTTCATATCCTTCTTGACGGACGCGACGTTCCGGCAACTTCAGCCCCGATATATATCGAACAGCTCGAAAAAGTTCTCGCATCGCTTTCCGATTCTTCATTCGACGCCCGCATCGCTTCAGGCGGCGGCCGTATGCAGATAACGATGGATCGCTACGAGGCAAACTGGGCAATGGTAGAAAAAGGCTGGCACACGCACGTTCTGGGTGACGGAAGATATTTTGACTCCGCATCTCAGGCTCTTGAAACGCTCAGAGCCGAAACCGGCGCGATTGACCAGGATATCCCGCCGTTCGTAATTGCCGAAAACGGAAAGCCCGTAGGAACGGTAAATGACGGCGACAGCTTTGTTCTTTTCAACTTCCGAGGAGACAGAGCAATAGAAATAAGCAAAACTTTCGACTCCGGCGAGAATTTTGATAAATTCAACAAGGTCCGCTGCCCGAAAGTTATGTATGCGGGCATGCTTGAATATGACGGAGACCTGAAAATCCCGAAAAACTACCTCGTTTCTCCGCCAAGCATCAAAAACACGCTCTCAGAACTGCTTGTGAAAAACGGCAAAAAACAGTTCGCAATTTCCGAAACACAAAAATACGGTCACGTAACATATTTCTGGAACGGCAACCGCAGCGAAAAATTTGACGATAAGCTCGAAGTTTTCGAAGAGATCCCGTCCGATATCGTGCCATTTGAACAGAGACCGTGGATGAAGGCGGCAGAGATCACCGACAGACTGATCGAAGTGATCTTAAGCGGAGAATACGATTTTATCCGCTGCAACTTCCCCAACGGCGATATGGTCGGTCATACCGGCAATTATGCCGCAGCTCAGATAGCCGTTGCAACCGTTGACATCTGCCTTGCAAGAATAATCGAAGCGGTAGACAAGGCGGGATATACGCTTCTTGTTACAGCAGACCACGGCAATGCGGACGAAATGTATGAGAAAAAGAAAGAGGGTCAGCCTCCCAAACCGAAAACAGCTCATACTCTCAATCCCGTTCCGTTCATAATATACGACAAAAACGAAAAATACGAGATCGCCGAAGGCAGTTTCGGTCTTGCAAACGTTGCGGCAACAGTAGTAAAGATAATGGGCATAGAAAAACCGTCAATGTGGCTTGACAGCATAATAAAATAATTATAATTCACTCTGCCGCGTTCGTTTTCGGGCGCGGCGGAATTTTACGGAGACTCAGATGAAAAAACCCGAAATATTATCCCCTGCGGGCGATTATTCAAAACTTGTATACGCGGTATTATACGGAGCAGATGCGGTATATATCGGCGGAGAGCATTTTTCTCTGCGCACAGCCTCTGCGAACTTTCCGCCCAGCGAAATGGCGGCAGGTATTGAATTTGCCCATAATAAAGGCGCAAAGGTATATGTTGCATGCAACGCTGTCCCTCATGACGATGAGACGGAATTATTTCCCGAATACATAAAAGGCGTTGCCGCCGCAGGCGCTGATGCGGTAATAGTTACAGACCCCGGACTAATGATGCTCACAAAAAAGCATGCGCCGTCACTTGAGATACACATCTCAACTCAGGCATCAACAGTCAACTCGGAGTCATGCAGATTCTGGCACGAAATGGGTGCAAAAAGAATAGTTCTCGGCAGAGAGCTTTCGCTTGACGAAATATCGCGCATAAGAGAAAACATACCCGATGATCTTGAACTTGAGGCGTTCGTTCACGGCGCGATGTGCGTGTCGTATTCGGGCAGATGCCTGCTTTCGGACTTTATGACGGGCAGGAGCGCAAACCGAGGAGAATGCGCGCAGCCGTGCAGATGGAAATATGCGCTCACGGAAGAAAAAAGACCGGGAGAGTATTTTCCGATAGAAGAAACCGACACCGGCACATATATCATGAATTCGCGCGATATCTGCATGATAACGCATATTCCAGAGCTTATAAGAGCAGGGATAAACAGTTTTAAGATCGAAGGACGGGTAAAAACCGAGTATTACGTTGCGTCGGTTACCGCAGCATACAGAAAAGCCGTTGACGACTGTTTTTCGGACATAATGAAATACTCCGAAAACCTCGATTCGTATTACGAAGAGGTGTGCAAGGTAAGTCATCGCGAATATTACGAGGGCTTTTATTTCGGAAAGCCTCAAAACGGACAGAATTACAAAGAATCATCGTATATAAGGGACTACGAGCTTATTGCCGTAGTTGAAAAATACGATACCGCGAAAAAGCTGCTGAAAGTATCGCAGAGAAACAAGTTTTCAGTAGGCGAAACCTGCGAAATTATTTCCCCCGGCAGACCTTTTCAGACTTTTACCGTAGGCAGGATGTATAACGAAAACGGAGAGTTCATCCTTTCCGCGCCGCACGCCGAAATGCCCGTATATATAGAATATGAAGATTACGTTCCGCCTTATTCTTTTATAAGAAGAAAGAAGATAGACTGAGTTTTAACGATCTTTAAAATAAAAACAAGGGAAGCGCCCTATAAGGGCGCTTCCCTTTATGTTTTGCAGAATTATTTTTATTTGCTTACAGTGATCTGCAAGGATGCTATTTCAATGTTGTTGTAGCCTGCAACATGAACGGTGATTTTTTGATTTTCCGAAACAACATTGGTTTTGATCGTAAGGCTTGAAGAGGTATTTGTTGCTATTGTTTCGTATTCTGTTTTACCGTTTTCAAATGTTGCGATCGTTTCTCCGCTTTCTGATGTGATAGACCAGTTATACGAAAATGCCGTTGCATTCGAAAGCGTTACCGTTACGCTGTTGCCGCCCCTGACAT
>CACZQB010000050.1 GCA_902783255.1 Oscillospiraceae bacterium | reverse complement strand
CGATGAGTTTTCTCTCATCTCTTTACAGGGTTTCACTGTTTAATTTTCAAGGTCCATCTTTCGCTCCGCTCTCTTTGAGCGAGCTTGTTTATTATACCACACTACATTCACTTTGTCAATACCTTTTTTTGTGAACTTTATGTGAACTGCTCCGGACCGCTTCCAGAGTTTTCTCCCCCTTTTTTCGAGGGCTCGATTATTATATCACATTACTTCTCGTTTGTCAATAGGGTTTTCATCAATTTTTTTATTTTTTTTGGCTGAATTCGTTCCTTCTTTTCCATTTCCGAACTCTTCGGTGTCTTTTTTATAAGTACCGCAGTAATTTGATTTTTTCAGTCCGTTTTAAACCATCCTTTGTTTTTTGCTTCTTCTATTTTTTTATATGCCACATCAAAAAGGACATCTGAGCCGTCTTTTATTTTGGAGATTCTCTTTTCTGCCTGTGAAAAATGAACGCCGTTTTGGATCCAGCTTCGTCCGTTTCTTTCCATATTGAGCAAAAGAGGCTGAATTCTGTCCAATGCTGCAGCAAATTTTGCTTCGGGAGTTTTTCCTTCTTCGAATTCGGTCCAAAGTGAATATATTTCGCTTTTGAGCGGTTCGTCAAGTTTTGAAAACAGTTTTTCTGCCGCCGCCTTTTCTCGTTCCTCTTTATCCGCTGCCGCCTTTGGGTCATAACAGTATGTATCGCCTGCATATATTTCAACAAGGTCGTGAGCGAGACAGATCTTGATCGTTTTCCCTTCGTCTATCTTCTGATTTGAATATCTGCTCAGAAGCGGTACCATCATTGCCATATGCCAGGAATGCTCCGCATCGTTTTCCGGTCTGTCCTCTCCCAGAATATATGTTTGACGAAATACTGTTTTAAGCTTGTCAAGCTCAACGATAAACTCAAAAATCTTCTCAAGATTTTCATTCATGATTAATTCACTTCCTATTTTTTTATTATCAAAAAAATGTTTGTATCAAGGGAATGATACGATGTTGATTACTGATTCTTTTTTTTTGAATATTTCCACGCATTTCCCACTTTTCCCGTACGGACAACAACTCCCGCATCATACAGTAATCTGAGCACATTTGAGGCTGAGCTTTTGGAAATACGAGCTTCCCGCGCGAAGTCTGCCGATGTGAATATTTCGGGCAAATCAGCAGGTATCAGATATTCATAATCATCCGAACATATAAAAAACTTTTCATCAATCAAATCAATTGGGATGCAGTTAAGACGATGAACATCTGTTTTTCTTCCATATTTGTTCCGTTTGAAAGATTTATAATCTACCGCGGTGATAATGGGAACGATAAAGCGAAATCCGGGATTCAAAATAAACTCGCGTAGCGGGTAAAGCTCCGAAACTGCGGTATAAACAGTTTCGTGTTTTGTCGATTTTCTTTTTCCGGACATCTTACCTGTTTCTGCGTCGCTCCATACTACATATTTATCTTTTATGACGGGAAACACAACGGAAACACGTGAAACAGACAGGAAATTACTGATTTTTTCTTTAAGTCTGAAAAGTTGATGCGTCTGTATTTCGATTATACCTTCCTGTCCGATGATATCCGCAACATATTTGCCAAGCCGCAGCTCGTGTCTTGAAGGATCGGGTTCGTAATAATTTTTCAAAACGGCGTGAAGTGTACTTTCGGAATATGTGCCGATACCGTTTACTGTTTTTCCGTTCTTTCGGACTCTTTCGATCGCCTGTATAAATCTGTCGTTCATCACTTTTTGCGTTCCCTCCGCTTTTTTTGCGGTTTTTAGAATTGACAACCCGGATTATTTATGCTATAATTTATAATGTATAGATGTTAATATCAGAAAACATTCTTTAAGAAGGTTTTGGTATGGATAAAAAACTTTTTAAACATATACTTATTATTATCGCTTACAGCGTTCTGCTTGTGGCGGTTATTATAAATATTGAATGGATAATCGGTTCAGTAGGCTGGTTTATAGGACTGCTTTCGCCTATACTGATAGGTTTTGCGATTGCTTTTGTTTTGAACCGGCCATATATGTTTTTTTTCAAAGCCTATACTTCCCCTTTGAGAAAAAAGGCTTCCGCAAACAAAAAGCCTGTCAAGGAGCGCTCCGAAAAGGCTAAAAGACGAATACTGAATCTCAAAAAAGCGCTTGCGCTGCTGACTGTTTATATTCTCTTTCTTGCAATTATCTCTCTTCTTTTATGGCTGGTAATACCTGAAATTACAAAAAGCGTTACTCAAATTGCATCAAACTTTGAAACTTACAGCAAAAACCTCAATAAGCTGCTTTCAGATATAGAAGATTGGCTGCCGTTTGAATTTTCGTTTTCCGCTCCGGTCGTTGAAGGCGAAGCGCTTACAGACGTGCTTGAAGTAGAAAAAGTTCCGCTTTCTGACTTTATATCGCAGAAAACCGCAGAATTTTTTGAGAATTTTCCTGAAATTATTTCAGGTTGGATCCCGAATCTTTTTGACTTTACAAGGTCACTGGCATCCTCGGTAATGAATATACTTCTTGGCTTTGTGATGTCTATTTACATGCTTGCAAGCAAAGAATCTCTGATAAAACAGCTTAAAAATGTTTTCAATGCGTTTATTCCGAAAAAAGTGGCGGACAAAACGTATGAAGTACTTTCAATAAGCAACGAGATGTTCAGCAATTTTGTATCAGGCCGTCTGCTCGAAGCGTTTATCGTCGGGATCCTTTGTTTTATAGGTATGACGATCTGTCAGTTCCAATACACTTTGCTTATATCCGTAGTTGTCGGGGTAACGAATATTATTCCTTTCTTTGGTCCTTTCATAGGCGCAATTCCGTCAATTTTTCTTCTGCTTGTTGTTGATCCGATGCAGGCAGTATGGTTCACGGTATTCATTATCGTTTTGCAGCAGATCGACGGAAACCTGATAGGTCCGAAGATTGTCGGAGATTCGATAGGAATGCCGGCATGGTGGGTAATGGTAGCTATTCTGATAGGCGGCGGTTTGATGGGTGTGCCGGGCATACTTATTGGCGTACCGATGTTTGCAGTCATTTACAGGCTTACGAGCAAAGCGGTCGCGAGCAGGCTTCAGAAGAAAAATCTCGCCTTGAAGGAGGCGGAAAAGAAGGATGGATAAAAAGCTTTTAAGGAGCATTCTTCTTGCCATAACATTTGCCGTTTTTCTTGTTGCGGTAATCATCAATATCAATAAAATATCCGGCATTCTGACACTTATATGGGGTATACTGAATCCTATAATCGTTGGCTTTTGTATCGCATTTTTACTTAACAGACCTTTAGAATTTTTCATAAAGGCGTATGGAAAACTTGACGGTAAATTATTTAAAAAAGCAAAAAAACCGCATACAGGAGCAGTAAAAGCATTTGCCATTTTGACGGTCTATATTATTTTTCTTGCTGTTACTGCGATCCTTTTCGGGCTTATTGTGCCGCAGACGATCTCAAGCGTTGTAAATCTTTACAATAACAGAAGCGAATATATAAAGAATTTTATTTCCATTACGGAATGGCTTGAAAACGCTCTCGGACTTAATGTTTCAATTGCCGATGAAGTGAAAAAATTCACGATCGATCTGATTGAAAAAATGCCTGAAAACATTATGAATGCGATACCGGAAATATTTGCTGCCGCCGGAGATATTGCGTCCGGAGTAATCAACGCTCTGATGGGTTTTGCGATGTCTGTTTATATGCTTGCAAGCAAGGATATGCTGCTCAGTCAGTGCAGACGTTTGCTTTATGCATACATTCCGGAAAAAGCCGCTGTAAAAATATCGGGAATAACGAGTATTTCGTCCGATGTTTTCGGAGATTATCTCGGACAGCGCCTTCTTGACGCTCTTATAGTGGGAGTGCTTTGCTTTGTATGTATGACAGTTATAGGCCTTCCGTATGCGATTTTGATTTCCGCGATAATTGCTCTTACAAACGTAATTCCTTTTTTCGGCCCGCTTATAGGTGCGATCCCATCTGTGTTTATACTTTTTATAAGCAAGCCGATAAATGCTCTGTGGTTTATAATAATGATAATAGTTCTTCAGCAGCTGAATGAACACCTTATCTCGCCGAAACTGACGGTCCGCCCGATGGGAATGCCTGCGTGGCTCACATTTGTTGCGCTGTTTACAGGCGGAGGACTCGGAGGATTTTTCGGCATGCTTTTGTCTGTGCCGACATTCGGCGTGATTTATAAAATAATCACTGAGCTGATCGACAAGAAAAACAGTCAAACTGCATAAGAAAATAACAACAAAAAAAGCGGCGGTCGCCGCTTTTTATTTATATAAGACCGAGCGCAAGGATGACCATATCGTCAAACGATGTCTGCCGTTCTGATGCGGGGAGCTCCTCCCCCGTTTCGATATTATCGGATACTGTAAGGATTGAAAGAGCTTTTTTTCCGAGACGTGCTGCAACGGAATAAAGAGCGGCAGTTTCCATTTCAACGCCCAGGATGCCCATTTTTGCCCATTTTTTATTTGCTTCCGAATCATCGTTGTAAAAACGGTCGCTTGTTAAAACAGAACCGACGGAGTAATTGATTTTTTTTGTTTCTGCAAGATCTGCGGCCCTTTTCAGCAATGACCAGTCGGCTGTGGGAGAAAATGATCCCGGCAGAGAATATTGATCGATAAATGAGGAATCTGTTGACGCAGACATTGCAATAATGACCTGTCGAAGTGCTATCGCTGCCGAATATGCGCCCATAGAACCTATTCTGATAATACTTTCCACTCCGAAAAACGAAAACAGTTCATGGCTGTAAATACCGATAGAAGGCACTCCCATTCCGCTTGCCATTATAGATATGGGTTTACCGTTGTAAGTTCCCGTATAACCTTGAACGCCCCTGACATTATTGACAAGAACAGGGTTTTCAAGATATTTTTTTGCCATATACTCACTTCTTAAAGGATCACCCGGCATAAGAACGGTTTTTGCATACGGAACAGGCGGATTCGAAATATGAGGTGTGCAAACAGATGTTAAATCATTACTCATTTTTCTTCGTCCTTTTCGCTATTTTTTTGTATTTCAGCTGAGTCGGAAAAGGTTTCAGTGGGTTCTTCCGCTGAAGACTCGGCATTTGTCTCTTCTGTTTTGTTTTCTGCCGTATTGACGGAATCGCTTATTTCCGGTTCTTTTTGAGCAGGTTGATCGGATGGTTCGAGATCTGCGGAGTTGTTTTCAGTATTATCATCCTTTAACTGCTCTTTTGAAGACGTATTTTCTGATCCGGCAGGCTTATTTTCGGGATTTTCCGGTTCAATCTCAGGCTCAGGAGCGGTTTTTTCTGAAACTGTCGAGGGGTTTACTTCGTCGGTATCTGCACTATCGGAGTTTTCCGCAGTTGTTGTTTCGACAGATTTATTCTGACTTTCAGCGCTGTTTTCGGCAAAGTCTTCAGAAGATTTACCGGTTTCCTCTTTATCATCGAATTCGTCATCGTAAAAATCGTCGTCTTCTTCGTCGATATCTATATAGTGGACCTCACTGTTCTTTGTGCGAATTCTTGAGATTAAAAGATATAAAATGCCTCCGAATGCAACAAGCGCGATAAGAATATAAAAAGGAATATCGCTTCTGAAGAAAGCGTCCCATGAAAAGGCTTCTTTTTCGGGAGTCGGATCTAATTCGGGAACGGAAGGCGTACCGGGAGATTCCGGTTCAGGATTTGTTTCAGGTTCTGTGATCGGCGTTTCTTCTGTGTATTCGGGCTGAGTTTCGGTTGTTTCGGACGGAGTTTCAGTTTCTTCGGATTGAGAAGGTTCATTTTGTTGTTCGTCCTGCGGCGGATCGGTAATTGTTTCCGAAGAATTATTCTCGGTATTCTCAACTGTTTCAGAGTTTTCCTGCCCGCTTTGCTCAGGATCGGGCGTTTCTTCCTGACGGGTGCCGGGAGTAAACGGAAGATTGGGAATGATTTTAAAATCTTCCGGCTTAATTATCCCAGTAGTGCCTGATGAAGTACCCTGTTCGGGCTCTTCCGCATTTTCAGTTTCAAGCAAAACAAGCTGATTTACGTATGTTTTAAGATTATTTTTTGCTTTATCAACTTCTTTTTGTGTTGCGTATTCATTCTGATAAACATCAACAGCTGCTTCATAGGGTTCTATAAGTGCTTCTACCGTTGCACGATCGTAAAGCTCATAGTCGTAAAGCAAAACACCGTATGCGCGGCTGAGATATCTGTAGAGAGATGTTTTGTCTGCCGGAGTAAAGACTTCGGCATAATTTTCAACGGCATATGAAAGAGTATCAGTATGATTTCTGATCACGTCGATGGTTGAGTCTTTATTGTCGTATACTGCTTTAGCTTCCGTATAATACGGCATTATTTTTTCAACAGACTGAGGGGTATAGACAAAATAGTTTCTGTATACAATATCATAAGCGGCATCGATAGCTGCGGCAAGAGCGGCTCTGGCATCTTTAAGCTCCTGCTCGGGAGTTATGACAATTTCGGGTTCATCGGGAATTTCAGGTTCTTCGGGTTCTTCAGGAACAAGATACGGCGTAAGGTCGAAATCTTTTTTTGCAAGTTCGGTATACTGATTATATATTGATTTTACAAGGTGTGTAGACTTGACGGTATTTTTTGATTTAAGCAGATAATCTGTTGTGATATCGGTATGATTTCCGTTTTCATCTATCGGTCCATCCCAAAGGATATCAAGGTTATACCACTCCCCGTCGACATTTACAAGGTTCCATACGTGATCTTCCAGTTCCGTTCCGTTTTTTGTATAACCGCGAACAAGAATATTCTCGAAACCGAGTTCATCAAGGAAAAGAGACGTAAGACCGGCATACTCTTCGCAAACGCCTTTGCCGTCACGTATAAACGCGTAGGTGCTTTTACGCTGCTTCAGAGATATATCATAGCTGAAACGTCCGTCAAGTAAAAAGTTGTTAAGTTCTATGATCTTGTTTGCGGAGGGAAGGTCGCGCCATTTATCCGCATTCGGGCGAACATAGTTTTCCACAATATTTTTATAATCGCCAGCATTTTCACCTAAAGCGAGAGCAACGTGAAGAAGCGTTTCGGAAACTTCGCCTGTTTCGGCATTGTAGCTCATGCTGTAGTTTGCGCCGTAAAGATAAACAAGCGTTGAAATATATTTTTTTCCGAGGCTTGAGGTTATTTCCAGAAAAACCTCATCCATTATTTCATTTATACTTTCCTGAGCGGACGCAATATCCGTTTCTGTAATATCCGATAAGCTGAAAGTATGCACGACAACATCTTTTTCAACAGGCTTTGCGCTTTCGGGAAGAACTATCTGCCTTTTCACAAATGTATTTGCAGATGGCGACAATAAATCTTCGGTAGTGGCGTTTTCATAGAATTCCACTACTTCTTCGGTGGTTTTTACATCTATATAGACCGGTTCTTCTGTCATTTCGAACTGAAACGGTTCGACTTCGGCAAATGCGGAAAATGGAAGCAGCGCAATAACGCATATCATGAGCGCCATTGGCAATAATAATTTCAGAATACGGTTTATTTTTACTGTTCTGCGCATATATATTCACTCTACTCCTTAACCATATTATTATATCATATATAAGAATTTTTACAATGATTGAACAATGAACATTTTGTGAATTCGAAACTTTGATATCGCATATTTAGACGAGTAAACTCATCCAATGTTCCTCACAAAATTATTGCCGGTAAAACCGGCAATTTATTATATATGATTTTTGAGTTTTTATGAATTTTTGCGTGAAGGCATTCCGTTTTTTTCTTCTATATCCACAATAACCGGTCTTTCGAGGGGAGTTTTGTTGGGTTGGTGGCAAATAAACTTCATTTCACCGTCAAGTGTTCTGAAAATCATACCGTGCCCGCCGTCCTGCTCAAAAAGAAGATCGGAAGAATGTTTCCACGGTCCTTTTATTCCGTTTTCGGAATATGTTACTGCCTCAAGATACCCGTTTTCGGCAAAGCTTGACCAGATCATTGACAGTCTGCCATCATCGGATCTGAACATAAACGGACCGTCTGTAACATAGCAGTCTTCCCTGAACGGTTTAACTTTGGGATGCTCCGAAGCGGCAAGGATCTGAAAAGGTTCACCTGCAGCGTGCTTAAGATCAGACGACAGTTCCAGAGCGCAGATAGTTCCGTTTTTGATCTGGACCCATTCATGACAGAATACGATATAGGGACGGCCGTTCTCCATATAAAAAGTACCGTCAAGGCAAACCCAGTTTTTGGGTGTTACCGCACCTTCGCTGTGCATCACAAACGGGCCTTTCGGATCATCCGCTCTGAGGATATATGTTGCGTTTTCAGGGTCATTGAAAGTAACGAACATATAAAATGCGTCGTTATATTTATGAACCTCCGGCGCCCACATATGTGATTTCCATTCTCTGTCTGAAGGCGCGCTGAAGACCTCGTGAGGTTCGCTCCATGTTTCAAGATCCTGACTGGTATAAACATCTATACCTGTTGCCGTTCCCCAGCATGAGGCGCCTCGTGTGCCGTAAAGATAATACTGTCCGTTTTCGGTAAGAATGAACGGATCGCGGATATTGATATCTGTAAGTTTCATATTTTCAGCTCCTGTTTACGGTATTTTTTCCGATTGCGGCATAAAAAGCTATTCTGTCGTTAAGATACGGAAGCGCAAGGTCGGTTTTTTCGGAAACGAAGCTGCGTTCGATGTTTTTCGTTGCAGCAGATTCGTGACCGATCAAAGCCCATGCGGCGTCCTGAAGATTTGCGAACTCGGGATTTCTCTGAGCCATGCATATAAAACTCTGGCGCGGCGTGTTGATATCCTCACCGCTTATCTGGAAAAATCCGTATTTATCGCAAAGTGAGCGAAGATGTCTGAGCTGTTCGATCGTATTTCTTGACGGCATATAGGTTATTGCGTTAAACCCGATTTTTTTAAGCCAGGCTATAAGATCTTCAAGAAAATCATCTTCAAATTTTTGAGCGCGTTTATCTCCTGTTACGCTGTTTGTGATATCGCCAAGATAAGGATATGCCATAATCGAACCTGTTTGTGCGGCAAGATCGATTATTTTTGAGACATCGGGGCACTCTTCTTCATTGGCATCGATATAGAAACGTGTTACATCGCTTTTGAGAACACCGAGAAGATCGTATTCATAGCATTTATTTTCGGGGTCGGAAAGATATCCCTCGATTTTTGCCGATACATTGTAATTAAGGCTGTTTTTAAGAAAATCAACCACCTTCTCGCCTTTTCCGAATTTGGCGATTATTTTTTTACTTACAGCAAAGAGGACGTGACGTTCTGTTATGCTTCCTCCGTTTTTAAACTCTGACAATGGAACTATATCGTTATCAAAATCAACGGAAATATCAAAAGCGGAAAATATCTTATTAAGATTATCCGTCATTTTTCTGTTGCGTTCGTTTCTTGCGGCAGTTACGGGCGCAAAATAATCCGCAACGGTTTTGAACTGAGTATGAGGTATTCCGTGAAGAGAACAGTATATTACGGAAAGCTGATCGGGATTGTTGATTTTTTTGCCCGCAAAGGGTGAATTTTTCACGCTGACCCTGCATTCAACACCGCATGTTGACGCAACTCCGATATTCTTTGCAGCAGAAATAAATTCCTCGCATCCTCCTACGCTGTCATGATCCATTATGCCAACAGTCGAAAGTCCTGCCATAAAGCCGAAATATGCCGCTGCTGACGGTGAATAGGGAGAAAACGAGTATGTTGTGTGAATGTGGTTATTAACATCGTTCTGACCTTTTTCGGGGACGATTTCACCCGATGCGATCATTTCACCGAGCTTTTTCGCAGCCTGCATACGCACTTCGCGTAAAGGCGAATTCAACTCTTTTTCCAAAACAGTTCTGTCCATTTCATTCTCCTAAAAAAACAGTCTAATTAATTCATTTTCTTTAACACCGATAAAATAATCGGCGACATTTATCTTTTTAAGAACAGAAAGAAGCGCGCTTTCGCTGTGTTCAACGCCTCTTATTGCCGAAACGAACTCTTCTTTCGGCTTGACGGAAAAAAAATCGCCGTATACTGCAGCGTCCGATATTTTGCCGTCGATAATTTCAAGCCTGATCTCGACCGTTCCGCACGATAAGTATGCAGATGAAGAAAAAGTATACTTAGGCGAATTTCCGTAGTTCCACTGCCATGTGCGGTATTTTGAATTTGCAAGCGCTTCCGCCTCAGACAACTCTTTTTCGCTGAGCTCAGAAAGAACACAACCGAGATTTTCAATGTAGTATCGTTTAAGGACGCCCATAAAATCTTCAGTTGTTACAGCCTCGCTTTCAGGCAAAAAATCTTTTATGTTTGCAACTCTTGATCGGACAGAAGAAACGGCCTTTGATCTGATCTTTTCTTTGCTGACATTAAGGACCTTTGACATCATATCAAGATCTGAAGAAAAAAGGAGAGTGCCGTGATGAAGAACGCGTCTGTCCGAAATATGCTGAGCATTGCCTGATATTTTAAAGCCGTTCACAAGAATATCGTTTCTTCCCGAAAATTCGGCATGAATGCCAAGATCGAGAAGCGCATTTATGACCGGCGTAAGGTATTTTGCAAAATTGATCGAACCGCTTTCGGACTCTGTTGTAATGACGGAATAATTAACATTTCCCCTGTCATGAAAAACGGCGCCGCCGCCGGTTATTCTGCGAACGACGGAGATGCCGTATTTATCAATGACTTCCTTATTAATTTCGGCAAGGGTATTCTGGTTTCTGCCTATTATAACGGCGTTATAATTTTGCCAGAGAAGGACCGCATCGTCATTTTGAGAAAAAAGATATTCTTCTGTTGCCAGATTGAATGCGGGGTCATGAGAGTCAAGAGTGATAAAACGAATCATGTTATGTTTTCGTGCCTTGTTTCGGCAAGCATCATATCTTTGATTTTCATCAGACGCGTAATATTGCCTCTTTCGTTCTCATCCAGCTTCATAACAATACTTTTTACTGTAACTTCAAGATTGGGGATCATAACATGTTCAAGAGCGTTTACCCTGCGTCTTGTTTTTTCTATTTCGGAAGCGAGCAGCTGAACACTTTTTTCGGTTTCGGCAAGTTCTACAAGCTGTGAAACGATTTTTGCAAGTGCGCCTACGGCGACATCAAGTTCCGCAGTGGTAGTAACGAAGCCGTAAGAGAAAATATCGGAGTCTTTACCCGTCATGGTGTAGTTAAACTTCGGGACTATAACACTCATGATGTTTTTTGTATCTGTTTCAAGTACTATTTCCTGTTTCGGGCATATAAGAGCTTCCTCGACTGCCTGCGAGGACATTGTTGCGGCGGCAACGGAAAAAAAAGTCTGAACTTGTTTCAGATTTTCTTCCACTTCCGTGCGAAGTTCTCTGTTTTTTCTGACAAGCTCAAGAAACTGCTTTACCATCTCGTCCCGCTTGTCTTTCAGAAGCTTATGTCCGCGACGCGCTGTTTTCAGCCTTTTTTTCAGCTTTGACAGCTCCATTCGCGTTGGATTTACCTTCATTACTGTTGCCATTTCGATCTCCGGAAAATGATTTTAGAATACGGGGTTCAATCCTCTTTTTTCTTTGCGTATTTATCGTATATAGGTTGTTTGATACGTTTCAGCTCGGAACGCGGAAATACGGAAAGAAGCTCCCAACCCAGATTCAGTGTTTCTTCAATGGAACGGTCGGTATTATAGCCCTGATTTATATATTTCTCTTCAAAGTCATCTGCAAATTTCGCATAAACGCGGTCTATGGGCGTTAAAGCCGCTTCTCCGAGAATTACCATAAGTTCCTTTGCCTCTTTGCCCCTGGCATAGCATGCAAAAAGCTGGTTCATGGTATTTGCGTGGTCTTCTCTTGTTTTTCCCGCGCCTATACCTTTATCTTTCAGACGTGAAAGAGACGGAAGAACATCTATAGGAGGAGTTATGCCTTTTTTGTGCAGTTCTCTTGAAAGTATGATCTGTCCCTCGGTGATGTAGCCCGTAAGATCCGGAATGGGATGAGTTTTATCGTCCTCAGGCATACTGAGAATGGGGATCATTGTAATCGAACCTTCACTGTCTTTTCTTCTGCCTGCGCGTTCATACATTGTGGCAAGGTCGGTATACATATATCCGGGATAACCGCGGCGGCCAGGAACTTCTTTTCTTGCGGCAGAAACTTCGCGAACTGCCTCGGCGTAGTTTGTTATGTCAGTCATTATAACAAGAACATGCATACCGAGGTCAAAAGCAAGGTACTCAGCAGCGGTAAGAGCAACACGCGGCGTTGAAATACGGGCTATCGCAGAGTCTGAAGACAGGTTTATAAAAAGAACCGTTCTGTCTATCGCGCCGGTGCGCTTAAAGTCGGAGATAAAGAAATCCGCTTCTTCAAATGTGATGCCGATAGCGGCAAAAACGACGGCAAATTTCGAGTCGGTGCCCAGAACTTTTGCCTGGCGGGCTATCTGAGCGGCAAGATTGGCATGGGGAAGACCGGAGCCTGAGAATATCGGCAGTTTCTGACCGCGGACAAGAGTATTCAGTCCGTCAATGGCTGAAACGCCCGTTTGAATAAATTCAGAAGGGTAGTTTCTAGCCGCAGGGTTCATGGGAACGCCGTTTATATCCATCATTTTTTCAGCTATAACGGGAACGGCATTATCAATAGGTCTGCCGAGACCGTCGAATATTCTGCCGAGGATATCGGGAGAAACGCCGAATTCTATACCTGTTCCGAGAAAGCGGACGGAACTTTCTGCAAGATTCATGCCTGCAGAAGAATCAAAAAGCTGAACGACAGCATCGGTTCCGTTTACCTCAAGAACTTTGCAGCGGCGTATTTCACCAGTCTGCGTGCGTATTTCGCCGAGTTCGCCGTATGTTACGCCCGAAACATTGCGGACGACCATAAGAGGACCGGCGACTTCCTGAATCGACTTATACTCCTTATACATTATTCGTCGACCTCCTTCGATTTGAGAATATTGTCTATCTCTTCATCAAGCTGTTTTGATACTTTCGTGAATTCTTCCGCGACAAAAGATTCCGGAACATCCTTCAAACGCGCGATCTTATCTCTGACGGGAGTATTGATCAGCTTATCAAGACTTGCGCCGCGAGAAAGAGCATCGACAGCTTTCTTATTGAAATTCATAATAAGCGTAAGAATTGCATTTTGTTTGAATAAAGAAGAATACGAGTCATCTATGCTCATTGCATCCTGCTGCAAATAGTCTTCACGTATGGATTTTGCGGTCTCCATCGTAAGACGGTCTGAGGCAGAAAGCGCATCGATACCTACAAGTTTTACGATCTCTTCAAGCTCGCTTTCGATCTGCAGTATTTTCAGAGCCTGTGAAGACTGCTTCTTCCATTCCGGCGCATTCTTTTCAGTGATATAATCGGCTATTTTATCATAATAAAGGGAATATGAGTTGAGCCAGTTGATCGCGGGGAAGTGACGTTTGTATGCAAGAGAAGAATCAAGTCCCCAGAAAACTTTTACGATACGCATCGTTGCCTGAGCAACGGGGTCTGAAAGGTCACCGCCTGCAGGGGATACGGCGCCTATTGCGGAAATGCTGCCGTGTCTGAGATCGGAACCGAGGCAATTGACGTATCCTGCGCGCTCGTAAAACTGCGCAAGGCGTGATGTAAGGTATGCGGGATAGCCCTCTTCGCCCGGCATTTCTTCCAAACGTCCGGATATTTCGCGCAAAGCTTCAGCCCATCGTGAAGTAGAGTCCGCCATAATTGCAACGTCATAACCCATGTCACGGAAATATTCGGCAATGGTGATCCCGGTATAAATCGAAGCTTCGCGGGCTGCAACGGGCATATCTGATGTGTTTGCGATAAGAACTGTTCTGTTCATGAGGCTTTGTCCCGTACGCGGGTCAGAAATCTCGGGAAATTCAAGAAGAACGTCTGTCATTTCGTTTCCGCGTTCGCCGCAACCTATGTAAACGACGATATCTACATCAGACCATTTGGCGAGCTGATGCTGAACAACTGTCTTTCCGCTGCCGAAAGGTCCGGGAACGCATGCAGTTCCGCCTTTCGCAAGGGGGAAAAATGTATCTATTGATCTCTGTCCCGTAATAAACGGAGCTGACGGTGCGATCTTAGTTTTGTAAGGTCTTGCTTTTCTGACGGGCCACCGCTGCAAAAGCTTTATTTCAACAGATTCACCGTTCGGTTTTTTCACTTTTGCAACCATTTGATTTACGGTGTATGAACCCGATTTGATATAAATAATTTCGCCTTCGATATCGGGAGGAACCATTATTTTGTGCACGAAAACAGGTGTTTCCTGAACTGTACCTACGATATCGCCGGGTTTTACCATATCGCCTATTTTAAGAGCTGCTTCAAAATTCCAATATATTTCGCGGTTCAGAGACGGAACATCGATACCCCTTTCGATCAGCGCCCCACACTTTTCGCGTATAGCTTCGAGAGGTCTCTGAATTCCGTCGTATATATTTTTTATCAGACCGGGACCAAGTTCGACCGACAGCTGCATATCGGTCGAAACAACCTCGTCGCCGGGACCGATACCCGCAGTCTCCTCATAAACCTGGATCGACGCCCTGTCGCCGCGCATTTCGATAATTTCGCCGATAAGGCGTGATTTTCCGACACGTACAACGTCATACATATTCGCGCCGCTCATACCTTCCGCAACAACGAGAGGTCCAGCAACTTTGATTATTTTTCCTTCTGCGTTATTTGCTGCCATTTTAAAACTCCTTGAATAGTTTGTTAAGAATTAAGCGCAATATCGGCGCCTATCGCCTTTTCGGTAAGCGCCTTCACAGCGGCAAGGCCCGTGCCCTGAGAACCGTTTTTGCCTGGGATGGAAATGATTGCCGGGACGGTTTTTTCGGAATATGACGATATCAAATGCTGCATTCCGTTGTAATATTCTTCGGTGACGAAAATAACAGGATACTCTGCGGATTCCGCAAGAGATTTCACCGTCTTTTCCGCTTCGGGCAATGTATCAGCGGTATGAACTTCAAAACCTATTGCCATAAAGCCCAGAACGCTGTCTTTATCACCCACACAGGCAATTTTATTCATAACCGAGCCTCAGTCTTTCTTTTATCGTATCGCTGCTCTGTCCGGATATCATACCGGCCATAACGATTCTGATATTTTTGATTTCGTATTCTTTTGCGAGGATATATCCGACCACCACCTGCGGACCAAATGGTGTTTTGCGCATTTGCTTTATCATTTTGCACACGAATATGTCCGCATGTTTTTCTAGAAGAGACGGATCCGGAGAAGAAACGTCAAATCCTTCGGCGATCGACGCATATGAAGTATGCGAAAGATATTCGATAAACTCTTCAGGCGTGCGGGTATAAAACTCTGTCATCTTCTGAGGAGCGAACATTTTTCCTCCGGGAAGCACTGTTTCGGAAAAGAAACGTATGTCCTTTCCCATAAGCTTCTGACGGATAAGGGACAGGATATTAATTATATCGATTCTGGTACCGAAAAAATCGGAAACGAAATCAAACGGGGATCTTTCCGCTGCCGATTTCAGACATTCGAAGCATACCCTGTCACATACTGTATCGATTTTCTGCGGATCTGCAGTCTGCGCGTATACCTGTCTTGCCGTTTTTACGGCAGACATCAGATATCCGTTCAAAGCTTTTTCGTCCTGCCGATTATAAGCCGCTTTTATTTCGTCTGCGCTCATTGTTCCGCCAGTTACAAGCATGGAATCGGGAGAGATGCCCCTGATTTCCGCTTTTATGATGGCTCTGATATTCATAAAATCACGGCGGATATCGAAAATATCGATAAGTGCACGATCAGGAACGTTTTTTCTGAGAAACTCAGATATTTTTTTCTCTTCAGCAGCTATAACAGATTCAAAACCGACAGCCGTATTCGCTGATTCTTCGATGCCGAGATGTTCGCGTATAAACGACATTGCATCTTCAGGTGTTTTCGACGAAAGTATCCGGGCAAAAGCTTCCGCCCCCATCAGACGGGCTTCAAGGTATTTTATCCGCATTGAAATATTAAGATAATCAGTATCTTTATATCTGCTCATTTTTTCTCCGTGTTTTCAGGAAAAAGTTTGGAAACAACGATAGATTCAAGCTCCGGTCTCATATTCTCCACGATAGAGTCTATGGAGCAGTTGATCTTAACGTTGTCGTATTTTATGCAAAAGCCGCTGGATATGTCTTTGACCGTGGATTTTGCGACCTTGTACTGCGGCTTGTCCTTCAGAAGCTCCTTGACCTTATCCGCAACATCAAAATCGGCATTCGCAAAATATAATGTGCCTTTTTCTGAAGATTTTACGGCTACGCCGGCAAGGAAAGCGGCGTATTCATCTTTAGGCATTCTGCGAAAAGCGGACGGAATATCGTCAAAAACCTCATCGATGACCGCTCTTTTTGCGCCGAGTATAAGCTTTCTTGATTCAAGAGCCGCAGTGCTTTTGATGTGGTTTATGGTATTGATAGCTTCTTTTTCAGCCGCTTCGATCTGTTCGGCTGATGCCGTTTTCGCCTCGGCTGTGCGTTCGGCGTATATCTCGGTCGCCTTTTTCCTTGCCTCGGACGTGACATCCGACGCACTTTTTTCGGCGTCTACCGCTATACGCTCGAGAATGTTATCTATTCCCATTATTTTTTCCTTATTTGATAATAAAGTTGACAAGAAGGAACGAGATAAGAAGAGCAAATATCGCAAATGTTTCAACCATAGCGGTAATAAGGATACATTTGGATGTCTCGTTCGGGTTTTTGGTGAGAATGCTTATTGTTGCAGCAGCTGTTCGTCCCTGATATATAGCGGAGATAAGACCGACTATACCCATAGGCATGCATGCAAGGAAAAGAAGCGCGCCCTGAAGAAGTGAAACTTCTGCAAGTTCGGGAGCAAAAAGACCGAGTTTGCTGACGGCTACAAACGCAATGAGAAGACCGTATATAGCCTGTGTAGCGGGAAGGTTTTCGATAATAACTATCTTGCCGAACATTGAAGGATCTTCCGTAACAAGACCTGCAGCAGCTTCGCCGGCGATATTAACGCCTCTTGCGGAACCGATGAATGCGAGAAGTGCGCAGAGCGCGGCTCCGAGAAAGCCCCAGAAAAGGCCGCTTTCAAGAAATGCGAATGCGTTTGAGCCTATTGCCGCAGCAGCAGCATCACCGATTTGCGGTCCACCGACCGAGGAAGGCATTCCGCTGGTTAGAAAAGTTAAAAACATAATTGAAACCTCCGAAAATATTAACGTGATTTATTATTTTTTTTATTTTTTG
>CACZQB010000049.1 GCA_902783255.1 Oscillospiraceae bacterium | reverse complement strand
TTAACAAAGATGCCTCTCCATATTCATACTTGTCATCGAATAATACATTGGAATACTCATATTTAAATCCTGAGTATTCATTGATGATATGGCAGATAATATATATTGACTCGTATTTAGGCTTTTAATAAACCGAATTTGTGAACGGTTTCTGTAGTTACTTGTCTACAATCTCCCCAAGCTGTAATAATGCAGTCCTTTGACACCTCAATTTTATATGGGCGAATATAGGAATAATGCTTAACAAAAATCTTTTTGCGGCAGAGGGAAATTATATCTTCCGTTGACATCACCATATAATACTCTTTTAACACCTGAATATAAACTTCTTCGGGAAGCTTAATTTTCAATACCGTGCCTTCATCAATAATCTCGGTACGGAGATCCATTTCATGTATTTTTTCAGCGACGAAATGCATGAGGTCTGTCTTCGACTGATTTGCAGGAATAGCATGATACGGTAAATAAACAGTATTTCCGGACACGAATAGCGTTAAAGATGATTCTTCAGAAATAACGCTGGCTTCAAAATAATGACTTTTTTTGATGAATCGCTCTACTAACTCTTTTCCGTAACCGATCATCTCGTCTATCGACGATGCTTCTATGGATTGTATTTCGTTGAGATTCATGTTATAGCCCCTTATAATTCAATATCATATTTCTGAAAAGACTCTCGCTTGGTATCCGTCTTTTTACAGTTCAACAATTGTATCGCATTCTCAATAACTCTGCTTTTTAAAAGTATTGCAGCCTATTCGATTCATTGCAAATCATCGAATAAGTATCAGCACAGAGGTGTTACACTTTTAATCCGGAGACATACAGGTATTATGCTTTGTCTATGCTTCACTTTATTTTAACATTTAAATCAGAAATCATAAATGAACCTGAATGGGTATTATTGCATGTGTTTTTATAGAAAGCAGTAAAACAAATCTCTTCAATATTCTTCAACTGATTTTGTTCATATCCCGAAAAATCGAATGAGAAGTGTTCTGTACCGTTTGTCGGTTTCAGTTCCAAATGGTCTGTATAGGGTAATTTGATTTTGTGTTCTCCTTTTATCTCAACAAGGATTGAAGTATTTTCGCTGACACTGTAATCAAATTCAAGACTTCCGCTAAGCCTGCGATATATGCTCCAATCTCCCCCAAAAGGCTTTGGAATACATACCATACAAAAGTCATCAGGTTTGTATTCTTTTCGACCGTTCATATGAAGGTCGGCAGTAAACTTTCTTCCCTCTTTTTTTACATCAATATCTTCTGAACAAATAGTCGTGATTTGAGACAGGTCAGCCGCAAAGGAATCATTTCGGAGAAACGATTCTGCACACGCTTTCATTTCTTCATCAGAGGTTTGTTCGATTTTCTTAATCAAATTATCGCTCAAATCCGTGTAATTACAGAGGATGTTTTCGCTTTCGCTACGGACGAAAATAAATTTTTCTTCTTCGTACCTGTATCTATTACAAATTGTATATTCCTGTCCGTTGCCCATATCAATATATGAGGCAACAAGGAGAAGGCAAGCGGAATCATCATTTTTTGCTACAGCTGCTCTCAGATAGTCATAAACAACTGTTCCCGGCAAAACATCCTGAATAATTAATTTTATTTTTGACGATTTAGAAAGGTATGGCACAAAGAAGTCCTCATAATAAACTTCATCTTCGGTATCGCACATTAGTCTGAGCCGAATATTGTAAATATCCTTTCTATTGCTTGCCATAGCAATCGTGTAGCGAAAGCTGTTTGCTTCGCTTTTCGTGATTATTATATCGGGAAAGATTTTCAGCTTTCTGCGCAAATCAAACAGGCTCACGGTAAACGCGGAAGATAAGAGGGTTACCGATAGCAAGCCTATAACCGTGAAAACAGTTTTAGATAATACAAACTTGCTTTTAACCTCGCCATAACCTAATAAATACATCAAAAATTCCGCAAATGAATTTGCGGAATTGCTACCTGATGCCCTCTCGATCAAATACCAGATAAATGTAATTAAGAATAACGAGATAAGAAATATACCGATAATTTTAATGAGCTTTATTGCTTTTTTCAAAAATAATACTTCCTTTGAATTTTTAT
>CACZQB010000048.1 GCA_902783255.1 Oscillospiraceae bacterium | reverse complement strand
TTTTGAAGACGATCTTATAATGAAAGCCGAAATGTATGTTAAGCCTATAGTTGAAATCGGTGACTATAAAGGATTTGAATTTGATATAGTCAAGCCTCCTGTTTCAGATGATGAAATTAATGCTGAAATTGAATCAGTCCGTCAAAGACAGGCTCGTGAAATTGAAATTTCAGATCGTCCTGCACAGATAGGAGATACTGCTGTGATAGATTATGAAGGTTCCATTGACGGTGTTCCCTTTGATGGTGGAAAGGATAATAATCATCATTTAAAACTCGGCTCCGGAACTTTTATACCAGGATTTGAAGAACAGATTGTTGGAAAGAATACAGGTGATTCTTTTGATGTCAATGTAACTTTTCCGGAAGACTACCATGCAAAAGAACTCGCCGGAAAACCAGCTGTTTTTAAAGTAAAAATCAATTCCCTTTCTTATGATGAACTTCCAGAGTTAGATGATGATTTCGCAGTAGAAGTCTCTAACTTCGATACTTTTGCCGACTATCGGGCTGATATAGCTAATAAAATTGAAAAACGCCATTCCGACAGTGCGGATAGCAGTCTGACTGAAAAAATAGATGCTAAATTAGCAGAAATACTTGTTGGCGAAATTCCGGAAGCGATGGTCGACAATGAGATTGAAGATATGATTCGCGATTCCGAATCCCGTATGTCTATAAATGGTCTGGATTTCAAGACTTACCTCTCTTATTTTGGAATGACCCTCGATCAGTATAAAGCCAATGCAAGATCAGCCGCGAGTACAAGAGTTAAATCACGCCTTGCACTTGAAAAAATAGCAGAATTAGAAAATATAGAAGTATCAGAAGAGTCGATTGAAAAGGAATATGATGAAATAGCTTCCCGTTATAATGTCGAGAAAGAATATGCCAGACAGAATCTTCCTGTTGATGATGTCAAAGAAACACTCAAACTCCGTCAAGCTATGGAAATCGTTAAATCATCTTCAAAGGTCAATTATCTGGATAAAGAACCCGAGCCTGAAACCGAAAGTCAGGATAATAAAGAAAATAAGAACGCAGACTGACTTGCTTTATGGGCTGACGCTACTTTTTTTGCGCCGGCCCTATTTTAAAAACGCTATTACAATATATAATGCCCAAATAATAAAATGGAGTATACAAAAATGAAAAACGATTCTAATACAGGGAAAAACAGTGTTTTGATTCCAAATGTTATTGAACGTACAGGAAATGGAGAGCGTCTATATGATTTAATGTCACGTCTTCTCCAAGACAGAGTAATTTTTCTTTCTGATGAAGTTAACGACGCGACTGCAGAAATAATAATAGCTCAAATGCTATACCTTGAATCAATCAACCCTGATCAGGATATTAGTTTTTATATAAACAGTCCAGGGGGTTCTGTAACCGCGGGTTTAGCAATTTATGATACTATGAATTTTGTTAAATGTGACGTTTCAACCATATGTGTCGGTATGGCTGCATCAATGGGAGCTTTTTTGCTTGCTGCAGGAACAAAAGGAAAACGAATTGCGCTTCCCCACAGTGAGATTATGATTCATCAGCCTTTGGGTGGATTTCAGGGACAGGTTACCGATGTTTTGATTCGTGCAGATCTTCTTGCAAGAACTAAAAAAACACTAAATGAAATCCTTTCAGCTAATACTGGTAAACCTTTTGAACAAATTGAAAAAGATACAGAACGTGATAATTTTATGACCGCTCAAGAAGCCCTTGATTACGGATTGATAGATAAAATTATAGAACACCACAATTAAACTAAAAAGGAATAAAACATGTCATCAAATAACCGTTCAAGACAACCCTTCTGTTCTTTTTGCGGCAGATCTGAAAATGAAGTCAACTATCTTATACCTTCCGAGTCCGGTGCTTTCATCTGTGACATATGCGTTGAAACCTTGTTTCAGTTTATTAATAACCGAAACAGTTATTTGGGAAGTTCTAATAACTCCAATTTATTAACAAAAGATAATCTTCCAAAGCCTTATGATATTAAAAAAATCCTAGATGAATATGTGATAGGCCAGAACAATGCCAAAATAGCACTTTCTGTAGCCGTTTACAATCATTACAAACGAATTCTTAGTCAGGATGAATCATCACAAAAGAAAACATCAAACAGGAAAAACGCAAAATCCAATAATAATGTTGAACTACAAAAAAGCAATGTCCTTCTTATCGGTCCTACCGGTGTAGGAAAAACCTATCTTGCTCAAACTCTTGCTAGGACTCTTAAAGTTCCATTTGCAATCGCTGATGCGACTACTCTAACCGAAGCTGGATATGTCGGTGAAGACGTGGAAAATATATTACTTAGATTGATTCAGGCAGCAGATTTTAATGTTAAACTAGCAGAACGCGGAATAATTTATATTGACGAGATTGATAAAATCTCACGCAAAAGTGAAAACCGTTCAATTACTCGCGATGTTTCCGGAGAAGGTGTTCAGCAAGCTCTTCTAAA
>CACZQB010000047.1 GCA_902783255.1 Oscillospiraceae bacterium | reverse complement strand
TTCACTGCCGACAATACAATAGGCAGGATAAAAACCGGTTACAAATTCAGCTGTTATATTCCCCAGTTCCCGTGTGTCTTGATTTAAAACCGTTATTTCCTGACTTTTGGCCATTCCTTATCCTTTTCCTTTCAGCTCTGCAACCAGTTGGTCATAATATGTTTCGATGTTTTTTATCCATGCGAGCAGTGAAGCTTTTACACTGGCAAAATATCGATTGATCACGGTATCTATATCCGATTTAGGCGAAGAAGAAGAGCATTTTTTTATTACAAGTGCCATTATGCCCGCAATAATTGCAGCGATACCAATAGGAATCCAGTTTTTCAGCGTAACGCTCACAATACCGCCTGCAACAACAATCGCTCCGGAAGATATAAGCATATTTATCTCCGTGTAGCTTTTCTTGTAGTCAATTTCTTTAGGAATATCAAATTCGAATTTTCCGTTCAACTCACTCAGAATATCTGCACTATAAAAATCGGCTTTATGAGATATATCCGAAAAGTAATCCTCAGCGAGCGTGTGAACTGACATCATATTATAGACGCTTGATAGAATCATTTTGCTTTCCGGAGTAAGGCGATTAACAGTCATATTGGTTACTTTTTCAATCAACTGTTTTCTGGTAACCCCATTGCTTTTAGCTTTTTCTGTATCATTTTTAAGGGAGAGAATGAGTTTGTCTATAAAAGATTCTATTGTTATGTTGTCTTCATTGGTTAACATAGGTTTTTAATTCCTCCTTTAGACGATAAACGGAATCAAGCCCAAGGTTTATCGTAATGAGTTTTTTCTCAAGTTCATCGAGATGCTTTAGTCGTTTTTCGTTACTGTCCTTGCATTCAAGTAGTTTTTTATATTCAGATTCCAACTCTGTTTTATGTTCTTTAAGTTTTGCTGCGTATATTTCTCTGCAGTTTTCAATATATGTCATCACGTTTTTTATCATAGCCGGCACTATATCATCTTCAAGTCTGGAGCAAATGTTGTTTGCAACGATTTTTACATGTTTTTTCGAATCGTATATACTTTTTGTAGTCGTGGTTTTATTGAAACTGTGCCCTTCTGTTACCGAAATTGATTCAGTGGCGTTTTTTTTAGCGTTAGTATTTATCTTATAAAAATCCGCTTCTGTAAAATTTGGTTTTAATGTGTCAGCGGAAATAATTGAAGGATCATCTGTACAATGAATCAATTCGTTGTTGAAATCAAGTATTATACGTTTTGCCATCATATCTCTGAACGAAATTGCGTCATCCACTGCGTCCATTGTGATTTTTTTCATATTCGAAAAAGTTGTACTGTTTATTTCTGCTTCGGCAAGATTACGGAAGTGGTCTATTTTTTCGTTGTATTCTTTCCTTTTTTTGTCGGCTTCCCTCATTATTATCCCTTCGCCGTTTATATTATCCGTGTATTTTTGGTATATCAATCCCAGCCTTTCGTTGATTTTTATAAAAACCTCTGCTAACTCTTTCTTTTTAAGCTCTATTCTATCCTCGAGCGCAACAGGATCGTCGATACTATCTTTGGAAATTTTTAGCGCTTCACTATAATTGGCTTTGTAACGCTTATATTCTTGCTCAAGGTTTTCCAAAAATTCAAACAATTGAATGTACTGCGCAATTCTTGCGAATCGCTCAAGCGCATTATGCACTCCCGAAAAATTGGAAAGTTCATCCATTTTTTCCTCAAAAACAGCAACATTTCCCTTTGATTTGAGCCAGCATTTACTTGCAGGCGCAAAGTCGTTTCCTGATTGATCTAGTTCTTCAAAATAATTATCGATTCTTTCTTCGGTTTTTAGTTTGAGACAACGGTTAAGAAACAGCTGAACCTTACTATCGACGATGATTATTTTATCTTCAATTATATCGCTTTTATACATATCTATTGCCTGTTCTTTGAGCCTGGCAACTTCTGATCCCTGGAGATTAGACTTTCCAGTCAACACAAGAAAAAGTGAATCTTTTTTCTTTTCGCGGCAGGTGTTTCTCAAGAAATTCAAAAAAGAAGAGGATTCTAGAGCCTGACCGCTCATCGACTTAATAAATATTATTGCATTTGCTTCTTTTATATAATTCTCGGCAATAATACCTACATTTCCGCCTGCGCCGACACCGGGACTGTCAATTATAGTAATTCCTTGCATAGCTTGATGCAAAGGATATGTAATATCAATTTCTGTTATTATTTTACCCCAATCATAGCGAGTATCATTAATATATTTGCGAATGATTTTTTTGTATTCAGAAGGATCAATATTATAAATGTTATCCTTTTGAGCCTCTTCTATAAAATCACGAATAACTCTTTCGGGAATACTGTTCCCCTTGTATTTTATGAGCAGGTCATTGTTTATTGTGGTTACGGGAATGCTCCTGTATTTATCTGAAATTGAAGCATGATTTGTTAGGAAGCCTTGAATGCTGTCGATTCCTTTTTCGACATGTCTGCCACCGGCTGCTGTTTTTGCAACGAGTTCACAAGTTTCACCCCTGTGTATTTTTATAATAGCGCTAGTGCACTGCCTTACATCCATAGGTACAATTTCTTCACCAAGATATGCGTTAATAAAAGTGGATTTTCCACTCTTAGCTTCCCCAAGAATCATCAGATTGAAGATTTCACCTTTGATCTTCTCTGCCTGAGAAGAAATACTATTG
>CACZQB010000046.1 GCA_902783255.1 Oscillospiraceae bacterium | reverse complement strand
CTTATATTACGGTCAGTTATGGCGGCTGCTCAAGTTCCTTTACATTAAAGGGGGTTTAATAATGAAGAATGTATATAAAAAACTGCTATGCCTGATTATTTCGGCGGTGATGGTGATAGGGACAGTGCCGGCGTTTGAGATTGTGTCGGAGGCGGCGGAAACCGTATATACTAGCCAAGATGGGAATTGGCAATATATAAAACAATCTGATACAAGATTAAGTCGTTTTAATGGCCCAACGCAAAGCAAAAGTGTTAAGCTTATACGTTATCTTGGAGATGATGTGAATGTTGTTATTCCGGAAGACATTGACGGCTTGAAAGCTTTTGTTATAGGAGAAAAATGCTTCTACGGAGATAAAGTATCAGATGAAGATACAGCCAATATTGAAGCTCTTGATGCAATAAAAAGCATTACTATCGGTCCGGATATATATGAAATCGGCAACGAAGCATTTGCATATATGTCTTCGCTTGAAGATGTCATTTTCTCTGATGGAATTTCAACTTTTCCCGATTCGCTTGTTTTAAAAAGCAAGTTGTTTAAAAAATCCAGAAAGTTGGAAAAAATTGAACTTCCAAAATATATAAGGGATTATGAATGTTCGCTTGATTTGTTTGAAGAATCATATATTAAAGAACTGAATATACCTGGGTATGCTTTGTTTGGCTGTACACTTAAGAACACCAGGGTAGAGCATTTAATAATAACCGAAAATGCAGAAGTAGATGTTTGCCTTAATTCATTTGCCCGTGAAGCTTTTAACGATATAATTAAAGATGTTGAGTTTGTAGATTCCTCATGCACTGAGCGATTTAACATGTCTTGGATTGCAGATTTGGAATATTGTCCTGATTTGCTTTTCAGACATATTCCTTCACAAAAAATAGAATACGGGTTGACCGCACTCGGATATATAAAGCAATATGATTATGATTCCGGTATTACCAGCTTTTCTGTTAATAATGTTGAAGACAGCAGATATGCTCCAGTTTCTGATACCTTTATATCAGGTGATTATAATTACCGGTTGACCGAAAACGGAGATGCGATAATCACAGGCTATAGAGTCGTTAGGTTTCTAGATGTTTTGGATTATCCAGGAACAATTGACGGTCATCCTGTAATCGCAATTCTTAACAATGATAACAGCACCCATTTTAGTTTGGAATGTAAAGTGTTAAACATCCCGGAAGGAATTGAATATATCGGTATAAATGCTTTTAATGGTATGGACAAAATTGAAAGAGTTAATTTTCCTCAATCATTGAAAATAATAGATTGCGGTGCGTTTGCCTATTGCAGAAGACTAAAAGAAGCTGTTCTACCAGATATATTTTACTTGGGTCCTAACGCATTTGAGGCTTGTATGAGTCTAGTAAGAATATTTATACCCGGATCCTTAAGAGAAATACCATGTGAAGCTTTTAAAAGATTAAAAAATCCTTATGTTAGTGGTGATCCCGCTTTCGCTGATTTGATTATTGATAACGGGGTAAAAGCAATAGGAGATCATGCGTTTTTTGCAAATGCATCTAGTCACGAAAGATACGGCGAAGCCTATAACTTGGAACTGCCTTCTTCGATTGAATATATTGGACAATATGCGTTCTATAATAATAACATCGGCGGGGATTTGATTATACCAGAGGGAGTTAAAGTTATCAGTTTTGCCTCTTTTGCAGATAATTGTTTTCTAAATTCTGTTTCAATTCCCGATTCAGTAAAAGTTATCGATGAAAGAGCCTTTGAATACAGTATGATTCAAGAATCGGTAATCATACCTGATTCTGTAAAGTACATAGGTTCTTATGCATTTGCAAATGTGATTGCGTCTGAAATTTTTCTACCATCAGACATTAAAGTCCTGCCTCCTTCATGTTTTTATGGCGCTAAGCTGAATAACATTGCCTTACCTGAAGGGTTAAAAGTAATATCATCTTATGCTTTAGCACAGATAGTTGCTGATAGGGTGATTGTTCCTTCTTCGGTGCTATATTGTGAATACAATTCATTCGGTAAATGCTCTGTAAATAAGCTTTCCTTCAGCGGCAGACCGATTTCTTCTAATGCTTATATTTTTCAAGGATCCGTTATTAACAATTTGTCGTTTAGTGAAGGTACTGAAACAATTTTTGAAAAAACTTTTAGCAGAGCAAAGATATATAATGTTTCATTGGATGGCATTTCAACAATTCGCGATAATGCATTTGAAAGCTGTTCCGACATAACAGAATTAACAATACCCGAATCAATCCGTTCAATTTCTGCAAGTGCATTTTCAGGTTGCATAGGAATAGAGAAAATCACATTTAATGCTAAAAAATGTGAAAGCGCACCCGGCTTATTAGAAAACAAGCCTAAACTTAGAGAAATCACCATCTGTGAAGATATTGAATACATTCCGGAAAGGCTATTTGAAGGGTATCAGTATTTAGATGATGAAGAAGAGTATTTTTACAAAGATACATATAAAATACCTCAATCAGTAAAAAGAATTTATGATTACGCTTTTTGCGGCAGCAATTTTGCAGAAGTAAATTTGCCGGATAATCTTGAATATATCGGAAAATATTGTTTCGCCGGATGCGACAATTTAGAAACGGTTACAATCCCCGAAAAAGTCAACACAATAGGTACCGGAGCTTTTAGTTATTGTGATTCCTTGAAAACCGTCAATTTTCTCCCGATATACTGCAATATTGAAGAATCAGATGTTGGTGTATTTGAGGGCTGTTATAAATTGGAGAATTTTAACTTCGGTGATAAAAACAAATATATACCCGATTATTTATTCAACGGTCTCTCTTTTGTTGAAAGCATTTCCATCCCCGACAGCGTAACGGATATAGGCTCTTATACATTTGCAAACACAAGCATTAAAAGCATTGAAATTCCCGAAAATGTTGAAAGCATAGGTGATGGGTGCTTCAAAAACTGTAAAGAGCTTGAAAACATCGTAATCAACGGAAATGTATTCCTTATCGGCGATAACGCTTTCGGTGGATGTGATAAAATCAGAGATATCTACATCGCGGACAGCGTGAAAGATATCGGCAGGACAAGCTTCGCCGGCTGCACTTCTCTT
>CACZQB010000045.1 GCA_902783255.1 Oscillospiraceae bacterium | reverse complement strand
TGCATTCGAATTATTTTAGTGTGTTTAAAGGGATTTTCTTTCAATTTTTATCAAGCGAATCAGCCTCTTCGATAGCATTCGGAAATGCTTTGCTTTTTTCAGTGATTATAGCGCTCTCGTTGAACACCTGGGGGTGCGGATTTTTTAAAAAAATTAAAAATCTCAGCAAAATCTTGACATTTGTATGAATGATGGGTTATAATTTATCATAGTTTCGATTGTGAAGTTTTTGACTACTTCTCAATTCCCGTGAGACCAAATGCTTTGATGACGATGGCTGCTAACCTGTCGAGCATTTCGGTCTCATTTTTTGTTTAAATGATTTTTCAATACAGCGTTAATCAGACTGCGATATATCATTTACCAACTCAATAACAGGTTTCCTCTTCAATAAACCAAACGATAACCCTTTGATAAACAAACGATGCTGCCTATTTCGCCGCTGATCGAGCACCACTTGCACGGAGTTTTAGTACCATGATTACGCAACTATATCTCACTGTTTATTTCTCAAAATAAAAAGTACACCTAACCATAGAAATAACACTAATAATAACACCAATAATAACACCAAATAGTATAATGATTTGCTTTTGTTGTTTTATTTTGTTTTGCCTTCGCTATGGTAAGTCAGTCTTTTATGCAGCCATATTTGGAAATAAGTGTTATAAGTCATTTGATTTCAGCCAAGTATCGATTTTCGATCTGCTTTTTTCATACCACTGAGAACAGATTAAATATTTATCGTTTACTTTATTCTTTTTATAGTATCTTTTTGGATCGTGTGTCCCTGAAGAATGAATCGCCAAAACAGGATATGAAATACCGAGCTCACTACTGCAATAGCGTTTGTTCATTAAATTCGTAATCATTCCGGAAGTTAATTTGCCATTATCTAAAAGATTTTCAAAAATGCTCTTTGCGTATTGGCCTATTTTGATTTTCGATCCTGAAGGTGATGCTACTGTGTCGGATGTTTTAGGTGGCGACTTCTCCACCGTCGTTGCTTTTGTAGTAGGTGCTGTTGTTGATGTTCTAACTCCGTATGTAATGTTAATCATTTCAAGACCGGTAGCACAATGCGTTGGTCTCTGTAATAATGCCGCTTTTCTGAAGGCATCTATTGCTGGCGCTCCATATATTCTTTCAAATTGATTGTCAATGTAATCGTTCAAATATCCGTATTCACCTATTCTTGAACACACAGCATTCATTTCGTATTTTTGTCCAGGAGCCACGTAATAGTTTAATGGATCAACAAATCTGAGGAAATGTGCCTTCGCTATTTTTTTCTCTTCAGGCGTTAAAGAATAATCAAGGTTTCTGATCATATGCTCTGATTCATCTGGCTTCCAATCTGATATGCTTCCTCTTGGATAAATACGGTCTATTTCTGATTTGCTAAGAGTTGCATAACAGCCATTACTTCTGGAATACTCAGATTTAATACCGTTTATATGTGCCAAATACCAATGTTTAGAAGTTAATATTCCGCCTCTGACAGCTCCGACTTTCGGATAAGCATGAATATCTGATTCTTCGCAACTACCTCCCTGATCAAAATGCATTGGAAACTTGTAGTTATTCATAAGATCGGCGAACTCATTTACGTCAGGTGTCACACCTATACGAACCATATTTAAGATTTCATGAGCGTCAAAATTGCTAACAAATACATATGCAAAGCCATCTGAAAAGCGAGTTAAACAAGCACGTCTAGTATTCCATCTGCCACTTGCCTTGCTTCCATATTCATAATATCTTATCCAATAAATCGCATCCGGTCTGTCTGCATAATTCATCAACATTTGATGCCAATCAAGAACATTTGCTTTTGGAAGGAGATTTGAATAAATGCAGTTTTTATAGAAATCATCTATTGTTACGTCAGTGCCGTTTTTTAGTGTTATAGGATATGCTTTGTTCTTTTTATAATTATTGTAGTATTCTGTTATTGTCATTCTAATGATCTCCAGTCAAATAAATCTGTTCTTCTGCCGGAACTTTCTAAATGATATCTTCAAGTGTATCAAAAAATTCTTTATAAAACAAGGTAGCATACAGGTACGACTTGTAACACTTTATTTATTGTATTACCTCTTTCAGCCACTCCCAGATTTTGACCATCGCGTAGGTGTCCAGCTCGCAGTATTTCAGCAGGTTGTGTCTGGTCGTTTTCAACTGTTCCGGCGGCATATGCTGCATTTCGGAGAACGCGGCCGACGCCTCGCCGCCATGATGGATACCCTCA
>CACZQB010000044.1 GCA_902783255.1 Oscillospiraceae bacterium | reverse complement strand
CGTTCCTTCCTCAGCCAGTTGCCGGATGCGGCGTGCCTGCGCGTGGGACGGGAAGACGTCCTGCTGACGCTCATCGATGCAGTCCACGATATCGCGTTGTGTCTCCTCCGGGAGATATGACATTTCGACGGCGGGACGCATACCGATCTTACCGTCGTCGACGAATTGCAGGAGCTCGGGGACGAGGTAGGTCAGGCGGATATAACGGGAAATCTGACGGGCGCTGTCAGCGCTGTTTTCAGCCAGTTTTTCATCGGTGCGGTTATCGCGTAACTTCGCGCCCAGTGGGCGCGAAGTTGATTCGCAGGTTTCCGTCTGCTCCAAATCCGTCCGTTTGCCCTGTCTGCTCATTGCATCCATCTTCATTTTGTACGCTTTCGCTTTCTCCGACGGGAGCAGTTCGGTACGCTGATAGTTGGAATCAACCATCATTACCGTAGCGGCATCCCGGTCGATGAAGTGGACGGTACAAGGCACTTTCTTCAAGCCGAGCTTCTGAGCGGCGAAATAGCGGCGGTGTCCGGAAATGATCTCATACTTGCCGTCGCTGTCTTCAAGCGGGCGAACAAGCAGCGGATTCAAAATACCGTGAGCGTTAATGCTGTCAGTCAACTCGATCATACCATCATTTTCGATCACCTTGTACGGATGATCCTTGAACGGCACGAGGTCTTCGATTTTGATCGAGGTTGTTTTCGACTTCGGTGCGTCGGATTTGGTTTCGACGACGGCGACTTTTTCATTCTTGATTTCTTCGGTTTTCTTTTCGACCTTCTCGGTCGGTTTTTTGGTTTTCAAATAATATCCTCCTTTTTGTTATTACTCTTTTTCTTCTTTTTCGTGACTAAATGATTTCCATATCATTTGTTCTGTTCTTCGATAATCTTCTACTGCTTTTCTCAAAGCGCCGCCATCGACATTCCTGCGAGACGATTCGGTGCTTAAGATCTGATTCAATTGTGATCCGACATGTCTCAATTCACAGATAAGATCATAATAATCGACCGGCGGTGCTTCGATTATTCTGCAGTTCAATATCAATCTCCTAATCAATTCCGAATAAGATAACTTCGACTTTGTCGCAGCTTTCCCGAGCGCATCGATTTCGGATTCGGATAATCGAATGTCGATCCTTTTGGTTTTTGTTCTCGTTTTTCTATCCTCTCTTTCATATGGGGTGTTAGGGGTGTCAACCCTTAAATAATTGCCGAATGATATCATTCGGCGATGCTTGCAAAAGCATCCCTGCGGATTTGTACACACAAATCCAGTGCTTGCTAAGACAATGCCGTCGGATGAACACATCCGACGACCGTCTCAGTAGGTCAACTTGAATTGTGAAATAACCGTTTCATCATTTTCTCCTTTCGTTGTTTTTCGCACACAAAAAGACCGGCGATCGATCGTCGGTCTAACTCTGCGCTATGTAAAGGTGGGTGTAATAATCATTAGTAAAAAACCGGCTGAAAAAGAAAAGTGGGGCAGTTATCAAATAACGGATTCTGCTTTTTCGGTGACGCGCGTGAAAGCAGTGACGGCAATCTGGTATATCTCGCTTCACCTGTCACGACCGTCACCGTCGTCACCGTTTTGAAAATTTGGGAGCAGAAATCTCCTCTTTTTTCGCTCTCAATGCTAGAACAAGGTTAGTGCCGAAAAATGTTCCTGCAATTAAAAAAATTTTTTTGAAAAAACCTCAAAAAACGAAAAAGCCCGAAGATTTCTCTCCGGGCAAAAAGGAAAACGGCGTCGGGTTTTAATCCGACGCCGCGAGTGTTTTTTCAATTTGAGGGCTGAAACCCAATAAATAGCAAGATTCAACCTTTATTTGACCATTTTTTCTTTTCAACACCGTTCTATATTATTGACTCATATTACTCAAAAGAATAATACTTTTTAAAAGAGAACAATCCGGGATCATTTAATGATAATTCCACCAAATCATCTCTTTCATTGAACTTGGGAGTAATAAAAATCATATTGTTTTTGCCGTTCAGTTTTTGACCGATCAAAGCACAAATCGTCCCCGGTTTGGACATAAGGACAAAATTCCCATTTCTTTTTTGAGATTCCGCAATTACAACGGAAACTCCGTTTAATTCCGTATTTGAATTGCGAAGTGTTTTTCCTTTGCCATCAAAGTATTCTATCAATGCCTTTTTCCCGATCAATGGATTGAATACCCACTGGGAATGAAATTGAATCTCATCATCAAAATAGTCATACAAAGGTTCAAAGTGTCCAGAGCAATAAGCATCGATTATTTTTTCAACACAGTACTCTTTGAATCCTTCTGATAACTTCTCCGGTATGTTTACTATAGATAAGTCTTCATTCCCGAGATATTTAACATAATACCCGTCATATTTTAATGCTAACCGTTTTTCTGCACGCACGGGATCGCATGGCATTAATCCAACCGAAGCAAACATCGGTATTACGTTTTGCCTCTTGCAAAACAGAGAAAATTCCTGTTTCAGTCTCCAAGAAATCTTCCCCTCATATGGAAATAAGTCTCCTGCTACGATTACAAAGAAACGCTTTCCGTTTTTATTTGCTATTACTTGTGTCGGCGTGTTGTTTATTATAACTCCTTCTATAGTATACCCATCATTCTGCATTTGTTTTGCAACTGCATTTGTACAAAAAGCGTGAAATTCTACTCCTTCAAGAATATCATCTTCTGAATAAACAGGAATTCCCGCGCCCCAATCTTTAATCGGCTTATTCATTTTCTTCTCCTTATTTGTTCATTATTCCCTTCAATAATTCCGCAGAACTCATCGAACTTTTTTCGCATCACTTT
>CACZQB010000043.1 GCA_902783255.1 Oscillospiraceae bacterium | reverse complement strand
TGAGTCAGCGGTGTACTCGATGATTTTTTCCGAGAGACTGTCGCCGGTCGAAATGCGGATGTAGACCATGTTTTTAAGCTGTTCCTCATTGTAGCCTTCAAGGGTGACGCCCTCGAGAAAGTCAATATCTCCGGTCCCGTCGTAGACCAGGGTCTCTGGGTCGAAGACAAATGCATCTCTGATGTCATCTGCCTGACCTGCCTCGAATACCATATCATCATCCTCTATGACCCTTCCGCCGAAAATGTAAAGCAGGACCAGGGCGATGAGGCAAATGACGGATACCGATATTTTTATAATTGTGGTACGGGACATAGCGAGCCCCTCCTTCTACATTTCCCAATACGATAACTCTGTCTTTCATGATTCACCATCAGCTTTGCGGAGTATTTTTTTCAACTGATAAAATCCTTCATCTCTAGCATGATTATTAGATATTCCTAATAATTGGGATAATAAAACACTCTTCTCTTCAGGCTCTTTACAGCTATCCAGGACCGTTAGCAGCAAACTGCATTGCTCTGTCTTTTGATCAAAATTAGTGTTGAATATAAAATTGATTTCTGATATCTTCAAAAACAGCCGTTCAGAAATACTCTGGTAATCTTCGTTCGACATTTTTATTCCATTTGCAAGTTGAAAATAAGGTATAAAATTATTACGCCAAACGAAAAGCCATGCATATATTTTGTCTGTTACATCGTTGTCCACTAAATCTCCATTTTCTATAATATTCCAAAGCTTAAGATAGAAACTATCTTCATCGACATTTAGTTTCACCAATCGAGCGATTATGCCATTTATTAGTTTGTTGTATTTTTCATAATATGTTGAGAATTGTCGTACTGACTCTTCATCATCAGAATTAACTGATTTGCCTAACACGTTCATATGTTCAAAAAAATACCGTAATGAGGAAACCTGTGATTCAGACTCAAGGATACATTTGTATATAGCTGTCAGGGCGTCTATATCATATTCATAATCACTATTTATTAACGCCTTTAATGATTCAATATTCTTATCCATTTATAAACCTCTCTTTTTGCTGAGTTAAATTTCAAGTCTCGCTCGCTTGTTGAAGCGGGGGCTTCCCCCATTGAAATAAAAAAGAATGTATCGGTTTCATTTTATTAATGAACAGCCACAAAGTTTTATATTACCGAGCGTTTTAGTATGCTATTTTGAACTAATTAACATTACTCCAGCGAAGAGTGAGATCTTTGAACCCAACGACATGATCAGGATCCTTTTTAACTCCGCTATTTGAGATATTACACGTCTTTTTAGAATCAGTAATCCAATTGTATGGAAAAAAGTCTTTTCTTTGCAGGTCGTCTTCTGCCTGATGTCTTTTTGGGGCAAAAGGATTCCTTGATTGTTTATCAAAAATAATCTGTTCTTCAGCTTCTCGTTCTGAATCAAACCCTGGTGTTTGTACAGACCCCAAAAATAGCTGTGCGAGCTCTTTATTATTCTGGGCTGACTCCTCCAACTGTGCTTCTAAATCCCGTTCCCTTTGAACAGCCCCCTTTAATTGTGCCTCAAGTTCTGCAATACGACTTTTTGCTGTTTTTAATTCACTGGATAGTTCTCGTGCTATTGCTGTTTCTGCTGATTCAGAATCAGAAGTTTCCTTTTCTGAAACATTTTTCTCCAGCAGGCTTCTTCCATTTGACTCAATGAAATAGGCTTTTTCACGACCTGCGGCAATAGTTGAAAAAAGGTTATAGCTTTGGTATTTAGAAACAAACTGTGACAAAGCGGACGGCGTTATATCAACTTCTTTGGCAAGTTGTTTATGAATTATTCCGGGATTGTTGTTTATCAACATTAGTATTTTCATTCTATTCCCGGTTTTAAATTCTACCAGTAGTTTTTTTTGATAGCTTTCCTCCTTTTTTAGATCAGAATAAATGAAATATAGCCAAAAATTAGAATAGAAGCCTGAAACCGCTTCAGAAGGACTTAAAGAAGTCCTGCTAAAATGATGATTATAGTCAGCCTGACAATAATCATATAACTTTGTTAATGATGCCGAAAGTGAAAAGTC
>CACZQB010000042.1 GCA_902783255.1 Oscillospiraceae bacterium | reverse complement strand
TTGGAGGCGGCAACCGAGCTGAGAAGAAGCAGACGATTATCGATAAGCTGCTGGCGTTCTTTGAGAAATATTTTGGGATTGTGTAAAATCAATAATGCATGGAACTTCCCAACCCTTATGAAATCATGATAAATATGACTCGAGGTGTGCCAATGAACAGAACGAAGCTAGAATCCGCTATGGCAGCGTTTGTCAAGAACAAAAAAGCCAAAAGGCTATTATTGACAATTCTGAGTTGCTTTTATATGGTCACGACCATCGAGAACATACCACATCATCTCAAGCAGTTTTTTCATCTCCTCGGCATTGTAGTAGCTTGCGATGAACGGCTTTGACTTCGGCCTGTCAGCCTGGTCAACGGGATTTGCCGGAATGATACGCCGCTTGACTGCTGTCTTGAATGCCAGGTGAAGCACCGAGTGATACCTCTGCTGCGACGTTCCTTTCAGCCCCTGCTCCGTGAGATAACGGTAGAAGGCGTTGATATTGTCACCGGTCATTTCCTTTACGAGAATATGCTTTTCTCGGAAATACGGCACGATCCTCTGGTCGATATAGGACTTGTATCCCTCGTATGTGCGTGTCGTGATGTTGCGCTTGTGGTCTTCAAGCCACTCGACCAGATACTCGTCGACCGGTGAGCTAGCCAGCCTTTGCCTTTCACGTTCCGCCGGAGTCAGGCTTTCCGAAAGATAATCCATACCTCTGTTCAGCTTTTCGAGCAGCTCCGTCAGCCGATCCTCAGCCCTCCGCTTGTTGCCTCTTTTAGCTTCGACGTCGAGACTGTACCACTTGACGTGACGCTTGTTGTCCGGCCCGTAGTGATTGACTGCGGCGTACCATTTTCCGTTTTTTTCTTCCAGATGTCCTGTGATCTTTTTCAAACCGCCACCATCCTTTCAGTTTGGCCTGTGTGTTTTCGCGACTGCTTTTCTAGTCTCACCAACACAAATACCACAAGCTTTCCCGGAAGTCCAGCGAGAATCCGGAGAAATAATAAAATAGTTTTTCTCACTGCTCATGAAATCTGTGAGAGCTGATTTAGGAACCTTGAAGCACCGCCCTACGCGTACCGCCTGCAGCCGTCCTTCCTTAATCAAAGCGTAGACTGTATTCTTGCTGCAGCGCATCGCCTTCGCCGCTTCAATGACCGTCATCACGTCCGGCGTGCCTTTGAAATATGACGTTATCTCTCTTTCTATCAATGATCTGCTCCTTCCTTTTACTGGTATTACCATCCTGACGTTTACTCTTTTTCCTTTGTTCATTTCCCTTAACCCCCTTAAAACCGATCCGCTTTCGCCCCGGATAAAGCAAAAACTATAGCTTTTCTGTTCATTAAACGTAGTCCTTTCCGCGCTCAAAAGCGCAAGCAAACCGCAAGCAGAATTTCAAAACCGCAAGCGGTCATCAAGCGCGCCTGAATCGTCAAAAACTGCCAAAAAACGGCCTTATTCCGGCCTCAATCCGCTGTTGCGGTCTGATGTGAAAGCATAACCGCAAGCGGTCTTTAACCCGCTTAAAAATCGGTCGACCGCAATCAAACCGCAATTATCAGTTATTCAGCGCCTTTTTTTGCCTTTTTTCTTTTTGTTCTTCCTGCCGTGTATTTGCTTCTTACCACCGGAGTTATTTTGGTTTGGTTTGGGACAAAGTTCTGCGCCAGACTGACTGTCCGTGACAGCATGACAGCTGTTTTCACAGCGAGAATCAGCCGTCACCGGTACGTCGTCGACGACATCTTCACACACTGTTTCCTTTTCAGTTTCAACAGAATCATCACGAGTGTTGACAGCTGAAGGAGAAAAATCTTCGGTGTGTGTTTCAGCTGTCACCCCGTCACTGCCGTCACCAGATATGAAATCCGAGCTCGTACAATCTTTTTCACGGAGGGACTCGTCGATGTTGTATTTACCGTCTTCGCCGATAACCAGAGGATAACAATTAAAATTATCGTTCCTTTCGAAGATGAGAAAACGTCCCGAGTTGCTTCTTTTGTTCTGAAAAGAAAGACCGAGCGATTCAATATCTTCGTGATTCGCGGTAAGCAGTTTTGTAATCATATTCGACGGAATTGAAATCGAGAAAGCATCTTTTACAAGATCCGACAGCTCAGATGCCGTGACCGTAACAGGTGTACTCAAATTTCTAAACCATGAGAGCGAAAGAAAAATTGCTTTAACTTCATCGCAGATCCCTTTTTCGGAAAACGTGTTCTCGTCCTTCAGCTTCCACTGACCGTTTCGCTCCTGAACGATCTCGATCTCCATTGTCTCGATGTCTCTGCCTGAAATGAAGAGCACTGCTTCGTTTTCGCTGCGCTTCGGTCGCTTGAGAAGAAAATACGTGTCGACAGCACCGGTAAGACCTGTAGAACCGGACGCCGCACTGTATTCGTCTCCGTCACGCGTCTTGCGTGTATGATGGACAAGAATTATCGTCACATTGTGCTTCTGAGCAAAATCGTGGAGCGGTATTATATCGTCATAGTCACGCTTGTACATATTAGCGTTTCCATCGTCTGTTCGGATATAGTTGAGCGTATCCACGACTATCAGTTTTGTATCCGGATGTGTTTGCATGTGCGATTCCAGATATGAAATGAATTTCCCGTCCTCGAGTTTTATGACCTCGGTACAGAATGTGAGTCCGGAAAACGATTCGTCGGAAATCTCAAACATCCTTTTCTGCAGACGTCTTTCGTCGTCTTCAAAGCAGAAATACAGCGCCCTTCCGCGTGATGTCGGGAAGCCGAGAAACGGATCGCCTTTTGCAACGGCGACGCAAAGCCCCAGCACGAAAAACGATTTGCCGGCTTTCGGTGGAGCGGCGAGCAGCACAAGTCCTTCGGGGAGTATACCGGAGACCAGGAACCTGCGCTTTTCAAGCTGCTTGTCGAAAAGCACATCGCTCTCGATCGTGTGCGGAACGTGGACCGGAACCACGCCTGCACCGCCTGCCATGTTCTGCACGTTTGAAATGTTGTTTGCCATCATGTTTTACCTCCTTGCGGCTTAAAATTAATTACTGTACATCCGCCGATGACAATGGCGGCATGCAAGATTTCGTTCCGATCCCGTCTGAACTCAAGGTAAAACAAAAAGCGCCTTACGAGACTGGAACAAGACATACCGGCAAAGCACAGTCACAGCTGTGCGATGCAATATGGTAAGTACTGTTCCGACTTCGTACGGCGCCTGGTAGCTTTTCAGATACAGCTGATCTCAGCTGAATTAACTGCTCCGCTTGCTCGATTTAAAATCGGAGAAAAGATCGCGCGGGTCGGTTCCCGTGCAATTCTGATACGCCACGCAGAACACTATCCTACGCGACTGCATATTATTATACTCATTTTTTCAAGTTTGTCAATAGGTTCAGCCGTTTTTACTGTCGGTCGTAAGCGACTCCTGAAGAGAAAATGAGGAAAATTTTACAAAACAATCCATTATGTCATGCCGCAACCCAGCCGTAGCCTTGAACAGCCATATCAATAAAGTGAGTTAACAGCAAATCGATTTTAGCTGTGAATGTCTCCTTGTCATATGAAACCGGGAGATCCGCGTCAAGCGAAGTTTCAATCGCCGATTTCACTTTTGCCCTCGGCTGTTCGTCTTTATACCAGTCAACAACCATCAATTCCGATTTGGAATCAGACAGTTTTTTATACAGATTCTTGGCCGATAATTTGACTTTTTGTTCTTCCGAATGGGTCAATTTTTTGCCCGCAACGAGAAGATCAAAAATCTCCAGTTCCTCTTCTGACAGCCCCTCCGCTTCCGGACGTTTTTCTTCGGCTTTCAGATCCTCAATAAGCTGCAAAAGCTGCTCGTAATAATCTTCGTTTTCAGACCCGCCGGCGTTATATCTGTCAATAATACTGCGGAACCGCTGAGAAAACTTTTGCCTGGTGCAGTTTCTGTTAAGCATTTGCTGAAGCGCCTGTTCGATAAACTCCTTCAGATCGTCGATCTCTACCGCCTTGTATTGGGCAGTTTTGATTTCTTTTTTCAGCTCTTCAACATCGATTTTCGAAAGGTCAATTATCTTTCCCTGATGAATTACCAAGCCTTCGTCATTATCCTCGGCTTTCCCCGACGATACGCTTGTATCAAGGACCTGAGCCATGCGAAGCCGAGCTTTTCTGATTTTTTCGTCATCTATCGTATGGCAGAATAAGCCGTAAAGATATGCAAGCGGAGCGAATTTTTCGTTGTTCCAATTCTTCTCGAAAATCTCGGGACGTGATGCCTCATAGAGATTCATCAGCGTGTTAAGAATGACCTTGAATTTATCTTTGCTTTCATCGTTTGAAACGATGATATTATATGCTTCTCTGAGCATATCAAGGCGATCGAGAGTAGATCCCTCGGCGATTATCTTTCCGATATCAATGCCGAGATCGAGCAAATAGTCATCTGCCTCGTCTACGGTTTCATCGATAATCTCGATGAGCTGATCGATGTTTTTTGCCGGAAATTCATTGCCGTCGTCTCCGCCGCCATAATCAGCGAGCGCTTTGCGCATATATTTGAAAACGTTGACGTAGTCGACAATGATACCGCACGGCTTATTCGGATAAACGCGATTCGCGCGGGCGATAGCCTGCATAAGCGTATGCCCTTTCATCGGCTTGTCAAGATAAAGCGTGGACAGATTTTCCACGTCAAAGCCGGTAAGCCACATTGCGCAAACGAAAACAAGTTGCAGCGGATCGTTTGGATTTTTGAATCTGTCTTCTATATCCGCGCCTTCGGGTGTTATTGCATTCATCTTCTGACGGTGGACCGAGATATCCAACCCCTGACGCTGGAATTTCTCATTTTCATCGGCTTCCTCTGAAACGATGACCGCCATTTCGACGGTATTCATATAATTCAGAATGCGTGTGAGATCATCGCGCTTTTCTTTCGTATCAGCCGAATTACGCTCCTGCATTATTTTCTGTTTTTCTATCGCCCAGTAATGCTGTACTTTATCGTACATTTTGACCGTTGTATATTTATCAACGGATACAACCATACCTTTGCCGAGGAAACCGCGGCGCGGGAAATGATGGGCGATATCCTGGGCGATCTTGTCAATACGGTCTTCACGCTTTATAACTTCAAGTATACGGGAAGCCGAGTTTTCGAGAAGACGCGTTTCGTCTTCGTTCAAGTTTTCGTCTTCGATTATATCGACAACATCGTCGTCAAGGAAATCGTTTTCAAGCCCCACTTCCGGAACACGGCGTGAATAGAACAGCGGAACGGTCGATCCGTCCTCTACAGACTGCGCAAAATTGTATTCGGAAACGTAATTGCCGAACCACTGATTCGTAAGTCGTTTGCTGCCGAGAAGCGGCGTTCCGGTAAATGCGATATAATTGGCGTTCGGCAGAGCCGTGCGCATATTTTCGGCAAGATCTTTATACTGTGTTCTGTGCGCTTCGTCAACAAGAACGATGATGTCGTCGCGCGTTGAAAGAACGGGATATTTCTTGCCCTTATCATAGCGGAATTTGTGTATAAGTGTAAAGATAAATGATTTGTTCGTCTGCAGATACTCGCGGAGTTGTCTGCCGTCTTTCGGCTGGCATTCTTCCTTAGCTCCGATAACCTCTGTTTTAACGAAGTTTTTATGAATCTGATCATCAAGGTCTTCTCTGTCGGTAATGACAAGAAACGTAAAGTTGCCGGGGATCTTGCGGCGAACTTTCCGGGTAAAGAATACCATCGAAAAAGACTTT
>CACZQB010000041.1 GCA_902783255.1 Oscillospiraceae bacterium | reverse complement strand
TTTAAGATCTTTGATTATATCGGAATATTCTTCGCAGTCGATCCTGTTCGTCTTCTCCCCCGGGTCTTTTTCAAGATCGTAAAACTCATCGATATCCGTAAGATTCCAGATATATTTATATTTATGGTCACGAATACATCTTTGAGTAAAAAGCCCGAACTGCTGTCCGTTTGAAGTTGATACGGAAAACTTTTCGGGATTTTTGCCCGCAATTGTATCCATTAAAGCCATACCGTGACGGACGCCTGCCGCGGGAAGGGAAAGAAGCGATTCGACCGTCGGAGCAAAATCAAGACAGTTTGAAACAAATTCATCGCAGATTTCACCTTTTTTAAATGCGGACGGATAGCGGACGATAAGCGGAACTCGAGTTACATCGTCGTAAAGAATATAATGTTTATCCATCATGCCGTGTCCCCCGCTCGTGTCTCCGTGATCGGAAGTGAAAACGATCAGGGTATCGTCGAGAATTCCTTTGTTTTCAAGAGTATCGATAATTCTGCCGACGGCATCGTCGATCTGTGTCATCATTCCGTAATAATATGCGACGGTCGGAGCAAAATCAGTCCAGGTCATATTTTCAAGATGCCAGTTCTGAATCTGCCGGCGCTGAATATACGGTTTATTTTCGAGGGTATCGCCGAAACTTGCCCACGGAACGGTATCTTCGGGTTTATACATTGAAGCGAAAGGTTCAGAGGGGCGGCATGGCAGATGCGGATAAGGAAGGTCAAACCAGACATGCCACGGTCCTTCCTGCTTTTCTATCCATTCGCTTGCGGCTTTTGCGAGTCTGTGCGGCGCTTCATCTTCATAAGGAATGGGATTCACATCTCCGAACCAGCCGTTTTTAAATGAGACGTCACCGTATTTTTCGCGGATCTGCCTGCGGACTTCTCCGAGAGGCAGATAATAATCATAACCGAAATCGAGCGCCTGACCGTGTTCGGAAGAATGCCACTGTCCGAAATAAGCATTGGAAAAACCCGCTTTTTTCAGGTTGTTCATCCAGTAACAGTCGTCGGGTTTAAGAGATGCGACATTACCGAGGCCGTAATTCCACAATGCGCCGAAACTGTCTGCCTGCCTGCCGGACATAAGAGACTGACGTGCCGGAGCGCAAACAGGCGTGGGAGTATAAGCGTTTGTAAAAAGAACGCCCTCGGACGCAAGTCTGTCGATATTGGGAGTTTTTACAGGTATTTTGCCAAGCGCACCTATACATTCGGCGCGCCACTGGTCTACAAGAATCAATAATATATTCATTTTTCCACCTCATTTGTCAATTATAGCACAGTGCGCGGAAAATGTCAATTATAAAAAATGTTTTTCGATACTCAAATACAAATATGAAAAACAAAAAATTCGGCGGTTTCAAAAATCTGTTTTTAGCCATTATGCCAAATAAGACGATATATAATAATTGACAGTATGGGATCTATTAAGTAAAAAAAGTTGCCCTGACGGCAACTTTTTGTGAAAGACGTGCAATAAGGTACGAAACTATAGAAAGAAAAGCGAAAAGGTACATTTTATTGAATCTCGTCCAGTACTTCTGCAGTGTCGCCATCAAGGCAGATAGCCTGTTTCTCAATTTCTCTTGGACAATACGCTTCGCCGTAATTCAAGCAAGCGTATGTTGCCTGCCTGTTGTCTCTTGTCATCTGCCAGAAGGGATACTTGATGATGACCGGGGTATTGGCTCCTACGCCGATCTCCAGATACAGCACATGCAGATGCTCATGCCTGCGCAGAAAATCGGAATACGCAGCCGACGCTTTGTGCCATCCCGCATCCTCGACAAAGGTATCGTCAGAACGCAGGTTCATCGTGACCGGATCGCCGTTTGGCGCAGTGGGGATCAGTTCTGTCGGGAGCTGCATAGAGATTGTGCCGTTCTCCGGAACCTTGAATATGCCGTTTTCATCCAAAACAAAGCCCTGGGCTTTCATTGCCCGCATTGTCCACTCCTCGTTGTCGAAGGTTTCCTGAACCTTTGGATCAATGCTCTGGAACAGACCGTAATCTCCCTGCGTATAGAACAGCCGCTTTTTGTCGAAGCCCGTACGCTGAAACTGGTGATCCACGTTGGTGGTGATCACGAAGTAGTCCTTATCATTGAGCAGTGACAGCAGATTCTGATAAGCGGGCTTCGGAGCAGAGATATAACGGTTGAAGTAAATGTGTCTTGCCCAATACGCCCACATCACCTCAGGAGCCGCATTCATCACAACAAAGCCACCGGTGTACATATCGTGAAAGCCGAATGTCTCTTCAAAATCGGAAAAATACCTTTTGAAACGATCCCCGGCGTAAGTAAAACCTGCCGCCGTGGA
>CACZQB010000040.1 GCA_902783255.1 Oscillospiraceae bacterium | reverse complement strand
TCATCGTGTGTTCTCCGACCATAATACAAGGCAATTCAGACGATTTGAAAAGAGTCAATCATCCGTCAGCCATGATTTCTTCAGGGCTTCTGCAGCCTCTGCATCAACGGCATATATCATATTCACTTCTTTGTAATCATCCTCTTCCACTACATTAACTTCATAAAAACCGACTTTTTCATAAAGCTTCTTCGCATGTTCGTTGCCCCAGCTGTATGTGGTGGAAAAAACCTTTACATGATAATGGGAAAGCATGTACGCTAATACTTCCTGCAATGCTTTGGTGCCGATTCCCTTGTGTTGATACTGGGCATCAATGGCAAAATTCCAAAGAAAAAAGATACCCTTCATTTGCTCGCAAAACATCGCGAATCCAACAAGCTGGTCTTCCATATAGATGTCGAAAGCAAGGCAAATATTTTTTTCATCTTTTGCAAAGATTTCCCTAATTGTCTCTTTCGTACAAAGATAATCTTCCTGATCTGGAAGCAGATTGATTTTCATTTCCTTACTTGGAACAAGTTTCATTTTACTGTATCCTCCATTGTTAAATGGAATAGTCGATATAGCTCTGGAACATTTTAACAACTGCCTCGACATGCCTTGGGCTCAAACGTGAATAAAGTGGTGTCTATTTACTCCTAGTAAATTTATTTTTCTGATCTTATTTCAAGCGTTTCATATAGTCATCATTCTGCGGTTCATACGGCACTGAAATGAAGTCCTTTTTTGGGTGGTACAAGCAGCATACAGTTTCCACATGGCATGATACGTCCGTTTGAATGTCAGAGTTTCCGCCATTTCTGAAAATAAAATCCTCCGATTTCATCTTGAAATATCGGATTTTGCCCCGATCGTCTCAACCCATTCGTTCGCGGAAATATTTAGACCGCTCTTCGGAAACCCGCATGAAATGGGACTTTTTTGCGCCTGGACTTCTTCATCGTCTCAACCCTTGACGGGCCTGCGAGTGTATGGGATTTCATCGTCTCAACCCTTCAGGTGGGTAGAATGTTGCATCTCTACTACATTTCTGATAACATTATTATACTATATTTTACCTCATAATTCAATGAAATTCCTATGAACAAAGGAGGTTTTACCCATTGACCAAACAAATCGACTTCTGAAATCTGCTCAAGCTGACCCAGGAGTATATCTCACAACATCACGCCGCCGTTCTTACGGATAAGAACAAACTCGGTCAGCTGAAGGCGTCCGTGGACAAGTACCTCAGCATTTTTCATCCTCCTATAATTCTCGATGGTAGTATTATAACACAAATCCACGAAAAAATCGAGGTATAAATTACACTTTTCCATGAATAATTCTCCGGTTTTTTACACTTTTTCCGATTCGCATACGAATATTTGTACTTGTCAAGAAAAAGTAGACACGTCCTTTTATGATTCTGATATTGGAAAGCTTCTCTCCTTTCTGAGAGCTGCCCTTTCATTACTTATGGGAGAGGAATGGGGTTTTGACAGGGATAATTAATAATAACCCGCCATGGATTTTTCAGTCCGTGGCGGGCTTTGTATTGATTGATTCTGTGTTCCCGTGTATAATAAATGCAAAGAATATATGGGGGTAAAATCAATGAAAAAATATGTACTTAATGAGCAAATAATATCGAAATTCAGAAAATATCTTGTATTGCAGGAAAAAAGCGATGCAACAACAGAAAAATACTGCCGTGACGTTGAAGCGTTCGCATCATTCTCCGGCAGCTCTTTTATTTCAAAAGATATGGCGCTCGAATACAAAAACAAACTGAAAAACGACGGATACGCCGCAAGAAGCATCAATTCAATGATCGCAAGCATAAACAGCCTCTTCGTTTTTCTCGGCTGTCCCGAACTAAAGCTTGCCTCATATAATCTGACAGTTAAATAAACCACATAACGCAGAGCTTGTGGTAAGGAATGAGTCATTTATCAGTAGAGGCTTTTTATACATCAGAACCCTATAAAAAGAGCGTATGTCGAAGAAGTAAGGAAGATAGTGGAAAATGAGGAGAATGGAAATGAAGACGATTGAATACTATATGTCACTTCCATATCGAATGGAAATAATTCCCGACAAGGAAGAAGGCGGATATACAGCCTAGTATCCGGATCTGCCCGGGTGCTTGACAAGTGCGGATTCTTTAGATGATCTTATTGCAGGCGCGGAGGATGCAAAAAGAATATGGCTTTCGGCCGCTCTTGAGGAAGGCCTTGAAATCTCTGAGCCAAAATCGGAATCTGATACGTCTGATTACTCCGGACAGTTTAAACTGCTCATCCCCAGAAGTCTGCATAGGTCTTTAGCGCTTCACGCGAAGCAGGAGTGGATCAGCATGAACCAATACTGTGTTTACCTTCTTTCAAAAAATGACGCGAGATAAGAGCCAAATGAGGGTATAAATAATACAAAACATAAAAGATTAATATATACTTAAATTCGCAAGATCATTTTCAGCCTCTCCATCAGAGAGGTTTTCTTTTTTGAAATGCTCTCAACATACATAACTTCCGGCACTTTCAGCCAGTATTTCCATCCCGCAGAGAATAGGGAAGTCTTGACTATTCCGTCGCCTCTGGATCCGAGCGTACACTCTATTACAGCTTTGTTTCCGACATAAACACCCACATGCCCCGGTTTCCATAAAACGATTCCGGGGATGTTTGAATTGACGGTATCCGTTTTCTTTCAGAACGCCGAACAGGTCTCGAATGATCTGTTCCTGCCAGTCGATAAGCTCAAACGGCTTTCCGGCCCAAGTGCCTTTCGTATGGCACAGGGACTGGATAAATGAAACGGCAAAATCTGCACCTGCTTTGTCATAATGAGATGTTTCCGCCATGAAGCGGGTAGGGGTGTATTTCTTTAGCTTTCGGATAGACAGATCCCTCCTCACAAATCTATTGTCTAAAAAATTGAATGATAGTTGCAGAACGGATATTTGAAACTTTTGTAAACTCGAAAACAAATGCTTGCAATTGATGACAAAATAGTATATAATAGGTTGTAGTTAAAAAGGAGGTAGAAATTATGGCAAACGCTTTGGTTCAATTTCGAACCGATGAATCTTCTAAAATAAAGGCGAGTCAGATATGTGAAGAACTTGGTCTCGACCTGCAGACATATCTCCGTATGTGCATTTCGCGCCTTATTGCAGAAAATGGTGTTCCGTTCAGTATGAAAATATCTGATATGCCTGGGAATAACGGTGTTCTTGCTTTAAAACAAATGGGTAGGATATCCTCCGAAAACGGTAATTCGGAAATGACTCTTGATGATATCAACGCAGAAATTGCAATGACAAGAAAAAGCAATCGCTCGATAAACAGCGTGAGTGACGTATGAAGTTCTTTGCAGTTATTGATACAAATGTTTTTGTTTCAGCGGCATTGAAACCGGATTCGGTTCCCAGACAAATATTGGAATTAGCGTTGAACGGTGTGATTGTTCCTGTCTTGAACAATGAGATTTTAGATGAATATCAAGATGTCTTGTCTCGACCGAAGTTTGCGTTTTCTGAACAGATCGTCAAGGATCTGGTGAGCGAGATTGACAATGCAGGAATACACATAGATGCCGAACCTATAGATATCGAGTTGGATGATCCTGACGATCTTGTGTTTTACGAAGTGGTAATGGATGCGCGCAAAAATGATGATGCGTATCTTGTTACTGGAAACATCAAGCACTTTCCGGAGAAACCGTTTATAGTGACACCGAGACAAATGATTGAGCTCATTTTAAAGTCTATGAATTAAATGAGATAAGCAAAATAGAAAAATCAGATAAAAAGTCAAGCGATAGACAACACTATTTTTAGCTTTCGGATAAAGGCTGCCTCCTTTCTTTTCGATCTGAACACACAAGGCAAGAAAGATATTTCACTGATAAAAAACAGATACAAGCGGGTGCTATATTAATCCTGATTATCTCTTGACTTTTCGTGAATAATACTCTATAATATATTCAGATTCGTCTTAATATTGTGAAACGGAGATAAAACAATGAAAAAGTATATTGCTGCGCTTCTTTGCTTTGTTATGTTTTTCACCCTTGTTTCCTGCTCTTCCCAGAGTGAAACTGTTCCCGAATATGAAGCAGGAATAAGCGGAGACGCTGTTGACCTTAAAGGAACTAAAATAATAGTAGGCATGGCAAAGGCCGATGTCTCCGAAGGCGGGCATCCAACGTTGACATATATCGACAATACTGAGCTCGGAGATTTGGCCATACAACGAGTAAAGGATGTTCAGGACAGGTTTAACTGTAAAATTCAGATCAGCACGGCAGATATACCGGGAGATGTTGCATATACAAACACTCTCGGAGGTCTTTATGTTTATGATTACCTGATTGAATATTCGTACTGGCTTGTTAATTATCTGAAGTCCGGAGTATTTGTCGATCTTACGGGCATTGACAATCTGGACGTATTTGATGAAACAAAATGGGGCTCAAGATATATGCGCGTATCAACGATGTATAACGGAGCCATCTACGGCGTATTGCCTGCGTTACATCCTCTTCGTCTGCAGAATTCGCCTTCAAATATTGTTGCTATCAACGAGAAATACATCGCAGACCTTACCGCAACGGATCCTCGTGATTATTTTGAAAATGGAGAATGGAACTGGGACACATTTGATAAATGTCTGAAAACATTCGCACATACCGGCGTAACTTCAAATGAATTTGTATATTCTCTTGCCACAAGACATCAAAGATTTTATCTGGGGCTTGCAGCATGCAATGGATTTATCGCGATGAAGTTTAATGACGACGGCTCCTTTGAATACGGCGCAACATCTGACAACGCAATAAAAGCATACCACAAAGTTTACGACTGGCTGTTCGGTGAAACGGCTATGAATATTCTTGACAGCGGAAGCATAGAAGGAGCGCTTGATGATTTTCTTGATGAAAAGGCCGTTATGTCTATAATTGATACATATATGGTTTTAGGAAAGGAAAAGTCTGTTGCATATAGGATTGACGATTTTGGAATAGTCCCTCTTCCGTACGGACCCGACGCATCCGGCCCGAATAACTACATCTATGATTATGAATGCGCAGACTTTACAATGTGCATTCCCGTCACCGCGCCTGATCCGGAAGTTTCTGCGATGATAATGAATGCGATTTACGAACCGTTCCCCGGATTCGAAACAAAGGAACAGATTACCGAATATCTGATAAGAAACTATTTCAACGACGAACGCGATGCAAAAGTATTTATGGATATAGCTGAAGACGATCATGTTTACTATCACGATCATTATCATGGCTTTTCCGACATGTACGGACAGTTCGATAATGGCGGTGTCGAAAGAACCGTTCAATCCTTCTCTTCCCGATATACAAAAAACGCGGAAAAGTTTTTACTTCCGTCATATAAAACTCTGGAACAGTATGAGGAATACTTTCATCAGTGAAATATCCAGAAGCGCACTTGGCTATCATGAACTTTTTATTTCAATCCTATTTATATCTAAAAAAGGAGCCCATCTGGCTCCTTTCTTTGTTATCAGCGGTAAGCGTATCTGTTATTCGTCTCCGTAGATTATGAATCTGACGTATTCTTTCCTGTGCTCTTCAATGAACATCACAAGGACGATTACGATGCCATCACGGATGAGATTCTCCGGCTCCGGGATATGCGAAAACAGGCTGAAGTCGACAGCGTAGTCAAGAACGAACAGATGCGTCTGATCCAAGACCTGCAGGACTTCATCAGGCTTCAGCCCACAACGATCACGGAGTTTGACGAGATACTGGTAAAACGACTGATTGAAAAAATCACTGTTTTCGAGGACCACTTCACCGTAGACTTCAAATCCGGCATTACAATAGATATCGAAACATAAGAAAAGGCTCTCTTACTACTGATAATGGCAGTGTGGGAGCCTCTGTTATTTGCAATTCTTTCAACATCTATTTGAATTGTTCTTTATTATCTCTGATAGCGACTTTA
>CACZQB010000039.1 GCA_902783255.1 Oscillospiraceae bacterium | reverse complement strand
TTCACTTCCGACCTTTCGAACCCCACGCAAAAGAAAAAACAGCAGAACGAAAACCGTCCTGCTGTCCTGGTGGACCTGGTGGGGTTCGAACCCATGACCTCCGCGTTGCGAACGCGGCGCTCTCCCAACTGAGCTACAAGCCCTTATTATTCAGTATTGCGAAAAAAGTTTATGTTAATGTCTGTTTCGGACATTTGTCCCGACAGTATCTTTCTGGTCCACCCTGCGGGAGTCGAACCCGCCACCGACGGAATCGGAATCCGGTACTCTATCCATATGAGCTAAGGGTGGTTGTGCGTATGTGCGGTAATTATACCACAAAACTTTCGGGATGTCAACAGTTTTAAAAAAATAAAAAGACATAAAAATTTTACAACACAATCTATTGACAAACAATACAATTTCTGCTATAATATACAAGCTTGCAAAAATAACATTATTTTTTTTGATCCACTAGCTCAGTTGGTAGAGCACATGACTTTTAATCATGGTGTCCGGAGTTCGACTCTCCGGTGGATCACCAGAAGGTCTGCGAATTCGCAGACCTTTCTTTATTTTTATTCTTTTCCCTTAACGCATTTCAACTCTTTCCCGCAACCGGAATATCAATTTTGGTAAATTTTATAAAACCTCTTCGTTTTTCTGTGAGAAAGGCTCTTTCAGCCTTGACAAAAAGCGAGTGTTGTGTTATAATCTAAAATAGGTTTTTATAATGTATAATTATGCCCGGAGGAACGAGTATGTGGATAGCGGATAAATGGAAAGATTACGAAATTCTCGATGCCTCCTCCGGCGAAAAGCTCGAACGGTGGAGCAGATTCATTCTTGTCAGACCCGATCCGCAGGTCATATGGCATACCGAAAAAACAAATAAGCTTTGGACTGATCCCGATGCATATTACGAACGGTCGTCGACCGGCGGAGGCAGATGGGCGGTAAACAAACTCCCCGAAAGCTTTGCAGTTTCATACGGCGGATTGAAGTTCAATCTTCGACCGATGAATTTCAAGCATACGGGACTTTTCCCCGAACAGGCTGTCAACTGGGACTGGTTTTCCGATAAAATAGCAAGATCTCAGCGAAAGATATCTCTTCTCAATATGTTTGCTTATACCGGAGCGGCGTCTGTGGCTGCGTCAAAGGCCGGCGCTGAAGTCGTTCATGTGGACGCTTCAAAAGGCATGACTGCTTGGGCAAAGGAAAACGCGCTTCTGAACGGAATAAGCAATATCCGTTTCATTGTTGACGACTGCATTAAATTTGTTGAACGTGAAAAGCGCAGAGGACATTGCTACGATGCCGTGATCCTCGACCCTCCGTCATACGGCAGAGGAGCAAACGGAGAGATCTGGAAGCTTGAAAATGACCTTTACTCGCTTATGCAGAAAACCGTGGATATCCTTTCCGACCGTCCGCTTTTCGTTCTTCTTAATTCATATACAACGGGTCTGTCGGCGTCATGTATGGGCTATATCCTCGGCGCATGTATGAAAAACAGATTCGGATACGGTAAAATATCATTTGATGAAATAGGTATTCCCGTCACCTCAACGGGATTTACGCTCCCGTGCGGCGCGTCTGCACGATGGGTAAACGATACGGAGATAAATTGAGTGCTGTAATAGAATTTCAAAACGTTTCTTTTCGGTATAACGAAGAAAAAGATATACTGAAAAATATTTCGCTTACAATTGAGAAGGGGGATTTTGTCGCCGTTCTCGGTCATAACGGAAGCGGCAAATCAACGCTTGCAAAACATATAAACGCGATCCTCCTTCCGTCCGAAGGAAAAGTATCTGTAGACGGGCTTGACACATCCGACGATAATAATCTGGCAGCGATCCGCAGAAAAGCGGGTATGGTATTTCAGAATCCCGACAATCAGATAATTGCGACCGTAGTTGAAGAGGATGTTGCTTTCGCTCTTGAAAATCTCGGTGTTCCGCGCGAAGAGATGGTAAGACGCGTTGACGAATCGCTCAATGCGGTAGGTATGATCGAATTTAAAAAACATGCAACAACAAAGCTTTCCGGCGGACAGAAACAACGGATAGCCATTGCCGGCGTTATTGCGATGCGTCCCGATATCATAGTTTTTGACGAACCCACGGCTATGCTCGACCCTCAGGGAAGAGAAGACGTTGTGAATATTACAAAAAAACTGAACGAGCAGGGTATTACCGTTATTTATATAACGCACTATATGGAGGAGGCGGCTCAGGCAAAAAGGGTAGTTGTTCTGAACGACGGCGAGATACTTATTGACGGAACGCCCCATTATGTTTTCCAGAATGCAGGACTTCTCACCTCCGTAGGGCTCGATGTCCCTCAAAGCACGTCTCTGATGTTTCTTCTCAGAAATCACGGCATAAAAGTTCCTCTTGCCGTTCTTAATGAGGAAGAATGCATATCCGTTCTTACGGACTTACTGAATACGAAAGAATCAATAAATGGATCCGATTTTAAAGGCTGAAAACCTCACATATGTTTACGGAGAGGGCACTCCGTTTGAAAAAACAGCGATCAACAATATAAATCTCGAAATTTTCTCAAATGATTTTATCGGCGTTATTGGCAGAACAGGATCGGGAAAAAGCACACTGATACAGCATTTTAACGGAATTCTTCGCCCCACGTCCGGAATCATTCGCTACGAAGGCAATGACTGCTGGGCAAAAGGGTTTTCAAGGAGCATGCTCAGGTTCAATGTCGGCCTCGTTTTTCAGTATCCCGAGTATCAGCTTTTTGAAGAAACCGTAGAAAAAGATATCGCTTTTGGTCCTTCGAATATGGGCATTACCGCAGAAGAGATAGAAAAGCGGATAACTGAAAGCCTTCATTTTGTCGGTCTTGACGATACTCTTCGCAAAAGATCTCCTTTTGAGCTTTCCGGCGGACAGAAAAGGCGCGTTGCGATCGCCGGAATAATGGCAATGGACCCGAAAGTGCTCATTCTTGACGAGCCTACTGCCGGCCTCGATCCGAAAGGCAGAGACGAAATACTTCAGCGCATCTCCGAATATCGCGCCGAAAAAAAATCAACCGTAATTATAGTATCTCATAATATGGAGGATATTTCGCGTGTTTGCAGCAAAGTTCTTGTTATGCATGACTCACGGGTCGAAATGTTCGCTCCTGTAAAGGAAGTATTCGAACGTTCTGAAGAACTGTGCGCGATAGGGTTGAATGTTCCCCAGATAACACGCGTATTTATCTCCCTGAAAGAAAAAGGGTTTAATGTCCCTTCTTCCGTATATACTCCAGAACAGGCATGCAGCGCACTTCTGAATGTAATCGGAGGTGAGAATGCATGATCAAAGATATTACCATCGGTCAGTATTTCCCCGGTGATTCCGTTATCCACAGGCTTGATCCGCGTGTTAAAATCGTTCTTGCAATTCTGTATATTGCATTTCTGTTTATAATTCAGACTGCCGCAGCTTATCTTTTTGCACTTGCAGTTACTTTTATTCTTGTCCGCCTCACGAAGATCCCTCTGAAAATGTATTTAAGGGGACTGAAACCACTGCTTTTCATCCTTATTTTTACGGCATTTCTCAACGTGTTTTATTCAACGGGCGAACCACTTGTAAAATTCTGGATATTTACGGTAACAAGCGAAGGCATAAAAAACGCGATATTCATGATGCTGAGAATTTTCATGCTTGTTATTGCCACATCAATGCTCACATACACTACTTCTCCGATTGTTCTTACAGGCGGCCTTGAAAGACTTCTTTCACCTCTTGCAAAAATAAAAATTCCCGTTCATGAGTTTTCCATGATGATGACTATCGCCCTCCGATTTATTCCCACTATTCTTGAAGAAACCGACAAAATCATGAATGCTCAAAAAGCGCGTGGCGCGGATTTTGAAACGGGCGGACTCATAAAACGCGCCAAGGCGCTTGCTCCGATCCTTATCCCTCTCTTTATTTCCGCATTCCGCCGTGCCGACGATCTTGCAACCGCAATGGAGTGTCGCTGCTATACGGGCTCCGGTGAGGGCAGAACTCATTACGTATCGTATTCAATGTCTTCTGCGGATTACGTGTCTTTGTTAGTGCTTGCGGCGATGATCGCAGCTGCCGTGTTTCTCAATTTTGTCACCGTAATGGGTTTCTGATATGACACACTATCTTTTGACTCTTTGCTTCGACGGCAGAAAATTCTGCGGATATCAGGTCCAGAATACGACGGACGGCGAAAAAAGGACTGTCGGAGGAGAACTGAAAAAAGCGTTGATTTCGGTGTTTGGAACAGTTGAAAATCTCGCTGGCTGTTCAAGAACTGATTCCGGCGTTCACGCCACGGGGTACAGAGCGTCGTTTTCAGCCGAAAAAAATCTGGACGATGGTGTCGTTGTACGCGCCGTCAACGCTAATCTTCCAAACGACATAGCGATTTACGAATGCAGAAAAGTTTCTGAAAAGTTTCACGCAAGATATTCTGTCATATCAAAAAAATATGTGTATAAAATATACACGTCTCCAGTCAGGGATCCTTTTAAAAACGGGCTTTATCTGCATTTCCCTCATAAAATTGATGCTCAGGTCCTTAACTGTGCATGCAGGGATTTTTGCGGAACACATGATTTTGCGTCGTTTATGGCGGCGGGAAGCAAGATAAAAGATTCTGCCCGCACGGTATACGAAGCATCCTTTTACCCAGTTTGTGAAAACGAATATGCTTTTACCGTTACCGCAAACGGATTTCTCTACAATATGGTTCGCATAATGGTCGGCACTCTGCTCGAAATACAGACCGGTAAGATTGATTTACATGCAATTCCTGCAATAATCGAAAAAAAAGACAGATCGTTTGCCGGATATACCGCTCCTGCGGACGGACTTTACCTATGTGAGGTGAGATACGATAATCTCTGATGTTTTCAATATGAACGAAAAAAAGCTCAAACAGCTTTACCTCGTAAAAAGACTGGTCCTTGTGGCGATAATAATTTATATAATACTGTTTATCGTATTAAACACTTCGTATCTTTCCATAGATAATCTCAGACGTTTCGGATACAGCGCAAAAACAGCGCTTACCCAAACATCTGCATCAAAAAACGATATTATGTCGTTTTCTTCAGATGAATCTCCGGTTTTTTCTACGTTCAAAGACGGCTTTGCCGTCCTTAACGATTCACTTATTTCCGTATACAGTAAAGACAATATACGGTTTTCATATCATAGCGCGAATTTTCGACATCCTGTCATGCGTGTTTCGGACGAATATATCTTATGCTATGATCGCGGAGGAAAAACGCTTAAAGTATTCAACAGTTTCGATCTTCTTTTCGAAAAAGAGTTTCCTGATGTTATAATCAATGCCGCAATAGATAACAGCGGCAAAATTGCGGTTCTGACCGATAAAAACGGATATAAAGGACAGCTTGTTTATTTCGACAGCTCATTCAAAGAACGCTTTCTATGGTATTCCGCCGATACGTATCCAGTAGACTTGGCGTTTACATCAACAAACACCGTTTCCGTTGTAACGGTCGCTCAAGAGCTTGAAAATCTGAACACTGTGGTCTATTCGCTCAATTACGTCGCGGGAGAGGAAAGAGGCAATATCGTTTCAAAAGAAACATTTCCCATTTCAGTTTCTATGAAAAGTGACGGATCTATAGAAGTTTTATCCGAATCCGGGCTTGTTTCCTTCAGAAGCGGCGGATGCAACACGGTTTACAATTACGGTTCTCAGTTGCCGCACAGGTATTATCAGGGCGATAAATATACCGTAATTTCACATAAACTCTCAGCTCAGAACGATTCATATACCGTCAGCGCTTTTGATGTCGCCGGAAACCGTATTTTTGAAAATCTTTTCAGTAATGTCCGTTCAGTCAGCTCAATTTCGGACACGGTATTCGTCCTGACTTCCGATACTTTTTATATTCTTGATTCATCTGGCAATACCGTCAGCGAAACAGATGCTCCCGCAGGCGTTACCGGTATAGTTCCGGGACGCTATAAAATAGTTCTTTTCGGTGCCGAAAAGGCATATATATACACAATGTCAGACTTTCTGAAATAACAACACACAAACACAACAAACACACAAAAAAGGAGAAATTATTTTGGACATCGCTTTAAGTACCGGCCTTGATATCCTGGTCGTGGCGATACTGATTATCTGTATCGTTCTCGGCGCAAGAAAAGGTCTTGTCCGCTCCGTGATCGGCTTGTTGGGCAAGATAGCGTCTCTTGTTGCGGCTTTCTTTCTTTCCGCAAATCTCGGAGCTTATCTCGATCAGCACTATATCCATGCGCCAATGCGCCAATGGCTCATAAACTACCTGTCTTCAACTCCCGAAGGCGTCAACGCGTCCCTGGAAAGTCTTGATCTGAATTCCCTTTTCGGGCAGAAGCCGAAGTTTTTTACGGACATAGTCGATTTTCTGAATATCGATTTTTCTCAGCTTATGACAAGGTTCCTCTCTGTTAAAGAGCAGGGAGGAGAACAGGCGAAAGCCGCGATCATAGATTCTATGATCTCACCTCTTTCCGCTACCGTCAGCAGAATAGCGGCATTTATTATTATTTTTATAGTCTGCTCGATCGGAGTGGCTGTCTTATGGTGGCTTTCGGATCTTATTATCAATCTGCCTATCGTCAAGCAGCTTGACACTCTCGGAGGCGTTGTTTTCGGCGCGCTCAACGGTATCCTTATCGTTTTTGTTGCCGTGTCGGTACTTGGCGTAACGTCGCAGTATATCCTCCGCGATAAGCCTTACGAAGAAAGGCGGCAGATAGTAAACGGCACGTTCGTCTATAAGCATTTTGAAAAATTCAACCCGATCACAGGTCTTCTTTCATCAGGCGATAAAAAATAGCATTCAAACGAGGGTTCCAATATGACCGTTCCCAATATCATCACGATTTTCAGAATACTTCTCGTTCCCGTATTCTGTATACTGTATTTTACTCCGGGTCTTAAGTGGCTTGCATTCGTTGTGCTCGTAACATCCGGTATTTCCGATGTCGTCGACGGTATAATAGCCAGAAAGTTCAACCAGGTATCAAGAGTAGGAAAAGTTCTTGACCCCATTGCAGATAAACTGTTTCAGCTTTCAACCGTTATCTGCATAACAATAGACGGCGTGGTCGGATGGTGGCTGCTCGCTCTTATGGTGGCAAAAGACCTGTTTATGCTTATAGGCGGCTCGATATTTTATCATAAAACACACGCTGTGATCGCATCAAAATGGTACGGAAAACTTACATCTGTCCTTCTGTTCTCAACATTCGTTATATCATTCTTCCTATTCTTCATGTCGGTAGACAGAAGTATCAGTATTATAGTCATTTCAATACTGGCGGCTGTAACAATGTTTTTCTCTGTTTTTTCCGCAGTAAACTATACTCGGATGGCGGTTGCGATAAACAACGAACATAAAAAACAAAAAGGATTAAACAACGATAATGGACAATATGAAACGACTTCTTTGTGACAGGTGTCACAAACGTATCGCAATAGTTTTTATTTCAAAAATAGAAAACGGCGTTCCGAAAAAACAGGCGCTTTGTCTTAAATGCGCAAAAGAGCTCGGTCTTGATCCCACAAAAGATATAGCCAACAATTTCGGCATAGACGAAAAGCAGTTCGAAGAGATGAACGATGAGATAAGCCGAATGATCATAGACGGACAGGACGGCGATTTCTCCCCCGGCGGAGCCCTTAGCCTTGATCCCGACAATAAAGTTTTTGATGAAATAAACGGAGAAAACGAAGACGAAGGCGCCGAGAAAACTGAACAGGGCACTTCAAAACAACACGATGCAAAATCAGTCCAGCCTAAAACAAGATACCTCGGTCAGTTCTGTAAAAATCTCACAAAAGCTGCGGCCGAGGGCAAGATTGACAATGTGGTCGGCCGCGAAAAAGAAATAGAGCGGGTATTACAGATCCTTACCCGCCGCACGAAAAACAATCCGTGTCTCATAGGCGAACCGGGCGTCGGAAAAACCGCAATAGCAGAAGGGATCGCCCTTAAAATCGCAAAAAAAGAAATACCGGCGCAACTCGCAAACAAACAAATATATCTTCTCGATCTTACCGCGCTCATTGCCGGCACACAGTTCAGAGGACAGTTCGAAAGCAGAATTAAAGGTCTTATAGAAGAAGTTAAATCGATAGGCAATATAATTCTCGTTATTGATGAGGTCCACACCCTTGTCGGCACAGGCGACGCTGAAGGTTCGATGAACGCCGCCAATATGCTCAAACCTGCTCTGTCAAGAGGGGAAATACAGGTCATAGGCGCCACAACGCTTAACGAATACAGAAAGTATATCGAAAAAGACGCCGCTCTTGAAAGGCGTTTTCAGCCTGTAATGGTAAACGAACCTTCAATAGCCGAAAGCATTGAAATGATACGAGGCATAAAATCGTATTACGAAAAATTCCACAATATCAAAGTTCCAATGCTTATAGCCGAAAAAGCCGTTGAAATGTCTGAAAGATATGTTAACGACCGTTTCCTTCCCGATAAAGCAATCGACCTCATTGATGAGGCTTGCTCGAATGCCGTGCTGAAAAATCCCTTGTATGACGAGTATTTCAAACTCGGCGAAAAACTTAAGAATATAAAGGCAGAAGCGGAAAAACTGGAGGCGAAGCAGGAAAAGAACGAGGACGACTACAAAAAAATAGCCGAAACACGTTCCGAGGAACTGAGAATTGAATCCTCATACGAAGAAATGTCCGCCAAAATCAGCGAGTGTTCGGTCACTTTTGACGATCTTGCTGCTGTTATCGAACTGTGGACGGGAATTCCTTCTTCAAAAATCAAAGAGGGTGAGTATGCAAAACTCCGCGATCTTGAAGCAGAGCTTAAAAAGCATATAGTTGGTCAGGACGAGGCTGTAAAGGCTGTTGCAGATGCCGTAAAACGCGGAAGAGTAAGCCTTGTTCCGAGAAAAAGACCGATTTCCTTCATCTTTTCAGGACCTACCGGCGTTGGCAAAACAGAGCTTGTAAAAGTTCTCTCAAAAGAACTGTTTGATTCTCCGGAAACACTAATAAGACTTGATATGAGCGAATTTATGGAGAAACATTCTGTCTCTCGTATCATAGGCTCTCCCCCGGGCTATGTAGGCTATGACGAGGCGGGACAGCTGACCGAGAAAATCAGGCGCAAACCGTATTCTGTCATTCTTTTTGACGAAATAGACAAGGCTCATCCTGATGTTCTCAATATCCTTCTGCAAATTCTTGATGACGGCGTTATTTCAGATGCTCACGGCAGAAAAGTCAGCTTTGAACATGCCCTTATTGTTATGACCGCAAATGCGGGCTCAAATATAAAGGGCGGCGAAGCCGGTTTCAATAAGTCGATCGAAACCGTATCTTCCGAAAAAACCAAAAAAGCGCTCAGAGAATTTTTGCGTCCTGAGTTCCTTAACAGGGTCGACGAGATCATCACGTTTAAACCGCTTCCGAAAGAGCTTTTCCCTGATATTATCAGAATCAGGCTCAGAGAGCTTGCGGAAGGTCTGAAAGAACGGGAGATAGTATTGGAATATACCGATGATGTCCTTGATGTCCTGACTGAAAAAAGTTACTCTGCCGAATTCGGAGCAAGAAATGTTCGCCGGGTAGTGCAAAAAGAGATCGAAGACAAAGTTGTTTCCATTATGTGCGACAGCGATATGATTCCTAAGAAGATCGCCGTATCTGCGGAAAACGGAGAACTTAAAGTTGAAGTTGAATAGAAACGGTGAATTCTGATGAAAATTTACGATGTTATCATTATAGGCTCAGGTCCTGCCGGAATATCCGCTGCCCTTTATTCCTTCAGGGCGGGACTTGAAACTCTGATCATTTCCGCGGGGGTAGGCGCGCTTGCAAAGGCTGAAAAAATCGAAAACTATTACGGCACAGGCAAGCCTATGACAGGCGCCGAGCTTCACGCCTCAGGCGAAAAGCAGGCAATGGATCTTGGTATCGAAATAGTCCGCGGTCAGGTCGTTTCGGTTGAATATATGGGCAGTTTTACGGTTTCTACTCCGTCGTCTTCATTTTCCTCAAAAGCCCTTATCATTGCAACCGGCACATCAAGAAAAACTCCGAAAATAAAAGGCATAACCGAATTTGAAGGCAAGGGCGTAAGCTACTGCGCTGTATGTGACGCGTTCTTTTACCGTAAAAAGAGCGTTGCCGTAATAGGCGAGGGCGAATACGCACTAAAAGAGGCTCTCGAACTTTCGCACGTTACCGACGACGTAACCATTCTTACTGACGGAATGGAACCAAAAGCGGATATGAGCAGATTTAAAGTGATCACCGATAAAATATCTGAAATATGCGGTGATGAAAGCGTAAGCTCGGTCTCATTTGAATCTGGCAATAAAATAGACGTTAAGGGCGTATTTGTCGCGCTTGGCGTAGCGGGCAGCACCGATATGGCGCGCAAAATAGGCGCAGTTATAAAGGACGGTAAAATTGCGGTAAACGAAAATCTCGCAACGTCCGTTCCCGGTCTTTTTGCCGCGGGTGACTGCACAGGCGGGATACTTCAGGTCTATAAAGCAGTTTCCGACGGGGCTTTGGCTGCAAAATCGGCAATTTCGTTCGTCAGAAAATAAAAATGCGGCGAAGATTTTTCCTCTTCGCCGTTTTTTTTAATTTAATTATCAAAAACCTATTGACAAATAAAAAAAAATGGTATATAATACGCTCAATGAACATATGGAAGCGCCTGACGGCGAGATATTGTTTTTGAGGTTTGATTCCTCTTGCTTTCACCACTTAATCCTTTAGTGTTTGTTGTGTGTTTGGGTTATGCTGACGACCGTTTTCAGTTTTACTGATAACGGTCGTTATGCATTATAACCATTTGTTGAAAAAGATATTGACTATTGCGGCATTTGATGATATAATGCAACAGCGAATAGCGAATTCTGCCAAAGTCCGCAAATACCCTTCGATTGAGTTTGAAAAGGCATCTTCGCAAACTATAATAAAATGAGGTGTAATTTATGAAAACGTCATGCAGATTTTTATTATTAGCATTGTTGTTCGCAATTGTCACATCGGCGTGCAGTTCGCAGCAGCAGGAGATCATTCCTGAATATGACGGTTTAAGAGTTGATTCGATCGATTTCAACGGAAGAAGCTTTCTGGTTGCTCAGGAGGAAAACGACTATCCAGGCAGTATCTTTTATTATCCTCAGGATTCATTGTATTACGATCTTCTTACTGATCACATCAAAAAAATTGAGCAGCAATACAATATGAAACTGAATTTTTCCATGGAATTCGGTCGGGAAGGAACTTTTTCCGGAATGCTTATGTCTGCTGCTATGTCCGGCCTTAATAGTTGTGATTTTGTAATAATGAGAGGCTCAAACAACAATATGAAAGCTGCCGAATCAGGCACTTTTTATCCTCTCAATTATTTCCCCGATATCATAGACCTTAAAAACAGCGATAAATACGGTCCGATGAATATTCTTGAATGCTGTATGGCAAAGGGCAATATTTACGGCGTCATCCCCAATTACTGGCCGCAAAAATCAAATGACGGCAATATGGGGCTGCTTGTTGCCATAAATGAAAATCTCATTAACCGTTACGGACTTGATGACCCCCGCGATTATTACGAGCAGAATATCTGGAAATTATCAAAATTCGATGAGATCATGCCCATATTCCATATCGTTGACGGAGAAAACGACATAAAATCTGTTGCGATCAATACCCGTTATTTATGCAGAGGTTTTCTCGGTTCCTATAAAATAGGCAATGTATACGAAAAAGACGGACAGTTCTATCCCGCAGATAAAAATCCGGATCTTTTGCCCGCACTTGAATGGGGATTGCATTTTCTTTCGGCATACAGTGATGATTATCTGGTCCTTGAGGGATGGAACTACACCCCAAATCTTGCGGCCGGTGAGTGCGTAATGGCGTTTACCGAATCGTCATACCTGCTTGATATGGCTAAGCAGCTCGATAATTTCGGCTTTGTTCCTTTCCCTGCCGCAGATAAATACGATTCGAAAGATGTCGGCTTGGCATTCAGCACTTTCCCGACATTCAGTATTTTCACCGGCACAGACGATCCTGAGTCGTGCGCGCGCGTGATCGACATCCTTTTTGAAGAGCTGGAAGGCGTTACTCAGGACGAAATGGTGGACTCTTTATATAAAACTCTGTTTTTTGATGAAAGAGACGCCATGATCTATACTCAGCTTTACAAAAATGCAGTTTACGATTATTTCGGAGTCGGCGGAAATCTTCAGCAGAAAATCGAAACGGTCTATACATCAAAAACCGCTCAGGAAGTGATCAGCTCTATCGAAGGCACTCTCGATAAAATGTTTGAAGAAAGAATGCTTCCAAACTATATGACAATGATAGAAATGCAATAATCGATTCGTTTCCGGTATAAATTGTATGCTCTGACCCATAGATCACTCTTGCGTACGCAGCCGCTGCGCTCCTCCTGATCTTGTGCTTTATTGTATTATAAACAATTTGTTTTCGGCTTATACAAATGCATCCGTGCTTATCCCTTCAGACGGAGAGATCCCGGATGCTATTTTTTTTTGTTAAATTCAAGGATAAATCTTGACAAATTGCGCACATACTGATATAATTAAAAAAAACGCCGGGAGATTAAATTATGAAAAGGATTATTTCTCTGACTTTGTCCGTATTAATGCTTTTATCTCTTATTGTCACCGTATCATGCAGTTCACAGAGTGCGGAAGAATTCGATGTCGATCTTGAGGCGGACCTTCAGGTCGATCTTACGGGTCAGCATTATGTCTGGGGCAGCAGCTGGAACGAACAGCTTTTGCCTTCCGCGTATTTCAGTCTGGCAGGCGATATGACGCATAAGCGCCTTAAAGACCTCACTGAAAAATACGGCTGCACGTTTGATGTTATTCCGTGGGAAGACGGCAGCGGCAGGATCATCACAGAAACCGCCGCAGGTTACAGTTCGATAGATTTTCTGGACAGTCATGCTTCAAACGGAGGCATACATCTTTACAGAGCCGGTCTGCTGTATTCACTTGACGAAATTCCGAATTTAGAGCGCTCTGATAACAGATTCGGTACACCGCGTTTTTTGCAGTACGGCGTTTTTGACGGACGTTTTTACGGTTTTTATCAGTATGCGTGGGAGTTTCCTCCCGAATACCATGGCGTTATCCATTTCAATTCCGATATGCTGCGTACTCTGGGGCTTCGCACTCCTCACGAACTTCATGAAAACGGAGAGTGGGACTGGGCGCATTTCAAGGATTTTCTGATGTCTGTTCAGTCCGCAGCTTCCTATGCGAGCTACGAAGCTGATTTTGTTCCGTTTATCTGCGGCACATCATATGCCGCTGATGCGATAGGCTTTATGTTTGCAAACGGTCTTCAGATGATCGAAGGCACAAACGGCAACTATACTTTCGGCTTTGACAATCCCGCAGGTATTGCAGCGATCGAATTTCTTGCTGATCTTTACAAAGAAGGACTTTATGTCACAATGGGAGCAGGCGAATTCGTCAAAAACAAAAAATCGGCGCTGATGAGCCACGAATCGTATTTTTCAACGCACTATAACGAAAAATCGTCTTCCAACGACTATCTTCCGGCACAGGATTACGCATACGGTATGATAAGATTCCCATATGGTCCCAACGGAGACGAAAACTGTGTTTCCGGTTATGTCCATCACGGCAGACGTCTTAACTGGATACTTAACTGCACCGATAAGGATATTTCCGATATAGGTCTTGTTTTGAATTTTGTTTTTGCTCCTCTTGACGGTTCGATCGGTTGGGAAGGTTTGCTTAAAAGTCAGATATTCTATTCTTCAGACGACCTTGACGAATATTCATATATGCTTGAAAACATTAATTTTAACTATGACGGGATGTTCCTTGAAAAAGGCTACGATACCTGGACGGGAAATGTGAATTCCGCCGTTACCGGAAGAAAATCAGTTTCGGAAGTGTTTGATTCAGCAAGCACGGCAATTCAGGAAGCTATAAACAAAAACGTAACATGGACGTTCGACGAACTTATAAGTGAATAGTTCCGCAAATATTAAATCACATAACAGTGGTGTGATCCCTGTTATGTGATTATTCTTTTATTTGAATACATTAATGAGTGATTAAGGAGAAACTATGATCGCATAGCTTTATTTATATAGTTTTCTATATAGTTTTCACAATAAACTATTGACAATATAAGTATTAAATGATAAAATAAATATATTAAACACAAAAGGATGATTATATATAAATCTCGATCACATTATTTTTGCTTTTCAGGAGATAAAATGACTTACGACCAGATCAAAAACGACCCTGCTGTCCGAACATATGTCCAGGCGGCGGACGACAGTCTCGCAATGCTTGGATATACCGAGCACAGCTTTGCTCATGTTACGGCTGTGGCGGAAAAAACAGGATATATCCTTGAAACTCTCAGATATCCTCAGAGAATGATCGAACTCGGCAAAATAGCCGGATTTCTTCACGATATCGGCAATCTGATCAACCGCAACGACCACAGTCAGAGCGGCGCTATGATGTCTTTTCGAATACTCGATCATATGAATTTTCCACCGGAAGAAATTGCCCTTATAGTATCCGCAATAGGAAATCACGATGAAGGCACGGGCGTGCCTGTCAGCCCTCTTGCCGCGGCGCTTATTCTGGCAGATAAATCGGATGTCAGACGCAGCAGGGTAAGAAATACTGAACTTCCGAGTTTTGATATCCATGACAGGGTAAACTATTCCGTTACAAAAGCGGAACTGAAAATAAACGAGGCTCGTTCACTCATAAAACTGAAATTACAGGTCGATCCCCGCGTAGGGTCTGTGATGGAGTATTTCGAGATCTTTATGGAACGTATGATCCTCTGCAGAAAGGCAGCGGAAATGCTGGGACTGAAATTCAAGCTGATGATAAACGAGCAGCAGTTGATCTGATCTTGTAACCTTCAAAAATGATTTGATAACGCATTGCATTTTCGCTTCATCACAACGGAAAGTTAAAAAATCAGGCGCCAGAATTATTCCCTCTCATTTGAATTTTTTGCGAGAAAGGATAAGTAAATCATGAAAACAGCAGTAAAAACGATTATTCTCATTTTGTTGTCACTTCTTATGCTTGCGGCATGCGGGACACAGGAGTCCGAAGTATTCGATCTTGATCTGTCCATTCAGAGCGATAAAACAGATCTTGAAGGCGTAACTATAAAATATCTGAGAGAAACAGGCGGACAGGGTATCCACTATGCGGGCAGTGAACAGGTACTGGGGTATGAAATCGGTACTGTTTTAGGTGATCTTGCGATGCAGCGTCTGAAAGATGTTGAAAAAAATCTGAATTGTAAATTTGATATCAAATATTTTTCCGATACAGGCTCTTCTTATGCGGATTACAACAATTTTCGTATGAATAATGCGGTAGGGGAGTATTATTGCGACATTTTCTGCGGCGTTTCAGACAGATTTCGTGAAGATATGAAAATGGGAGCTCTTATGGGGCTTTCGGAACTTGAAGATTTTATAGATTTCCGTAACGAAGATAAGTGGGGCAGGCGCAATATCCTTGAAGTTTTATATTGGGAAGATGATATATACGGTCTTATTCCTATGTCATGGCCTGCGTCTTCCGTATCGTATCAGGGGCTTACCGTTGTAAACGAAGATCTTATTACGTCAGTCAATGCCGTTGACCCAAGAGACCTGTTTGAAAACGGACAGTGGACATGGCAGACGTTTCGTGACTCTCTTGAACAATATTACGTTCAGGAAGGCAGCGAAGTAAAACAATATGCTGTCACTTTCCAGTATTCGGGAGATATCGGAATGGTCTACATGCTGTCAAACGGATTCAGGCTTGCCGAAAAAGGTCCGGACGGCAACTACAGATCGGGTCTCCGCAGTCCTCAGGCAATGACGGCAATGAACGAGGCTTTGGATATAATGAACGGACCTCTTTCTTATACTATAAGCATCAATGAAAGTCATATTGATGCGCTCAATAACGGAAGAACGGTATTCGGTGTTCTTCATATGGCGGAATATCTTGAAAATATAGTAAAGGTAATGACGAACTTCGGTATCGTTGCATGGCCTTCCGGACCCGACGTCGATCCGGGATTTATAGCAACAAGTCACTTCAATCTCGAAAGAGCGATAGTCCTTTCCCGCTTTTCACCGAATATCGAAGCCGCCGCTATAGCCTTGAATGCGCTTTATGAACCGTTTGAAGAATATCCCACGACCGAATCTATCAGAGAATTCCTTTACCATACTTATTTCTTTGACCGCCGCGATGCGGATATGTATTACGATTTGTTTTTGAATTCGCAGTATTCGTATTTCGGCACAGCAACATGGAACACGATGTTTGAATGGCTCGACTTCAACGGCAGTCCTGCTGAGTATATCGAATCACGCCTTGAAACGGTCGAGGAGCATATCTCAAAAGAGGTCGCGCCTTCAAAGAGGGGCGTAGACTCTGTATGGGGTGAATAAAAACAGTAAAACAGATCTGCACAAATCATATTCGGTAAATAATAAAAGACAGACAGTAAAAAATAGCTGTCTGTCTTTTTTTTTGCCTTTTATTTCATATTTTTCTCAAAGAATGCCTGAATTTCATCAAATGGTATCGCATTTTTGCCGCCTCCGTCGTAAAGATCGGTATGCGTTGCTCCCGGTATTGTCATCAGCTGTTTATTATCCGTATACTTGCTGTTTTTTATCATATTATTATATGCGTCCTTGCCGAAATAATATGAATGCGCGGCATCTCCGTGTATGATCAGAACAGCAGAGCGTATTTCATTGCTGTATTGCAAAATCGGCTGATTTATAAATGATTCACATCCAGTGACGTTCCATCCTGCGTTTGAATTGAGCGATCTCGGATGGTAGCCGCGTTTTGTTTTGTAATAATCGTAATAGTCTTTAACAAAATACGGAGCATCGTCGGGCAAAGGATCGACAACGCCTCCGCCTGTTTTATATTCCCCGTTTTTTATGTCTTCTATGCGCTGAGCGCACATAGCCGCTCGCTTTGCGTATCTTGCCTCTTCACTGTCCTCGCTGTCAAAGTATCCTTTTGCGTTTACGCGTGTCATATCATACATTGTAGCCGCTGCCGTTGCTTTTATTCTTGTGTCGAGTGCTGCTGCGTTTATCGCCATACCACCCCAGCCGCATATTCCTATTATGCCTATTCTTTCAGGATCGACTTTGTCGTTGAGTGAAAGAAAATCCACAGCCGCCATAAAATCTTCGGTGTTTATGTCCGGCGATGCCATATACCTCACGTTTCCTCCGCTTTCTCCGGTAAACGAAGGGTCGAAAGCTATCGTCAGAAAACCGCGTTCGGCCATTGTTTGCGCATAAAGCCCTGAACACTGCTCTTTTACCGCTCCGAAGGGGCCGCAAACCGCTATTGCGGGCATCTTTCCTTCACGGTTTTTCGGCATATACATATCTGCCGCAAGAGTGATGCCGTACCTGTTGGCAAAACATACTTTTGTATGCTCTGTTTTGTCGCTTTTGGGAAATGTTTTATCCCATTCTTTTGTCAGTTTGAGTTCTTCGATCGTCATTATTGTTTCTCCGTTTTTTTGTTTTATGTGATATTGTTTGACTGAATTTATATAAGTGTTACTTCTCTTGCAGCTCCTTCATACTCGCCGCCTGTAACGATCTGAACAAGAGAATCTCTCAGGTTGCTTACAAAACCGAAATGAAGGTGACCCGTAAGGATAACGCGTATGAGCGGTTCGCTTTTTATATATTCCGCAACGCGCAATGTCGCATCTGTAGGTCTTTGTTGCACTGCACGGAATTCATCGTAGGGCAGCAAGTGTTCCTCATCGCATCCCACAAGGTATGTGCATCTTCCTGGAAATCTTTTCATATGTTCGTTGTATAAACTTTCTTCATATAGCGGATCGTGAAACGCAAGTACGATAGGCAGCCCTTTTTTTGCCTCGCGTTTGAGCCGCCATAAATGCCAGTCCTCAAATTGGTAATAGCTGTTGTCTATGCCAATAATGTTCACTCCGCTCACAATGCGGGAATTCCAGAACATCGGAACGCCTAATCCGTATCCCATCTGCATATAACTGTTCATACGGTATGCATTGTCTTCCCATGCCTCACCCACATACTGCGAATACTCGTGATTGCCCGCAATAAAAAAGATTTTGTCGTCTTTCAGTATTGTTCTCGCTATTTCAACGTTCGGATGCGATACAAAATCTATAAGATCACCCGTATGGACCATCAGGTCGCAGTTTTCATGAGCATACTTTATATGCTCTTCAAGATATTTTTCTGCGTTCGGATCCCCGAACCTGCCTGCAAGCGTACGTTTTCGTTCGTCATCTCTTTCATCTGCAAGCGCAAGGTGCGTATCTGTAACGTGTAAAAGTTTTACCGGCTGCTCGAGTCCGATTTTTACGGCAGTTTTTTCTATCTTCATATTTTTCGTCTTTTATAACATCATTGCATCTGTTGCATCTTTCTCTTTTCATATGCCCATATGTCGGCAATGTTAATAAGAACGTTGCAAAACCGACGCACGTGATGCTTTATTATAAATATTTATATTATTATAAATCATTGTTGTGAGATTGTCAAGTGAGATATTTGGATATCTTTGACCGTTATTTGCGTGACTCCGCAGTAAAAATGAGAATTCGGAAAAAGTTCAAAATTCATTTTTTGGAATATAAGGAGAAATGGCCATGCTGATTTTCCAGTCGTTCCGATGTCGGCATCGAAGATAAACAAGATGAAAATACTTGATTTTATCGCATTTTTTGCTTATTACAATGCCGTCCGAAACGAAAAGAGAAAAATTAATCCGAAGTAAAAATCCTTCAAAAGCATGTTTGGCACATTTCATTATATATGGAAGCGTGCAAAAACTCGCATATATATAGTGAGAGGCTTTTGAAAAAGGTATACGCGGTTGCGTATTGTAAGTTGCTTTACTTTAAAAGAAAAACTGCCAGAAACAGTAAGAAAGGGAAAAATATGTTTACAGAGTATGAATTTTACGAGCGCAGAGAAAAAACAGAATTCACCAGGCGTTGTATTAACGGAAAAATTACAGGGTGCGGCAAGTGCGTCGGATTTTGCAAATGTGATCTGCATCCGGGTTTTCTGACGCGGGCACTTCGTCAGAAAAAAAACTGTATCAAAAAGGGGTGCGTAAATTATGTTCGCAAAGAAAAAAGCGTAATACTGAAAACCGTGAGGTTTGAAGATCTTTAATGACGCTGTAACCTCAATAGCCCGTCTGTTGATGCGGAACCGGCGTGGAAACGAACCCAATGGCGGACAATTGTCATACGGGAATGAGAAGGCAGAGATATTTTTTATAGAGACTCAAGTGTCTGAATAATGAGATCGTTTGACGTTGGCTCTTTTTTTCATCCGAATAAAACCCCGCCGGGTTTTTCACTTGAATTTCCTGACTGCAATCTGACTAAATTTTGACTAAATTTTCTGTAGTCAGAAGCTTTTACGGATACATTCTCTCAAAACCCCGATGAACATCGGGATATATAAAAAAACCCCATAACCAAGCGCCTTTGCACCTGATTATAGGGAGCCTGAAAAATCGCACCTTCTGTTTTACGGGGAATATTGTAAATTTTTTTTAAAATAATATTCATATTTCGATAATAAGGTTGACAATTATGGTGTGATATGATATAATAAGTTTACAATAAATACAAGGAGATTTTCAAAATGAGAAAAATAATCTGTATGGTGTTTGCATTATGTTTCATTTTTGCAGTGTGTATTGTTCCTACTCTTACATACACATATTATTCAGGGGCAACGGTCACGGTAATACACTGCGGATATAATTGCGAATGGGAAGTCGATCCGAAGATTCCGCTTGCGGTTGTTCAGATCGAAACATCCGCTCCGATTCAACACAGGGCATGGGCTGCGATCAAATTGCCGGGAGAAACTTACTGGCAAGAAGATGTCGGAGCGGTCGGTTACACATCATCGCTGACATACTCAAGAATAGCATATGGTTATCCCGCAGGTCTTGAGACAGATTACGGTGCGGTATATCCCTGGAACTGACGATACAAACCGATATCCCACTTGGGGTTTTAAGAAAAGTCATGAAAAAAATCTATTTTCTTGAAGCATTTAAAAACATTAAGCAGAACCTTTCAACCTCGGTTCTGCTGATTTTGTGTTTTATTCTTCTTTTTTTTATATTCAGCGATGTTTCTATTCAAACAGTATTGACCTTAAAGGCAAGCGAAGATTCCGAAAAGATATCTCTTATTGATTATACACAAATTGGCTTTGCGAGTATTACAAGCAATAGTCCGAGAGTTTTAATGGAAGCTTTTGCATCTCTGGAAAACGATGAGATCATCGCCGCAGGAAGAGCAATGGATAATATTATCACAACCCTTCGAGAAAAGTATAATGCTGTTGAAAACATGCATATACGCACCTTGTATTCACAGATCGACTCTTCTCTGTTGGGAGATTTTTGCTCATATGACCTTTACAGATTATGCTCTTCTATACTAATAATCAAAGAAGGCAAATGGTTTGAAAAGGAAGATTTCAATCGTTACGAACAGCAAAAAAAAGGATATATCGCTCCTGTGATTTTGGGAGCAAAATTTGCAGAGAAATACAAGCTTTCAGTCGGTGATATATTTGTAGCCGATATGTTTTACGATGAAGAATACCGCAATTTTATCGATGAATCTGCTTATGCGGATGGGACGACCTACACATGGAAAGTAATAGGTATATTTGAACCGGATTCTTCTTTCATTTACAGAGGCGGTATTAATCCTGTCAATAACAGAGTTATGCTTCCCGAATACGAAACCCCCACGCTCGATGAAGTGCTGTTGGAAAACAACGGTGAAATAAACGACAATGTTCTGCGATATATTACATCTGCACTGTACACGGCATTCCGCACTACTGATTATTATATTAACATCGATGATCTGCCGGAGGCTCTTCAGTATATAAATAATGAAATTGCAAATGACGGTTTTCTTTCACAATACTATATAGCAGAAGGGTCGAACTCCTTAGTCACAATGGTGGCGCAGAATCAGAAAAAAGCGTCCGATTTTTATGCTGCGGTCGCAATTATTATTTACGTTATTTCATCATTCGGTATAATTATGTCCGTAATAAACAAAATACAAAACAACAAGCATAATTATGCGATTCACTCGCTTAACGGCGCTTCTGTTTTCGACCTGATAATGTGTTCCGTAACAGAAATTGTACTTCTGATGTTTGTTGCAGACGCGTTTTTCTTTGCTTTGCCTTACAGCATATATTACCACAGGGTAAACATAGGTAACGGAATATATGTAGGAAGGGAAACTCCGCTTTTCGTGCTTACCGTAAACATAATAACGCTCCTGATAGCGATAATAGCTTCAGTTTCTGTTCTCTCTAAATTCGATACGGTCAGTCATCTTAAAGAAAGGGAGTAGTAGGCTATGAAAAAAATGGTATATTGCAAGATAATCCTTATAATTATGTACGCACTGGTATCATTGTTTGCCCTTATGTTTATAAATCTTATAATTTCCGCTGCAAACGAAGATATGTATTACAATGAATTTTATTCACAGTATATGCGTAAGTTCAGCATAAACTACGGCAAGGGCGAGACATTACCGTATAACGAGCTTGGAAGCGACTATGCGCTTTACTTCGATGTTTCAGAAACCTCGGACAGAGATTACGACAGTATCCGCGCTGTGTATTTTAACGGAAACGCTGCTGTTCCAAACATGCTTGAAGGCAGATTTTTCACAAAAGACGAAATGGAAAACGGAGCCGCAGTGGCTGTTTTGGGAACGCTCTGCAAACGCAGCGTTACAAGTGAAAACGGCAAAGATTATTATATTTACGGCAATAAAAAATACGAGGTTGTCGGATATATGGGCAGGGAAGACGAAGTTACCGATCTTGACAATATGGTCTGGCTCAATATGGGCGCATATTTCGAAAAAGCAACGGCATACGGGAGATTTGCCATCGACGGAGGAAGCGAGGGTAATACAGACAATGTTGTTGAAGCCCTTTTCAGCCGTCTGTCGGATGAAGCGCTCGAACAGGCTGCAGAAATAATACACGAAAGGAAGATACGGTCCATAGCGTATTTCACAAGAAGAATATATAACTATGTTATTGTTGCCCTTATAATCAATATCGCTATCGTTTCGATATATTATATAGACAAAAAAACATATATTATCGCGGTTAAAAAGTTGATCGGAGCTTCATTCGGCAGGATTTCGGCGGAGATAATATCCGAATATGTTTCTTTTGCCTCAATAGGCGTGGCTGTAGGTATAATTATCGCCTTTTTATTGAGATTCACTCCTTTTGCAGAATCGGACGAAGTGTTTCTGATGTCATTCTCTCTTCCGTCACTTCTCGCCATGTTTGCCATTACGGTTGCATGCGCGGTTGTCATATCGGTTTTACCCATAATCAGAATATACAGAAAAGATTTATCGGGCAATATCAAATAGATAGGTTAAAATACTGCTTTTTCATCAGCCGAAACGTTTAATCCCGTCCATGTTTTGAGTCAATGATATCAAGGCATGTAGAGATATGTAGTGTAAAATCAAACGACAAACAAATTAAGGCAGCCAATCAAACGGCTGCCTTTTTTTTTACGCAAATCACTTTGCCAAACTCCAACATTACTTTGCCATACTCCCACAAAGCCACTCTGCCGGACACACCGCCAAACCTCACAAATTACCCCGAATCTTTATAATTGTTCTGACGAAAATTTGACGAAAATCATTGTCAAAACTTTTCCCGCTCCGTATGACCCATCAAATCCCCGATGAACATCGGGATATATAAAAAAACCCCATAACCAAGCGTATTTGCACCTGATTATGGGGAGCCTGAAAAGTGGCGCGCTGTGAGGGACTCCTCTCGAGGCTCGACGCCTCTCGGTCAGAAACGGCTCTTGACAGTCCACCGGACTGTCA
>CACZQB010000038.1 GCA_902783255.1 Oscillospiraceae bacterium | reverse complement strand
ATATTCCTCATATCTTCTATTGCAAAATCAACTTTCGAAGCCATCCCATCCTTATCAGATGCCATATCAAATTGCGTTAGAACCTCATGATCAAGTATTGGTTGAAATCTGTAAAAATAATAGTGAGTGTATGTATTATTCACGCTGCTCAATTCATCGGATGCATATTTTACTTCAAAAGAAGAAGTAAATAAAACAAAGGCGGTTACAGCTATCAAAAGAATAAAGAGGAATGATACAAATGGTTCTTTCTTGAAGCTTGTCCAAATATTTATAAATATTTTATTCATCACTTCACCTCATTGAATAATCTCAAAAAAATCATTCTACATTTCCATCCTGATTGCAGCCTGACCACCAGCTTTGAAGCAACGGAAAAGGTCCGTCAGGATTGCATGATCTGATTGGAGAATATGCACTTCCATCACCTGAAACATAAGCAAAAATATTTTCCGCTTTATTAGTATATCCATTGATATATGCAAAAGGAATCTCTCCCGTATAAGAATAAACCGCAACATATCCACGTACCTTCAATTGATTTGGCCATACGGGATATGCCGTTGTTTACCACCAGAGCGGAAATGAGTGGAAATATCAGAGCGGAAACTACCAGAAGAGAAACAAGCGCAACAGAAAATACTTTTTCATTTTAATTTCGCCTTTTTGTGTTTATTAAGAGTAATTCTCTTTGTAATTATTATATATCAAGGCTCATATTATTGTCAATATGCTAAAATATACAAATTTCCGATATAATCAATAGCATATTTTGGCAAAAAAAACGAAGGACAGTCAAAGAAAGAAGTTTTCTTAATATAAAAGCCGCTACCATAAGGTAACGGCTTAATTTTATATTTGATATCATTGTGTTGATATGATGGAATGAAAAAGAAGGTTATACGGGATGGACCATATCGTTTTTATCTGAATGAGAGTTGTCAACACCGTATTTTGCGCTCTGACGGGCTTTGAAAAATTTTGTTGCGACCTGATCGAACAGAGCGTAGCTGAGGACGTCCTCTTCCTGCTCGTAATATTCCTTCATTTCTTCGCGAAGCTTGTCAAGCTCGGGAGGAATGAGATCAGCGGGCCGGCAGGTGATCTGAGGCTCGTCGCCGATAATCTGTTTTACGAACTCGGGTTTGATGGGAACAGGCGTTTTGCCGTATTCGCCGCGGATAAGCGCTTTGAATTCTTTGGAGACGTTTTTATATCGTCCGAAAAGAACGTTGAAAACTGCCTGCGTGCCGACGATCTGTGAAGAAGGCGTAACAAGAGGCGGGAATCCGGCGTCTTCTCTTACTCTGGGAACTTCACGGAGAACTTCTTCGAATTTGTCTTCCTTGCCCGCCTGCTTAAGCTGAGAAACAAGGTTTGAAAGCATTCCGCCGGGGACCTGATAAAGAAGCGTATTTACGTCAACGGCAAGGACTTTTGTATTGAGAAGTCCCGAAGAAAGATATTTTTCACGAAGAGGCATAAAATACTTTCTTACGGCGTTGAGCTTATCAAGATCAAGTCCTGTGGATCTTTCGCTCTCATTGAGTGTTGCGACGATAGATTCCGTGGAGGGCTGAGACGTTCCGCCGGAAAGCGGAGATATTGCGGTGTCGATTATGTCAACGCCTGCTTCTATAGCTTTAAGAACGGTCATCTCTGCGATGCCGGCAGTGCAGTGAGTATGAAGCTCTATGGGTATTTTGACGTTTTCCTTCAATGCGCTGACGAGCTCATATGCATTGTATGGAGTGAGAAGACCTGCCATATCTTTTATGCAGATGGAGTTTGCGCCGCGTTCTTCCATATTCTTTGCAAAATCAACGAACGTTTGAGTATTATGAACGGGGCTGATGGTGTATGAGAAAGCAGCCTGAACGTGTCCGCCCTCTTTTATGGTTGCCTTGACGGCGGTATCGAGGTTTCGGGGATCGTTGAGGGCATCAAATATTCTGATAATGTCGATTCCGTTTGCGAGGGATTTCTGAACGAAATATTCAACGACGTCGTCGGAATAATGTCTGTAACCGAGAATATTCTGCCCTCGGAAGAGCATCTGAAGTTTAGTGTTTTTTGCGCCTTCACGGATCTTGCGGAGTCTGTCCCATGGGTCTTCGTTGAGAAAACGCAGGCAGGCGTCAAACGTTGCGCCTCCCCAGACCTCAAGAGCATGATATCCTACCGCGTCAAGAAGCGGAAGCGACGGAAGGATATCGCTGATAGGCATTCTTGTGGCGATGAGCGACTGATGCGCATCACGGAGAACGGTTTCGGTTATCTTTACGGGATTTTTATTTGTCATTTTGTGATTATCTCCTTATTTGAACAATGTAAGGAATACGCCTGCGGCAACAGCTGATCCTATAACGCCTGCGACGTTCGGGCCCATTGCGTGCATAAGCAGGAAATTGCCGGGAACTTCTTTCTGTCCTACGGTGTTGGCAACACGGGCAGCCATGGGAACGGCGGAAACGCCTGCTGCGCCGATAAGAGGATTGACCTTTCCGCCTGTAACGAGATACATGATCTTGCCGAAAAGCACGCCTCCGGCAGTAGCGATGGAGAAGGCTATAAGTCCGAGGATGATTATCGACAGTGTTTCGATACGAAGGAAATTGTTTGCGCTCGCGGTAGCGCCAACGGTCAGACCGAGGCATATTGTTACGAGATTGCACATTTCGTTCTGAGCGGTTTTGCTGAGACGTTCGGTAACTCCGCATTCACGGAAGAGGTTGCCGAGCATAAGCATACCGATAAGGGGTGCGGCATCAGGAAGAATAAGGATAATTACAGCCGCGGTGACTATCGGGAAAAGGATCTTTTCTTTTTTGGAAACGGGACGGAGCTGTTCCATAACAACGGAACGTTCCTTTTTGGTCGTGAGCGCTCTCATGATCGGCGGCTGAATGATCGGAACGAGTGCCATATAAGAATATGCGGCAACGGCGATAGCAGCAAGAAGATGAGGCGCGAGTATTTTTGTTACAAGAATAGCAGTAGGTCCGTCTGCTCCGCCGATAATGCCGATCGCGGACGCTTCAAGAGCATTGAAGCCGAGGAGCAGTGACGAGATAAATGTGAAAAATATACCGAGCTGAGCGGCTGCGCCGAGGAGAATGCTTTTCGGGTTTGCGATAAGGGGACCGAAGTCTGTCATTGCGCCGACGCCGAGGAAGATAAGAGGTGGATAAACCCCGCATTTTACGCCGAGATAAAGGATATCAAACAGTCCGCCGTGCGATAGAATTTCTGCTATATCTAGATTACCTGCCGGGTCGGAGAAGAATTCGGGGTTCATCAGTCCCGACAAAGGAAGGTTTGCAAGAAGCATACCGAAAGATATCGGAAGGAGAAGGAGCGGTTCAAAACCTTTGCCTATTGCAAGATATATAAGCAGGCACGACACGGCAATCATGATGATTTCACCGTTTTCGATTCCGTTTTCGGTTATTCTTATGTCAAATAAGCGAGCAAAACCGGAATTGACGATGAAATCCCAAAAAACCTGGAATATATTCATGTCGTTTCAGTTATTCCTTTCATTATCCGATTGTTACGAGAGGTGCGCCTGTTTCAACAGATGCACCCTTGGATGTCTGAACCGCAACGACTGTGCCGTCAACGGGAGACTGTATATCGTTTTCCATCTTCATTGCTTCAAGAACGAGAAGAACATCGCCTTTTTTAACAGCTGCACCTTTTTCGACATTTACTTTAAGGATCGTTCCGGGCATCGGAGCGGAAATCGTTGTTCCGTCTGCGGGGACGGAAACCGGAGCGGGTGCAGAGGGCGCTGCGGGCGCAGGTTCGGCTGATTTTGTCTGAACGGGAGCAGCGGGAGCCGTTGCGGGAGATGAGGAAGCGCCTGTTTCTTCCACAACTACTTCATATGTTTTACCGTTTACGGTTATGTTGAATTTTCTCATTTATATTATTCTCCTTTTATATTCTTTTAAAAGAGCGGATTCTGTATTTTGAATGCGGCGCGGAGTTTTCCATATACGCAGCAACCGCTGCTGCTATAACAACGGGAATATATTCGTCCTCGGAATTTAGCGAGGATGCTGCAGGAGTTTCATTTTTTATGACCGGATCAGCTTTTTCTACGGGTTTTGAGGCAGATTTTTTGGCGAAAACAAGTTTAAAAAGGTAAAGAACGACCATTAATATAATCAAAACGGCAAATACCGTACCCATGCCTATAAGAGCAATATTAAGACCGTATAAAAGCTTTCCGGCGGCATCTTCGGGAACGGCTGCAATGTCGTTTACTGCAGTTTCGACATTTGCCGTCAAAGGAAAGATAAAATGCATTTCTTCCCCTCCCCTTATTTATCTGCAAGCATACTGAAAGAAGATGCGATGAGCTGGCGTGTCGTTTCGATCTCGATAATATCGTCGACATGCCCTCTCTTGGCGGCTTCGAGCGGTGATGCGATTGTTTTTCTGTATTTTTCTATAACGGCGTTTCTTCCGTCAATGGGGTCGCCCTCAGTCTGAATTATTTCCTGGGCGCACATAAATACCGCGCCTGTTTCTGCAGGCAAAGCAGCGATCTCAGCGCAGGGATAAGCGTAGACAATATCGGCGCCGGTCTGTTTTGAACACATTGAGATATATCCCGATCCGTATGCCTTGCCGGTTATAAGCGTTACCTTCGGCACTTCAGCATTCATATACGCGCTTACAAGCAGTGAAGAATTAAAAATATTTTCTTTGTTGTCGCATTCAAAACCATCCGTATCAACAAGAGTAAGAACAGGGATCGAGCAGTTATTGCAGAATGAGATGAATGAAGCGGCTTTTTCCGCCGCAGCAGATGTGAGCGCACCGTTATTGGCAACCACGCCTACCGGACTGCAGTCGATGTTGATAAGTGACGTTACGATATTTGCAGCGTATCCGGAAGTGAGTTCGATAGATTTTCCGTCGTCGGCAATAGATGCAATCACTTCTCTGACATCATAACCGTCTTTTGAAATGATGTCGGCGATTTCAGGAGTAAGTCTGTTGATATCGTCCTCGGTAACATATGCATCGCAGGTGAAAGCGATAAATTCCTTGATTTTTTCAACAGCCTCCTCATCGGATGAGCAAACCGCGCTTACCGTTCCGTTTTCAAATGCGTTTTGAGCAGTTCCAGCTTTTTCGTTGCCGAAACGGGCCTTTACGACGTCGGGAGATGACAGGAAAAGCTCGGCATTTTCCGTAATAACAGAATAATCCGAAATTGCGGGGATAAAAGACATTGCGCCGGCGCATGTGCCGAAAACAGATGAAACGATAATTAAATCATCTGAGATAGAATTGAGTTTTGCCAGAATCCTGCCGTATCCGGCAAGAGCATCGATCCCCTCCTGAAGTCTTACTCCGCAGCTGTCAAGCATGCAGACAAGGGGCGCGTGAGCTTTTTTTGCCATTTCGGCGATATTGCAGATTTTTTCGGCGTTCATTTCGCTGACGGCGCCTTTAAGCACCGATACATCCTGCGAAAACGCGAACACAAGTACACCGTTTACTGCTCCGTAACCCGTTACAACGCCTTCTGCGGCGGCATTGACGGAACCGAGCTCGGTCGGACGCTGTTTTACAAAAGCGCCGATCTCAACGAATGTTCCTTCATCAAACAGAAACGCCAGGCGTTTTCTCGCAGCTGATTCAACTGATCCTTCGATGGCAGTTCGCAGCGAGCGGATTTCTTCCGTTCTGTCCTTCAGATCCATTCTTATTCCTCCGATTTCTACTGATAAAATATGAAATATTGTAATTGGAACATCCGTTTCGAATAATCCCAAATTTTTCACTTATACACATTATATCACTAATTGTCAATCAATGCAAGAGTTGATACGCCGTTTTTTTTAACAAAATTACGACTTTATTCGACAAACGGTCCATTGATTGTTTTTAATATGCATAATTACGGAAAACGGTTGACAAATCGCCTCTTATATAGTATAATTATAATATAATCTTCTGAGATTTTTATACTAGTCAGGAAAGGACGACCTATATGAAAAAGTTGTTTTCAGCATTACTACTTTTTTGCATGATCTTCTCCGTATGCTCATGCTCGCAGCAGTCTGAAGATGAAATAACCCCGGATTTCAACGATGATCTCGGTGAAACTGATTTTATGGGTGAAAGTTTTCTTTTCATGCATAACAACGCGGAGCATTCAACCGGTGAAGAATATTTCGGATATATTGTAGGCACCGAGTTTGCGGACCTTGCCTTGCAAAGGATAAAAGAGGTCGAAAAAAAGTATAACGTAAAAATAACCGAACAAAAGGCAACAGACCTGGTGAACAGAGTGCAGACAGGAACAATGTCGGGAGTCATCGGTATAGACGCCGTTCAGGCATCATCGGGCTCTCTTGCCGGTCTTTTAAGATCTGGCTATTTTGCAAATCTTGTTTACTATCAGCAGTATCTTGACTACACAAACGATAAGAAATGGGGCAATATCGAAAACCTGAAGCCGCTTTTCTGGGATAACGCTCTTTACGGTGTGATACCCGCAGCATGGCCGATACATAAATACCGTTCGGTTGACGGAGCTGTGGTGGTCAATGAAAACATTATCAGAAACCTCAATCAGACGGATCCGCGTGAATTTGTGGAAACCGATGAATGGACATGGCGTAAACTTGAAGAGCTTATGCCTATATATACGCACGTAAACGATGCAGGAGTTGAGGTCAAAGCATTGTATACAACAGTCCACTGGCTTTTCAGGACAATACATACAACTAACGGCGAACCGGTAATCATTAAAGAAAACGGCGACTATCTGTTAAGTCTCCACTCCCCTGTTACATTTGAAGCGATGCAAACTGCGTGGAACTGGACATTCGGAGAATATGCGCCTTATGTTAATATTGACCTCAGCAACGTATGGGAAAATATGCTCGAAGCTTTCACGGACGGAAAGTCTGTTCTCACGATAATGAACGGCACGGATCTTTGCGGCTCGGAATATTCGATAGCGTATACAATGGATAATTTCGGCGTTGTTCCTTTTCCGCACGGTCCGAACGGAACGCCGCAGAACACAGGCGCAACGATAACCGAAACAAGATTCTCAACATGTATCCCCGCCGTGTGCAAAGACCCCGCAATGTCTGCAATACTTCTTGATGCCATTTACGAGCCTCTTCCCGGATATGAAACAGAGGAAGATGTGATATCATATTTCAGACGATTCTATTTCTTTGATGACAGAGACGTTGAGAATTTTGTAAATATGTACAATACTGTTCTTTACAACTACAGATGCGAGTATGTAACAGACGTTTACATCAACATCAACGGATCGAAAACGATGTCGGAACGACTTGAACAGTTTGCAGAGGCAGACGAACAGAACAGGCAAAAATATATTGTGAACATAGAATCTTCCATAGAAGAAATCCTCGGATAAAGTCGATATGAATTGAAAAAAGACAGGGTAAAAGAACTCTGTCTTTTTTTGATTTTATTTCCGTCTCAGTATAGTTTTATATTTCGTAACATATAGTTGCCTACTTTGCCGCAAATCGCGCTGAAAATCCGAACAAATAGAAACATACGACCGTCAGTTTTCGGCACAAAGTTAAAAATCTTTGTCGCAAAAAGCACATGTTAACGCCAAAGCCTTATTTTGTTGACAAACGATTCAGTTTTTGATAGAATTATATTCAGTTTGAAACAGGGGGTTGACAACATTGATACCACACTCTTCTTCCGCAACGGATGTTGTGAAGGCATATTCTTCTGATGCAGAATGGGGGCTGACAAAACAGGATATCCTGCGTCTTCAAAACGAATACGGCCCGAATATCCTTGCAGAGAAAAAGAAAAAAACTTTTATCGGCAGGTTTTTCGATCAGTTCAAAGACGTGATGATCATTATCCTGCTTATTGCAGCTGCCATTTCTTTCGGCGTTATTTGCGTTGAAAAGAACTGGAATGAACTTTTCGAGCCCGCATTGATTCTTATTATTGTTATTCTGAACGCATTGATGGGCGTTATTCAGGAAAGCAAAGCTGAAAAAGCCCTTGAAGCATTAAAAAACATGTCCGCGCCGCACGCAAGAGTAATACGAGACGGCGAAGAACAGATAATAGATGCAAAAGACCTTGTTCCCGGTGATATTATAAAGGTCGAAGCAGGAGATTTTGTGCCTGCTGACGCGCGTCTGATACACAGCGTAAGCCTGAAAAGCGAAGAATCTGCTCTTACGGGAGAATCTGTGCCGTCCGAAAAAGACGCGGATGAAATCACAGAGGAAAATGCTCCTCTCGGAGACAGATTGAATATGATCTTTTCCGGATGCACAATTACTTACGGAACAGCTATTGCCATAGTAACAGCAACAGGAATGAAAACCGAAATGGGAAGGATCGCAAATTTGCTTGCAGGAGAAAAAGACACTCAGACGCCCTTGCAGCAAAAACTTGCGCAGCTCGGAAAATACCTTGGGATAATCGCTCTTGCCGCCTGTGCTGTAGTATTCGTGGTAGGTCTGATAAGCGGCATTCCGATACTAGAAATATTCATGACATCCGTTTCACTGGCGGTTTCTGCGATTCCCGAGGGACTGCCTGCGATAGTTACGATAATACTTTCTATCGGCGTTCAGAGGATGGCAAAAAGGAACGCGCTCATAAGAAGGCTGCCCGCAGTTGAAACATTAGGATGCGCTTCCGTAATATGCTCTGATAAAACAGGAACGCTTACGCAAAACCGAATGACGCTTGTAAAATCGTATACGGATGGTGCGGATGACACGGAAGACATTACCGATCACTGTTCGGAAGAGGTAAAAAAGCTGCTGACATTCGGCACACTTTGCAGCGACGGAACAGTAGTATTTGAAAACGGTGTGGAAAAACAGATAGGCGATCCGACAGAAACCGCGATCGTTCATGCTGCGCATATCAACGGAATAAAAAAAGACGAAATCATAAAACAATATGAAAGGCTTGCGGAAATTCCGTTTGATTCCGACCGTAAGCTCATGACGACCGTAAACAGGATCGACGGAAAGAACATAGTCATTGTCAAGGGAGCATTTGACAACCTTTCTCTTCGCTGTATTGCCGGAGATATCGAGAAGGCTCGCATTATAACGGATAAAATGAGCGAAGAGGCGCTGAGAGTTCTTGCAGTCGCAATAAAAGAAATCGATATCGTTCCGGAAGAGCCTACATCGGAAGAACTTGAGAACGGTCTGACGTTCATCGGACTTATCGGTATGATAGATCCGCCCAGACCCGAAGCGAGAGACGCTGTAGCAATCAGCCAGAAGGCCGGAATCAGAACAGTTATGATAACAGGCGACCATGTTGTAACGGCAGCGGCAATAGCAAAACAGCTTGGTATTTACAAGGACGGAGACAAAGCAATATCCGGCAGACAGCTTGACAGTATGAGCGATGAAGAGCTTGAAAAACATGTAGAAGAAATAAGCGTATATGCAAGAGTATCTCCGGAAAACAAAATAAGAATTGTAAAGGCATGGCAAAAGAAAGGCCATGTGGTGTCAATGACGGGTGACGGAGTAAACGACGCTCCGGCACTGAAAGCCGCCGATATCGGATGCGCTATGGAAATAACCGGCACAGATGTAGCAAAGGCGCTTCGGATATGACGCTGACAGATGACAATTTCGCGACTATCGTTGAGGCAGTAAAAGAAGGACGCGGCATATATGCAAACATAAGAAAAGTTGTAGGTTTTCTTCTCGGTTCAAATACAGGAGAAATTCTGACAGTATTTACCGCAATGCTTCTTTTCAGACAGACTCCCCTGCTCTCTATGCAGCTTTTGTGGGTCAATCTCGTTACCGATTCTCTGCCGGCGATCGCTGTTGGTATGGAAGCTGTCGAACCGGATATAATGGAGAAAAAGCCCAGACCTAAAAATGAGGGCATATTCGCAAACGGTCTCGGGCTGAGCGTAATTATTCAGGGAATTCTATTTGCGGCAATAACGCTGGCAGGATTTTGCATAGGTAAAGCCGTAATGGGAACCCTTGAAGCGGGACAGACTATGGCATTTATGATACTTTCGCTTTCACAGGTAGTTCACGCCTTCAATATGCGCTCTGATCGTTCGCTTTTCAAAATCGGATTTTTTACAAACAAAACACTGAATATTGCTGCACTCGTTTCGATCGCGCTTATGGCAATCGTATTGTTTACGCCGGTAAGATATGCGTTCAGACTTGTTTTACTCACGCCGCAGCTGTATCTTGTTGCTCTTGGTCTGATACTTGCTCCGCTTGTATTTATCGAAATAAAAAAAGCAATAAAAAACAGAAAATAAAAGTAAAAGACCGCAGGCAAAAACCTGCGGTCAATCCTTTATAATATTTTATTCAGCGTATTCAACTGCTGCTTCGGGAGCGTTCTTTTTAACGCTTTCGATACCGTTGAGACATCCGTTTTTGGCGACATAGCCTTCGGAGACTGCGATTATCTGACCGTTGCTGGCTTTGAGACGGAAGCGGTATTCCCCTGCCTTATCGAGATAGATCTCAAACTTGGGGTTCTTTTTTGTTTCAAAGTTTTCTTCAGTCTGATCTTCTATGTTTGCTACTGCAGAGTTCTTTCTAACGCTGTCAAGTCCTTTTTCACAGGCAGCTTTAGAAGAATAAACCTCAGATGTGGCAATAACTTCACCGTTACCAGCCTTCAGATCGAATTTAATACCCTTTGCAGTCGGTTTAACTACAAATTTACCCATAATGCGAAACCTCCGTTTAATAATATTTGATTTACATGCCAATTATAGCACATACGGGAAAATATGTCAAGAGATAAAAATTTATTTTTTTCCGTTCCAGCAATATGTACAAAGATCGCACTCGCTGATACCCGTTGCCGCAATCAGATCATCAATGCGGTTATATCGAAGAGATGTGAAATTCAGTTTATCTGAAATATCGTTTACCATCTGTTCATACTCCGCAGTGTCGGGATCAAGATACGGAGCAAGATCTTTTTCGTCTGTAATGCCTTTTTCTGCAAGAACTCTGCGGGCTATAAGATCCATATCGGAAGTGGAGCGCGAAAAATTAAGATACTTGCATCCGAACATGATCGGAGGACACGAACTTCTTACATGAACCTCTTTTGCGCCGTGCTGATAAAGGAATTCTGCAGTATCACGCATCTGAGTGCCGCGGACAATCGAGTCGTCGACAAGAAGCAATTTTTTATCTGATATAAGAGACTGTATCGGTATGAGTTTCATTTTAGCCACAAATTCGCGCTGTGACTGTCTTTGCGGCATAAACGAGCGAAGCCATGTTTGCGTATATTTGATAAAGGGACGTGAAAAATTGATTCCCGACTGTCTTGAATATCCTATTGCGCTGGGTGTACCGGAATCGGGAATTCCCGCGACGATATCGGGTGAAACATTATCTCTTTTTGCCATTGCCTCGCCGCAGCGGTAGCGCATTTCTTCAACATTCAATCCCTCATACGTTGAAGACGGGTATCCGTAGTAAACCCACATGAATGTGCACATTTTTTTTATCTTTTTCGCCTCGGCAACGACTTCGCACTTATCTTTTGTTACTCTTACTATCTCTGCGGGACCGAGCTCTTTATAATCTACGTATCCGAGATTCAGATATGATGAGCTTTCGACAGCAACGCAGAACGCATTTTCTTTTTCCTTTTTGCCTACAAACACAGGTGTTCTGCCGTAATTGTCGCGCGCGGCGTAAAGAGCATCAGGCGTAACGATAAGAATAGACATTGACCCGTCAATTTTTTCCTGAGCGTAGCGTATGCCCTCAACAAGAGTGGATCTCATATTTATAAGGGACGCTACAAGTTCCGTGGCATTGATGTCGCCTCCGTTCATTTCAAGGAAATGCGGCGTTCCTTCCCTGAAAAGCTCTTCAACGAGACTGTCTGAATTATTGATTCGTCCGACTGTGGTGATCGCGTAGTTGCCCAGATGAGAACGGACGATCAGCGGCTGAGGCTCGCTGTCCGAAATACAGCCTATTCCAAGTCCGCCCTGCATTTCATGGATATCTTTTTCAAATTTAGTTCTGAAGGGCGAGTTGGAAATATCGTGGATCGCACGTTCAAAGCCTTCATCGCCGTATACAGCCATACCGCCTTTTTTGGTGCCGAGATGTGAATGATAATCTATGCCGAAGAAAAGGTCGAAAACACAGTCATGTTCTGAGGTCACGCCAAAAAAACCGCTCATAAGTTCCTCCGAAAAAATATTTCTTAAATCAAATGATATAATATCAAAAAATAAAAAATACTTTTTAATTATATATTGAAAGAATTGATTTTTCAAGACAATTCACAAAATTTTCGAACTTATAATTTGCAAAATCGACGATTTTTACTTGACATCGACTCTTCAGAGGCTATAATTGAAGTAAAAAAAGCAGATACGGAGCGCATTATGAGACTTTTTATTGCTGTAAATTTAAACGATCAAATAAAAAATGAGCTGATAAAGCAAACGGATCTTCTGAAAAAAGTTTCCCTGCGGGGCAACTTTTCAAGAAGGGAAAACTTACATTTAACGCTTGCTTTTATCGGTGAATACGGTAATATCGATGCGGTAAAAAGAGCGATGGATGAAGTTGAAGCGGATTGTTTTGAACTGTCCTTATGCGGAGGAGGAAATTTCGGTTCACTTTACTGGATAGGATTAAAGAAAGAACCACTTCTTGATGAACTTGCAAGCAAAATAAGAAAGTCTCTCGCAAAAAACGGTATTCCTTTTGACGGGAAACCATTTTCGCCACATATAACGATAGCGAGAGAAGTTATCACGGATACAAAAATCAATCTTCCGCCCTGCCAGTCCAAAATGCATGTTGACGGATTTTCGCTTATGCGTTCCGACAGAATAAACGGAAAGCTGACATACACTCGGATATACAGAAAAGAAATAACCGGCTGAAACGGGTTCAGCCGGTTATTTTTCATTCGTTAATAGCGATCAACTCAGTCTCCGTAGATCTCGTATGCGGTAACCACATGCGGAAGGAGATATTTTTCTGCTCTGCCAATAAGATAATCTTCATATTTTGCGAGAGCTTCGGTTGCGGATGATGATATAAGAGCAGGCCAGATATCATAAAGACCATCGGTAGTCTGAAGGAAATACGTGTTTTTCAAATCGGAGATTTCATAAAAGAATTCCGAATCGCGGCTGTCAAGAAAATAGTTTTTATCGAGGTATTCGATAACCGATTCTTTTGTTTCATAGCCGTCAAGCGGTTCATAAAGAGCATTCATAACTACTGCAGTAGCTTCCGGTTCGCGGGCTGTAACGGGAATACAGATAGTGAAGTCTGTTGATTCGCAGTATGTCTTATAATATTTCGGTTCGGTATCCGGACCGTTGGGATACGGAACAATGCCGAAATTATCGAGTGTATACGCTACAGAATCTGTATTTGAAAGGACCTGATACGCATCAAGGTGTCCCATGACCGCTCTGCCCTCGTTGAGTCCGTCAAGACCGGCAAAAGCGTTTGTATCGGTCGTTACGTTCATGCTTGTGTTTACAGGACCGTTCATCCAGGTGTAATACTGATTGAGGGCTGTAAGGACCTGCGGGGAATAAAGACCAAGTTCAAATGTGCCGTCATCGCCGTTATAGGTAATAAAATCGCCGCCGTTTGAAAATGCGATACATCTGATAAATCTGCTTGCGTCTGAAATAAACGAATAAATCTGATCTCCGCTGAGAGCAGTATAAGTGTATTTTTCAAGGACATCCGTGAATGTATCCCAATTCCATTCCCCGTTTTCATAATAATCACGGGGATCTGTGTAGCCTAATGTTTTTACATAGTCTTCATTCACGCCTATAATACCCGAAACTGAATTCTGTGTTCTGAGAGGGTGAAGCGCAGGAACAACGCCGTATACAGCTCCGTTCCACATAGAGGGCATGAGCAGTTCCCTGTTGCCCCATTTTTCTTCATTTGTAACATCGATATTATCAAGCAAAGCAAGGTCGACAAAAACGCCTAAGGGAATATAAGACGCCAGCCAGTATGTTTCTTCCTGGATAAGGTCGTTCCGATAAGTATTCGAGAGCGCATCTATATATGCCGCCTCACTGGCTCTGTCGTAATATTTGAATTCGATCTTACAGTTATGCTTTGCTTCGACATCGTGAATTCTTTTCAACGCAAGATCTGCGAACGGAGTATTGTATATATAAGTCAGGACAGAATCCTTGCCTTCAAAGAAATAGTCTTTTACCATTCCGAAAACGAATGTTTTATTGTCAAGGTCAAGCTCACCCGGCAAAACTTCGTTGTATGCGGGAGGGATCTCCTCGCCCTGCTCAGTAGCGCAGGAAACGCACAGCAGCAAAAAAACATAACAAAGGACAAAAGCAATTATCCTTTTCAAACGTGATTTAAACATACATAACATCCTTTCTGTGAATACAATTCCCGAATCGCTTCGGATAAGCCCTGTATAATGTATTATAAACCATACCGGAGCATAAGTCAAGAGATTTTAGCGATTATTTTAATAATTAAGCAAAATAAAAAAGAGCACTGATATTTCAATGCTCTTCTTTATGGCTCCCCCTGTTGGACTCGAACCAACGACCCTGCGGTTAACAGCCGCATGCTCTACCAACTGAGCTAAGGAGGAATATCTGTTTTTCAACTGCTCAAGCATTATATCATAATCCGATCGATTTGTAAAGAGGCAAAACGCATATTTCACATTTAATTTACAATTTTCTCCCGTACGTATGTCGTACGGGAGAAAATAAGAAGCAAATAACAACTTTCGATCCGGAAAACGGAAACCCGGATGTTCGAGAAAGATCAAACGCACAATAAGATGAGGATTTTACTTTCCGTAAACCGCTACTCTTCCGAGATACTGAGGATAAATATAATTTTCGATCAGCTGCTGATATGCAGATTCGTAGGATTCAAGAACATACGATACAGGTTTGCCGCTCGAAATAACGTTAGCTATGCCGTCTCTTCCGCCTTCCCAGAAATAATTGTATTCTGTGTGCTCGATCATATTTATAATGATATACGCATCCCGGTCATCAAAGAATATCTGTTTATTCATGTAATCCGCAATAGCATCTTTATTTTCGAGTCCTTCAAAAGGTTCATACATCGCAGATAAAATCAATGCGGCAGCCTGAGGATCGTTTGATGTTATAGGGATCGTTGTAACATACGGGATCTGCTGGTAATATGACGGATAAACACCGGGCGTTGCCCTTGGTCCCTGAGGAAACGGAAGAACGCCGACATTATCCATAACATATAGGATCGAACCTGCCGTTGATATCAGACTTCCGTGACCTGTAGATATCATAACGGCTTCTCCGTTGACAAGCAGCTCCCCGCTTGCCGTTGTATTGCTCGGATGAATATACGGCTTGCCGTCGCGGAGATAAATCGCCTGCGCGCGTTCAAGTGCCTCTCTTCCTGCCTCGGTGTAAATTCCGACAGATACATCTCCGTCTTCGGCATACACCATGGAAACTCCGTTTGAAAGAGACATATTCATTGCGAAATAATCCGGATGGCTCTGAAATGCGTATACCGTTCTGTCAGATTCCTGATATGCGTATTTTACGAGGCATTCTTCAAATTTATCCCATGTCCATTCAAGCGCTTCAACATATTCTCTCGGATCAGGCTCGCCCAATCTTGATATTATATTTTCATTTACCGCAATAATATGACCGGCAAAAGAGTAAAGGAGATTTGGCCATGCGAAAGGAAGAACGCCGTAAAGATCATTTTTCCAGAGCATTGGCATAAGCATGCTTGGAGTGCCCCATTTATCTGTGTTTTCCACATCAAGAAGCGATGTGAGACCGTAAAGAGAGCCTGCTCTCGCAAACGGAGAGATCGCACTGCTGTCTGCTGTTGCAAGATCGAAAAGATGAGCGCCTCCGGCTATTGCGGCATTCAGCTTTGAACGGATAACCGATGAATTTGAATCGTTGAAAATGGAGATTTTACAGTTCAGGTCGTTTTCGACCTGTTTTTTTCTCTCACTCACCGTATCGGCAAACTCCGTTCCTGGAATATAACCGAAAACGTTATCCGTATTTTCACTGTATACGCTCATTGAAAAGCCCCAGTCCAACGTAAAACCGCCAAGATCTGTGGAATTTGAAGATATATCATATTCGGGAACGATCTCAACGTCGGATGTGCCGCATGCGGAAAGAAAAAACACAGCAATCATAAATAAAGCCACTATTTTTTTCATTTCGTTTCTCCTTTTAAAAGTCGCAGTATACATTCTGTTTATAATATATCATAAAAAAAAGCTTTTGTCAATGTAAGTCAATAGTTTACATTGGAGATCCCGCTATGCATCGACTATATAAAAACAATTATCAGATAAAAAAATAACCGGATTTTTTCTTGACAAAAAAAGATTATTATGCTATCATTTAGAAAAAAAGGAGAAGAAACGATAATGATAAAATACAAAGACAGTTCTTTACCGGTTGAAGAAAGAATTGCTGATTTGATTTCAAGAATGACTCTTGAAGAAAAAGCAAGACAGATAGACGAATCATACTCGCCCGATGTTAATGCATACTGGGCTTCAGGTATCACGAGAAAAGATCAGAAAACCGGAAAGCTTGTTCTTAATTATGAAAATCTGAAAAAAGCAATGGGAGACAATCCGTACGGAATAATCCAGTTAAGAGAAAGCAATGCAAAACTGTATAATGATTTACAGCACTATGCGGTAAACGAAACGAGACTGGGTATTCCGTTCCTTTGCTGCGAAGAAGCTCTTCACGGCTACGGCAAAATAGGCGCGACTGTTTTTCCGCAGCAGATCGCGCTCGGTTCAACTTTTGATCCTTCGCTCGGTGAAGAGATGGGCGCAGCAATAGCAAGAGAAGCAAGAGCCTGCGGTATTCAGGAAACATGGAATCCCGTATGTGACCTTGCGAGAGAGCCAAGGTGGGGCAGAACGGAAGAAAACTTCGGGGAAGATACATACCACTCTTCAAGATTTGCTTATTATATTGTAAAAGGAATGCAGGGAGACGACATATCAAAGCCGGACAAAGTTGCCGCCGGGCTCAAACACTACACCGCATACGGTGCGCCGATAGGCGGTCATAACTGCGCTCCCGCAGCAATGGGAAGGCATGAGGTTTTTGAATACTGTCAGCCTGTTTTTGAAGCTGCGGTCAAGGATGCCGGAGCATACAACGTAATGTGTTCATACAGTTCTGTAGACGGTCAGCCCCTCCCCTCTGACCATGAACTTCTTACGGATGTTCTGAGAGGCCAATGGGGCATGCGGGGATTTGTCCGCTCGGATATGTGCGCTATTTCGATGCTTCACGAAGAGCATAAAGTTGCGGCGACGAAAGAAGACGCTATAAAAATGGCTCTTGAAGCCGGAACGGATGTTCAGCTTTACGACTTTACAAATGAGTTTTATCAGGGAACAATAGTTGATCTGGTCAAAAAAGGAATAATCGCACAGGAAACTCTCGATACCGCCGTTGCGAGAGTGCTGAGAGTTAAGTTCGATCTCGGTCTTTTCGAAAATCCGTATATAGATGAAAGCCTTGAAGAAAAAGTTTTCCACTGTGACGCCCACAAAGACCTTGCATACCGTATTGCGGCTAAATCGGTCACCCTGCTGAAAAACGAAAACGGTCTTCTGCCTCTGAAAAAAGGATTGAAAAAAATAGCGGTAGTAGGTCCGACTGCAGACAAGCTGAATTTCGGCGATTACACTGTTGACAGTTCGGGATACGATAAAATCACCCTTTTAAGTTCAGTTAAGGAGATAGTCGGTGACGAGACCGAAGTTGTATATGCAAAGGGTTGCGAATTTAAGGATCTTACTCTTGAAAGGATACCGGATGAGTGGTTCAAAGAGCTTAAGGGTCAATACTTCAACAATCCAGATGCACCTGTAGGAAAACCTGTTCTTGAAGTTAATGAACGTTGTATAGAATTCAGTTTCATAGCCAATAAGGTCGCAGATTGCGTTGATTCGCGATTCTCTGCGATATGGACCGGAACGATCGCATTTCCGTATGATGAAGATGCGTATATCGGATTTTATTGCAAAGACAGCATAAAACTCTGGATAGACGATAAGCTCATAATCGATGCATGGGGCGACAAAAAGGGCGACTCGCTCGTTCCGTTCAAATTCGAGAAAAAAGATTATAAAATCAGAATAGAATACAGAAACGATGAGCGCGGACCTCAGGTCCTTTTAGGCTGGCAGAAAAAAACCGCGGATATCAATGAAGCTATAAATGCCGTAAAAGGTGCCGACGTTGCGATAGTATCGTTAGGCGACTGTCCGCAGATCACAACGGGAGAGAACTTTGACAGATGCGATCTCAATCTTCCGGGAAAACAGCCGGAATTCCTGAAAGCCATCTATGAAACAGGAACGCCTGTTGTTCTCGTTTTACAGAGCGGACGTCCATTGACGCTGATGTGGGAAAACGAGCATATACCCGCAATCGTTCAGGCATTTTTTGCAGGAGAACTCGGAGGACGTGCGATCGCAGACGTTCTTTTCGGAAAAGTAAATCCGGCAGGTAGACTTCCGATATCGTTCCCGAAACATCTCGGTCAGATACCTGTATATTACAGCAAGCGACCAGCCGGCTGCAAGAGATATGTTGAGGGAATAGACAGAGAGCCTCTTTTCCCATTCGGTTACGGTATTTCGTATACGACTTTTGAATATTCGGATCTGCAGCTTTCCAAAAATGAAATCAAAACCGACGAAACTCTGAAGGTATCTTTCAATATTACGAATACGGGAAATGTTGACGGAGAAGAAGTAGCGCAGGTTTATGTTAGAGACTACTTTGCATCGGTTGTAAAACCCGATTTAGAGCTGAAAGGTTTTGAAAGAGTTGCTATAAAGGCGGGAGAAACAAAGCATGTGGAAATAGAACTCGGCACTCTTGCTTTCAGAACGCTGAACCCGAAATTTGAGTGGGTGGTTGAACCCGGACAGATGAGAGTGATGGTTGGAAGAAGTTCAAGCGATCTGCCGCTCCAATCCGATTTTATGATCGTCTGATATTAAAAAATGACAGAAAAAACCTCTTTTGCTGATTATAGCAAAAGAGGTTTTTTTTAAAATGCTTTATATGAATTGCCGCTCTCTGTGATATCTAAAATATAGCCGCCGCCTGCCTGTGGCTGCCATTCGTATCGGTTTTTATTCTCACTGCTGAAAAGAAACTCCATTATATCCGCAATAACTCCGCCGTGAGTAACAAGAAAAGTATCGCTCTGTGATGATAATATCCTTTGAAGTCCTTCAAGAACACGCTTTTTCATCATGTTGCCGCTTTCGCCGCCGGGCGCAACGTTTGCCTCGTTGTCGCCGCTTATCCATGCGATGTATTCCGGATCGTTTTTCATTTCATCATACGAGCGCATTTCAAATTTTCCGAAATCCATTTCGCAAAATGAAGCATCCGCAGAGTGAGGAACAATTCCGTAAATAACATAAAGCGTTTCTTCGCATCTTTTCATTCCGCTTGTGATAACGCTCATACCGGAAATATCAGGGAATTGAACTTCGGATTTTTTCTGCAAAAGCTCGTTTTTCCCTTTATCCGAAAGCGATATATCTGTTTTTCCGCAATACAGTCTTTTTTCGTTTGCCTCGGTTTTACCGTGGCGCATAAGAATAAGTTTCATTTAAGCTTCTGCTCCAGTCCGCAAAAAATCCTTTCAACGGTGTCTGCCTGAGATGAGAGATATGCGCAAAGACGACCCGTTGTTTCACGCCATGCGCGCATATCCGCTCCCAGAGGAACAACGCCGCAAAAGATATCATTGCATATAAGAACGCTGCTTTGCCACCTTTCTCTGTTTGCCTTGAACACCCCGACGGCATCAACGGAATTTTTAACGCAATAAAGCGTATATTCCTGAATGGCATTTATACATTTTCCGTCAAAAGATATCGATTCGTTTTCAGAGCAGGTATAAATATCGGAATCATCAAGTTTATATTTATTTTTTGCATATTCAAGCTTACCCTGGTAGGCACCGCCGATTATTAAATTCATTATTATATGTCCTCCTAAATCAAAGCGTATACGGCTATTCCGCAAAGCTCGCCGAAAACAAGAGAATAGCCGGAAATATCTCCGGACATACCGTCAAGCGAACGAAATGCCCGAAAGAGGAAAAGAAGGTATCCTGCGCATACCGCAAGTGACGCAAAACCGTATTTCCCGAGAAAAAAGAAGCCTGCGGCGACTGTAACAGCGAAAAGAGTGAACAGAAAAACTATATGCGATTTTTTTATTCCTTTTCTGTATGCTCCCGAATATTCGCTTACGGACAACGGTCTTAGCAGTGTAACGCATATAGCCGCCATGCATCGTGAAACTGTCGGTATAATGATAAGCGTAAACGGGTTTGCCGTTTCACTGGCAGATGCAAAGAGCGCGAATTGCGTCAATATCATGATCACAGCCGAAATGACGGCAAATGATCCGACATGAGGATCTTTAAGTATCCGTCTTTTTTCTTCAATGTCCCGCCATGATTTTACAGCGTCTACAACATCAAGATACCCGTCCATATGCATACCGCCTGTAATAATAATAGGAAATGCGGTGAGAATGATTGCTCCTACGAGAAGAGGGATATTGAAATATGATATTGCGATTGCTGCCAAAGCCCATAAAAGTCCTATCCAGGCTCCGACAAATGGAAGAAAAAGCGTCATAAGCGGTCTTGATTCCTCGTCCCAGTTATGAAAAGAACTGGGAATGGCGCAGAACATGGTAAAACACATAAAAAATGCATTCAGATACTTCTTCACAGTTCTATCCTCCCCTTGTGAAATATCACATTGCCGGCGCAAAGCTCTATCACGGTATCACATGCCTTTGCGAGCGCTTTATCTATTGCGGCAAGAGATTTTCTGTAATTTTCGGTAAAGGTGTCGTATCTTATTGCGTCGGAATAAATATAATCGGATACAAAAACTGCATTTTCTGCATTTTCAGTAATTTTCAGAAGTCCGTCAATGCATCTTTGCAGCGCGTGTTCGTCCGCATTGCCCGAATGAGTATCGGGAAACATTTCATTCAGAAGGAGCGCTGTAACACTGTCAATCAAAAACGTCCCGTTTTTTTCCGCTTTTGTAAGGCATGAAGAGATATCCCGCGCAGTTTCGAGCGTTGTAAAGCCGAGATTTGCCCTGTCACTGATATGAAGCGCAATACGCTTGCGGTCTTCATCGTCATACGGAACCATTGTTGCAACATAATATCGCGGTCGGTTTGCGGAAAGTTTTACCGCAATATCCTGAGCAAAGCCTGATTTGCCGTTTTTGCAGCCGCCTGAGATAAAAACGTTCATTTTATTCTCCCTTCACGGTAAAAGCATCTGTATTTCTTATGGTATACAGATACGAATCGTTGATAGCCGCCTCTTCGAATGTGGCCATATCGTTTATTACGGCGCATGCGGCGTCGACCATCATCATCGAAATTGGACAGCCGCTCCCTTCTCCTAGTCGCATACCGAGATCAAAAAGAGGCGTAATGCCGAGTTCATTCATCGCAACATTATATCCGATCTCAAACGATGCATGGGACGGGATAAGATAATCTTTTACCGCGGGACATAGTCTGTATGCGCATAAGGCTGCGACAGCGGATATAAATCCGTCAATAACAACAGGCAGTCTCATTTGCGCAGCGCCGATGAAGGCTCCTGTCATTGCGGCGATATCAAAACCGCCTACTTTGGAAATGATATCAACGATATCGTTTTTGTTCGGTCTGTTGAGCGCAATAGAGGTTTTGATCACCGACAGTTTTTTATAATATGAATCGTCCGTGATACCGGCTCCGCGGCCTGTTATTTCTTTTACGGGCTTTTGGGACAGCACTGCAAGAACAGCAGACGATGTGGTCGTATTGCCTATTCCCATCTCGCCGATACCTATTATATCTGCGCCTTCCTCGGCAGATCCTTTTACAGATTCAATTCCCGTAAACAGTGCTTTTAAGGCGTCATCACGCGTCATCGCTGCTGATTTGCATATATTTCGTGTTCCATACCCTATTTTAGCAGGTATAACTGCAATATCGCGGACGTCTGAATTGATACCGACATCGAAGACCTTTAAATTACAGCCGAACTTTTTTGCAAGAACCGCAACTCCTGTTTTTCCTTTTGTCATATTTACTGCCTGTGCGGCGGTGACTGACTGAGGCGCACTTGCTACACCTTCCTCTACTACCCCGTTATCCGCACAAAAAACAAGAATATATTTATTATTGAACTTGTTTTTTACCTTTCCGGTAATTCCGGCTAGCTGAACGGAAAGATCTTCCAGCCTGCCGAGGCTGCGGGGAGGCTTTGCAAGTTTATCCTGTCTTTCTCTTGCGCTTTTCATTGCCTCTTTATCGGCGTTTTTTATTGAATGAAGAATATTCTGCAATTCGTTTTCGGAATAATCACTGATCTTCATATTTAAAATTCTATTCCTTTTCTTGCCTTTATGCCTTTGTCGAAAGGATGTTTTTCTTTACGCATTTCCGTTGCGTAATCTGCGATATCCAGAAGTTCTTCGGAGGGATTTCTGCCTGTTAATACTATTTCGCATCTGTTTTTTTCTCTGTTGAGAAATTCTTTTAATACATCGTGCGGAATGATATCGTAATTGTAAGCGGAGATCGCCTCATCAAGAACTATCATGTCAAAAACAGCGGCTTTTTCGGTTATTTCGGACAATAAGCTTCCGTATATTTTTTTTGTTTCTTCTTTCTGTTCATCCGTCATGTTTTTATATCTTCCGAAGCATGAGGACGGGAAAAGGCATTTTATATTATTCAGCGAAGAAAGCATGCTTATTTCGGATGATTTTCCGTTTTTGAAAAACTGAGTGAACAAGACTTTCATGCCGCTTCCCGCGGCGCGAACGGCAAGACCGCACGCGGCGGTGGTTTTACCTTTTCCGTTGCCGTAATACAGATGTATCATATACCTTCCTCCAGAATTCTGTATATAAGATCCATATCCATTGATTCGCGGACTGCAGACGCAAGGATATCATACTGTGATTCGCGATATGAACGGATGTCAAAAACAGCGTTTTCATTAAATTCGATGCCCCTGTTTTTGTAAAGCGCTCTGACTATTGATTCAGCTATATCGTTTTCGTCAAAAATACCGTGAATATAACTGCCGTATACATTGCCGTTCTGAATAACGGCAGATGCATTCGTGCTTTGCCCCATATGAATTTCGTATCCGCGAAAATGCAGTCCGTTCAGCGAGCCGAAGATGCCTTTTACTCCTTCAAACACACCGTCTGTCTGAGTTCTTGTTTTTTGCTTTGCAAATACGGTTTCGATATCGAGAAGAGACATTCCGTTTATCTCTCCGCCTCCCTCGGTATTGAACGGATCCGATATTTTTCTTCCGAGCATCTGAAGCCCGCCGCAGATACCGAAAACCGGAGTACCACGGGATGCTTTTTTCAGTATCTCAGCCTCCATGCCGTTTTGTCTCATCCATTTCAGATCGGACATCGTTGATTTTGTTCCCGGAATGATGATCATATCGGGAGAACCTAATTCGAAAAGATTTTTAACATATCTGAGAGACACGCCTGAAAACCGCGAAAAAGGCGAAAAATCGGTAAAATTCGATATTCTCGGAAGAAGAACGACCGCTATATCGATTTCTTTTCTCATTCCCGCAGAAAGGCGTTCGCTGAGGCTGTCTTCATCGTCTATATCAACATGCACATACGGCACTACGCCTGCGCACGGAATTTTAACGAGATCGTAGAGCATATCAAGACCCGGAGCAAGGATCGTTTTGTCGCCCCTGAACTTGTTGATCACGGTTGCTTTGATCATATCTCTTTCATCTTTATCGAGCAGGGAAACAGTTCCGTAAAGTTGAGCAAAAACGCCTCCTCTGTCGATATCTCCCACAAGAAGAACCGGAGCTTTTGCCATTTTTGCCATACCCATGTTGACTATGTCGTCAGTCTTGAGATTTATCTCGGCAGGACTTCCGGCCCCTTCTATAACGATAATATCGTTTTCAGCTTCAAGTTTGCAGTATGCATTCATTATATCGGGTATAAGCTGTTTTTTATACCTGAAATAATCGGACGCCTTCATATTGCCGCGGACTTCACCGTTGACAATGACCTGAGAACCGACGTCGGTCGTTGGCTTGAGCAGAATCGGGTTCATAAGAACGGACGGTTTGATACCGGCAGCTTCAGCCTGAACGACCTGAGCGCGGCCCATTTCAAGTCCTTCGTCTGTAATAAAGGAATTCAGCGCCATATTCTGAGATTTAAACGGCGCGACGCGGTATCCGTCCTGGTTAAAAATACGGCATAGCGCAGCGCAGATGAGACTTTTGCCGGCATTGGACATTGTTCCCTGTATCATAATGGGTTGTGCTTTTTTCATTCGACGACCTCTTTCAGAGCAGATATAAGTATATCGTTTTCTTCTTTCTTTCTTATCGCTATGCGGTAATATCCTTTTGACAGACCGATATAATTGGAACAGTCACGTATAAGTATTCCCTTTTTCAGGAGCAGTGTTTTAAGATCGAGTTCGGAATGAAGCAGAAGAAAATTGGCACTACCCCGGAACACTTTTATTCCGACTGATGAAACTGCTTCAAAAACACGCTTTCTTTCCTCTTTTATCATTTTCACGGAAGAGTTAAGCCATTCGACACAGTCAAGCGCCGCGACACCTGCCTGCTGCGCTGTTTCGGAAACATTCCAGCACTGTGTTTTTTCAGACATTTTTTCAAGGAAAGCACCGTCTGAACACATAGCATAACCAAGCCTTATACCTGCCATTGAATAGTTTTTCGTGAAAGCTTTCAGAACGGTAAGTCCGGAATATTTTTCGGTCAGCCCCGTAATATCGTATATATCCGGGCAGTCTGAGAGATCAAGAAAACAAAGGTCCGCAAAAACACGGGTTGATAAATTGCAAAGTTTAACGAGTATTTCGTTCTTTACCGTCATTCCCGTCGGGTTATTGGGAGAACAGACAAAAACGGAGCAATATTCCGAAAGATCATCCGGTATAAGCTCTTCGGTCAGGCAAAATCCGTTATCTTCCGAAAGGATCAGATGTTTTGTTTCGATACCGGCTGCTCTGAGAGCGTTTTCATATTCGCAAAATGTAGGCGAGATTATCAGCGCAGGCTTATTTTTGTTTAAAGAATACGCATACGAATAGATAAGCTCTGCGGCGCCGTTGCCGCATATGATACGTTCATACGGTATTTTTTCCGACTCAGAGATTTTTTTCCTGAGTTCGTGGCAAAACGCATCGGGATAGCGCAAACTGAGTTCTGCCGATTCCGCGACCGCTTTTTTTACGGCATCAGGCATACCTGCGGGATTGAGATTTGATGAAAAATCATATAACACTCTGTTGTTGTAAATATCCCCTCCGTGAGGATTTGATCTGTTTATAAGCAAATCAGGATCACCGCCGTTCTCAGAATTACACCGACAAGAAGCATGATAAAAGACGCCGCATACATAAGACTGCCTGTTTTTTTTATGTCGTCCGGTTCTATTTCACGTAAAAAATCGCCTATATACTCTTTTTTATGCACTACCCCGCCGTAAACCGCATCTCCTGCCAAACGGACACCGAGGGCGCCGGCACAAACGGACTCGGTCTGTGCAGAATTGGGGCTTGCATGCTTCATTCTGTCGCGACGGAAAATCCTGTATGCGTTTTTCATATCAAGTTTGCAAAACGGACATGCGAAAATCATAAGAAAAGCAGATATCCTTGAAGGAATAAAATTGCAGAAATCGTCGGTTTTTGCCGCAGCCCTGCCGAAATAAAGATATTTTTCGTTTTTATAACCTATCATAGAGTCCATGGTATTGACGGATTTGTAAAAAAATCCGCCGACTGCGCCGAAAAGGAATATCCAGATAAGTGGCGCTGTTACGCCGTCCGATGTATTTTCGGCAACCGTTTCAACCGCCGCCCTGCAAATGCCGTTTTTATCAAGAACATCGGTATCTCTTCCGACAATATATGAGACAGCTTTTCTCGCCGCTTCGGTATCGCCATTTTTCAGTTCGCCGCAAACCTTCATGCTTTCTTTTACAAGTTGTCTTGCTGCGAGGAGCTGCCAGCACATTATACAGTTGATCACAAAATACAAAACGGGATGAATGACCCATGCCGCTAACAGAACTGCTGTGGGAATTACCGTTGATATTGCGGTTACAAGTAAAACCGTAACGATGCCGTATCGGAAATCGCTTTTCGGTTCTCCGCGACGAAATTTTTTATCAAAAAAAGAAATCCATTTGCCTATATAGACGACAGGATGAGGGATGGAATAAGGGTCTCCGACAAAAAAATCGATTATAAATCCCACTATGATTGCCGCCGTTTGAAGAATAAGCAGTTTAACCAAAGTTCTTTCCTCCCTGCATTACAAAAACCGTTACGGGATTCTGTGCGCACATCATATTGTATCTGTCAATCTTCCGGCTGCGGGAAATATTGACCGATATACATCTGAAATCTCTGAATCCGAACTTTTCAGCACATTCATATGCTTCATGATACGATTCAAGTGTAACGGTATTGATGACTATTTTCGCATCTTTATTTTTCAGGAGAACGGTTTTTATGGTTTCGCAAAGTGTTCCGCCGCTGCCGCCGATAAAAACATGCGTAGGTGACGGCAGACCTGCAAGGACATCGGGCGCTTTTCCTTTTATTATTTCGATATTGTCGGCAAAGAATTTTATTTTGTTCTGACTGATGAGATTTACGGCGTCATCTTCTTTTTCAACGGCATAAACCGTTCCGTCAAACGCGCAAAGAGCACATTCAACGGAAACCGATCCGGTTCCCGCCCCGACATCCCATACAACGGAATCTGACGCAAGCGAGAGCTCGGCGACCGAAACGGCGCGCACATTGGATTTTGTCATAGGAACATCGCCGCGAATGAATTCAGAGTCGTCAATTCCTATCCGCATTATATTTTGCGGTTCGGGATTTTCAATATATACAAGAGACAAATCGTCATATTTTCTGTCTTTCAGTTCGCCCACAGTGCCGACAGATATTTTTTCATCTTCGTATGTAAGCTTTTCGCCTACCGCCGCATTCAGAGAATTGAAGCCATAGCCGGACAGTTTTTTCAATATTACGTCCGCAGAATTGCTTCCTCCAGCAAGAACGACCGTTTTTTTGTTTTCTCGGACTGTATGAACGATATTGTGATAACGTCCGTGCATGCTCACAAGAGCGGCGTCATCCCAGTTTATGGCAAGTTTCGCAGCAAAGACGGAAACAGACGAAATGCCCGGGAATATACGGACGCATTCGTTACGGAAAGCATCTGTCATTTTTTTTGTTCCGCTGAAAAAACCCGTATCGCCTCGCATAATAACGGCAATTTTACGGAGAGAGGGATTGTTTGCTAAAACAGCCATGACTTTTTCGGGCAAAAACTCAAAAAAGACCGGCTTTCTTAAAGATATTCCGTTCACGACCGATTGTGCCCCTATTATCGCATCGCATTCGCTCAATGCGTTTTTTGCCTCAACCGTAAGAAGATTTTCGCTGCCCGGTCCCATGCCGATTATGTTAATAACTCTTTTTTGAATATTGTATTTTTTTTCAAGCTCTTCGATCGCCTCATCAAGAGTGTACCCGAAATCCTGCGGCGGTTCTCCGATAATAACGGGAACTGCCCCGAAATCAAGTGCTGCCTTTATTTTTTCCTCATATCCTCCGCTCGTTCCGGATGCTTTTGTAACAAGATATTCGGCATTTATCATTCTAAGCTGCGCTATATTTATATCATACGAAAAAGGTCCCTGAGCCGCTATGATATGCGATGAAGGAATGCCGGCTTTTTCACACAGATCAAGTGAAGAATGGGACGGCAAGACGCGCGCCCAGACTTTTTGCATATCGAGCCCGACATAAAAAGAGAGTTCTTTTGAACCTGTTGTAAGAAGGATATTGCCCTCTCTGTTTAAAAGATAATCTCTTGCCTCCGTAACTGACGATACATAAACTGCCTTGGCTTCATGATTTTCGGGACTGCGCAAAATGCGCATAAGTCTGACGCCGCATTTTTCTGCGGCAAGGCGGATATTATTTGTTGCAATTACCGCATACGGGTGAGTGGCGTCGATAATGAGTTCGAAATCGTTGTTTTTAAAAAACATTTCCATTTCAGCCTCGTCGAGTCTTCCCGTATGAACGGTTATTCCGTTTATATGGTCAAGCAGTACTTCGCCGTATTCCGTTGCAACGCATACGGTAATATCAGCCGCCCCGTTTAAAATCTCAGCTATTCTTCTGCCCTCTGTAGTGCCTGCAAATACACAGATCTTATTTTTCATAACTGTATCCCCGAGGCGTAACCATTCTGCCGTTAACGACTTTTGTTGTTGAATTGCCTATAAATACAGTCGTGAACATATCAATTTCCTTTGTTGTCAGTTCAGACAGAGTAGTTATTTCGTAATCCTGTCCCTCTCTGCCTATATTGCGGCAGATGCCGCATACAGTGTTTGAAGAACGATATTTAAGAATTATCTCGCACACGCGCTGCATATAATCCGAACGTTTGCGGCTTGACGGATTATAAATAACCATGCACATGTCTGCTTTTGCAATGTTTTCAACTCTGTTTATTATTGTTTCGTAGGGAGTGAGAAGATCAGAAAGGCTGATAACGGCAAAATCGCATGTTATGGGAGAACCCAAAAGCGCTGCGCCGGAAGAAGCTGCAGTTACCCCTGCAATAATTTCGGTTTCTACTCCGTATTCCTCCGCCAGTTCGAGGATCGGAGACGCCATGCCGTAAATACCCGCATCGCCGGAGCATATCATGGCAACGGTCTTTCCTTCCGCCGCTTTTTCAAGCGCGATCCTGCACCTCTCTGTCTCTTTCATCATAGGTGTGGATATAAACGTTTTTGTTGCAAAAAAAGGTTTTATAAGGTCGATATATACTGTGTATCCCACTATTACATCGACTTTTTCGAGTGTTCTGACGGCGCCGACCGTCATTCCGTCATAATTACCGGCTCCTATGCCGACTACATATATTTTCTTCAAAATATGACCTCCCAATCGCTCTGCGCAACTGCAATCGTAACGCTGTTTTCAACAGTTTTTTTGATTATGATTCTGCCTCCGGCAAGCGCTGCGGAACGTTCGCAGACATTTCCCGTACCGACAGTTTTTTTTACGAATTCCGAATCTTCAAAATCGCCTTTGACCGAGTTTAGTTCATCGGCGCTGAAAAAAACCGCGGGAATATTCAATTCATCCGCAAAAAAGAGAAGACCCTCTTCATTTTTCTTCACATCTATGGAAGCAATACTCTTTACTGCTTTTAAATCCAATCCTGCTTTCTCAAAAACTGCTCTGACTGCACATGATATATCTTCTTTTTTTGCGCCTTTTCTGCAGCCTATACCGACTGTAAGGACTCTGGGTATAATACGTAATGTATTTGAATACGGAGACGCCTTTTTTATACCGATATAAATACCTGTTTCACCGTTATTTCCTGGGAAAAGCCCTGACGGAAGAGATTTCGGCAGCAGAAATTCCGAGGAAACGGGAATATCGTTTTCAAGAATTGCCGCTGACACATCTTTTGCTGTTTTCATTGAAGAGAGAGCGCAGTTATGCGTAAAAGCCCAGGTATCGCAGGAAAATCTGCTCGCTCCGTCCGTAGCGGTGGTGATCACGGCAAGAGAACCTGTTTTTTCAGCGAGTTTTCTTGTCAGTTCATTTGCGCCGCCGATATGCCCCGACAGAATCGGAATGATGAATTTTTTCTGGTCGTCTATAACTATAACAGCAGGATCGGTCGTTTTGCTTTTCACATAAGGGGCTATTGTTCTCACCGCAATCCCGCATGCGCCTATAAATATAAGTGCGCCGCCGGCGTTAAACAACGGTTCAATATCCGAAGAAATACTTTTGTGCGAAACAAATCCGTATTTTGACGCGAATTTTTCTATTGAGTGAACTGATTTATATGAAAGACCAAACATATCGCAAAGATCCTTTGCGATATGAGAACCTGATTCGGAATAGCAGAAAATACTTACATTCACTTTTTAGCCTCACGGAATTCTGTTGAAAAATCAGGATCATAAAGATGTGATCTTGAAAAATCACTTGTCAGAAAATCGCCTACTGTTATAAGCGCGGTTTTTGTTATTTTGTTTTCTTCTGCTGTTTTTTTAAGCGTTGAAACTGTGCATCGAAACACCTTTTCGTCCGCCCATGTTGCTTTATACACTATGGCGGCAGGTGTATCGGGAGAATATCCGCCTTCGATAAGCTCTTTTGTCACCTTATCGAGAAGACCGGTACTTAGAAAGAGGACCATTGTTGCGCGGTGTTTCGCAAGTGAAACGAGATTTTCCGAATCGGGGACCGACGTATTGCCTGATGCTCGCGTGATAATAACTGTCTGCGATACATCGGGAAGCGTATACTCGGTTTTCAGCGAGGACGCAGCGCCTGAAAAAGAACTTACACCGGGTGTGATATCGTATTCTATACCGTGTATGCTGAATTCGCGGATCTGCTCGCCTATTGCGCCGTAAAGAGACGGGTCTCCCGTATGAAGACGCACGGTCGTTTTGTTTTCGCTTTCGGCGGAAACGATCACATTTATTATTTCTTCAAGGGTCATTTTTGCGCTGTCGTAAATATCACAATCTTTTTTTGCAAAAGAAAGGAGTTCGGCGTTGACAAGCGATCCCGCGTATATGATAACATCGGCATTTTCGAGATGTTTTTTTCCGCGAAGAGTAATCAGATCCGGCGCGCCGCAGCCCGCCCCGACAATATGTACCATTATGTATATTCCTTTCGAATAATTTCGAGAATTTCTTCAGCATCAGGCGTTGTGCCGAGTGAACTGTATATTTTTGAAAACATGATAACACCTGTTTTCATTTTACCAAGCTGGCGGTGCGATATGTTGTCATCTATTTTTGCCATGACACTTCGCATGACATTTCCGTAAATACCCGCTTTTTCGGTGATCGAGATAATATCGTCCGTCATAGCGCTCTGCATGATCTGTTTTACGGTTTCCGCATCTGCGCCGTTCATACCTGCGTGGGCGGCAAATATTTCCGCACGGCAGTCGCCCCATCGTGAGTGAGTATTGAATAATCCGCCGGCAAGCTTTATAAGTTTTCCGACATGTCCCACAAGAAGTGCGTATGCAAACCCCTCTTCCGAGGCAAGAGTAAGAGCATCACCGATAAAATTTGACGTTGTTACTGCTATTTCGGCGTTCAAATGAAGCTCGTCCCTTATAAAATCCATCGCGTAATTACCCGGCGCAAACAATACCGACGTCTTTCCCTCCGCTCTGCGAAGAGAAAGCTCGGTACGTATAGTTTCGACTACGGCGTCGTCGCTCATGGGTTCAACGATACCGGTCGTTCCGAGAACAGAGATACCGCCGATTATGCCTAGCCTCGGATTAAATGTTTTTTCAGCGATCTTTACTCCGTCGGGAACAGATATCGTTACAGTCAGTCCGCCGTTATATCCGTTATCTTCACAGACTTTTAAAAGTTCTTGCTTGATCATTCTTCTCGGTGTTGAATTGATCGCATGATTGCCTACAGGCTGGTCGAGGCCCGGCTTCGTTACTACCCCGACGCCTTCGCCGCCGCAGACGGTGATCTCATTTATTCCGTCTTTTTTTTCGACTTTTGCGAAAACTTTTATTCCGTTCGTAATATCGGGGTCGTCTCCGCTGTCTTTTACGACTGAACAGGAAACGGTATTTTTATCTCTGACGATATCGTGAACAGCGATATACAGACCTGTTCCGTTCGGCGTTAAAAGATATACTTTATCGAGTTTCCTGTTTTCAAAGAGCATGATCGCTGCGGCTTTTGCGGCAGCGGCGGCGCACGAACCGGTAGTATATCCTCTGCGAAGACGTTTTCCGTCTTTTGTAATAAAACTGTCCATTATCTTGTAAGCTGATACATCAGTGCGTTGACGATCGCCGCGGCAACATTTGAACCGCCCTTGCGGCCCTTTGCAACGATATACGGGATATCAGTCGTCATGATCGCCTCTTTTGATTCTGTAATGTTTACGAAGCCTACGGGAACGCCGATAATAAGTTTCGGGGCTATTCTGCCTTCATCTGCAAGCTCTTTAAGTTTAAGCAATGCAGTAGGCGCATTTCCGATCGCAAAAATAACATTGCTGCCGAGTGATGCGGCCTTTTCCATAGAAGCTGCCGCACGCGTTCCTCCATGCTCTTTTGCGGCGGCGGCGACATCGGGATCACTCATATAGCATAAAACGCTGCATCCGAGTTTCTCTGCGGCAGGCTTATTTATGCCTGCTTTTGCCATTTGGGTATCCGTGACTATAGTGCAGCCGTTTTTCAGGGCCTCAAGAGCTTTCTTTACGGCATTTTCGGAAAACTGCAGGTTGACAGCGTAGTCGAAATCAGCCGTGCAGTGTATAACCCTTTTAACTACTGCCTTATTTTCGTCGGGAACGTCAATTTTAAGCTCGCTCTCAATTATTTCCATGCTTCGTTTTTCTATATCGTTAGGGTCGTTGATGATCATTTTTTCTCTCCTTGTATTCCAGGCATTTATTGTAAAAATTATTTGCCGCCGGCAGGTTTGACCAAAGATACAAATGAGGATAACCGGCATAAAGCGTATCTGTGGTAAAGGCGCATTTCCAGCTCTTGCCGTTTGGTTTTACGGCAGTAAAGCTGTCTCCGTTTAAAGTGCTGTCCCAGTAATGAAATTCGTGTGCTTTGAAAGAGGTACCTTTCTTGCCGAAAATACCGTCTTTTTCGGATGTTATGGTATTATAGCCGAATCTGACGAGTTTGTTTGCAGAAAAGCTTTCGCTGTCAAAAAGCCCGCACATTTTTTTACCGTCCACAGTCTTTCCGAGATACTGAAATCCGCCGCATTCGGCTATTGCAGGCATACCGCTTTCAATACTGTTTAAAATGCTGTTTTTGGATATTTCGTTTTTTTCGAGGATATCGGTATAAAGCTCCGGATAACCGCCGCCCAGCAGGAGTCCATCCGCATTCCGCGGAACAGGTTCGTTTTTCAGCGGTGAAAAAAACGTTATTTCCGCTCCCATTTTTTTCAGAAGATCAAAATTATCGCTGTAATAAAAGCAAAAAGCAGAATCAAATGCCGCTGCAATATTGATCTTTTCGTGCGCCGGAACTGCCGGGGATGTGCAGTTGAGCCTTCCTGCTTTATCTGCAATGGAAAGAACCGCGTCTATGTCTATGGTATTTTCACATATATCGGCTATCTTATCAAGTTTTTTCTGCAAATCCGTTATTTCGGCAGCGGTTACAAGACCGAGGTGTCTTGACGGGAAAAGGCACTCATCGGGAAGTTCGGGAATATACCCTACGGGAATTACGGAATCACGAAAGCGCATTTTCATAAGCGAACATACGTATTTGTAGTTCATCAAGGACATTCTGTTGAAAAGAACACCTCGGATATTGCTGTTCGGAAGATAGTTAAGAAATCCCTCGACAACAGCTAAAAGCGAAGACGAAGCTCCCTTAGCGTTCACGACAATAATAACCGGTGAATCCGTTTTTATTGCGACGGAGTATGTGCTGTTGTCAGAGCCGTTATCACCCGTTCCGTCATAGTACCCCATAACTCCTTCTATGACGGCAAGATTACCTGCCGCATTTTCAAAAAGAAGATATCTGAGAAGATCATCATCACAAAAAAACGGATCAAGGTTAGAGCACTTTATGCCGATCACGGATCTGTGAAACATCGGATCGATATAATCAGGTCCGCATTTGAAGGATCTGACTGATATTCTTCTGCGCTTCAGAAGAGACAGGAGCGCACAGACTGCAGTTGTTTTTCCGCTTGAGCTTGAGGTACCGGCAATAAGCACACGGGGTTGAGTCATAATCCAGCCTCCGCAATTTCTTTGGGAGATGTCAGAATATGTTTCCCCGTTTTTTTTGCGTACTCGATAAGTGCCGCATTTTCTTTGTTGTATTCTCCCGTTTCACATCCGCAGTCCGCAAGAAATATAACGGAATCGATAAGCTGTTTTGCTCTGCAAACCTGTTCGGGCGTAATGGGGCAGAATGCATCCGAAAAAACTATTTCCGACGCCAGAGCAAGAGCGACAGCAGAGTCGATATCGTTTTTTTGTAGAATTCCAGCCGCAAAAGCCGTTCCTTTCTTTTGCAATGCTCGGTAAAACGGAATACCTGTGCCGTTGCCGCCAACGACAAAGCATTTTATTTCGCCCTGAGGTTTTTTGAGCTCTATACTGCCTAAAAGAGCATTAAAGTGGCCTTTTTTTATATCGTAAAGAGACGCGATATTCGTATCCGAAAATATTTCCGACGCTGTGCCGTATGAATATATACGATCGCCCTTCACGCATACGATCTTATCGGAGATCCTTTCTGCGAGATCGATCTCATGCAGACTCATAATAACGGCTATTTTTTCTTTTTTTGCCATTTCTGATAAGATATCGAGAAGCTCTATTTTATTTCGAATGTCAAGATATGATGTAGGCTCGTCAAGAACGATTATTTCCGGTTCCTGACAAAGCGCCCTTGCGAGCAAAACGCGCTGGCGCTGACCGTCGCTTATTGCAGTTATCTCTTTATCGGCAATATCCGATGCGTTTACACGGGCGAGAGATCTTTCGATTATTTCCTTATCTTTCTGAGACAGAAGTCCGAATCCTCCCGTGTACGGATAACGCCCTGCGGATACGAGTTCCCTGCAAGTCATAAGATCCGGCTTCAGCCGATCTGTAAGCATGACTGACATTTTGAGAGCCGTTTCTCTTCCGCTCATTACACGCATATTTTTGCCGTCTATATAGACTGTGCCGGCAATCATTGCAAGATGGCGCGTGATACTTTTAAGAATTGTCGACTTGCCTGCTCCGTTTGGTCCTATCAGAGATACTATCTCCCCTTTTTCTACCGAAATATTGATATCGGAGATCAAAGGGGCGCCATTATATCCGACGGTGGCGGAATTCATTTCAAGTTTTGGAATGCCGGATTGATCGTAATTTTTTTCAGTCAAAGCATCAGCCTTCAGTCGTGTGTTTTCCTTTTCAGTTTCCATTTTTTCTCCTTGAGATCATCAGCCAGATAACTATCGGCGCCCCGATAACGCTTGTAACGGTGCTGATCGAAAGCTCCGTAGGCGAAAAAAGCATTCTTGCGGCAAGATCGCAGATAACGCAGAAAAACGCGCCGAGCAAAAACGTTGCGGGTATCATTATTATAGGCTTTGATGTTTTAAGAACCATTCTTGCTATATGAGGGACCGCGATGCCGACGAAAGAAATCGGTCCTGCAAACGAAACGACACATGCTGAAAGAATGCCTGTGGCGATAACCAGAAAAGCTCTGAAAAGCTTTACGTTTAGTCCCAGACTTTGAGCATATTCCTCGCCGAGAGAATATGCGAACATCGGCTTTGAAAAACAGAAAATAGCGATAAACGACGGAATGATTATAAAAGCGGATATTTTTACATCCTGCCATGACGCAGCGGAAAAGCTGCCGAGAGACCAATGCGTAAGATTTACGATATCAGATTCATTCGCGAAGTTTATCAGCAAGTCGGTTACGGCGGAGCATATGTAACTTATCATAATACCGATAACAAGAAGCATTGACATGTTTTTTACTCTGCCGGTAAAGAGAAGAACGAGCAGCATTGACAGCAGTGAGCCTACAAAAGACGCAATAACGGTAACAGAAAGCGGCATACTGCTGAAAAAACCGTTCATTGCTATCGTAACGATGGCAAGGAACATTTTTGCACCCGATGATATACCGAGAACGAACGGGCCTGCGATTGGATTTCTGAAAAAAGTTTGAATAAGAAAACCTGAAAGCGAAAGCGCTCCGCCAAGAAGAGACGCAAGCATGAGTCTCGGAAGACGGATCTTCCAGATCACGTTGTAAGCAACAGAGTTTGTTGCGTTGCCATTAAAGATGATATCTGCCATTTCAGAGACCGAAATATTAACGCTTCCGCTCATAATATTCCAGAAAACTGCAATGATATACAGAATAATAAATGACACGAATACCATGCAGAACCGCATGGTATTCGTATTATTGTTTTTATTGAGAGTGCCCATTATTTAAGACGGAACAGATAGGTCAGATTATCGGTCGAAGCATCTGCATCCATCATAAGTCTGATATCGTTTATCATACTGCCTATCGTGTTTTGAATCTGGAAATAATCGGGTGTTGTGCACCATACATTTCCTTCTTTTACTGCTTTCATATCACCGAGGATCTCTGCTCTTTCGGTAAATGCGGCAAGAGTTTCGGGTTTTCCGCCCATTGACCAGATATACACTATATAGTCGGCGTCTTTTGCTTTGTCGAAAAATGCTTCCATTTCCATTTTCACGGTTCCGGTCTCACCGACTCCGACATCTGAAAGAACATAATCGCCACCTGCAAGAGCTATCATTTTTGCCATGTAGTCATCCGCATTTCTTGCATAGAGAACACCTTTTGACGTTATATAGAACATGGCGACGGTTTTGCCCGTTTTTTCAAGTTTTGAGAGCTCGTCAACATAGTTTGCCTGGGTATTGAACACAGTTTCGGCATTATCCTCTTTATTGAAAATCGCGCCGTAAAGTTTTGCCCATTCAACTCTTGCGAGGGGATGATCTTCCTGAGCAGACTGGTCAAGGATAACGTCTACGCCTATATTCTGAAGCTGCTCTTTGACATCGTCTGTGAGCATTGTTGAGAAAAATGCGAAAGTTGTGCCTGCAGCAGTGATCATTTCATAGTCCGGAGCTTTATAATCGCCGATATAGGTGATTTTGCCGTCGAGGATCGCCTGTTTTACATCGTCAATATACCACGAATCGGCATCGTATGTTGTAAGAGATATGGAATCAAGCGCGCCGATGGAATTTATAAGAGATGTGACAGGTGTGGATGAAACAAGAATGTTTGATACGGGCTGCTGAAGTACTACTGCGTTTTCAGGTTTATCTGCCGGAACGCTCATTCCTTCGGGAACAACGAGAATTGCGGAATCGTCAACAAGTTTTATAAGCTTGTATCCGCCCTTATAGTAATCAACGGAGAAGCATTTTGCATACTTGAGTTCCATTGAATGATCGAATACGAGTTTGCCGTCATAGTTTTCTTCGGTCTGCTCATTCTGCTGTGACTGTTCGGTTGCATTATCGTTGTTTTCGGGTTTTGAATCATTGTTTGAGCAAGCAGCAAATACTGTTAAAAGCATTACAACCGCAAGCAGCATTGAAATTGCTTTAAGATTGAATTTTTTCATTTTAGCTTCCTTTGCTTTGTTCTTTTGTTATTTTAATTTAAATAAATAAGGTACTTCTTCAAGATTTCCGGAATTATCAGAAAATATTTCGTAAAAACTGTTTATCATAGCACCGAGCGACATTGTTTCCTGGTACATATTTTTCTGCGTGCACCATACATTTCCGTTTTTAACGGCATCAAAATCGGCAAGAAGCTCACATTTTTCAATAAGTTCATCAAGAGACCTGATCTCGCTGCCTATTGTTGAATTATATATCAGAATATCTGCATTATGCGCTGATGCGTAAAACGCCTCGGGATCGATGGTAACAGAAGATGTTTTTGTTGTATTATCCCCAATTTCCGCAAAAACATATCTGCCGCCCGCAAGAGAGATCATTTTGCTGACATAGTCCTCGCTTTTTCTTACAACGATTCTTCCGGAGGAGCTGACATAAAAAAATGCAACGGTCTTACCGGTCGTTTCCTTCATAGAAATATCATCGAGGTATTTTTTTTGTTCACCGAATGCGTTCTCAGCTGTATCTTCCTTATCGAATATCGCGCCGTAAAGCTTTATCCATTCAGCGCGGCCGAGAGGATGAGGTTCATTGCTCGACTGATCCGTAAGAACAATAATTCCGAGGTTTTCAAGCTGCTCTTTTATATCGGATGCATGACCTATCATCATCGACTCGACTGCCAGAGGACATTTTTCGGAGGTAATAAGCTCGTAGTCGGGCTGATTGTATTTGCCTGCGTATACGATCTTCCCTTCTGTCATTGCTTTTTTGGCGTTGTCGATATACCAGCCGTCTGCCTGAGTGCCTGAGAGCCTGATAACGTCAAGTATTCCGAGTGAATCAAAAAGACTCATTGCCGATGTGGCGGCAAGGTAAATACTGCTAACCGGACATTTCAGTATTTTTGTTCCTTCGTCAAGTCCCGAAGGAATATCCGCTCCTTCGGGAACCATAAAAATACGGTCTCCGTTCGCAAAAGACAGCAGTTTATATCCGTTTTCGTAACAATCAACGGAAAACTGAGAGGCATAGTCAAGCGGCATACTGTACAGAAATGCCGGCATCTGCCCGGATTTTTCGTCTTTTGCATGAACTGTATTACATCCGGATAAACTGAGTATCGCAACGGCGATGATCATGAAAACCGACAATAATCCGGTACGCATTTTGTTATTCATTTCTTACTCTATCGTTTCACCGTCAAAAAACAGAGTGTATTCAATAAGGTGAGGAGTACTCATTGCCGTTGTGAGAGCGCTGATCCTGATCTCCTCGTCTATGCGAACCGGGATAAGAAAAGCGGAATTGCCCTCTCTGTCGAGCCTGTCATACTGAACTCCGTCAACAACTACATATTCGTAATTGGGACTGCTCCATACAAGCTCGGCAGTATATACCCCGTTTTCTGCAATAAGTTTAGCGGGCGAATCTACAGATGCTTTGCCTGCGCCTCCCGACAGTGTAACATTTACGGTATACTCCCCGTCTTCAATAATTCTCACGGGATCATCGACTGAAACTTTATGATCGTACCATTTGCCCTTCGTGCCTACTAGAGCACAGTCAAATTCTTCGCCGATATACGGGACGGGAAGATCAAAACCGAATACTTCTTCCTGCATTCCGTCTTCATAAGTAACAGTATCGACTGTGGGGGCAATAAGGAGCGCTCCGTTTTTCTGCGCATCCTCTGCTTTCCCGGCAAAAAGGTTTACGGTATTTTTTGAAGGCATGGTGATATGGATCGTCATTGTTCCGTCTTTTACGGTCAGTATTCCTCTGCCTTTGTATGCTTCATTTACATGAAACATAGAGCCGTCGGTGGTGAATTTCGCAGAGTAAACCCCATCCCTGAGAAGCGGTTTATTCTCAGTCTGATCTGCGGCATTGCTGCATGACGAAAGAGCGAATGCCACTGCCAGAATAATTAAAATAAGAAATTTTTTCAATCGAATTTACCCGGATCATCCAATAGAGTCGATCGCAGCCTGAGTATGGGCAATATACTGTTCCTGAACAGCTGTAAGTCTGCCGAGGCCTGCAATCTGAGTAGACAGATTATCAAAATAACCAGAGGCCGCGAACATGCTTATCCATGAATCTTCGTCTTCGCCTGCCATATCGTTATTGGCGTGATCTCCCGCAACTACCATGAGAGGACGCAGAACGACATTTTTATATCCCGCCTCATGAACACGATTTATGATCTCTTCACATGAAGTTTCTTCAGGTTCGCCTTCAACAGTGCCTATAAAAACGTTCTTATATCCGAGTTCATCCATCTGAGCCTGCATCTGGGAATATGTAATTTTGGCGGTATGTGATGTGCCGTGGCCCATAAACACAAAAGCAGTACCGGATTCCTCTACGGCATCAAGAGTAGTGAAACTTCCGTCTTTTCTTGCTGCATCGGCAATTGCGACAGCCACGTTCTTTTTATCTTCATTTATTTCAGAAGCGTCTGAACCGACCGCACCGAGTAAAGGTTCGGCAACAACTATGGTGGCTATTTTGTCTTTATACTGATCGAGTACCCCTGTAAGTTCGTCGTATTCAGCACCGTGCATAAGATGTGTGGGCTGAACAACAAGAGTTTCAACTCCGTTTGCGACCGCACGGTCAAGAGCCTGGGTCATGTTGTCTATTTTTTCGCCGTCACGCGCCTGGATATGGTTGATAATGATCTGTGCCGTGAAGGCGCGTCTTACAGACCAGTCCGGAAATGCTTTTGCAACAGCATCTTCGATCCCTTTTATATCCGTCGCGCGGCTGTTGTTGAATGATGTGCCGAAACTTACGACAAGAATTTCTTTATTTCCTATCTCGTCTGCATTGAGCGGATCATCAGCCGAAGCATCACCCGTATCTCTTCCGAAATAATCCGGATCTGCGTATTCGCCGCTTACAAGCTCTTTCTGAGCATCCGTAAGCGCATCCCAGGCAGCTTTTGCTGCTGTGCACTGCTCATCTGTTTTATCAGTTCTTTCCTGAACATAGATAGCATCGATAAGTTTTGCTGCCTCGTCGGCAAGTTCCTGATCGGACTTCGCACCGTTTTCTCCGCATGCAGCAATGGCAAGAACCATTATGGCTGCAAGAGCAAGGCAAATGATTTTTTTCATAAAAATCCTCCAAATATGTTTATATTATTGAATAATTTAGTAACAACACCGAAAAAGGTCATTAAATCTATATAATTTAAATTTTTGCCGAAACTACCCATTCTCAGCGAGATATTTTATCATTTACGATTTTTCAAGTCAATAAAAAAAACAGTCATTTTGTAAATATATTGACGAGTTAGATCAAACTTCAAACATTGATTACAATTTGATATTTACACATAATTATATTGACTTTACGGAAGAAATGTGGTAAACTGAAAAAAAGGCAGTCAAAACAAATGTAAATATTGTCGATACGGAATATGACTAAATGGTTTAAAAGGAAGGATGATCAACATATGAAATTAGCTACTGCATTGTCGGAAAGAGCCGATATCCAGCGCAAAATATCCGGATTGTCAACAAGACTGAATATGAATGCAAAAGTTCAGGAAGGCGACGAACCAGACGAGAACCCTTACGGGCTTATTGATGAACTGAACAGCGCATTTTTAAGGCTTGAAGAGCTTATTGCGCATATAAACATAACAAATAACGAAACGAAATACAACGGAAAAAGCATCACAGAGCTGATAGCCAAAAGAGACTGTCTGTCGAACCGGATAAAAATACTGAGAAGTTTTCTTGACGAGGCAAGCTCAAGAGTGACGAGATATTCAAAAACGGAAATCAGAATCAACAGCACCGTTGATGTTGCAAAGCTGAGAAAAGAAACAGATGATCTTGCCAAACAGCTTCGCGAGACTGACGAACTGATACAGAGTCTTAACTGGACGACGGATCTGATTTGAAAAATGTGAGTAGTCTGACCGGGCGGGCATGATCTCCCGCAGTTGAGAATGAACTGTGTCGTGGTAATGTGCAGGGGCGCGCATGGAGTTCGAATCTCCGTATTTACAATGTATGCCCTGTAATGTTACATCTGCACCGTTATTATGTATTGTCAATACCTATTGCCGACGTTCAGATGAGGGCGGGATCGGGGATAAAACAATTATTCGAATCAAAACGGAGTTGATTTTATGGAAGAGTTTATCAGCAAGTCTATCGAAATTGGCACAACATCAGGAGGCAAAGTGCTGCTCGCCATTGCTGTTGCCGTAATAGGACTTATAATTATCAAACTGCTTTCTAAAGTTGCGGTAAAGCAGCTTGAAAAAACGAAATTTGACCCCGCGGTCAAAACCGTGATTTCAAAAATTATCAAAATCGTTCTTTACATTCTGCTTCTTATAGGCATTATAGAGATACTCGGTGTGCCTATGACAAGCGTTGCGGCGCTTGTAGCTTCCGGAGGACTTGCCGTCGGACTGGCGTTTCAGGGATCGCTTGCAAATTTAGCGGGAGGATTTCTGATCATGATCTTCAAGCCCTTCAAACTTAACGATTACGTTCAGGTCTCTGACGCCGAGGGCGTTGTGAAGGATATCAGTATTTTTTATACAAAACTGCTTACTCTTGACAACAGGCTTGTGCTTGTGCCGAACGGCGATCTGATGAACTCAAATATCACGAATCTTACTTCAGAAAAAATACGAAGAGTTGACCTTGATTTCAAGATCACAAATGATATAGATCAGGAGATAGTAAAATCTGTGCTTATCGATGCGGCAAGAGATACGGAAGGTGTTCTTGAAGATCCCGCGCCGTTCGCGAGACTGACGGCTGTAGACGACGATACATATATTTTTACCGTCAGGGCGTGGTGCGATACTGCAAAATACTGGGACGTTTATTTCGATCTTATCGAAAAATGCAGTAAGGCGCTGAGCAGCAACGGCATAGACGATCCGGAAGAAAGGATTGCCGTAAGGATCGTAAACGAAGACGAAAAGGATGAATGAACAAGAGATATGCGTTGTTGGTAAAAAGCCGCAAATACTTATTGACATTTACGATAAAATAATTTATAATACTACATATCATTTCAGAAAAGGAACGGATTTAAAATGAAAAGACTGATCGCTTCTGTTTTAAGCATTATCTTCTTTCTTCTCTGCGTTTCATGCGCGGCGCCTGAAGAGATCGTGCCGGAATATGACGACTCTGCTCTGGAATCGTCTGTAGACCTTGCGGGACAAACGCTTATAATGGGTATTGTTCAGGACTATTTTTTTGAAGGTGCCGACTCAACGCTCAGCTACACCAACAATACGGAATTCGGCGATCTTGCAAGACAGAGACTGAACGATGTTCAATCAAAGTATAACTGCAAAATAAAATTTGATTATGTCAACAGATCAGGAGAACTTGCGTATAATTCCGCCGTTGCCGGTGTATATCTTTTCGACTTTATCACTGAAGAGTCGTTCTTCCTTGTTAATTACGTAAGAGCCAACGCTTTTGTAAACCTCGTAACACTCGACAGTCTGGATGTGTTTGACGAATCAAAATGGGGCAACAGATACATGCTGGTTTCAACGATGTTCAACGGAGGGATCTACGGCGTGCTTCCGGCAGCACATCCGATGCGGCTTTCCAACTCGATAGACTGCGTTCTTGTTGTAAATGAAGACGGCATTTCAAGCATTCAGGCAACAGACCCCAGAGATCTTTTCGAGAACTCCGAATGGAACTGGAGCTCCTTTGACAACTGCATAAAAACATATGCTCATACAAATCAGGTAACAAACGAACCCGTATATTCTCTTGCTTCGGGCTTTGGCGGATTTTCAAGAGAGCTTGCAATGTCCAACGGTGTGGATGTATTTACCTTCAACGATAACGGCACTTTCACACTCGGATACTTCTCTCAGCCTGCAGTAGAGGCGTATAATCAGGCTTACGCATGGTTCTATGGAGATACCGTATCGAATGTGCTGAGCAACGGTTCGGGCGATGAATTTCTGAGAATGGTCGCAGACGGCGAAACGGTAATGTCTCTTCTGAGCTCATGGCAGATTTATTCCACAACAGACTCTCTTGCATACCGCATGGATAACTTTGCTGTTCTGCCTATGCCGGTAGGTCCTAATGCGAAAGGACAGGATGACTATAAAACATCTTATTCCTCCGCCGACTTTACCATGTGCATTCCCCTTACAGCAAAAGACCCCGAAATATCAGGTTTTGTTCTTGATAAGATCTATGAACCGTTTGCAGGATACGAAACTGAAGACGACATAATAGATTATATGTATAAGAATTATTTCAGCGACATCCGCGATGCGAAGTTCTTTGTTGAGATGACTAAAAACAACCATGTATATTATCATGATCATATGCACAGTTTCAGCACTATGTTTGACCAGTTCCCCGGCAACGGCATAGCAAGAGGACTGCAGACCTATGAAACGGCGCAGTATGAAAACGCCGAAAAATACGTGCTCCCCGCATACCAGACTCTTTATGAATATGATGAAATGTTCCACGATTGATAATTGAATAGCCTCTTTTCAGAAAAGGCTGTCTCCGGATCACGGAGACAGCTTTTTTCTGAATAAAATGTGTTGACATTATGCAGTTTATGTTGTATACTGTAATAACAATAATTATTTGCGGAACAATATTCGCAAAAGAGATCGGAACTGCATGAATATGGGGGAGCCTTAAGTGCCTGAAAGTATCAGAAAAATGCTTTTTTCTCTGGCAGACGAAAAATATCGCGTTTTCCAGTGCCGTATTATTCCTTCGGTAAGTCCCGAAACCGTATTGGGCGTTCGCACGCCGGAGTTGCGCAGATACGCTAAAATACTGATCAAAGAAAATGACACGGACAATTTTCTGAACAGTCTGCCTCACTTATATTTTGAAGAAAATCAGCTTCACGCATTTATTATTTCCGAACTGAAAAATTATGACGAATGTATCGGCAGAGTCAATGATTTTTTACCATATATCGACAATTGGGCGACATGTGACCAGCTTTCACCAAAAGTTTTCGGAAAGAACCGCATCAGACTTTATGAGGAAATAAAGAACTGGATAGCTTCCGAAAAAACATATACGATCAGGTTCGGCATCGGTATGCTTATGCAGCATTTTCTTGACGAAGGTTTTGATCCTGAATACCCCGAAATAGTTTTTGAAATACATTCCGATGAATATTATGTGAATATGATGATCGCATGGTATTTTGCGACTGCTCTCGCAAAACAGTATGAAACGGTCATTCCGTATATCGAACAAAAACGCCTTGATAAGTGGACACACAATAAAACGATCCAGAAAGCTGTGGAAAGTTACAGAATTTCCTCTGATAAAAAGGAATATCTTAAAAAGCTCAAAATACAATAAACTAAACAAAAAAGGAAAGCGCAATACGATCATGATGGCAGAAATACCTTACATAACCGTTTTTACGTTCATAACCGTTTTATGGGTGATTGTTCGTGCCATAGTTGCATTGAAAAACCGCAAAATCGACATCAGGCACGAGCTGAAACTTCTGATTTTCTATTTTTATATTGAAATAATGGCTATGATAGTTTATTTTCCCATGAATTTTGCATCCGGGCAGATCGGAACAATGAAATTCGATTCGGAAAGGATTATTCCTCCCCTGCTTAATCCAGTCCCGATAATACATATTTTTGACAGATATGCCGGATGGCTTCGAAATCTAATCGGAAACATAATCCTTTTTATTCCGATCGGTATTATATGGCCGTTTTGCTTTAAAAAAATGAACAACATATTGAAGGTCACGGCGGCAGGACTCGGTTTTTCGCTTTTTATAGAACTTTCGCAGCTGCTTTTATATGAAAGAATGACGGACGCCGACGATCTCATCCTCAACACGCTCGGAGCGCTGACAGGTGCTGTGATATATTTTTCGGTCAGTCTGATAATCAGAAAAAAAAGAAAATCAAAACAGATGGAAAGAAGAATCAATGATTTTACAGACAAAGAGAACTATTCTGCGTCCGTGGACTGAAGATGACGCGGAAGAATGCTTTAAATACGCGAAAGATCCGCGCGTCGGTCCTGCTGCGGGATGGCCCGTTCACACAAGTGCGGAAAACAGCAGACAGATAATAAAAGATTTTCTTGCCGTTCCGGAAACTTATGCGGTCGTGCTTAGAGAAACAAATTTGCCAGTAGGCAGTATCGGTCTTCATTTTAACAGCGGTCTGATTAACAGCGGTCTGACGACAAAAGACGATGAAGCTGAACTCGGTTACTGGATAGGCGTTCCCTACTGGGGTCAGGGGCTAATTCCCGAAGCAGCGAAGGAAATGCTGCGCCACGCATTTGAAGACCTGGATCTTGAGAGAGTATGGTGCGGTTATTTCGACGGAAACGAGAAATCGAAGCGGGTGCAGGAAAAACTCGGATTTGTGTATCAATGGACGAGTGACAATGTGCCTGTGCCGCAGATGGGAGAATTGCGCAAAGGTCACGTAAACCTGATGACAAGAGAACACTGGGAACAAATTTACTGTTCCGACAGAACGAACAGCTGATTTCACATATTTCAAAATCACTGCTGCCACGTTTTACCGCCGTGATTTTCCTATTATATACTTATATTTTAAAATCAAGTTTCGGAGAATAAAATGTTTTCTTTGCTGGCATCTTTTGCAGTTCTTATAATAGGTTATTTTGTATACGGTAAAATAACCGAAAAAGTTTTTTCGCCCGATGACAGAGCAACGCCTGCATTAACGATTAATGACGGCGTTGACTTTGTTCCGATGAAAACATGGAAGGCTTTTCTTATCCAGTTGCTCAATATCGCTGGCACAGGACCGATATTCGGCGCGCTTATGGGCGCAGTTTTCGGCCCGGTTGTGTTTTTATGGATCGTTTTCGGTTCTGTTCTCGGAGGAGCCGTTCATGATTACATGAGCGGAATGATAAGTCTGCGGCATGACGGGGCATCCGTTGCGGAGCTTTCGGGAACATACCTCGGCAAAGCAGTCAAAGTAATCATGCGCATTTTTTCAGTTCTTTTGCTTGTCCTTTGCGGAACAGTGTTTGTTACAAGCCCCGCAGGTCTTCTTGACAAGCTTACTCCGGACTGGATGAACGGAACATTCTGGACTGTTGTTATACTTATATATTATCTTCTTGCAACACTGCTGCCGATAGACAAACTTATAGGCAAACTGTATCCCGTTTTCGGAATTTTACTGATAACGATGGCTGTTGCGGTTATATGCGGTATTGTTTTTTCGGGAGGGACATACACGATTCCCGAAATATCATTATCAAATCTGCATCCTGACGGAACACCTGTATGGCCTTATATGTTTGTAACAGTGGCTTGCGGCGCGGTATCGGGATTTCACGCAACACAGTCGCCGATGATAGCAAAATGCATAACATCCGAAAAAGCAGGCAGAAAAGTATTTTACGGCGCTATGATAAGCGAGTCGGTGATCGCGCTCGTATGGGCAGCAGCCGGTGTTTCGTTTTACGGATCAACCCAGCTTCTCAATCAGGCTCTTGCAAGCGGCACATCAAACGTAGTTTACGAAATATCAACCGGCGTACTCGGTCCTGCAGGAGGTATTCTTGCCGTTGCGGGAGTGGTAATATGCCCGATAACATCGGGAGATACTGCTTTTCGAAGCGCAAGACTTATTCTTGCGGAATCATTCGGTCTTAATCAGAAAAAACTTATAAACAGGCTGTATATAACCATTCCGCTACTGATTGCCGGCGGACTGCTTACGCTGTTTGCCATGCTCAACGACAACGGATTTCAGGTTATATGGAGATACTTTTCTTGGAGCAATCAGACACTTGCAATGATCTCGCTGTGGGTATCTACCGCATATCTGTTAAAAAAAGGAAAATACAGATTCGGATCTCTTATTACCGCCGTTCCCGCAGCTTTCATGACTGCTGTAAGCGTTACATATATCCTTATGGCAAATGAAGGTTTTCATCTCGATAAAACAATATCATACGCCTTGGGAGCTGCTTGCGCAGCGATAATCTTTATCATTTACATCGTTTTGCTGATATGCAATTTAAGTAAAAATAAAACCAACTGAAAAGCATAAACGCCTCCGCTATTGATGCAGAGGCGTTTTTATTTTTTTTCGCTATGGCAGAAAAACAGAATGAAATAAGCAGAAGATTATTGATGATATGTATGATCTCACGGTCGGCTTTCCTGATTTATCGATGATTCGATTCTGTTCAGAGTGTCGAAGAAACGGTGTGTGGCGATCATCGGTCCGAAACAAAAGCAACCGAGCATATTCCACCAGAACATATGCTTCCATGACGTATGAGGACCGGGAATACCCATTTTTTCGGCTTTTTCTTTGAGTTCTTCCGATATGTTCGCCATCCACACAAGAGTATATATGAAAAGAGTGGGGATGCCGAGCAGATACGCCTGATAATATGGCTGTATTTTATGTCCGAGAATCGTCTCAAGTTCGCTTTGCAAACCTCCGAACAGCATATAGATAAGGAAAAACAGGCCGGCTGTGAAAAAGTCGATAAAACCGAGCAGAAACCCGGGTCTTGAAGTGTGTTTGAATTTCATTTGAGCTTCTTTCAGAGTTTATTTTGTTATTATTCATTATATAACAGAATTTAAATAAAGTCAAATAAAAATATGCTTGAAAACGACTTGTCCATATTGATTTTTTTTTGATTTTATGGTATGATATGAAAAGACAAAAACCGAAATTCGTTAACTTGCAAATAACAAACGATGAAACAACAGAAAGGAAATCAGCATGAAAGTATTTGGACGTATTGTTATTCTCGCGCTGATAGCTGCATTTGGTTTATGCGCCTGCGGCACGACCGAGCAACCCGAAACCGTTCCCGAATTTGACGTGGATACCTCCGGGGCAGACCTTGGCGGATTTAAAGCCGTATGGTGCTGGAAGGGAAGCGAAGGCAGCTCTGTTTTCGGCTTTATACCCGACACTGAAAATGCCGACATCGTGATTGCACGAAGAAAAGATGTTGAAGATTCCCTGAAATGCACAGTTGAACTCAGATTTTCATCAAGTCTTCTTGAGAATTTTCGCGCAGGTATACTCGCGGGATATCAGGACTACGATATAATCGCCGCAGACGGTTATTTAATGCCCGATGTGCGCGCAGGATATCTGGCAGGTCTTTCACAGTATATTGACGTTCAGAATACGGAAAAATGGGGAACTCCGAATATGCTGCAGCAAATGCTCTGGGAAGACGATCTTTTCGGTGTTGTTCCGTTTGCATGGCCCGATATCATATACAGACTTTCCGGACACATACTTGCGGTAAACGAAAATCTTATTGCAAAGCTCGGTCAGACGGACCCGAGAGATTATGTGGAAAACAATGAATGGACATGGGATAAATTTGAAGAGGTGCTTGCAGATTACACATACACGGAAGGTGACAAAACAGTATACGGAGTAAGGGTCCACCGTCCGTATTACGCGATCAACATGTTTCTCTCAAACGGCGTTGCGATCTCTTCGTATGAAAACGGCCAGGTAGTGGCGGGCGTGTATACCGAGGCCGGAAGAGAAGCGCTTGAACGCGCTCAGAAAATTTATTATGAAACATGCAGCGATTATTTCCATCCTCTTACGGACTCCGTAGGCGACGACGAATTTGTAAACGGCGAAGCGGTAATGTATCTTACATGGATGAACGAGCTTACCGGAAACACAAGATGGATCATGTATAATATGGACAATGTAGGCGTCCTTCCGTTTCCGCAGGGTCCTCACGCAACTCCGGGCAAATATCTTTCATATAACGAAAACCTTCTTAATGTTTTTGCTATTCCGGCAAACGCAAAAGATCCGGCGGCATCGGCGGCTATTCTCAGCGCAATGCTTGAACCGTTTGATAAATACAAAACAAAAGAAGATATAATAGATTATATGGCAAGCCAGATCTTCTTTGACAGAAGAGATGCTGAAGTAGTTGTAAAGGAAGTTACCAATACGGAATACGGTTTTTACAGCGAAGGTGCGCGCAGTGTTCTTGAAGGTGTCGGTGAAACAAGAACTTCAGTATCGCAGATACTTGAATCGAATAAGGATCGATATGACAACATTGTTGAGCAGTATATGATCCCCTGCTACCGCGCAAAAATAGCTGTTTACGGTGAAGCGGACGAATAAGAATCAAAAATAATTCCGTAAAACTTGACTTTTCAGTAAAACAGGTGTATAATTACGATGAAAATGCGGATATTCCGCAAAATAAGAATAAAGGAGTAAATTTTATGGAAAAGCTGAAAAAGGCGATCGCCGAATTTCTCGGCACGTTTGTTCTGGTCCTTATAGGATGCGGAACTGCAATGACAGTAGGATGTGATGCCGTAAACGGCGGCGGTTATGTTCTTACTGCGCTGGCCTTCGGTCTCGTAATAGTTGCGATGGCATATTCTATCGGAAATGTTTCCGGTTGCCACATCAATCCCGCAGTATCGCTTGCAATGCTGATTTCGGGCAAGATGAGCGCAGCTGATTTCTTTATTTACATCGTAGCTCAGTTTGCCGGCGCAACGGCAGGCGCAGCAGTCCTCAAAGGAATTTTTTCACTTGCCGGACTTACAGACCAGACCGGTGCTCTCGGTTCAAACGGACTCGCAGGCGGAAATATTGCAGCAACGATAATAATTGAAGTTCTTCTTACATGCGTATTCGTTCTTGCAATAATCGGCGTAACGAGCAAAACTGAAAACAGCAATGTTGCAGGTATTGTGATCGGTCTTACGCTCACGCTCGTTCACATTCTCGGCATCGGACTTACGGGAACTTCAGTAAACCCCGCGCGTTCTTTCGGACCCGCTCTCCTTGCAGGCGGCGAAGCTCTCGCAAACCTTTGGATTTTCATCGTAGCGCCGCTCGTTGGAGGTGCGCTCGCAGCAATTATTTACAAACTGATAAAGCTTGAAAAATAAGCGCCGCAAACCAGACATCAAGCACACGACATTCTGCCGTGTGCTTATTTATTAATTTGATCAGTTATAAATATCCTCCCCTGATATAAAATAACGGAGCGAAACACTTATTATGGATAATATTAAAAAGAAAAACGCCTTATTTTTCGGTGATAAAGCGCAAATTGAATATGTGTATTCAAAAGACACGGTAAAAAAACTTCATGACGATCTGGATTTTGAAACAGATAAAGTGATCTCTAAAAATGAAACAGAAAAATACAGAGATATACTTTCAGAAACGGATTATATTTTCACTACATGGGGAATGCCGCATTTTGAAAGGAAAGAAATACGGAAATACCTGCCAAAGCTGAAAGCTGTTTTTTATGCAGCAGGCTCGGTCCAGCATTTTGCAAAATAATTTCTTGCTGAAAAAATCGCTGTATTTTCAGCATGGGCAGAGGTGCGCAGGTCGTTGAAAAAGATCTTGCAGAGGCGTTGCGCGCCGTTCCCTCAAGAGTTGCAGTCCTTGATGTGACATGGCCCGAACCGCCTGAGCCGGACAACTGTTTATATACTCTTCCGAATGTGATTTTAACGCCTCATATAGCTGGATCGATAGGAAATGAAGTCCACAGAATGGCGGAATACATGTTTGAGGAATATAAAGCTTTTGATGCAGGTCTAAAAACACAGTTTTCCGTCACAAAAAAAAATGCTTGAAGCAATGGCGTAAAAAAATAATAACGAAGAAAGCAGACTTGCACAGTCTGTTTTTTTGTTTCGTTTCAGTTTAGTTACAGGATGTATAATTTCGTATGTTTGTGATAATAAAGATTACTGGAAGATTCCGAGAAAGGGCATGACATGAAAGGTAAAACAAAAAATATTATCGTCGGAACAGGGTTTCTTGCAGTTGCTGCCGCGGTGACTGCAGGGATATCATACGTGATCACAACGACTCTTGTTCAGGAAGCGCTTGACCGCAATGAGCCTGAAGTAATGAAAAAGGCAAAGACTCGCATAACGGGAACATTCAAGGAAACGCCTGAATATGCAAAAGCGCTTGAGGCGGCAAAAGAACTCGAGGCAAGAGAACATGAGCGTGTTGAAATTGAGGGCAGAGACGGCACAAAGCTTGTGGGACACTGGTTTAATAGAAGCAGCTGCGAACGTATTATTATAGCGATGCACGGTTGGCGTTCTACATGGTCGTGGGATTTCGGTGCTGTAGCGGATTTTCTTTTCGAAAATAATTGCAGCGTGCTTTTTGCCGAGCAGCGCGGTCAGGGCGAAAGCGGCGGAGGTTATATGGGCTTTGGCATGACGGAGCGATATGACTGCGCAGACTGGGCAGAATGGGCAAACAGAAAAAGCGGTTCTTCACTGCCGATCTATCTTATAGGCGTTTCTATGGGAGCGACGACAGTGCTGATGGCTTCGGGGCTTGAGCTTCCCGAAAATGTCCACGGCATAATTGCAGACTGCGGATTCACATCCGCAAAAGCGATATGGAAACATGTTTGCGAAGACAATATGCATCTTTCATACGCTGTAAGACAAAAAGTTATTGATGATCTTTGCAGTCAGAAGATTCAATATCGTGCAGATGAATATTCAACATTGACTGCTCTGCAGAGCAATACACGCCCGGTGCTGTTCATTCACGGGTCTGACGATACTTTTGTGCCGGTAACGATGACATATGACAACTATAAGGCGTGCCTCGCGCCGAAAGAGCTGCTGATAGTTCCTGGAGCTGAACACGGGCTCAGTTATTTTATCGAGCAGGAAAAATACGAATCAACAGTTAAAGAATTCTGGCGTAAATATGACGGATATAAACCCGCCGTTCAGACGAAATCGGAATCGGATAATGAATCAGATAACGTCTGAGAATGAAAGCTGCATTTCAGATATACAAAGGGGTAAAAAATGAGAAAAGTTAAGATAATTACAGATTCATGTTCTGATCTGACAACAGAACTGATGCAAAAATACGATATTGATTATGCACGGATGGCAACCGTTTATGAAGGGAAATCCGCCGTGGCAGATCTTGCATGGACATCGGAAGACGCACATAAATTTTACGATATCATGCGCAACGGAGGAAGGATTACAACAACTCAGGTACCCGTTGAAGAGTTTAACAGGGTATTCCGAAAGTATCTTGATAAAGACTGCGATATAGTGTATATCGGATGTTCGATAAAACAGTCGGGCTCGGTGAACACGGCGACCGTGCTTGCGAAAAAACTGATGCAGGAATACGACGGGGCAAATATCCGCTGCGTAAATTCACTACACGCATCCGTCGGAGAAGGACTGCTCGCTATAAAAGCGGCGGAATTTGCAAAAAACGGAACGACTGCGGACGAGGTTGCTGAATACATAAACAATATGCGTAATTATGCGCATCAGTTTTGCACGGCGCACACACTTGACTACCTGAAGCGCGCAGGACGAGTAAAGGCGTCTGCTGCGTTCTTCGGAAATCTGCTTGGTGTAAAACCGATAATTGTTGCCGATGCGGACGGAGAACAGGCAGCGATAAAGAAAGTGAAAGGTCGCTCTGCGTCCCTTAATGAAATTGTTTCTCTTCTTAAAGAGCATATCAAAGATGCCGAGAATCAGACAGTTTATCTCGCGCATGCAGACTGTTCATCGGAAGAAATTAATGATCTTAAGAATAAGATCCAAAAAGAAATCCCCTGCAAAGATGTATATGTTTGCACGATCGGTCCAATTATAGGCGCATCTATAGGACCTGAGGCTGTTGCGGTATTTGCATTCGGAGATGAACAGACTTACAGGATCGGAGAAAGATAAAATGGAAAGCGAGCGTATTGACGGTTCTCTTTTTATAAAAATGATTCGCGGAGGGATAGATAATCTCTCATTGCATGCAGATGAGGTAAACGACCTGAATGTCTTTCCCATACCGGACGGAGACACGGGCAGCAATATGCTGCTGACTTTGCAGGGCGGCGAAACGGATTGTGAAAACAAGGAGATCGGAAAAGTTTCGAGGAAGACAGCAAACGGTATGCTGCTTTCTGCAAGAGGAAACTCCGGCGTGATACTTTCTCAGTTTTATGACGGAATTGCCGACGGACTTGCAGATAAAGACTACGCAGATGCAGAAGAGATTGCAGACGCCTTTTTGTGCGGTGTAAACAGCGCATACAGCGCGGTAGCAGAACCGACCGAAGGAACCATTCTTACCGTGATGCGTGAAGCGTCTAATTACGCGAAGGAAAAACGTCACGAAAATGTGAATGATTACCTTTCTGATTTTCTTTTCAAGGCGAAAGAAACTCTTGAAGCTACACCGGATATGCTTGCAGTCCTCAAAAAAACAGGCGTTGTTGATTCTGGTGGCGCCGGACTTATATATATAATTGAAGGAGCTGTCAATGCGCTGAACGGCGATACTTCAGCGAGCAATACAAAACAGAACAATGAGTTTCAGAGCAATAAAATCAACTTTGACAGATTTGACGAAAACAGCGAACTCACGTTTGGATATTGTACAGAGGTTTTGCTGCGGCTGCAAAACGCCAAAACAGATGTCGAAAATTTCGACCCGGATATAATAAAAAGATACCTGGCTTCCGTAGGTGATTCTATTGTTTGTTTTCGAACCGGAAGCATAGTAAAAATACACGTTCACACAAAAACACCCTATAAGGTCCTTGAATTTTGCCAGAAATACGGAGAATATCTGACCGTTAAAATAGAAAACATGTCTTTGCAGCATAACAGTCTGCCGTCTGAAAGCAAGCTTGCCGAAAAGACGGAACGAAAAAAATTCGCCGTTGTAGCTGTAACATCCGGAGAAGGAATAAAACAGACATTCCGCGAAATGGGCGCAGATTATATCGTAGAAGGCGGACAAAGCATGAATCCGTCCGCAGATGAATTCATTGAGGCGTTCAAACAGGTGAATGCGGATGTTATTTTTGTTTTGCCTAACAACGGGAATGTGATCCTCGCGGCAAAACAGGCTGCAAAAATGTATTCTGATTCAGACGTGCGGGTAATTGAAAGTCGTTCAGTCGGCGACTGCTATGCGGTTTTGACCATGCTTGATACGGATTCAGGGAATGCTGATGAAATAGAAAGTGAAATGCGTGAGGCTATGAAAGGCGTAACGACTGCCTACGTTTCTAAATGTATCCGTAATACCGAAATGGACGGCTTCATGCTTCATGACGGGCAGTATATAGGTTTTGAGGGGAAAGAAATCGTTTCCGCGGATAATGACAGGCGTGATACGGCATGCATGCTTGCAGACCGTCTTGATTTTAACGGTCATGAAATATGCATCATTGTTCGCGGGGAGGATTCGAACGAAAACGAAGCGGAAGAAATTGCGGATCATATCCGTAAATCGCATTGCGACTGCGAGGTTTTCGTGATCAACGGCGGACAGGAGATATACAGCTATATCATTATTATTGAATAGGGAGAAAACTGTATGAATATAGCAGTATGGTTTATTGCGGCAGTATTCAGTTGGGTTATCGGAGGATTCAACCCTGCAATCACGCTTTCAAAGGCGATATATCATGAAGACATTCGGAATGTCGGAAGCGGAAATCCCGGGTTTACGAATTTCAAGCGTGTATACGGCAACAGATACGCATGGTTTGTATTGGCGTTTGATTTGCTGAAAGGCGCAATAATGAGCCTGCTTTTCGGTTTATGGATCTCGTCATTCAATTATGATTTTCAGCTTGGGGCGGCATTCACCGGTATGTTTGTTATGCTCGGTCATTCGTTTCCTATACAGTATAAATTCAGAGGCGGAAAAGGGTTCCTTGTTTTGCTGTCAGTGCTTTTTGTTATTGATCTGCCTGCCGGACTGATCGCGGTTGCCGTAATGGTTATACTGCTGCTGACGGTAAAATATATGTCTCTTGCCACGATGTGCGCGCTTAGCGTGGGAGCTATAATGCTTTTTCTTTTCGGATGCAATACCGTTGCCGCCATAATATATTCGGTATGCGTTTTATTTATGATTATAAGGCATAAAGAAAATATTAAAAGACTTATTTCCGGCACCGAAAGCAAATTCAGCCTCGGGAAAAGTGAATAAAAAAAAATGGAGACCGTCTGAAATGACGATCTCCTTTATTTTTGATTTACTATATTATTTTCCGTATATCCTGATCAAACGGATTTCCACGGTATATACTCCTTGCCTTCAAGAATATCTGCTATTCGTTCGCATGCGTGTCCATCACCGTACGGATTTACTGAATGAGACATCTTTGCATACTCTTCCGGTTTATCGAGAAGTTCCGAAAATGCTTTGTAAATCGTTTGTTCGTCTGTTCCTACAAGGCGAAGTGTTCCTGCATCTACGCCCTCCGGTCTTTCTGTTGTATCGCGCATTACAAGAACGGGAACTCCGTAACTGGGGCATTCTTCCTGGATTCCTCCCGAATCTGTGAGACACAAATAGCTTCGAGCTTCAAAATTATGGCAGTCGAATACTTCTATCGGTTCAATAATATGGATCCGGTCGCAATCTCCGAGCTCTTCATCAGCAATACGCCGAACCGTAGGATTCATATGAATCGGGTATACTGCCTTACAGTCAGGATGTTCGTTTAAAACGCGGCGGATAGCCCTGAACATATTATGCATTGGTTCGCCGAGATTTTCTCTTCTGTGAGCGGTTATGAAAATCAGCTTTCCATCCCCTACCCAGTCAAGTTCGGGATGAGTATAATCTTCTTTGACCGTATGCTGCATAGCGTCAATTACCGTGTTGCCCGTGATGTAGATCTTATCCGGATTTTTACCCTCTTTAATAAGATGTTCCGCGGCAAGGTGAGTAGGTGCAAAGTTGTATTGAGATACAATGCCTACCGCCTGACGATTGAACTCTTCGGGATACGGAGAATAGATGTTATATGTTCTCAAACCTGCCTCAACATGTCCTACCGGAATCTGAAGGTAAAAACACGCAAGCGATGTGACAAAAGTTGTGGAAGTATCGCCGTGAACAAGAACGACATCAGGTTTTTCTTTCTCCAGGACGTCTTTGATGCCCGAAAGGATATTTACGGTTATATCAAAAAGCGTTTGACGGTCTTTCATTATGTTAAGGTCGTAGTCGGGAACGACGTTGAATGTTGCGAGCACCTGATCGAGCATCTGGCGGTGCTGCGCGGTTACGCAAACAACAGTTTGCAGGTTCTTTCTTTTTTTCAGTTCATTGACCAACGGACACATTTTAATAGCTTCTGGACGTGTGCCGAAAACAGCCATTATTTTTTTTGCCATTTGTATCTCCTGTGTATCGGTATTTCAACATTTTTATTTTACATAAAACAGCATCAGGAATTTTTGAATACTGTTTTCAGGTACTGAATCAAAAATCCTCGGGAGAAAAATCAGATATTTATATGCAGGATTTTAAGTATACGTTTTAATATCTGATAACCGAAAGTATCTTTATGTCTGATAAAATAAACAAGACACAAAGAGCAATAAACAGCGGCGCCGCATGCTATCTGAATCAACAGGCTGATTATAGTGTATGAAGGCATCAACCAGTCAATCAATCTGACTGAGCCAAACATAATTATGCCCATAGCCAGGAACGGCAGTGCGTCAATAATATATGTTTTTATATCCACACTTTTACGCATTGGTATGATCTGGCATATCGCAACAGTCAGCTCGGCAATCATTGTGCCTATCATTGCTCCTATAGCGCCAAGTAAAGGTATTAAAACAGAATTTATTATCAGATTTACAGCGGCACCAGTGATGATAGCCCGAACGTAGTATTTATCCTGTTCCATAGGTATAAGAACCTGATTTCTGAAGGTGTTTGACCATCCGATAAAAATCAGGGTAAACGCCAGACCGGATAACAGTACGCCGCTGCCCGCGAAATCGTTTCCGTAAAAAATAATGACGAATCTGTCTGCGACGGCGCAGATCCCCATACCCATCGCTATAGTGATACAATTGATAAACTGGAACGATTTTTTCAGGTATACCCTGCACTGTTCAAGATTGTTATTTGCAACAAGATTACTGATTCGCGGGAGCATAACATTGCCCCATGCGGTAACGACTCCAAGGCAGACCATTACGATTTTGTCGGCATTTTCATATAACGCAACTTCTGAATACGATCCGAAGGAACCAATCATTACCTTATCCATAACCCTGTAAATGCTTGTTGCGAGGATAGGAATGAACAAAATCAGCAATGGTTTAATATGTTTTTTGAAGTTTTCGACAATATTTGTTTTACAAAAAGAGATGTATTTGCGAAGTCCGATCCAAAGGTAGCACTGCCCTGCAAAATAACCGATATTCATGATCCAGGAATAAAGGAGCAGATCATCCCGAGTTTTTACAAACAAAAACACTCCTGCTGTAGTAAACAGTTTAATAACTACTTTTCTTGTAACCGTGATCTTAAATTCTTCAAGGCCGAAAAAGAGCCAGTTTATATCAAAGCATGCGCTTAATACATAAGGCAACTGTGCAACATACAGGAGTTTGTCTGTATTATTAAAAACTATGAAAATAAGGATATAGGCGGAAAGGAAAAATGCGGAAACAAGAAACTGGACAGAATATAACTCGGAAAATGTTCTGTCGGTTTTTTCTTTGGTATCTCTTACCTGAGAAATGCTTCTGTTGCCGTAATTGTTTATTCCGAGCATTCCCAACAGTAAAAAATAATATGCAATGGAACGCGTATAAGAAAAAGCCCCTACCCCGTCGGTACCAAGGACTCTTGATATATACGGAGCGGTAACCAGGGGCAGGATCATCTGCAAAACCTGGTATACCATATTGTACGCATAATTCTTCTTTAAACTTTTCATGCTTTAATGTTCTCGCGGATCTTTTTCAGACTGTCTGTCAGAATAGTAAGATTTGACAATGACTTATCATAAACTGACTTATCTAAAATAATTTTTTTGTCATGTTTTTCTTCAAGAAGCGTATCCATGATCTGAGGGGTAAGGTTATGATAAGAATACGAGTGATCGGAATAGCCGATTTCATGATAAAATCTTTCGGTTTTAAAGCGGTGAACAGGCGTTGATACCACTGCTCTTCCGTAAGCCGCGCCGATAATTCCGGCGTGAAGCTTTGTTGTGACGATAAAATCGACACGGCTAAGCAAACTGCACATTTCCCAGTATGATGAATACAAGTAGTGTCTGCAGGCTATGGATTCGCTTTTGAACAATTCTTCTATAAATGTAAGGTCTGTATTTTTCTCTTCGTTATCCATTCCGTAAATGACACTGTATTCCGTATGTTTTTTACAGAAATCAACGACAGGGATCAGAATGTTGTTTTTGTATTTTTCATCATCTTTTGCTCCGAACGGAACATGAAGAAACAGAGTTTTTTTTGCATCTTCAAACAAACGATCCAATTTCCCGGTCGTTTGCGGAATATCCATAGATGCAACGCATATTGCGGTATCCTGTGTTTTGATCGCCTTGCGTATATTCAGATTTTCAACGCAATAGTCATATGATTCTTTATTTCTGACAGTCAGGACAACAGATCTGTCAATGATATTACGAATTCCTTTACGAAGAAAACCGTAATAAATCGGTCCGACCTCAAGACCGATTATCAATATCGGTATTTTTTTGCTGATATATTTTTTTCCGAGCTGAACATACCTTTTATAGCGGACAAGAGACTCTTTCAGAGATTTTTTATCTTCCCCCAAATAACCGCCTGAAATATAAACCAATGCATCAACTTTATTGTAATCGTCATCGGACATAATATAACGATAATCAAGACTTGAGCGCAGATATTGGCTTATCCCAAACGGCTGTCTGTCGAAAAACCAGATATTGTCATCCGGGAATGACTGTCGTAAAGAATTGTAGAAGATATCGGCAAAGAGACAATCGCCGAAATTGGACCCGCTGACTGCGCCATGAAGCAATATATTCATTTTATTTCACTCATTTCATATCAATAGTCTGCTCTTTCGAGTTCTTAAGACAGACAAAATTACGAGAGGAATAAACGTACACCAAATCATCGGTCTGAATACTTCAAAGAGGCTGCATCTGACCAGATTTATTAAAATATAGTAATATGTATAGTATCTTACACAGTCATAATTGTTTTCAGTAGCTTTTTCTGCCCTGAAAAAATAACCAAGCATCAATCCTATCAGAAAAGCCGCAGGGATGCAGAACAGACCGAAATTCGAAAACAGATCGCCGAACATCGTCGCGCCGACGGCTCTGCCCAAATATGGGTTGACATAGGTTGAAGGAGATGCTTGCGAAAACAGATCGCCGAACAAAGATCCTATAGGCAAAGCGGAAGGGATCGTTCGGAGTATAGTCATACCGTACTGGAACGGAAAGACCGACGGGAAGCATGAAACGATAGAAACAACAGAAAAAAAAGAAATGCCGAATTCTTCAAATACATCGTATATTAAACCGTCAAGTGCGAAAACATCCGCACCGTAATTGCCTAAAAATCCGAAGAAATCCGTGAGATTTCCGGTCCTGATCCTTCGAATGATTTCAAGGAAATTAAGGAAAAGAGCGACAAGAAGCACTATCAGAATAACTCTGCCAATATTAACTTTATTATTACTGTCTCCCGTCTTTTTTCTGAACATATATGCGCCGAATGTTACTATTGCCGATACGTAGTATCTCCTGTCACCGGTAACTGCCATTATTACGATAAAATAAGCGGCAAGTATTATAATAACAGGTTTTTTGATGGCGGGTCGGCTTTCCATCAGACAGATAAGTCCAGGAACATACAAAAAAGCAAGATCGTCGATCAATCCCGTGTTTGCGGTAATCGAAAGAAAATTACCTGTTGCGGATGTTGAAATGACAGACTGGATATCGGTTATGATCCTGCAGGGAAGACCTATTACAAGAAGTATCATTCCAAGATTGAAAAGCTGACTCTCATCGATATTTGATGTTGTCAGCAAAAATTCTCTTTTGCTTTTTTTTCTGTAAAGGCTGATCATACCTATGAAAAGAGCATGAACACAGCACACGACCATAATGCCTGTTCGCTGCATTTCAAGGGGCTCATATAATTTATGGAGCACCCAGTAGATTTTGCCGTCCTGTCCGAGATAATTGAGCCAGACACGCCCGAACATGAACAGATATGTAAGCAGCGTCATAACTGCAGGAAACTCGGTGATTTTTACCTTATATTTAATAAGGAAAGCAGCATTTATCAATAAAGACACCACAGAAAGATAGAAAACGGGCGCTGACCATCCTCCGCTGCTGATTTTATCAGAAGACCAGAAAAATGCAAGGACAACAAGGCAGATTATCATAAAAATAATTGTGATAATCCACAGTAATGCTTCTCCCTTTGAAACAGTTGTTTTCATTTCAGATCCTCATTATACAATAAAAAATTGAAACGGTTTAACATCAGATATGGTATACCCCTGGCAGATCGCAAATATTATGGCAATCCAAAACGATTTTTCCCATCAGTTTTTGCATATTATCCTTGATTTCGTTGTGTTTTACCATTATTACAACAAAATCAACATCATTCAAAAATGAATCAAGGCTGTAATACTGATTTTTTACTACTTCCTTTGTTATGTACGGGTCATAAACTTTCAGTCCCGTTCCAAGATGACGTTCCTGACTTTCAAGAAGCTGAAGAGTCGGCGATTCACGCATATCATCAACATTTTCCTTATAGGTAAGACCGTAAAGTCCGACACGGGAGATATCGCTCATACCGTTTTCTTTCATGATCTCATAGATCCTGTTCAGAACAAAATCAGGCATTCCGTCATTTGTTTTCATCGATTCGTCGATTACTTTTGCAAGGGAAGGATAGTCTCCTACAAGGAACCACGGATCTACGGAAATACAGTGACCGCCGACACCGGGACCGGGTTGAAGGATATTGACACGGGGATGCATATTGCAGATTCTGATTATCTCGTAAACATCCATATTGTCGTGACGGCATATTTTAGCTATTTCATTGGCAAATGCGATGTTTACCGCGCGGAACGTATTTTCAACGACTTTCGTCATTTCAGCGGTTTTGATATCTGTGACAACGATCTCTCCTTTGCAGAAAGAAGAGTAATACTTTGCTATTTTTTCACCTATCTGTCTGTTGTCGGCACCGATGGTCCTGTTGTTATGCAAAAGCTCGTAAACCATATTGCCGGGAATAATGCGTTCGGGAGCGTGAACAAGGTTGATATCTGTTCTGTTTTCTTCGTTCAGAACAGGTCTTATGCTTTTTTCGATAGTTCCCGGAGAAACTGTCGATTCGATTACAAGTATGGCGTTTGCAGGCGCTACTTTAAGGACATCCTTAACCGCTGCAACAACATAACAAGGATCTACTTTTTTGCTGAATTTATCATAAGGAGTAGGAACAGAAACTATGTAAGTATCTGTTACCTGATATTCCGTTGTAAATCTGATACCAGCTTTTAAAGCATCCTGAAAAAGATCATCGAGTCCATCCTCTTTGAACGTGGTATGGCCGGACTGAAGCGTGGCTACAAGTTCTTTATTGTAGTCAGTTCCTATTACCTCAACCCCGTGAGATGCCATCATAAGAGCGGTAGGAAGTCCTATATATCCAAGTCCGATAACGTTTATCATTTTAGTTCTCCTCTATTTCTAACAGTTGATTTTTTACTTCATCCATGCGTGATCTGAGTTCGTCCTGCGAATGGATGGCGTCTTTCAGAAATTCATTGCATTTAAGCTTTATCTCGTCAAAATCACGGCTTTTATACCAGTCATAAAACTTATCGGCAAAACTTCCGTCAAGGCAGTCATCTGCAGCAAATGCGATGCCGCATTTTTCCGCAAGTTCGGCAACATATGTATTTTTGTATACAAGTATGGGTAAGCCGAGCGCTACAGCATAATAAAGCTTATTGGACAACGCATATCTTAAATTCAGATCTTCTGTTCCATATAAATTGAAAATCACATCAGCGTCAGCAAGGAACTCGCCTGTCTGTTCCTTGGGGAATTTACCGTGTACAATGACGTTTGTGATGCCTTTTTCATCAATGTAGGATTTGATCGTCTCAGAGCCGGCACCTGCGACAGTAAGCTCGTATCTGGGATCGTTTTTTATTTGTTCAATAAATTTTAAAAGGTGATCGTAGAATCTGATATATCCGATATATAAAATTCTGATCTTATCGTTATTCTCGGGGTTTTTGTCAATATTCGCCATTGACTGAAGAGTTTCATCCATAACCTTCTGGTTATAGCTGTGGAAGAAAAGATAATTGTCAAAATTATGTGTCAGTTCGGGAATATATTTCTCGGAAGAAACAGTAGTGAAGAGAGAGGATTTTATCGCTGAATTCAATGGAATATTCAACACTTGTCTAAGACCCACATTCAGATCTCTGACGTTTACGCAGTATCTTTGCTTATACTCTTTTTTCAGCACCCGGCAGATAAAAGCAGCCGTATATTCACTCCATACAATAACAAATCCGTATTTATTCTTTTTAAGGATGGAAGAGGCTTCTTTTCCGAATTTAAAAAAGCCGAACAGCTTCTGGAGCTTATTCTTTTTCTTGTATGAAACAGGATAGTTCACCTCTGCTCCCGTATTTTCATCTTCATCATATTTATTCATATAAATAACGTCATACGGAATACCGTTTTGTTTCAGATAATCGAAATAAATATTTGCCATTATCATATGACGGGGAGCGCTTGCAAAAACAATACATACTTTTTTCATTTCAGTTATTACCATCCATTATCGTTATAAAGCATTGACGCCACATTTCCTCTATTTTTTCAGGCTTGAAACGTTCGGTTACCTTAGTGGCGTTTTCGGCTACGGAATTACGCAATTCTGCATTGCCTATCAGCTCACAGACTGCATCAGCTGTTGCATCAACGTTTTCTACCGGCACGAGAAGCCCGTTTTTATCATTTTCCAACAGCATTCTCGGTCCGCCCGGCGGACAGTCGGCTGCGACACAGGGAATTCCTGCCGCCATCGATTCAAGAAGCATATTTGGGATCCCTTCGCTTCTTGAAGGAAGAAGAAAAACCATGACATCGTGAATATCTTCAATTATATGGGACGAAAGTCCCATATATTCTATATACGGTCTTATTTGCAGATCGTCGATCAGCTGTCCGTAAAGCTTTTCAAAATCGCCGTCTCCGTATATCCGCAGTTTATAGTCCGGGTATTTTTCAATAATTTTTTTCATGGCTTTAATGCCTATATCGAAGCCTTTTTCCTGCTCAAGCCTCGCTGCTGCCATTGCTATGATCTTTTTTCTTTCCGGATTCCGATCAAAACTGCTCTCTGAAGGCAGGAACGGATTTGGGATCACTGCAGTTTTATTATCCGGGATATTCGGATAAAAATCTCTTGCTCCCTGAAGCTGAAATACTACCTTGTCGCATTTTTTATATGCATATTTGCTCATCAGCTGGTTAAACGCAGAGATCATCTGGGGAGCACGGCGTTCAGAACCGATCACCTTACATTTTGTGCTTTTCACCGCCTTGACCGCAACGGTAGTGAAATAATACCCGAACGCACATAAAATATCGATATTTTCCCGAACGACAATTTCTCTTGTTTTTTTTGCGATATTGTTTAATTCATTTATCTTTCCGAAAGAACCTTTTCCCTTTTTTATAAGATCACCTATATATATTTGCTGAACATTGTCGGGAAAAGAGTATATATTACCCTGCTGTGTTGTAATCAAAAATATTTTATCAGCACAGGGAGCAAGAGAACGGACGACAAATGCCATCATTTTTTGTGCTCCCCCGGAGCTGAAGTTGTTTGTGACAAAACCGACATTCATACAATGGTTCCTCTGATCGATTACGCTTTTCTCCATATCATTTTGTTTACGATGCCTGTATAGCTCTGGATGATCTTTATGACCTTTGTGCTCACATTTTCATCGTTGTAAGCGGGTACGGTTATACCGTCGTCGCCATTGGCGTGCATGGAAACTGCCAGATCAACTGCCTGAAGTACCTGCTGTGCGGTAATGCTGCCGATCGTAAATACTCCCTTATCCATTGCCTCGGGTCGTTCCGTGCTGGTTCTGACAGATACTGCTGGAAATTTGAAATAAGCGGCTTCCTCCGGGATCGTACCGCTGTCGCTTACCACGCAGAAGGCATTTTTCTGTAACTTGTTATAGTCAAAAAATCCCAGCGGTTTATGCTGTATCACTCTTTTATCAAATACAAATTTGCGCGCTTCTATATATTTTTTGCTTCTGGGGTGACATGAATACAAAATCGGCATATCATATTTTTCCGCCATCGCGTTTACCGCATTCATCAGGCTGAGAAAGTTGCTTTCTATATCTATATTTTCCTCGCGATGAGCCGACAGCAGGATATATTTGCCGGAAACAAGACCGAGATCGTCAAGAATACTGCTTGAATCAATGACATCCTTGTATCTGTCAAGGACCTCTTTCATCGGAGAACCGACAACAAACGTATATTCGTGCTTTACACCGCTGTCAAGTATATACCGTCTGGCATGCTCGGAATAGCAGAGATTGATATCGCTTGTTACATCAACTATTCTGCGTATTACCTCTTCAGGGAGGTTTTCATCTTTGCAGCGATTGCCTGCTTCCATATGGAAGACGGGTATTTTCAAACGCTTTGCAGATATAACGCATAAACAGGAATTGGTGTCTCCGAGAATTATCAGGGCATCAGGTTTAACGCTCAACATCAGGTCATATGATTTTGAAATAACGTTACCCATTGTCTGACCCAGATTTTCGCCGACAACGCCGAGATAATGATCAGGCTCACGAATTCCAAGGTCTTCAAAAAAGACCTTATTCAGTTCATAATCATAGTTCTGTCCGGTATGTACAAGGATCTGATCGAAGTATTGATCCGCCTTTTTTATTATTTCAGACATTTTGATTATTTCGGGACGCGTTCCAACAACGGTCATAAGACGAAGTTTTTTTATCTCCATGTCGATACTCCTGTTTCTATTGATCGTATGAATTATTTACCTGTATGCGAATCAGATTCCGTAATGCGGATATAGGGATCTGTGGTCTTTCATCCACTCGGAAAGCTCTGATACCATAATTTCGTAGTCAGGGATTGCATATGTAAAATCCCATCGTGTTCTTTCCAGACTTTTATCGGCGGTGATTTTATCCGATGGAATAACGGTTATTTTTTCTTTTCGTATGTATTGATTAAACAGCAACAGCAGACCGTATTTTGAAATGCTTGTATCAGGCACCATATTATAAAGTCCGTGAACTTTTTCTTTTGCCGCTGTCTCCATTGTTTTTGCCAGCTGAAGTGTAGTCTGACCTGTCCACATAGCGCCCGTATACCCTGAAACTTCGCCATGCTGCTGCAAAAACCAGTTCAGAAGTCCGATCCCTTTTGGATTGATATCAGGTCCGACTATTGATTGCCTCAAGGTTAGATCTTTTTCGTTTTCGATCTCTCCTAGAGCCTTCGAACGATCATAGAACGTTGTGCCGTCTCTGAGATCATCTTCCTTATAGTGACCCCGATTACCACTGAAAACACAGTCGGTGCTCATATGGATGACCTGTGTATCCGTTCCTTCAGTCAGCTGCGCAAGATAATGAGGAAAAAACGAATTGAGATATACTGCTACAGCCTTGTTTTTTTCTGCAAACTGATTAAGGATACCTATACAGTTGATGACAGTATCAAATTTGTTTTTTCCGACGAGATCTTTGATAAGTTCCGCATTCATGGCGTCTCCGGCAACAGAAGTTATCAGATCGGAGGGACGGAGATCGAAACCAAGGACATCATGGCCTTTTTCTCTAAGATAAAGGCTGATGGTATGTCCCGCCATGCCGTTGCATCCAAGGACAAGAAATTTCATAATCTACCCCTTATTGTTTTCATTTGCGAGCTGTTCCTGAACGTAATCGGTGGTAAGAAGTTTTTTTACAACTCCGGCAACATCAAGCCTGATCGTATTATGACTTGTATATGCTTCATCCGATTGTGTAAGTATCTCGCCCTTAACGAAATATTTATCGTAGTTTAAATCACGATTGTCGGCAGAAACGCGGAAATAGCGGCCCATATCTTCGGATCGCAGTTTTTCTTCAGTTGTAAGAAGCGTTTCATAGAGTTTTTCACCGTGTCGCGTGCCTATAATGCGTGTTCCTGTATCGCCGAACAGTTGCTGAACCGCTTTTGCAAGATCACCTATCGTAGACGCGTCGGCCTTCTGAACGAAAAGATCGCCCGGATTTGCGTGTTCAAACGCGAACTGCACAAGATCGACCGCTTCATCAAGATTCATAAGAAAACGCGTCATTTCAGGATTGGTAATAGTGATAGGCGCGCCGGCTTTTATCTGGTCGATAAAAAGAGGGATAACAGATCCGCGTGAGCACATTACATTGCCGTAACGGGTGCAGCAGATAACAGTATTGCCGCGTTCAGCAGCAACACGCGCGTTGGCAGTTATAACATGCTCCATCATCGCTTTGGAAATACCCATTGCGTTGATCGGATACGCTGCTTTATCGGTGCTGAGACACACGACTCGACTTACTTTTGCCTCTATGGCTGCGTGGAGCATATTATCGGTGCCTTCAATATTTGTTTTGACAGCCTGCATGGGAAAAAATTCACACGATGGAACCTGTTTCAGAGCAGCCGCATGAAAAATATAGTCAACGCCGGGCATTACGTCTGCAAGACTGCGGGGGTCTCTTACATCGCCGATGTAAAATTTTACTTTATTCGCATAATCAGGATGTTTAGCCTGAAGTTCATGACGCATGTCGTCCTGTTTTTTTTCGTCACGGGAAAAAATACGGATCTGTCCGACATCGCTTTCAAGAAAATGTTTTAGTACGGCATTGCCGAACGAACCGGTTCCTCCGGTAATTAAAAGTGTCGCTCCGTTAAACACAGACATGTCATATCTCCTCTTTAAACAGTTCATCCATACGATTCAGTAATTTTTCTTTACTGAAATGGTTTTTAGAATATTTCAAAGCTCTTTGACCCATTTCTTCTCGTTCTCGTTGGGACAAGTCTATAAATGTCAATATGCTATTTACTAATCCTTCAACATCTTCTGCATTACTGACAAGACCTGCACCGGCTTCTTTTATGATTGCCTGAACTTCTCCGTCGGCAGAGACCAAAATCGGTTTTCCACAAGCTAAACATGATTGGGTTTTTGCCGGAATAGTTATCGAAAACACTTCACTCTTTGACAGTGTTATCAATAATCCATCCGCCCAAGCCAAATATTGAGGAATTTCCTCTGCAGGTTTTCGTGGGACAAAATTGAAATATTTGTCTACCTCAAGCTCTTCTATCTTTTTTTTCAATTCTGGCAAATATCGGCCATCACCAATAATATTAAATCTAACTTTTGTCTTTTTTTCTTTTAGCTTTTGTGCCGCCTCAGGCAATATTCCCAAACCTTGTGCAAATCCGATATTTCCTGCAAAAACCAGATTCAACGAGCCATCGTCAGGTATCTCCAAACCTGTTTTTCTATCAACAGGTTTATAAAAATCCTCAGCATATTGTGGCCAAAATTCTATTTTATCCTCACTAATACTTCTGTTTTTGATTGCCATAATAAAACTTCGAGAAGAAGTTAGAATTCTATTACTGTGTTTATAGATATAATCCACAATTTTCTGTATAGAACCCAGAAAAAGTTTATTGTGAATCCCGGTAATTATTTCGACATTTTCAGGCCATAAATCAGTTACATAAAGTATATGAGGAATTTTATTCTTTTTTGCATACCACACGCTCACAAGTGCTTGTGTCATGGGTGATACTTCATAAGTGAAGACAATGTCAGCCTTCAAATCTGTCTTTTTTACCCATTTTCTTCCCTGAATAACAAATGATAAATAATTCTTCGCCAGATTTATAGAGCCAGATTTTCGAGGCTCTATCGGTAAGCGAACGATCTGAATGCCTTGCCAGTTTTCAGTTTTTCTTTCTGTTTTGCTATACCCGTCGTAATACTGCCCTTGCGGATAATTAGGAATTCCAGTTAAAACAGTTACTTTGTAACCTCGTTTAACCCATTCAATGGCTATATCGTTAATTCGAAAGCATTCAGGATGAAAGTATTGTGAAACAACCAGAATATGCTTTTCCATCAGCCTTCCGTCCTCTCTATGGACTCTTTCAGACCTACTGTTCTATACTCGAAACCAAATATGCTCATGCTCTGATCGTACGAAAGATTGCCGAACGCCTTGTTTGCCATACCTGAGGGCTTGCCGGGAAGGCGTGACGCCAGAGAAACAAGCCAATTGAACGCTTTCGAAACTCGTATTTTATGCCCGTTTACATCCGCTATCATTTTTACCATTTCACTTGTTCGTGTATATTCCGCATTCTGCGGCCAGAATATGCCGCCTTCGCCACGTATCATTACCTGTGAAAGAAATTCGCAAAGATTTTCAATGTATAGCATTGAGCGCTCGTTTTGAATATCAGGAAATACGGGAAGCTTTTTGGCCATCTTACTGAGAGTTGGATAATTGCCTTTACTGCCTTTTCCGTAAATCATCGGAGGGCGAAGGACGGTTACGGTAAATTGATCATCCGCAAATTCTCTTACGCCTTTGTCCGCCTGCCATTTACTGTCTCCGTAAAAATTGGATGGAGTCGGATCTGTTTCTTTTGTTATCCTCTTCTGCTTGCCGTAAGGAGCGCTGTCGCCGTAGATAATCGAACTGCTCATAAAAACGAATTGTTTAACGCCCTCACCTTTGGCTTTTCTACATGTCTCTATAGCCAAATCGGTATTTACGGCATAATATTTTTTTTTCGTTTCTTCGCTTACTTTTCCAATATCCGCATGCGCGATTCCCGCCACATGGAACACTATATCATAGGAACTGAAATCTTTTTGTCTCCAACTGCCGTCAATCATGTCAACAGTATTGATATTCAGCTCAGAACTATAATGATCTTTTACATAGTTTTCAAAGGAAACACCAATATATGAACTTGCTCCGGTTATAAGGACTTTTTTCATTTGGCATTCTCCTGTTTCTTGATTTCACCGGTACCGCCTTCGACTACGCTGTCGTCTTTACCGAATACGTGAAGGCTGCCAAGAAAGCATTTGCAATCCATCTTAAAACTCAGGTTTTTTGTATATTCTCCGTCAAGTTTCGCTTTTTCAGGTATTTCAAGCTCATCGCGTCCGTTGATCTGTGCCCACCCTGTAAGTCCGGGCTTAATATCGTTCGCACCATACTCGTCTCTGCATGCCGTCAGCCAATCCTGATTCCACAGTCCGGGGCGCGGTCCGATAACAGACATATTGCCGATAAAAATATCCCATATTTGCGGAAGCTCGTCCAGGCTGTGAGCGCGAATGAATTTACCTGCTTTTGTTATATATTGTTCGGGGTTTTCAAGCATGTGTGTCGGTCTGTCGTGCGGCGTTGACATTTTCATGGAGCGGAATTTATGAAGTTTAAAATACTGTTTATCCTTACCGACTCTTTTCTGAGTAAAGAGTACGGGCCCCGGATCATCGATAATAATCCATAAAGACAGTATAAGGAAAACAGGAGACAGGACGACAAGCCCTCCAAAGGATAAAACGACATCGAAAATTCGCTTAAATACTTTTTCATATAATCCTGCTTTATGCGAAGAATCTCCGATTGCTTCGAGATGGCCGCTCTTACCGTCAGCGTTCAATTTGTCGTTTTCATCTTCTACGAACCGAACCATTTTTCCCTGCATGGGATTCTGTTCGGCCGGGTGATTTTTATATCTGCTCCCCGGTCTTTTAATCAATGCGATGATTTCCAGGACAAGGAAAAGTCCTAATATGACAAGTAATACGATTAACCATGGATTCATACTTATGTTCCTCAATACAACACCTTAAAGAAAGACTTGTGTTGTATTTTTAATTATAATTATATTGAATATATTAAAAGCGAACTTCGAGTCCGTCAGTAGCCAGAATTATCTTAATCTCATTCTTCATTTTATTTATCCTCATGCAATTCATTTCCCGCATTCTGTAAGGATATAACGAACAATTGAGTTCATGGCGTCCATCTTATCAAGCATATCCTTTGCGAGAGCTGTCTGAGTTCTTGTTCTGTCAAGATTATGTTCGGGATAAGTTGTTTTGTAATACTTATCGCCGGTTACATAATCATCAACGAATCTGACAGCCTGTTCGCACGCTAAAACAAAGCAACCGAGCGAAAGTGTTGAAAGCTCGTTTTCCGTAAGAGTATGTGCCGTTTTGCTTATAAACCCTTTGGCAAACGCTTTGAAAATGTCAAGATTTACTCCCGCCTTTTCATATTCTTTACTATCTTCTGCAACATAGTTTGCGGCAGATCTTATAGCGTCGCCGAAATCGTGTCCTGCAAGACCGGGCATTACGGTATCAAGATCTATTACCGTAAGCGCTTTCTTTGTTTCTTTATCGAAAAGAACGTTGTTTATCTTCGTATCGTTATGAGTTACGCGAAGCGGCAAAAGACCTGCGTTTTTCATTTCAGTCATTTTACACGCTATTTCTTTTACCGAAAAGAGCCAGTCGAGTTCTCTTTTTACTTCTTTTACTCTGCCCAAGGGATCGTTTTGAACGTCCTTTTCAAGTGTTTTGTATCTCTTCACGGTATTATGAAAATCAGGAATGGTTTCGAAAAGAGTAGAGGCGTCAAAGTCCGAAAGAAGCTGCTGGAATTCACCGAATGCTTCCCCTGCGCTGCAAACCGCTTCGAGGTCGTCACATACGCTGAAAGTTATTGATGGTATGTAACCGCAAATCCGCCAATACCCTGTTTTATCGTGTATATATGTTTCACCTTCGGGCGTGTGAAGGTAATGAAGAAACGATCCGTCGGGCTTCTTTTTATTAATATGCTCTGTTATTTTCTCTATGTTTGCCATTACCTGCGCAGGGTTTCGGAAAACATATGTGTTTATCTGCTGGACAACATATGATTTTACAGTGCCGTTTTCGCAGACAAAATCTACTTTATACGTTTTGTTAACGTTGCCGACGGTTATTTCTTTATACGATACGGGTTTGCCTGGTATTCCGAATGATCTGCAGATCTCTTTTATTTTCTCTTCCATTACCTGTTTTCTTCTTTTTGAACTTCGGAAGTTTTGGGCTTTATGTCAATAAGCTTTCTCACCAGCGGGATAAATACGCCGCCGACGGCGTTGCCTGCGGTCATTACGAGAAGATAAAGCGCTGTATTCAAGTTCCACGCCTGCCCTACCGTGAAATAATACATATTCGCGACGCAATGTTCAAAGCCGCAGATAACGAAAACGGTAACGCCGAAGAAGATGGCGAGGTATTTCCCTATTTCGTGCTGTGACGATTTATATCCTTCGACGGCAATATATATCATGATATCGCACAAAAACGCAAGGATAAATGCACTCAGGAGACTTTGTGAAAGCTTTGTTTCACAGACAGACGCCGCTTTTTCGGAAAGAGACGGAAAAAGTCTCGTCTGCATTTCTATAAAGCCGGTAAAAAGCGCTCCTATGAGGTTGCCAAGCCATATAAGGGGAAGTTTAAGCGCGTATTTCGCATCGTTATCGAAAACATAGCATATTTTGCCTGTGAACAGATTAAAACCGAATACGCAAACGCAAAAAAGACCGACGGTAAAAAATATTGCCCCGATTATTTTTGATTCACAAAGGAGAAAAACCGTTCCGCCTAAGGAAATACTTATCCCGGCAAGGATGCCGCTCAAAATTGTTTTCATTTTCCGCTCCTGAAATTATCGCTGATAATCAGTCGAGAAGAGTATCTATAAGAAACTGCTGATTTTTTTCAAAATCTATTATCGTCAGTGCGCGCCCGTCTATCGTTGCGTAATAATATGATTTATTGATGGGAACTCTCTGAGTTATCACGGTAAAATCTTTTGACATAGGCAAAAGTTCGGTTGCGTAGCCTATTATTTCCCAGTTGCTCAGATCAGTCGTAAGCATGGGAAGAATGTCGTCAAGCAGAGACAAAAGCTCGGTTGCGCTCTTATCTTTATATTTTTCGTATATTGCAAGTAAAACCTTGCGCTGTCTTTCGGAGCGTTTTATATCCGAGTCAAGTTTTCTTATTCTGACATACGACAGGGCTTTTCCGCCGGTGAGATGGACCAAGCCTGACGACGGAAGCGAAAGGACTTTTGCTTCCGCATCCGTGATCTCTAAATCGATTCCTCCGAGCTTATTGATAAGCTGTATAAACTGCCCGAAATCGACGCATACATTCGCATCAATTTTGACGCCGAAGTTCTTTTCGAATGTCTGATCGAGAAGCTTCATTCCGCCGAAACGGAAGGCTGCATTTATTCTGTTGTTCTGGTATCCTGGGATCTGAACATAGATGTCACGGACAAACGATGTTAATGTGACCGTTTTCTTTTCTTTGTTGACAGTGCAGAGAATCATTGCATCCGAACGCTGACGGGTCGATTCATACTGTCTTCTGTCCTGCCCTATAAGGAGGATATTGATAAGATTTTTTCCTGTTATCGTGGCATTGTCAAGAGGATTGAATTTTATCTGATCCGGAGAAATTACACGGGTCTTATCTACTGTAACGGTTGTTCCTGATGAAGAGTTGCTGCCTGAAGAAGAGCTGTTGCCGGTGGATGTGTCGGATGAAGTTTCGCTTTTGTTTTCGTTTGATTCCTGTTCAGACGGCGACTCCGTTTCGTTATTTGTATTTTCGGGGTCTTCAGCTACAGTCTGAGAATTTTCTTCAAACGGATCCCAGAGCTCTTCGTCATCGTCGGGAATTATTTCAAAAAATCCGCCTTCTTCGTTTTCTGCCTCTTCTTCCTGTCTTTCGATTTCTGCAAGTTCTTCTTCGGTTATATATGTCTCATTCGGATCCGGACGGTTTATTTTATTGAGAAGCGAATGAACATAAATAAGAAGTCCTGCAGCGACAAGCGCAATACATATCAGGACAATAAGAATTATTTTTAACGCAAGAGGTATTTTTCTTTTTGTTTTATTGTTGATAGATTCTTTCAGTTCACTATTACTCATCTGTTTTTTTCGGCATTTCACAAAACTGATGCCGTCAGTGTGTTGTGTGTTGTTGATCCGGTTATTTTTCGTTTACTTCTTTAGGGTCATGGTAAGTGGGAACGACTTTTTTAAGAGCATCCTTGACGACCCTGTTGCTTTCTGATGCCAGGGCTGTTTTAAGGATCTCGAGCTTTCTTGAAATTTCTTCTTTTTCAAGAGGTTTATCGCGTTCAACAAAAATAAGGTCGTTGTCTGTCTTATCGAGTTCTTCTGTTTTGATAAGAAGTTCTTCATACAGTTTTTCACCGGGACGGAGACCGATCTCAACGATATCTATATCTTTATACGGTGTAAGACCGCTCAATCTTATCATGCTTTCTGCAAGATCGAGGATCCTGACAGGTTCACCCATATCAAGCACATAAAGCTCTCCGTTTTTTGCCATAGCGCCGCTTGTTAAAACGAGCTGTGAAGCTTCGCGGATAGTCATAAAGTATCTCGTGATACGTCTGTCTGTCAATGTGATCGGACCGCCTTTGGCGATCTGGCGCTTAAAAAGAGGAACAACAGATCCGTTGCTGCCGAGAACGTTGCCGAACCTTGTTGCGGAAAATGATGTTGAAACGCCGGAACGGCTCTGCACTATCATTTCACACATACGTTTTGTGGCGCCCATTACATTTGTGGGATTTACAGCCTTATCGGTGCTGACCATAATAAAGCGTTTTACACCGTATGTTTCGCATGCTTTGACAACATTGAGAGTGCCGAATACGTTGTTGTTGACTGCCTCAATAACATTGCGCTCCATAAGCGGAACATGTTTGTGCGCGGCGGCATGAATAACTATATCCGGAGTATGTTCGCGGAAGATCTTGTTTACATGCTCCTGATCGCAGACGTTTACGATTTCCACACGCATATCAAGCTTATCGCCGTATATGCTGCGAAGCTCCTGCTGGATATCGTAAGCGCCGTTTTCGTAAACATCAAGTATAGTGAGCCTTGCAGGACCGCAGGAGGCGACCTGTCTTGCCAGCTCTGAGCCTATAGATCCGCCGCCGCCGGTTATCATAACATTTTTACCGCTGTAAAAGGACCTGACTTTTGCATCCATAAAATGTCTTTTTTCGCGGAAAAGAAGATTTTCCATGTCTATATCGTGAATTTTACGCATGGCATCTTCATTGTCGTCCAAAATGGGATAATCGTATGTCTTAACCTTGAAACCAATATCCCTGTATATGTTATAAAGCTCGAGGCGTTTGTCTTTCGAAATATTTGAAACAGCTATAACTACTTCCGCAACACCGAGGTCTTCAAGCCTTGCTTTAAGGTTGCCTGTGGGAGAAATGACCGGAATATCGTCGATGGATCTGTTTATTTTTAATTTGTCACTGTCAACGAAGCATACGGGAGAATACTCGGATGCGGGATTGCTTATAAGTTCTTTCGCGAGCATTGTGCCCACTTCACCCGCGCCTATAATGGCTATTTTTTTCTGCTGATTGGTATTTCCGTTATTCAGAAAAGACACGCCGAAAAATACTTTAACAAGTTTCAGCGCAATTTTCTCGATAATATTGTTTTTGTTTCTGCTCTGATAGACTTTTTGATAAAGAAGCCGTGAAGTAATGCTGAATACAAGATTAACGAAAAAGAGGATCAGAACAGAAGAGATCGGTGCGGACGGGAAGAAAAAAACATATATCACAGTTAAAAAACATGATATAAAGTCTGCAGCAATAAGTCTGAGATAATATCCGGCAGCTGCATAGCGTAAGATCTGTACGTAAACTTTAAAACACATTCTTGCAACTGTCAGCGATACAAAACCTATTGCAAAAGGAACGAGGGAAGACGGAAAACCTTCTCTTATTTCGGGGAATACAAAAAACAGAAGCGCGGAAATGACAAAAAATATCAAGATGTCATAACTATACAGCGCCCATCTGATACGCTTTAAAGCATTTGCTTTCATATTTGATCCATACCTCTGTTATTTATACTGTTTAATAAAATCTTCGACAATTTTTTCCATGCTGCCCATTTTTTTGAGCATATCTTTTGCAAGCGCTATCTGACATCTTGTTCTTACAAGATTATGATCGGGGTAAAGAATTTTGAAATACCTGTCGCCCGTTATATAGTCATCAAGAAATCTTGTTGAAAGCTCGCATGCAAGGACAAATCCGCCGAGAGCCAGGGTAGAAAGCTCGTTTTCGGTAAGAGAATTTACCGTTTGTTTTATAAATCCGTGGCTGAATGCCGTAAATACGTCAAGGTTTACTCCCGCCTCTTCGTATTTTTTGCTGTCTTCCTCAACATAATTCGTCGCAAATCTGATTGCGTCTCCGAAATCATGTCCGACAAGTCCCGGCATTACGGTGTCAAGGTCTATTACCGTGAGCGCTTTTTTCGTATTTTTATCAAAAAGAACGTTGTTGATCTTTGTATCGTTATGAGTTACGCGAAGCGGCAAAAGACCCGTATTTTTCATTTCGGTCATTCTGCACGCTTTGTCTTTTACCGAAAAGAGCCATTCGAGCTCCTTGCCGACTTCTTTTACTCTTCCGAAAGGATCGTTTTTACTGTCTTTTTCAAGAGTTTCGTATCTCTTTATAGTGTTATGAAAATCGGGGATAGTTTCATAAAGGCTTGATGCGTCGAAATCGGAAAGAAGCATCTGAAATTCTCCGAATGCCTCCCCTGCGCTTGTTACCATTTTAAGATCGTCGCATACATCGCATGTGAATGACGGGATAAAATTGAAAAGTCTCCAGAATCCCGTTTTATCGTGTATGTATGTTTTTCTGTCAAGCGTATGGTGAAAATGAAGAGAGGGTTCGTTCGGCTTTTTTTCGCGTATATATTCAGTTATTTTCTCTATGTTTTCCATAACCTGTATAGGATTTTTGAAAACATAGGTGTTAAGTTGCTGGACCACATACGACTTTAATGTTCCGTTGGCTTCTTGATAAGTAACTTTATATGTTTTATTTACATTGCCGACCGTTATTTCTTCGTATGAAAGATATGTGCCGGGTATCTTAAAGCCTTTGCATATATCGCAAATCGTCTTATCCATTATATTCCTCTTATTACCCTGTATTTTTAATGAAGAAAAAAATAATGTTACGATCCGTAGTAATATTTATACTCTTTTGAAGAATATTTGCGGTATTTACCGATCTTCTTGTCTTCCTGCTGATTCAATACCACGCCGAGAAGAGGGCAACCCGTTACTTCAAGCATGGAAATGACTTTTTGAACATCGCTGCGGCTCGTAACATGAGCCTGAACGACAAGAATACATCCGTCGCAGATATTGGCAATTCTCTGTCCGTCCGAAATAAGATCAAGAGGCGGAGTATCTATAATAATATAATCGAACTGTGTGCGGAGGTAGCTCAGAAGAGTTTTAAATCTGTCTCCTTCAAGGAGCAGACTGGGATTTTCTATATTAGTGGTAGGAATAATATACGCATTTTCGATATTGCTCTGATAAATGATATCATCCATGTTCGCTCCGGCAAGATAGTGTGAAAGGCCTACGAAGCCATTTTCACTGTCTGAAAATTTCATTCTCAGATTGCTGCGCATATAACTGTTTCGCATATCGGCATCTATGAAACAGACTTGTTTTCCTGCTTTTGCGAGTTCAAGCCAGAGACCCGTTGCCACAAAGCTCTTGCCCTCATTCGGTCTGCTGCTCGATATCATGATAACTTTTTTATCTACGCCCGTAAATCCCACGTTAACACGCAGACGGTCAAGTTCGGTCTGAACAAAATAGTCGTTTTCAATCAGTTGTTTGATTTTTACCTGTTTCATCGGTGCTCTCCTTTTTCACTGTGTTTACGGGCTGGGACGTGTATTTTTTGTTCTGTCCGGAGTTTTTCTTCTTGTATTCGTATGAATATGCGCCTTTATGTTTCAAACCGTTTTTCGGAATAACTGCCATGGGGGCGAATCCGAGATAATTTTCAACATCTTCTGCGGAATTGAAAGTATCGTTAAGAAAATACAATATGGTATAGAACACAAGAATAATAACTAAACATGCAAGAGCGCCTAAAAGCGCGTTTCTGCCATATCTGATATTGCTCGGAGAAGAAGGCAGCTCTGCCGAGTCGATAAGAATAGGCGGTTTTGCGCCCATATTTATGATTTCGGGAAGGTATGTTGTTGCCTGTTCGCCGAATGATTTTGCAACATACTGCGCTTTAGCGGGATCGGAGGATGTGATCTGTATCTCTACGATTCGCGTGTTTGCCTTGTTTGTTACTGAAAGCATGCCTTTCAGAGCACCGGGAGAATAAACTCTTCCGGTTACATTGGCAACCTGCTCAAGCATCATTTTGCTTTGCAGAAGTTCGACATAGTCTTTTGTAAGAGAAGTACCGAGGTTAAGGTCCTGGATATTCATGTTTTCCTCGGTCGATACAACATAAATACTTGACTTTGCCGTATACATAGGCGTAATAAAAAAACGCGTATACAAAAGTCCTGCGATTGCACCGATCAACACGGCTACGGCGATCACAATAATATGCTGTTTCCAGACTGTCAGCAAATCGAGAATATCGATTTCCGTTGTTTCCTGCCGCCTGCGGTCGGCAACTGCATTTTCTTTGTTCATTTAAAAACTCCTTGCACAAGTATATATTTTTCGTTAACAGTTTCTGTTCATGTTTGGATTTCGAGAAGAGACATTGCTGTCGCATCCATTCTGCGAAGGCAATTTTTGCCGAAATGCTTTTCGATATAAATTCGAGCTTCGCCGAGATTCGGCCTTCGCGATGTGCAGTTATGTGCGTCGCTCCCAAGAATGATATCATAGCCGGATCTTATCAGATCGGCAGCCAGCCCTCTTGTTCCGAAATGGAGAAATGCCTCTGCATTGATCTGATATACTATCGGCAGTGCGGAAAGATCCTGCAATTTGCGTCGGTTTCCCGAATATCGCATAAATCTTTCAACATGAGCAAGTACCACACGGTAATCCAAATCAAGACAAAGTGAAGAAACATCGTCCACGACGCTGTTGCTCCAGCTTTCAAATGGCATTTCTATGAGGATCGCACGACTGTTTCCGATGCAAAGATGTTGGAGATCACCGTCTCTCATGTGACGGAAAAAGGCAATTTCGGCGCCGCAAACGATCTTTGGTTCGGAGGGTGATTTCTCGGATAATACCGACAGGCTTTTTTCTCGTCTGCCGAAAAAAGAAGAAATGTCTTCCTTCCATGGATAGTAGTGAGGTGTTAATACCTGGATATGAACGCCTTGTTCCGAAGAAAGGCGAAGCATTTCAAGGCTAGTTTCAACATCGGGACTGCCGTCATCGACACCGGGAAGAATATGACTGTGAAAATCGATTATTTTTTCATCCATAAACGTCCTCCACTACCGTCTCGCATAATTCCGCATATTAACATCGATAGATTATAACATATTATTTGTAAAATGTCAATGATGTTTTCAGCAACATTTTTACTTTGTCGTCATTTTTTTTGTACAACAGAAGATTGATCAAATCGTCCCGAAAAGTCCAAACTGTAACGCAAATCTCTTCCGTCTTTACGAAATAACGACCGGAAAGCTCAGAAAATGCAGATATTCAGTAATTTTAAAGTAAAAAGATTTGCGATCGCTTTTTTCTGCGACGGGACGTCGGGAATTATTATGGTGGTAATCTGAGAGATTTCTGAAAAACTCAAATTATGTCAAACAATATTCATTTTTTCGGATCGTTTCTTTGTTTTCCGAAAAAAAGATCCCGATTGCCGCAATTACGCAAATCGGGATCATGATATTTTTATTTAAACGCAGGATACAGGTGCATTTTCAGCAATCAGAAAGACAGAGATTCTCCCGCTTTGACGGATACCTGTTTTTTTGTTCCGTTCATTTTCAGAACAAATTCGGAATCTCTTTCGGCAGTAAGCGTAAGAGACGTGACTTTGCAGTCATGCCATTCAGCATCAACGGTAATGCCGCCGCGAGCTTTCAAGCCTTTGAAGCTGCCGTCCTTATACTCCGCAGGCAGTGCAGGGAGAATCGAAACAATGCCGCCGTGGCTCTGAAGAAGCATTTCGGCAAGACCGGCAGTCGCTCCGAAATTACCGTCTATCTGGAAAGGAGCATGAGTGTCTAAAAGATTGTCGAGCGTTGAATTTGAAAGAAGTTTTCTGATCATCTTGGAGACGTTTTCGCCGTCACCCAAACGCGCAAATAGACAGATTATCCATGCGCAGGACCATCCGGTATGTCCTCCGCCGCCGGCAAGCCGACGTTCGAGCGTTTTCTTTGCCGCTGCCATAAGCTCGGGCGTTTTTTCCGAAATGGCATCATCGGGATAAAGCGCAAACATATGTGAGATATGACGGTGTCCCGGATCGGGCTCATCATAATCTTCAAACCATTCCTGCACGTTGCCGTGTTTGCCGATCTGAAGTTTCGGCATTTTGGAGAGAGTTTTTTCTGCGCGTTCTTTCATTGAAGGATCGCGGTTAAGCAGATTTTCGCATTCTATATATATTTTGAGAAGACCGCCGATTATTTCCACATCCATTGTCGGTGACATGCAAAGGGTCGCGGGTATGCCGTTATTGTCGAAATACTGATTTTCGGGAGAAGTGGAAGGACCGCTTAAAACTACGGTTTTACCGTTGATCTCGACTTCGCACATATAATCAAGGAAGAAAAGTGCGGACTGTTTTATAAACTCATACGCCGTATTGCCCAGATATTCAAGGTCTTCCGTATAAAGATAGTGCTCCCACATATTGAAGCAAAGCCATGCTCCGCCGAGAGGCCAGAGCCCCCATACGCCGTCTGCGGGAACGGTAAAACCGTAGATATCAGAAAGGTGATGCGTTACAGTGCCGTTGCAGTGGTAATTGATTCTGGCTGTTTTTTTGCCTGATTCGAGAAGATTCGAATTCATATAATCAAAAAGAGGAAGCGCGCATTCGGAAAGATTTGTTACCTCTACGGGCCAATAATTCATCTGAAGGTTTATATTTGTGTGGTAATCGCTGTTCCACGGAGCATTAAGGAAACCGTTCCATACGCCCTGAAGGTTTGCGGGCAGAGTACCGGGTCTGCTCGATCCCACCATAAGATACCGTCCGAACTGATAATAGAGCTCAAGAAGTCCGCCGTCAGTGTTGCCCATGCGGATACGTTCAAGACGATCATGAATAGTGAGATTGTCAAGCTTGGGATCGTCATTTTCTCCGAGCCGGATTTCGGAACGTTCCATAAGAGATCTGAAATCTGCGGTTGCTCTTTCGTAAAGCTCATCCCAGTTTTCGCACTCAGGCAGTTTCGGCTCCTTTTCAACCGCTGCAGTCATAAGAAAAACTATGCTTTCTGCGCCTTCGACAAAAACAGTATTGTTGCAGAAAGAAAGCTTGCCTGATGTGATTATTTTAACAAGTACCGTAAAATCGTGAAGATTGTCTTTTGTGGAAGCTTTTACGGTAAGTATATTGCCGTTCAGAGAGACTTTTTTGATATTATCGCGCTCCCAGAATACTTTAACAGTTTTTTCGGGGTTAAGTCCGTCGAATTTGGCGGCAATTATATTGTCGGGATATGAAGCAAAGTATTTGCGGTTGAAAAAACGGCCGGGACGGTTGTATGAAACTTCGCAAACACCCGAAATCAGATCAAGGATGCGTTTATAGTTTCCTACATTTCCGTCGCAATCGCGGTCTGCAGTATCAACGATAAGATCGCCCGCAGTTTCGTATGAATCTACGCGGTTAAAATCGTGTGCCATGTTTTTAAATGCCCACTGATCCGCCTCAGAGCCTTTGCCTGCGATAAGAAGTTCGCGGAGACGATCGACTTTTTGACGATAGTCTGCAATCGTAACATCACGTTCGCTGCCTGCCCAGATTTTTTCTTCGGAAAGCTGTATCCTGTCGCAGCCCGGGATGCCGTATATCATCGCACCCATTCTTCCGCATCCGATGGGAGATGCGTTTTCCCACCAGCCGGCGGGATTATCAAGATAAATTCGGTATGATTTCATAAAGTCCTCCGTAAATGTAAAATATCTTACGGTCATATTATAATACATTTGATTTAAAAAAGCAACCCGAAAAAAGAATTTTTCTGAAAAGAATTTCATTTTTTTCCTTTTGTTTATCTCCGGTAAAGTGTTGACAAAAAGAGATAAAAGTAGTAAAATAAACAAAGAAACACTTATCATATTGACGAGGTTTAAGTATTATGTCAAAAAAACCGATAACAAACAAGCTCCTCTGGATTTTTGCCGTAGGTCAATTCGGATGGAGTCTTCTTTCAGGAATTATTTCAACATGGCTTGTTCACCTTTATACAGGCGCGCCCGAAAACTTCGGTGACACAAACGGTCTTTTCGCCGATTTTATCTCACAGCATGCGCTTTTTGCGGGACTGACGCTGTTCGGTATCATAACCGCGGTGGGACGTCTTTTTGATGCTGTTACAGATCCCCTTATTGCAAGCTGGTCTGACAAAGCAAACTTTAAGGGCGGAAGAAGAATACCGTTTATGAAATGGATTGCCGTTCCTTTTGCAGCGGTTACCGTGGCGGTATTTATTGTTCCTCAGTTTTCAAATGTAGTTGTAAACGATATACTGATATTTGTTCTTCTTATGCTGTTTTATCTGTTTATGACTATTTACTGCACGCCTTACAATGCACTTATTGCAGAACTGGGAGATACTCAGGTTCACAGAATAAATGTGTCAACATATATTTCGTTTACATATATTGCAGGTTTTTCGCTTTCCACGCTTATTCCCACTCTTGCGGGCATGTTTCAGGGCAATAAAATCAACGATATTCTTTCACAGATTGCCGCGCAGAACTCCACTACTCTTGAGTCTTTAAACGCTCAGCTTGCAGAAAAATCTGTTTTGATAAAAGATATTGCATCTGCAGAACAAATTGCACAGATAACGTCGGTTCAGCAAAACAGTATCTATCTGGCTATCGGCATAATGGCGCTTGTTGCGTGCATTGCAATGCTCGTTCCATCATTATACATTAAAGAAAGATCTTATATAGACTCAAAACCTGTAAAAACACATGCATTCAAATCACTTATAAAAACATTCGGCAACGCTCAGTTCCGCCGTTTTGTTTATGCGGATGTTATATACTTCTTTGCCGTTACGCTTTTTCAGACAGGACTTGCAGACTACGAAACAAAGCTTATGGGCATAAGCTCTGATAATACTTTTACGCTTACTGTTCTTATGACTGTTATCAGTCTCGCGCTTTATCCTGCGGTAAACGGACTCGCGCGTAAAATGGGAAAGAAAATACTGATAATCATCGGATTTTTCACATATTCCGCGGTATTTCTAATAACAAGTCTTGCGGGACAGGGATTTATCTGGGGTGTTATAATTGCGGGATGCGCCGGTATCCCGATGGCAATTTTAGGCATTCTGCCTCAGGCATGCGTGGCAGATGTAAGCGAGCTGAGCACACTTTCGACGGGTGAAGACAGAAGCGGTATGTTTTTTGCCGCACGTACTTTTGCAATGAAACTCGGTCAGGCACTCAGCCTTCTTATTTACACATCCGTTACCGTTTCCACAATAGTTGACGGAGAAAAATACGTTGCGCCGTCGCAATACCGCACAACAGCTGTTATTGCAACGGTGGCATGTCTTATAGGCGCAGTATTATTCCTTTTTTATAACGAGAAGAAAATAATGAGCGATATCGAGACGCTCAAGGCTGAAAAACCGTCCGAAAAGAAGGATTAATCGTATGGATATAATTAAGGAACAGGGCTATCGCGAGAGCATGGAAAGAATAGTTCTGCCGTATATTGAAGAAAGAAAAACAGAAGGTTTTTTTGACGGTTTTGACGGCAAACACCTGCATTATGTTTTCTACAAGTGCGATAATCCGCAGAGAATAGTTGTAATAGTTCACGGTTTTACAGAGTCTACGGAGAAATACCGTGAAATGATATGGTATTTTCTGAAATCGGGTTCTGATGTTTATTTATACGATCAGAGATGCCACGGAAAAAGCGAACGCCTTGTTGAAAACAAGACGTTAACGCATGTTGACAGATTTGAGGACTACGTGAAGGATTTTGAGATTTTCACGGAAAAAATAGTGCCTAAAAATATGCCGCTGATGCTGTATTCTCATTCGATGGGCGGCGCCGTAGCAGCGCTCTATCTGCAAAAACATCCCGATATTTATCAGAAAGCTGTTTTTTCTTCCCCGATGATAGCTCCGGAGAGAGGCGGTTTTCCTAAATTTACAGCGAAAGCAATATGTAAAACAGCAATGATTTTCGGAAAAGCGAAAAAGAAAATGTTTATTGCGGGCGATTATCCGGGCAAAGAAGAATTTGAAACGTCGTGCGCCACTTCGTTTGAAAGATTTTCATTTTATGAGCGATTAAAAAGAGTTACCCCGGAGCTTCAGAACTACTCCCCTACTTACGGCTGGACATATGAGTCACTGAAGGTTACCGATAAAATTCTGAAAAAGGGTGAGCCTGAAAAGATAAAAATTCCCGTATTGCTTTTCAATGCGGAGTTAGACAACATGGTAAGGAAACAGGAACAGACTGCTTTTGCAAACCGTCTTAAAAACTGCAATTTCATAACTGTTAAAAACGCAAAGCACGAGATTTTTTTCAGTACCGACGACATTATGAATGATTATGTGAACAGAATAATCGATTTTTTCGCGTAACAGATATTGGTCTGAGCATTGATTTCCGCATAAACTGACCGGATTATTATTGAATAAAAGATAACCCTGTAACCGATAGTTACAGGGTTATTTGGTTGCGGAGGCAGGATTTGAACCTACGACCTTTGGGTTATGAGCCCAACGAGCTGCCGGACTGCTCCACTCCGCGTTATTGAATT
>CACZQB010000037.1 GCA_902783255.1 Oscillospiraceae bacterium | reverse complement strand
TAGCCCGAAAACCGCAGTATACTTAAGCTTTCGCGGCTATTTTTCTTTGATTCTTGACATCAATACTACCGTCTCAACATGCTGTGTTCGTGGGAACATATCAAACGGTTGTATAGAGTTGAAGGAATATCCGTATTCGGCAAGAGAGACTATATCTTTTGCCTGAGTTTCGGGATTACAGCTGATATAAACGATTTTTTCGGGCGATAGCTGCGCAATTGCGTTTACCGTTTCAATGCCAAGTCCTTTTCGGGGAGGGTCAACGATAACAGTATCGGGAGTTCCGCCGCATTTTTCGACTATTTTAAGCGTTTCAGCAGCGTCTGCCGCAAAAAACTCCGCATTTTCTATGCCGTTTATGCGTGCGTTTCTTTTCGCGTCCTGTATAGCCTCTTCAATGATCTCTATCCCCACAACCCGTTTTGCGCCGGCTTTTGCTGCAAGCAGAGAGATCGTTCCTATTCCGCAAAAAAGGTCGAGAACTGTATCTTTTTCGTTTATATCCGCAAGACTGACGGCATATTTATACAGATTTTCCGCCTGTCTGCTGTTTATCTGATAAAAAGCTCTCGGGCTGATTTCATATTCTATATCACAAAGAGTATCTGTTATTCTTTCTTTTCCGCGTATAAGCCTGAAATTCCTTCCGAGTACCGTATTGCCGCGAGTTGTGTTTTCGTTTATGTAAACGCTTGTTGCACCTGTCTTTTCCATCAGATCGGCAAATTCGCTTTCATAGGGCAGTTTTTTTTCGTTTATAACGGCGCATACGCATATTTCTCCGGTACTTTTTGCTTTTCGAAGATAAAGCTGACGAAAAAGACCCGTTCCGCTCGTTTCGTCATAAGGTGTAATGTTTTTATCCTTTACATATTGTTCGGTAGCGGTAAGATATTTCTCAAAATCGGCATCCTGCAAAAAACAGGCGTTATTTTCAATGTTTCTGTGACTTGCCCGTGCATAAAACCCGAATTTGCCGTTCATTGAAAGAGGGCAGACAACTTTGTTTCTGTAATTTTCTATTTCGGGCGACGGAACAGCGGGCAGGGGATCGGGAAAAGACTTCATATGCCTTTTAAATGCATTTATAACAGCCTGTCTTTTAATTTCGAGCTCGTTTTTGTAGTCCATATTAAGATATACACAGCCGCCGCACTTTTCGAATGTCTTACATGGAACATTTATCCTGTTTTTTGATCCGCTTATCATTTTATCAATTATGCCGTAGGCAAAAGTTTTTTCCGTTTTAACTATACGGCACATAATAACGTCTTGCGGAATTGCGTTATGAACAAATATTATAAAATTTTCAACTTCGTCGTCGGAATACCGCGCAACTCCGAGCCCGGCAAAACTGACATCGGTTATTTCGAGCTTCAGTATATCGTTTTTCTTTATCATTTTTTTCATATCCGTATTTGCAATATTATACTTAATTATATTATGATTTTTTTCTTCTGTCAAGAGCTTGCCGATATATCCGATTTGTGATTTTTGCGTGAAAACGTTTAAAAGGCGTTGACAGAATCGGTCCCAATGTGGTATAATATCATACAGCGAAGCATTTTGCGCGTATAGCGAACGGCTGATGCTTTATTCAAACACGAAAAATACTCTGATTCCGCAATTATTTTCTTCCGGCAGCAAAGAGGGATGTTTGTTATCTGAAGAAATGTGCGGTGTCTTTCGTTGTGTTTTGAACCTTTTTACTATATATAATTAAAACCAGGAGGTAATTATTTGAAAAAAATCGATAAAATCAGAATCATCCCTTTGGGCGGACTTAACGAGATAGGTAAAAACCTTACGCTTATAGAATGCGGAAAAGATATCATAGCCATAGACTGCGGACTTGCGTTTCCCGACGAGGAGATGCCGGGGGTAGACTATGTTATTCCCGACATGCAGTATATCATCAAAAACAGCGACCGTTTCCGCGCAATCTTCATAACACACGGTCATGAGGATCATATAGGGGCGATCCCGTATCTTCTTCGTGATATCAAAGTTCCCATTTACGCCACAAGACTTACCATTGGCATTATACAAAACAAATTAAAGGAATTCAATCTTGATAAAGAAGCCGAACTTATAGAGGTCCGCGCGGGACAGACGGTGGATCTCGATACTCTCAGCGTTGAATTTATTCATGTCAACCATTCCATCGCCGATGCAACTGCGCTTGCTGTCCATACGCCGTGCGGCATCGTTCTTCACATGGGTGACTTTAAAATAGATGTTACTCCCGTTGACGGTGAGATGATAGACCTTACAAGAATAGGGCAGCTTGGTAATGAAGGCGTTGCGCTGCTGATGATGGAGTCTACGAATGTCACTCGCCCCGGCTTTACGATGAGTGAGCTGAAAGTAAGAGATTCTCTTCGGAATATTTTCATGCGGGCGGCAGATAAACGCATAATCATCGCAACGTTCTCCTCAAATGTCCACAGAGTGCAGTCGATTATCAATCTTGCAGCAGAATTTCACCGAAAAGTTGCCGTCAGCGGCAGAAGCATGGTAAATGTAATAGAAGTAGCCGACCAGCTCGGTTATATGTCTATTCCTGACAGAGTGCTCGTTGATATAGACGATGTAAACAACTATCCGCCCGAAAAAGTCGTAATAATCACAACAGGCAGCCAGGGAGAACCGATGTCTGCGCTTTACAGAATGGCGTATTCCGATCATAAGATCGTAGAAATAAACAATCGCGATCTCGTTATTATATCCGCAACGGCAATACCGGGCAATGAAAAACTAGTAAACAGAGTCGTAAACGAACTTTACAGATCCGGCGCAACGGTAGTTGACGATTCGCTCGCGGAAGTCCACGTGTCAGGACATGCCTGCCAGGAGGACCTTAAACTGATCTTCGGTCTTGTAAAGCCAAAATACTTTATACCGGTTCACGGTGAATACAGACATCTGAAACGCCATGAGGAGCTTGCGCTTTCTCTGGGCATTCCGAGAAAAAACATAGTAGTTGCCGATATAGGCGATATTGTTGAGATGAGCGGCGACGGAATAAAAAAGATAGGCACCGTTCCGTCGGGTAAAATCCTTGTTGACGGACTGGGGGTAGGGGATGTAGGGAACGTTGTTCTTCGCGACAGAAAACATCTTTCCCAGGACGGACTTATTCTTATCGTCGCAGTGGTAGATGAATATACTCTTACTGTCATGCAGGAGCCTGAAGTGATTTCCAGAGGCTTTGTTTACGCGAAGGAAAACGAGAATATCGTTGACAGAATAAAGCATATAACCGTAAAGGTCGTTGAATACTGCGCCTCGGAAGGTTACGACGAATGGGTGTTCAATGCCAAAACGCGCCTTAAAGACGAGGTTGCAAAATACGTTTCGGAACAAACAAAACGCAAGCCTATGATTATTCCCGTAATAAAAGTTATATGATAAATAATAAAGGAAGTAACTTGTATGAATTATTCCCTTATTCCGAAGGTCAAATCCGTTAAAACAAACGGCGATACTATAAGCCTTTCTGATTTTTCTCCTTCAATGTCATTGCAGGCACATTGCAGAACGGAAGATATCCTTTCCGACTTTGCAGTTTCTCTTTCCGGCAAAAAGCTCATAAAGGCAGAAATATCGTCGTCTTTGCATGAGGATGCCTATACAATCAAAATATCCGATGAAGAAATACTTATCTCCGGCATCACGGACACAGCTGTTCATTACGGCTTTTGCACGCTTCTTCAGTTGTCGCTCCTTAATGACGGCAAAATCCCGGCAGGCACGATCGAAGATCACCCGGATATTCATTTCCGAGCCGTTTCAGACGATATTTCGAGAGGTCAGATTTCAACGGTTGACGGCTTCAAATCGATAATCAGGCGTATTTCCTATTTTAAATATAATGTATATATGCCTTATATCGAAGACACCTTCAGGTTGGAGTTCTGCCCCGATTTCGGCAAGTATTCAGATCCTGTTCCCGCTTCCGAATGGCAGGAGATATGCAGCTATGCGGCAGGTTTCGGCGTTTCTGTCCGCCCGATCATAAATCTCATCGGTCATTGGGATAAAAACAGCAAGCTTTATGATTTCAGGGATATGATGCTTAAAGACGGTGACAGGGTTACCGATGTTTTAGACATTACGAAAAAAGAAGTCCGCACGTTTGTCTGCAATATGCTTGACGAGATAGTTGCCGCATTCGGTAAAGGCGTTATTCACGCAGGCGGCGACGAGGTCGCCGATCTGAAAAAAATATTCGGAGAAGAAGAGGGCGGCAGAATATATGTTGAATATTTCAACTGGCTTTCGGAAGAAGTAAAAAAACGCGGATGCAGTCTTTTTATGTATGCCGATATGTTTCTCCAGCCTTACGGTGATTACGGATTCGGTTTTGATCTTCTTTCTTCTCTTGATAAAGATATTACTCTCATAGCGTGGGATTATGCGGTGAGAGATAAATACTCGTCTTCACGTTTTGCGGAAAGCGATCACAGATTCGGCATTTCATCGGGCTCGTGGTCCTGGGCAAGATTTATCCCGCAGCTTGAAGTATCATTTACAAACAGCCGGAATTTCATAGCCGATACACGCGGAAAAACCGATATTTTCGTTCTGTCCGGCTGGAATGACGGAGGATGCTGTCTGCGCGAAGAAATGATGCCTGAAATTGCCGCAGGAGCATTGTTTGCGTGGAACACGGATGAGTCTTTATCATTTGATGAATTTCTCGGATCATTCTGCAAAATTTATTTCGGCTATGATGAGCAAGTTACCGGGGCGGTAAAAACCGTCTATGATTACGACAGGCATTTCGGGCTTGAAAGCGTTTACGATTATGCCGAGATTGGCGGGATACTCTTCAATGAATTCTGGCAGGATGCAAGAAAACCGACAACAGAGAAGTATTCTCTTGCCGAATACTGCTCTCAGCTTATTACGGTACTGGGCGAAGCTGAGGATATCCTCAAAGAAAACAAGCCTGTCCGCTTCAAACAGACTTATGACGCTTTTATGTTTGATATAAGAAGACTTATGTGGACTCTTATGCGCATATGTATTATACCGTCCGCAGCGTTTGAAAGCAGAGAAGAGGCAAAAAGCATAGTTGACGACCTTATCGCGCTTTCCGAAGAGTTTGAGCATATAAAAAAGGAAAACAGACGTTTGTGGATGCGCATGAACCGTCAGAGCGAATGGAACTATCTTGAATCAAAGTATATAGATACCGAACAGTCTCTTTATTCTCTGATAAGATATTGCAAATACGGCAAACACCTGAAAACGGAAAAATATATGTAGCTGTTATAAATAACAGATAAAGCGGCGTGAAAACGCCGCTTTATCCTCTTTTAAGCTATTAAAGAAGAGAAAGATCGTAAGTTCACAAAATGTTCATAATAGAATTCAAAGAAAACTATTGCATTTCTATTGCCATTGTGTTATAATACCCAAGCATGGCAATTTATGGCAATGATCTCGGAGGTTGCCGTCCGGCTTTGAAACCGGTCGGGGAATTCCGAGGGAGCGACAATCCGATTTGAAATTGGATGATACCGAATTTTGCTGATGTAGTCGCATTTTCGTTCGAATGTACGTTAAAGGACCGGCTTTCCGGTTACTAACGGAGATCGCATCTGTGCCTACCTCCCGGCGCCGAATGTTTTCGGAACAGCTTGCCCTGTCCGAAATTTTTTGCGGTCAAATCCGGAAACACACGGCAGAGTGTTCGGTTTTTCATCGCCGCCAAATCAATCAAAAAGAAATTCATCAGGAGGCGAAATTATGGCAGATAACAAAAACAAAATCAGAATCAGGCTCAAATCTTACGATCACAAACTCATCGACCGTGCGTCAGAGAAGATCGTTGAGACCGCCAAGAGATTCGGCGCAGAAGTTTCCGGTCCCGTACCCCTTCCCACGGATAAGGAAATCATCACCATTCTCCGCGCTGTTCACAAGTATAAAGATGCCCGTGAGCAGTTTGAGATGAGAACGCACAAGCGCGTTATCGATGTTATCAGACCCTCGCAGAAAGCTGTAGATGCCCTCGTAGGCATAGAACTTCCCGCAGGCGTAGACATTGAAATCAAATTCTAATTTACAATATAAATAACCACGGCACGCCATGCAGGTCACGTTGGTACTTGACCAACCAATAACCGAAAGGAGATTCATTTAATGGAAAAAGGCATTATCGGCAGAAAAATCGGTATGACTCAGCTTTTCACAGAAAACGGCAACGTCATTCCGGTAACCGTTCTTGAAGTCGGTCCCTGTCCGGTCGTTCAGAAAAAAACCGTTGAAAACGACGGTTACGACGCAGTTCAGCTCGGCTTTGAAGACATTCGTGAAAAACTCGTTGTTAAGCCCATCAAAGGGCACTTCGACAAAGCGCAGGTCGCTTATAAGAGAGTTTTGAAGGAATTCAAACTCGACAACAGCGCGGACCTTAAAGTAGGAGATATCCTTAAAGCTGAAGTTTTCGCCAACGGCGATAAAGTTGACGTTACGGGTATTTCAAAAGGTAAAGGATACCAGGGCACCATCAAACGCCACGGCTTCCATACAGGTCCTATGGCGCACGGTTCGGGATATCACAGACACCAGGGTTCCATGGGCGCAAACACCGACCCCTCCAGAGTTATGAAGGGCAAAGGAATGCCGGGACACATGGGCAGTGAGCAGATCACGATCCAGAACCTTACAGTTGTTAAAGTCGATGCTGAAAACAACCTCATCGCAATAAAGGGCGCCGTTCCCGGCCCCAACGGCGGTCTAATAATCGTTAAATCCGCCATCAAAAAACAGGCTTAAGGAGGGAGGATAAACAATGCCTAACGTTAAAGTTTACGATATGACCGGCAAAGAGACCGGCACGCTCGAATTAAACGACAAGATATTCGGCGTTGAGGTCAATGTCTCTCTTCTTCACGAAGCGGTCAAAAACTACCTCGCAAATCAGCGCCAGGGTACTCAGAATACAAAAACGAGAACAGAAGTTCGCGGCGGCGGCAAAAAACCGTTCAGACAGAAGGGCACAGGCAGAGCAAGACAGGGCTCAATCAGAGCTCCGCAGTGGTATCACGGCGGCGTAGCGCTCGGTCCCAAACCCAGATCATACAGATATTCTATGAACAAAAAGGCCAAGAGAGGCGCCATGAAGAGTGCGTTCTCCGTAAAAGTTCAGGAAGGCAAATTCATCGTTCTTGATGCTCTCACTTTCGAACAGGCTAAAACCAAAAACATGGTAGCTGTTCTCAAAGCACTCAACGTTGCTGATAAATCACTCGTTGTTCTTCCCGCACCTGACGTAAACGTCGTAAGAAGCGCAAAGAACATTCCGGGCGTAAAAACTCTTTATGTAAACACTCTCAATGTTTACGATATTATGAACCATGACAACTTCATCGTAACAAAAGAAGCTGTTCAGAAAATCGAGGAGGTGTACGTATAATGAAATTCGCTCAGGATATCATTTTAAAGCCGGTTATTACCGAACACAGCATGGACATTATGCGTAGCCAGCGCAAATATACCTTCGTTGTTGCTCAGGATGCAAATAAAATCGAGATCAAAAAAGCTGTTGAAGAAATATTCAAAGTTAAGGTTTCGGACGTAAACACAATGCATCTTTCTGGCAAAAACAGAAGAAGAGGACTTACCTCAGGCAAGACTGCGAAAGCCAAAAGAGCTATCGTTACCCTTACCGAGGATTCTAAAACAATCGAGTTCTTCGATAGCTTAATGTAAAGGAGTGCTGAGTTAATATGGCTATAAAATCATACAAACCGACAACTCCTTCAAGGAGAACCATGACGGTTTCCACTTTCGAAGAGATCACCAAAAAGACTCCCGAAAAATCCCTCCTCACCGTTCTCAAAAAGAACGCCGGACGTAACAGCTACGGTAAGATAACCGTTCGTCATAAAGGCGGCGGAAACCGCAGAAAATACAGAATAATCGATTTCAAGAGAAACAGACTTGACGAACAGGCTAACGTTATCGCGATCGAATACGATCCCAACAGATCCGCCAATATCGCTCTCATTGAATATTCCGACGGAGTTCGCAACTACATCATCGCTCCCGAAGGACTTAATGTCGGCGACACCGTTGAATCCGGTGAAAATGCAGATATCAAGCCGGGCAACTGTCTCTTTATCGAAAAGATCCCAGTCGGTACCTTCATCCACAACATCGAGCTTTATCCCGGCAAAGGTGCTCAGCTCGCTCGTTCGGCAGGTATCGGAGCACAGCTTATGGCTAAGGAAAACGGTTTCGCTCAGGTCCGTCTTCCCTCCGGAGAAGTCAGAATGGTCCGCCTCAACTGCAAAGCAACTATCGGCGTTGTAGGAAACAGCGACCACGAAAACGTTTCTCTCGGTAAAGCCGGCAGAAAACGTCATATGGGTATTCGTCCGACGGTCCGCGGTTCTGTAATGAACCCGAACGACCACCCGCACGGCGGCGGCGAAGGCAAATCTCCTATAGGTCGTCCGGGACCTGTTACCCCGTGGGGTAAACCTGCTCTCGGTTATAAGACCCGTAAGAAGAATAAATCCAACAAGTATATCGTAAAGAGAAGAAAGGATAAATAGGAGGTGCCATAAATGAGCAGAAGTGTTAAAAAAGGTCCGTACGTCGAACTTTCGCTTATGAAAAAAGTTCTTGAAATGAATGAAAAAGGCGAAAAAAGAGTTGTAAAAACCTGGTCCAGAGCATCCACTATTTTCCCTGAATTCGTAGGACATACTTTTGCCGTTCACGACGGAAAAAAACATGTTCCCGTATATGTAACAGAGGATATGGTCGGTCATAAGCTTGGAGAATTTGCTCCGACACGTGTATTCAGAGGTCACTCAGGTTCGAAGGCCTCAAATACATCGAAGTAAGGCTCACAGGAGGTTAAGTAAAGATAATGGAAGCAAAAGCTTATCTGAGAGATCTTCGCATCACTCCCCGCAAAGTGAAGATAGTTCTCGATCTCATAAGAAATAAACCCGTCTCAATGGCGGCAGCTATCCTTCAGAACACTCCGAAGGCCGCAAGCGAACCCGTATTAAAGCTTCTCAGAAGCTGCGTTGCCAACGCTGAAAACAATTTCGGAATGGATGTTGAAAAACTCTATGTAAAAACCTGTTTCGTAGGTCCCGCAAGAGTTATGAAACGCCGTATGGAAAGAGCAAAAGGCAGCGCCGATATATATCGCAAGAGATCGTCTCACATCACAATGATCCTTGCAGAAAAGGAATAAGGGAGGACAGACATGGGACAAAAAGTTAATCCTCACGGCCTCCGTGTAGGCATAATCCGCAACTGGGACTCCCGCTGGTTTGCTCGCGACGACAAATTCGGCGACATCCTTGTTCAGGATAACAAAATCAGAAAATATATCAAAAAAGAAATGTACTCTGCGGGAATACCGAAGATCGAAATCGAACGTACTTCCGAAGATCGTATCAAAATCTACATTCACTGTGCAAGACCCGGCATCGTAACCGGCAAGGGCGGTCAGGAAGTTGAAAAACTCCGCAAAAACATTGAGAAAATGGTAAATAAGCGCGTTTACATCACAATCGTTGAAGTAAAACGCCCCGAACTTAATGCGCAGCTCGTAGCTGAAAGGATCGCATCGGATCTCGAAAAGAGAACAGCATTCAGAAGAGCAACGAGAACCGCTATCGACAGAACAATGAAAATGGGCGCAAAAGGTATCAAAACCATGGTATCCGGACGTCTCGGCGGCGCCGAAATCGCCCGTTGCGAACATTTCCATGAAGGAACTATTCCCCTTCAGACACTCAGGGCCGATATTGATTACGGTTTTGCAGAAGCTCATACTACTTACGGCAGAATAGGCGTAAAAGTATGGATCTATAAGGGCGAAGTTCTCGCTTCAAACAAAAGAACGGAAGTAAAGGAGGAAAACCGCCGTGTTAATGCCAAAAAGAACAAAATATAGACGTGTTCAGCGCGGCCGTCTTAAAGGTAAGGCTACAAGAGGCAACAAACTTTCCAGCGGCTCTTACGGTCTCGTTTCCCTTGAACCCGCATGGATCACAAGCAACCAGATCGAAGCTGCCCGTATCGCTATGACAAGATACATCAAAAGAGGCGGTAAGGTTTGGATAAAAATATTCCCCGATAAGCCCATCACCGAAAAACCCGCCGAAACCCGAATGGGTTCCGGTAAAGGATCTCCCGAATATTGGGTAGCGGTTGTAAAACCCGGACGCGTAATGTTCGAAATGGACGGGATATCCGAAGAAGTTGCAAAGGAAGCTATGCGTCTCGCATCCTATAAACTTCCGGTAAAATGCAAATTCATCAAAAAATCCGATGAGGCTCCCGAAGCCGGAGGTGACGCATAATGAAAGCTAAGGAAATCAGAGAAATGTCCGTTTCCGAACTCGAAGCAAAACTTAAAGATCTCAAAGCAGAGCTTTTCAATCTTCGTTTTCAGCATGCGACCAAACAGCTCGACAACCCCATGGTAATCGCTTCTGTTAAGAAGGATATCGCAAGAATAAAGACGATCCTTCACCAGAAACAGGCTGTCTGATAGGAGGACTGAACGATGGAAAGAAATCTCAGAAAAACAAGAGTGGGCATGGTTGTCTCCGATAAGATGGACAAAACCATTGTTGTCGCTATCAGAGAGAATATCAGACACCCCCTCTATGCAAAGGTTATAAGAAGAACCTATAAACTTAAAGCGCACGATGAAAACAACGAGTGCAATATCGGCGACAAAGTCGAGGTTATGGAAACAAGACCTCTCTCCAAAGACAAGAGATGGCGCCTTGTTTCGATCATCGAAAAAGCCAAATAATGCAGTAAAGGAGTACCAGTTATGATTCAACAGCAAACCTTTCTGCAGGTAGCCGACAATACAGGTGCAAAAGAGCTTATGTGCATTCGTGTTTTGGGCGGCACCGGCAGAAAATATGCCAATATCGGCGATGTTATAGTCGCTGCTGTTAAGAAAGCTTCCCCCGGCGGAATCGTTAAAAAAGGCGAAGTTGTCAGAGCCGTAGTGGTAAGAAGCGTTCGCGGTCTCCGCAGAGCAGACGGCAGCTACATCAAATTCGACGAAAACGCAGCAGTTATCCTTAAAGATAAAGAAGATAAAAACCCCAAGGGTACCCGTATCTTTGGTCCCGTAGCAAGAGAGCTCCGCGATAAGGAATATACCAAGATCCTTTCGCTTGCTCCAGAAGTTCTGTAAAGGAGGAGCTTGAATAATGAAAACGCTTCATATCAAAAAAGGCGATACCGTTCAGGTTATCTCCGGTAACAGCAAAGGCCAGAAGGGTAAAGTTCTCGAAGTTTCTCCCTCTGAAGGCAAGGCAATCGTGGAAGGTGTTCACATCGTTACAAAACATGTAAAACCCCGCGGTCCTCAGCAGCAGGGCGGAATGGTTAAAACTCCGGGTCCCCTTTATGTAAGCAAACTGATGATCGTATGCAGCAAATGCGGCAAACCCACCAGAGTAGGCTACCGTATCGAAGCAGACGGCAAAAAAGTCAGATATTGCAAGCACTGCAAAGAGAGCATATAACGGAGGAACAAATAAATGGCCAGATTAAAAGATTTTTATAAAGACGAAGTTGCTCCGGCTCTTATGAAGAAATTCGAGTATAAGAGCTCAATGCAGATCCCCGAGATCAAAAAGGTTGTTATCAACGTTGCATGCGGCGAAGCAAAAGACAACAGCAAAGTTATCGACGCAGTTTCCAACGACCTCGGCATTATAACCGGTCAGAAGCCCGTTGTATGTAAGGCTCGCAAATCGGTCGCAAACTTTAAGATCCGTAAGGGCATGCCCATCGGTGTTAAAGTAACTCTTCGCGGCGACAGAATGTACGAATTCATCGACAGACTTTTCTCCGTTGCTCTTCCCCGTGTCCGCGACTTCCGCGGTATCAACGCCAACGCTTTTGACGGCAGAGGAAATTATTCCCTCGGCATCAAAGAACAGCTCATATTCCCCGAAATCGAATATGACAAGATCGACAAAGTCAGAGGCATGGATATTATGTTCGTAACGAGCGCAACAAAAGACGAAGAAGCAAAAGAACTTCTCACTCTCATGGGCGCACCGTTTGCTAAGTGATTCAGGAGGAACGGAAATGGCTAAAACTTCAATGAAGATAAAACAGCAGAGAACACCTAAATTCTCTGTCAGGGCTTACAACAGATGCAAGATCTGCGGAAGACCCCACGGTTATCTCAGAAAATACGGTATATGCCGAATTTGCTTCCGTGAGCTCGCCTACAAAGGCGAAATCCCCGGAGTCAAAAAGGCAAGCTGGTAATAACACAGACAGGAGGATTGCATAATGCATATTACAGACCCTATTGCCGATATGCTGACCCGTATCCGCAACGCAAACGATGCGAAACACGAGACTGTTGATATCCCCGCTTCAAATATGAAGAAGCAGATTGCGCAGATTCTTGTTGACGAAGGATATATCAAGTCTTACAATGTTGTGGACGACGGAAAACAGGACATTATAAAGGTCATCCTTAAATACGGTCCCAACAAATCCAAGGTCATCCGCGGCATGAAAAGAGTTTCCAAACCCGGCCTTCGCATTTACGTCGGTTCAGACGAAATACCCAAGGTTATGAGAGGTCTCGGTGTTGCCATCGTCTCCACGTCTAAAGGTGTTATGACCGATAAGGCGGCAAGAAAAGAGAACGTTGGCGGCGAAGTCCTCGCATTCGTTTGGTAAAGAGAGGAATTAACAATGTCAAGAATTGGTAGAAAGACAATAAATATACCCGCCGGTGTTGATGTTTCGATCGCCGACGATAATACAATAACCGTAAAGGGCGCAAAAGAGACGCTTACGCGCAAACTTCATCATGATATGAAAGTTGATATTGACGGAATGCAGATCCATGTTTCCCGTCCTTCCGACGATAAGCTTCACAGAAGCCTCCACGGTCTTACAAGAACGCTTATCGCAAACATGATCGAAGGCGTAACAAACGGTTATTCCAAATCACTCGAAATCCAGGGCATAGGCTACAAGGTAGTTAAAGAAGGCAAGAAGATCGTTCTTACCATCGGCTATTCTCACCCTGTTGTTTTCGAAGAAATTCCGGGCATTACACTTGATGTCCCCAATGCAAACACAATCGTTGTAAAAGGACCCGATAAACAGATGGTCGGTCAGTTTGCAGCAGAGATCCGCGATAAGAAACCTCCCGAACCGTACCATGGCAAAGGCATTCGTTATGTCGGAGAATATGTCCGTCATAAAGAAGGCAAAGCCGGTAAGGGCAGCAAGAAGTAATAAGAAGGAGGAATTAAGGATATGATCTCGAAAAAGGATTCAAACAAAGCAAGGATTCAGCGTCATAAACGTATCCGCAGCAAAATAAGCGGCTCTGCAGAAAGACCTCGCCTTTGCGTATTCAAATCCTCTAAGCATATTTATGCGCAGATTATCGATGACACGACCGGTAACACGCTTGTTGCCTGCTCCACCGTTGAAAAAGACTTTACCGAATACGGCGGAAACAAAGACGCAGCAAAGAAAATCGGCGAAGAACTCGCTAAACGCGCTTTGGACAAAGGAATCAAAGACGTTATCTTCGACAGAGGCGGATATCTTTATCACGGACGTGTAAAAGAGCTGGCTGAAGGCGCAAGAGAAGGCGGACTTAACTTTTAAGTTTAGGAGGATATGATTAAATGTACGATAAAATAGACCCGTCCACGTTGGACTTAAAAGTAAAGACCATCAACATCGCGCGTGTTTCCAAAACCGTAAAGGGCGGACGTAAAATGAAATTCTCCGCTCTCGTCGTTGTCGGCGACGGCAACGGTGTCGTAGGTGTAGGTCTCGGCAAGTCCGTGGATATTATGTATGCCGTAAACAAAGCAGAGGAAGATGCGAAGAAAAATCTCGTAAGAGTAACTCTTATGGGTACGACAATTCCTCACGAGCTCGTTGCAGAGTTCGGCGCAAGCTCAGTTGTTCTTAAACCCGCCCCCAAAGGAACCGGTATCATTGCCGGCGGCGCAGTAAGAGATATTCTCGAACTTGCAGGCGTTAAGGACATCAGAACAAAAGCTCTCCATTCTCGTAATCCCCAGAATCTCGCTCAGGCTACCATAAAAGGTCTTGCAAGCCTCAGAGATGCTAAACAGATTGCTGAGATCAGAGGCAAATCGATAAGCGAAATATTAGGTTGAGGAGGAAATGACAATGCTTAAAATCACTCTTCAGAAAAGTCTTATCGGCAGACATGAAGACCATATAGCAACCGCAAAATCAATGGGACTCAGAAAGATCGGGGATGTTTCCGTTCAGCCCAACAACGGTGCTACAATGGGAAAAATAAAGAAGATTTCTTACCTTATCAAGGTAGAAGAAGAATAAGGAGGCCACAAATGAAAATTTACGATCTCGTTCCTGCTCCCGGTTCCGTAAAAGAACCCAAGAGAAAGGGCAGAGGCGCCGGTTCCGGAAACGGCAAAACGGCGGGTAAAGGTCATAAAGGCCAGAACGCCCGTTCCGGCGGCGGCGTAAGACCGGGCTTTGAAGGCGGCCAGATGCCCCTTCAGAGAAGACTCCCGAAGCGCGGCTTCCGTAATTATCCTTTCAGAAAAGAATATCAGATAGTAAACGTTGATTTCCTTAATGAATTTGAGGATGGAACCGTTGTTACTGCTGAAGAACTTCTTTCAAAGGGATTTATCAGCGATCTTAACACTGCCGTCAAAATTCTCGGCGACGGTGAACTTGAAAAGAAATTAACAGTAAAGGCTAACAAATTTTCCGAGTCAGCCAAGCAGAAGATAGAAGCAGCCGGCGGGAAAGTTGAGGTGCTTTAAGGGTGGGAATACTTGAAACCTTAAGAAACGCGTGGAAAATAGCGGACCTGAGGAAAAAGATTTTATACACCCTGTTCATAATCGTCCTCTTCAGGATCGGCAGCTCAATCCCCGTGCCGTTTATCAACGCTGAGGCGCTTGGAGCATATTTCGATGCGCAGGGAAGCCTTCTCGGTTACCTGAATATGCTTTCCGGTAACGCATTGACAGAGGGAACAATTTTTGCCCTCACCATTCAGCCTTATATCAACGCAAGCATTATTATTCAGCTTCTTACCATCGCAATCCCCGCTCTTGAGCGTCTGCAGAAAGACGGCGGAGAAGAAGGACAGAAGAAGATCAACCAGATTACCCGTTACGTCACCGTCGGTATCGCCCTTTTACAGGCATTCGGATATCTCGTAACACTGAAATCCGGAGAATCGCCGGCGCTTGTCCCCGCAGAAGGTTTTGCCGGTGTTCTTGAACAGATAGCGATAGTTCTCGTTCTTATAGCGGGCTCCTGCCTCGTTATGTGGCTCGGTGAAAGTATCACTGAAAAAGGTATCGGAAACGGTATTTC
>CACZQB010000036.1 GCA_902783255.1 Oscillospiraceae bacterium | reverse complement strand
GAATAAAAGCATCATACTTCATTTCAATGTTTACTCCCAGCTTTTCAGCAGCGGAACCAAGTTCATTGTCATTTCTGGTAAGTCTTCATATATAATCTTTTCCCATATATTAATTCATTAAATAATCCTGGTATAATTGTTGGAATTAAAGAAAATAAAATTCTAAGAATCGCTAGCGTAATCTTTAAAATTATTATTTTTCTTCCTTCATTTGTTCTAGACACATATCTGCATAAATACAATGTGTTGGACAAAGTGCTTTTTATATATATATTTTTTTCATTATATACCTTCTATCTATTTATACGTGTAAGTTGTATAATAAAAATGTAGGAAATATCCGAAAAAAATGTTGGTATTCTCCGAAGAAATACGGTTTAATCTACGCAGGGAGGTCATACGAAATGAAAAAGGACATTTTAGAATACGTGGGACAAGAAAAGAGGATCCTATATAAATGCTGTTACAGTTTCAGCATCCAAATGCGAGCTGAATGAACAGTCAACTACATGTCTTATTCAATCATTTCTAAAAGTTTATGCTGTGAAATTATTGTAAAGTAATCAATAAATTGCAATTCGCCTATTCGTTTCACTTCAAATTCCGTAGCCCCCAAATGAGGAATAAGAATAATATGCGAACAAGCCGGACTGATCAGTAAGTAGGGCATTATTGGTTTTCCAGCAAAATCATTTCGCATGTTATACAAAAAGTCAATTGTAGGCAGTTTGTGAATTCTGTGCTTCACCTCAACTGGTCTTGTCGGGCTTTCAATACGCAGCCACCCCCAAAAAAACTGTGAACTTCCAATAAATGTTATCACATCTCTCTTATACCTGGTAAAAAAGAATTTCACAGAAAACACTTTTTTTTCTGTCTCCACATAAAAATCGCATCCGTTATGAGGTGTCATGCCCAACAACCATAATAATGAATTCGAATAAAGTTTAGCATTATTATTGGCACAACGCTTTTTAAGCTTGAACATGAAAATCAATCTTATAAAAAAGGCTCTGATATACTTCAAACTTATAATACTGCAAATCAAAATAATTAATCCAATGATAAACTCCATAATTCATCACTCAAAACAATAAATATATAAATATAAAAGAAATAAATGATGGTCCATAAACATCAAGCCATTATTTGTTGATGGAAATGGTTACCACATACTCGCCTTGGAAGGACAGAGTGTTCTTACGAAGGTCGAAAAACTTATTATAATGGGTCTATAATATTATTAACCCCATGCGGAGCGGTCGGAGGATTCATAGGATCGCAGGCCGTAACATCGTATGAACCGACATCATGACAATATGAGGAGTATAAAGCAGTACTACAGCCCGAGAACCAAGGCTCTTGTCCCAGAAAACAAGAATCCCCATATCCGGATGCAAAACACGATAACGACATACATGCCTGAACTTTAATATATGGACTTGCAGTGTTTATGCAATACTTCCTATACCCGACAGTATACATATTAACGCCATCTTTTTTTATTCTGACGATAGGATATCCATCTCCGGGATTTCGATTATTAATAAAAGCATTTTCTTTATAAATAAAGCAAACAGATTCAGCTATGTTCATGTCATCAGTATAGACATATATAGGACAATCAAGAAACGGCAATTGCAATTCTAACATCTGGCAACATCCTTGTTATTGAAAATCTGTCAAAAAACTGGAATGTTTCAAAAAATGAGATTATCGAATTATTATATATTGGAATACTTAGGCAGTTTGCTTATTCCAGAAATGGCAGCAGATCATGTCCTGTGAGAAGGTAAGGACTTGCTTCCGAAACGCTGAATGAAGGATATCCTGATGCAACGAATGACTGGGCCGAATCATCAATTCTCGAAAGGAGCTGCTTGAAATGTGTGACTGTAATAACACAGTTATTATGCCTATTAAAGAAAACAAGCAGGTTTTCAATCAAGGCAACAGCTTCTTTTTCCGTTGTTGAAATAAAGGGCTCATTCATCAGCACAAGTGAGTTGTAAGGAGCTTTTTCGACTATCTTTTTCATCATGGCAAGCTCGTTTCGAAAACGGCTGTTAGCCTCATATACAATATCATCAATCGGGAAAAAAGTATAAATGCTATTCAAGTTGGAACAGACGAACTGTTCAGCGGGTACCGGCAGACCTGCTTTTGCCAACAAGACAGCGATACCGACAGATCGAATAAAAACAGTTTTTCCGCCCTGATTCATTCCGGAGATAAAAACTTTTTTTGTAATTATATCCGCGCTGCTGCTCTTAACGTTTTTTCTGACATCTTTACCTTTTACAACAACATCCGCCACAAGTGAAAGATCAAACAGATCGGTAAACCTGAGGTCTTTCTCAGACAGGTTTTTTATCAATGATACCGGTATTCCGTTTGTTTCATAAAACTTTATTATACCGACATACAACTCATAAAACTGCAGATCGTCATACATATTTTCTAGTATTCTCTGGTAATACTTCGCCATTTCCAGCAGTTTTACAGCATAAGACTTGTTATGATTGAACAACATTCTGTTCAATGCGCGGTCTGACATTTTTACGTCTATGCACTTTTTCTGTTTTCCTCTGTTTCGCAAATCTCTTTGAACAGTCCCAATCGTCTCATACGACATTTTTTCAATATGAAGTGAACGGTTAAAATGCAAAACACATGAATACGATGATGAAAGTGATGTGAGAGATGTGTAATCTGATATTTCTGTCCGTAATTTCTCGATATCGTTTCCGCTGATGATATTATTAAGAACGTTTTTAAGACGTTCCAAGCCTTTGGACTTGAGCCCCTTATTCTCAAGTATCGAAAGCATATCGTCAAAAAAACTCCAGTATGATTTCAAAGCCTCTGAAACAACGTGAAAAATAGACACTATCGTGAAATTGCCTCCCCAATCTGTAGTAGGTTCACGGAGGTACTGCATAGAGTGTATTTCCTTTGAAGCTGCATTCGTTTTTTCACTTATTATCTCAAATTCAGTTTTTTTATGTATGAGTGCATTGAATAAACCTGCATTACGGATAAAATCATCAGCGATTTCATGCCGGAACAACAATTCCTCCTCCGTTGCTGAAAAATCCAGCAAATACATACTCATTTTCTCAGCATCGAAATTAATTGCTTCGGCAATTGTGTCGATAGAAAGGTCTGATATGACCCGTTCATCCAGATTCTTTTCAAAATCTCTTTTTCCCGGGAATAATAATGAACAGTCAATCATTCTTTTGTCCTCCCGTTTTCAATTGCTCAGCAGAAAGCCCATACTCTTCAAGAATGCTTTCATTTTCGTAGTTTTCAGGACTATTGACACGTCTTACAATATATTTAGTGTCAAGTACATTTGTTGTCAGAAATGCCAGTCGGGCTGTTGACCCATCAGCAAAAAGACGAGGAGGAATCGTTTTATGATGTGATATCAGAATAAAATAAGCGTTATTTCTTATCAAATAAGCTGTGAGCCTTTTGGTGTAAATATATGCGTCATCTCCATTTGTGGACGAGAAGATCTCATTAAAAAGGAAAAGTGAATTCTTTGGATCGTTTTTCAGAAAACCCTGAAGAATCTCTATCTCGGTTTTGAGACGTCCAAAACCGAAATTAACCGTTTCTCCCTGCGGAAAATGAGTATATATGGCGTTCATTGGACTTACACATGCAGACTTTGCAGAAATCAGGCATCCGCATCCTGCCAAAGCAAACGCTGTACCTACAGCCCGAAGAAATGATGTTTTACCGGAGCTGTTAGCACCGGACAGCACAAAACCGCATTCATCAGAAAACTCAAAATCATTCGGTATAATAACTTCTGGTGATTCCTTCAGCAGAATCGGATCATAAAGCCCATGAAACGAGTTGAGACTGTTGTCGTTATATTCCGGAGCGCATACAGACAACCCGACTTCGTTCCAGTGTTCATATATGCTTTGCATGAACAAATAAAATGAAAGTCCTTTGTGAACAGCATAAAGCACTGATTCACATTTTGTTCTGAATTTGGTTGAGTATTCACCTGAAATATCATACTTTGAGTCAAGTGCTTCCAAAACAGCGAGTTCAAATCCAGAATACATTGTAAACCATGGAGCACCGGTTTCTTCAGTTTGAATAACTCCCAGCCTTTCTAAATATGAAGACACGGTAGATTCAATACCGACGTTTCCGGAACTTTCCGTTATTTCGGTTCTTTTCCGCACTCCGACATCAGGTGAAACGTTTATATAAACTGAACTGAAACGGTCTATGGACCCAGTATGCTGTTCTACTTCGAGTCTGAACTGTTTAAACTCTTCGTTGTCACAGAAATTGAAGGTTTTCTGGAGCATCCTCAGGCACTCAGATTTCCCTTCAAAAGATATGAGTTTTTCTATTTCCAACAGTTTTTTTATTAGTATAATATTTAATGCCGTTTCCGCGTATTTATGATTGTCCATTGCATCATATGCTTCTGACAGCTTTAAGTATTCACCAATCTCAGTGTATGCTTCTCGTATCCTTTCACAGATGTCTCTTTTGTAGTATAATTCTGCAGCAAAATCCGACCTGAATTTCAACGTAGGCAGATCATTAGTCAGCTCGGAAAGCTCTTTTTTTACTATCGGCGGGATGCTCCGGAATCCGCGAGTGGCTGCCTCATCGCATAATTCGAACAACCGTAAACACTTTACTGTGTTGTCGCTTTGTTTGTTTTTTGCGATATTAAATGGGTTGAGTAAATCGATCATAATTGATTCCACGTTTCTTTGCTAAAAATTATTAACTGTGATATCTCCACAAATAAGGTGCGAGGCTTCTCGCAGGAGTTGATAAAAGAATGATCAATCGTTTAATTTCATAATAACCAGTTGTTTTTCGACCATTTCAGCAAGGATGCTGTGCGGATCCGCACAAAACTCAGAAATCTCTTCATCTGCAATATTTAAGTATTTTACAACAAAGCTTAATAATAATTCAAATGAAATGTTGTCACAGTACTTCCATACAATAAAAGCTGTTTTGTTGTTTTTATTCTTACAACTGACTTTGTTAAAACTATTAAAAATGCAATATTTATATATCTGTTCTTAACAGAAGTTATCTTGAGACTATTTAATTGAATCAATACGGAATACACAACAAAATTGAATATTACAGATGATCATTCTTTCTGATTTATGGCATCTCTCCATGAACCTGTTTTTTTGATGTGATTGGTTGGTTGTTCCGCGGATTCCGTTGCTTCGGCATCAACCTTATGCGCTTCGCGAATTCGTTTTGCAACTTTTGCGCCGAAGCACGCACCGAAAAACATTACTGCTGCAATAATCGGAGTATCAATCAACATAGCTATATATGTACCGGTAATCTCAGGCAAATTCAGATATAAATAAAACAGCTGATATGGGAAGATGTAATAGTAATTGAGTATTGCCGCAGCAAAATTTACAACAGGAATGGGAATAAGTATCGAAGCAAACGCCAGGTTTACGCAGGCACCAATAATAACGCAAATCAAATACTTCTTTTTGTCAAATTGATCCTCAAGGCCTAAGCTGTATCCGTAACGGTCAGAAAGCTTCCATAAAAAGATCATACACGCTGCGAACAATCCACCATAATATATAATGCCGAGAATGACTTCTCCGATAATTCCCAAGGGCATGGCAAACATAATTCCCACATATGTGAAAGCAGATGCAACAACGCCTATTAGCCAAATATTAAATATCACTTTGCATGTAACTTTAAAATAATTCATTTTTTTATCCTTCAGTTGGTAATTAGATAATAGTGAAATGTAATTATATTAGATAAAAGAAATTAAAATAGTTATACACTTTTTAAATGAGTCTATTTCCCCATATCAGTGTCATTTTCTTCGTCCAATGATATAATATCCTGCTGTAATAAAAGGCTGTCAGACTCAATAGAGAAAGGTGTTAGATAAACTGAGTCATTTACCATAATCACCGTTTTAAATCTCCCTGGCTCAATACCATGCAATCTATATTCTTTATTAATACCATAATAACGAACTATAACAACCTTGATAATATAAACGATCGTTCTATAAAAGATAGTTTAAATCCTTTTATTGTTTCAATTCAGCATCGTTATTCAATAGTTTCAAAAAAAAGGTTGAATCAGAAATGTAAAAATTCTCTATAAATTCACCATTCCCTGTTTCAACTTCCCATTTGTGAGAATACTGATACGGTATGTTTATACATACCGGTGCAGGAACCATAAGCAGAATAGGAATTATCGGCTTTTCATGCGCTGTGCTTGGTAATGAATCTATTCCATATGAAAAATCAAGGTTTGATACGTCAATATTGTAAAATGCTTTATATGGTATTAATCGCCGTGCACCAATATGCCTGATCTGTGCTGTTCCTTTTCTATCAAAAAAAAGCATATACTTATAAAATCTGCATAACTGGATAACAGAATAAATCCTATCCTGTGTCTCAACATAAAATGATGTTCTTTTATAGGATCTGAAAAATAAACTACCATATTTATTGTATTTTTTACGTTTCAATTTTACGATTAATAACACAACAAAGCCTAATCGATTACTTAGATATTTAGATGTCGGAATAAACAATATAAGAAAAAAGATAATTATTATAATTATATATATTTCCATGTTACCTCCTGACTCTCCCCACATTTGGAGTAATAAGAGATTTTAGCGTACGGGATTTTTATAATGTTAGTTTGCCACGATATAGCACAGAGTAACTTATCTGCCGAACATACGAGATACTGTTCCTTTCAAACTCGATAACCCTGATTACACTGAAGATACTGTCTCAGGTTACATTTCCCGACTTTTGAAAAATATTACGGTTCCATAACCGAAGCAACATTTGTATATACTCAACAGAGTTGTGACCTATGAACCCGATCCGCAACGATATAATGACTTCCGAAAACAAATAATTAAGCCTAAACCTTTTACTTTATACCATAGTATCATATTATTCTTTATTTGTCAACAGGAAATGTTTAAAATTTGAATGTAGTAACTTGCCAAAGTAAATTCCGTTTCTCTGGTGTTTGAAATGTTTGACAAATTACTTATCGTTACGTAT
>CACZQB010000035.1 GCA_902783255.1 Oscillospiraceae bacterium | reverse complement strand
CGTGATTTATTATTTTTTTTATTTTTTGACTATTGACCGAGTTCGGTATACTTGAGCTGAATGCCGAATTCGTCGAATTTGCGTCCGCCGCTTTCGTAAAACTTCGAGAAAAACTCGATGAACTGAAGACGGGAAGCGTGAACGTATGCGCCGAGATTGCTTAGCGCGAGGTTAAGAATATGACCTATGACAAATATAATGATAAAAAGTATGACTCCGATAAAATTTGCACCGCCGAGGGAGCCGAGTTTGTTGAATACGCTGCCTATAACGCCTGCGGAAAGACCGAGCGCAAGGATACGGGAGTAAGAGAGGATATCCGACATATAACCCGTAATTCCGTATAAGCTGCCGACACCGCCGATAATTTTACCGACTATGCCTTTTTTCTCGCGTCCCTGTGTAAGTATCAGTCCGACTGCGCCGACCGCAATGAGAGCAATTCCGACAGGAACATTAAAAAGAACGACAGGAACTCCCGCAAGAAGAATCATCCAGCAGCCCACATCGAATATTGCGGAAAAATAATGTCCGTCGCGGATAAGCATGAACATTTTAAGTCCAAGCCCGACCATGATATGGATAAAACCGACAGCAAACGAAACAATAAGCAGAGTTATCGGATCGCTGACCGGGTCAAACCACAACGGCTGGAGCGTAAGATCACTGTTGAAAAATGTTGAAGAAATTACGCCAACGGCATCTCCGAAAAAGGTGCCGAACAATAATCCCCACACAACGGTCGAAATTCCGCAGATAGCGAACATTTTGACCATATTTCTAATTGAACCGCGGATGTTTGTGAATTTAAGGATCAGAAAACCGCCTATTGCGAGCAACAGTCCGTATCCGGCATCGGAAAGCATCATCCCGAAAAACAGAAAATAGAACGGCGCGACCATAAAGTTGGGATCGAGCCCTCTGTATGTGGGCAAAGCGAACATTTCGGTGATTGGCTCAAAAGGCTGAACGATTTTAGCGTTTTTAAGCTTTATCGGCGGTTCCTCCTGAGGAGAGGGATCTTCTGAAAAGAAGGGGGCTCCGTATTTTTCAAGGAGTCCGGCAAGTTCGCCGACCCTGTCTTCGGGAGTCCAGCCCTGAAGGATAAAAGCAGAACCTGTATTCAGTAATTTTTCACGAACACCGGTGAGACGGGCATTATTTGAAAGAATATCTATCGCTTTTTCGGTATCGGAAAGGTTTTCCGAATATTTTTCGAGCTGTTTTACAAGCGCTTCTCGATTATCTGAAAGCTCTTCTTTCCTTCTCGATATTTTATCGAGATTCCCGGCAACGGTGCCGTGAAGTTCGGGAAAGGATATTCTGGAAAAACCGATATCCGACAGAGACGATAAAAGCTCTCTTTCCTGACTTGCGAGACATATCACGAGAATGTATGCGTATGATTTGTCTTTTGCAAGACAGTCTGTCCATGCGGCGATCTTTTCACCGTCTTCTTCTGCCTGTCCCTCGGTTACAGTTTCTATCTTAGCTTTAAGAGGAACAGATCCGAAGAAATAAGCGGTTTTTTCGGAAACCGGCTCATTGAGAGCGAAAGGAAGCGTCTTCCAAGGCAGAAGTCTTTGAGTAAGGGCATCCAGTCTGTTTTCTTCGGACTTTATGGTGCTCAGCTCCGCAGCTGCACGCAACGCGTTTTTCGCATCGGAGCAGAGCTTTTCTTCTTTGTCCTGAAAAGTATCGAAATCGGCTCGTGAAACGAGCTGATAGGGAGTAAAAAGCGAACGTTTTTCTTTGGAATACAGACGGTATGTTTTAAGCGCCTGTGAAAGAATGGATATTTTGTTGTTTATATCTTCGATATTATCCGAAACATTTTCCGTACTGACAAGCGAGGCAAGTTCTTCATCATCAATTTTTTCCGAAAGAGGACTCACTTCAACCGCAGAAAGCCACATAAGATCGTTTAATAACGCCTGTTTATCTTCCGCCATCGCAACGACCGTGACTTTTTTCATTTTGACTATCGCCATTCGTTCACGATCCTTTCAACGACGGCGGTAAGGGCCTGCTGCTTGTTCTCACGGGCGTTCTGTTTAAGCTCCTCACATTCTTCGTTGACCTGAGTAAGAATATTTATAGCAAGCTCCCTGCCCTTTTGTTCGGTAAGCTCTTTTACTTTTTTGATTTTTTCATCGGCCTTTGCTTTTTCGAACTCAGCCGATTTTTCCGCTTTTTCAAAAGCTTCGCTGATTATCAGCTTTGCCTCTGATTCGGCAAATTCGCGGCGTTTTCTGCCGGAGTCTTCAGCATGGGCGATCAGTTTTATTACCTCGACCGCCTTGTCTGCCGCTTCGGGCTCGACAATAAGACCGTTGTCGTTATTTACAGACATCAGGCAACCTCCTTCCGATTTTTTCGGTAAGCGAAAATATCCGTATCTTAAATATTATTATAACAGAATATACGGATAAAGTCAATAACGATATCAATTTTTTTTCGAATTTTTAACGATTTTTCTTTCTTTTTCTATGGACAAAACGCCCCATATATGCTATAATCGACATGGCACGGATCAATTAACAGCGAAAGGAACAAAATACCATGACAAGATACGATAAAATTGCCGCCATGAGACCTGAAAGGACCGACCACTGGTCCGAACACAGTGAGAGATTCCCGATGTTTGAAAGAATTTTCGGTGAGATAGGCGTTGCGGACGAATTGGCAAAACTGCCTTCCGGCAAAAAGGCAAACGAACTGCTTGATAGAGCAGTCGATCTGCTTTATGAAAAATTCACTGAAAACGGTTCTTTAACTAACAGTGACTGCATTGAAGCGGAAAAAATACTCATGCCGCTTTCGTCAGATGCGAAAAAATATACTATGTACTGCATTGCCCACGCCCACATAGACATGGACTGGCTTTGGGGGTATCACGAAACTGTTGCGATAGTTCTCGGAACATTCAGAACGATGCTTGACATGATGAAAGAATACCCCGATTTCACATTTTCCCAGTCACAGGCCGCAACTTATGAAATGGCGGAAAAATACGATCCCGAACTGTTTGAAGAAATAAAGCAGAGGATCAAAGAAGGCAGATGGGAATTTTCAGGTTCCGCATGGGTCGAAAGCGACAGAAACCTGCCGTCAGCCGAGAGTATTTCGGAGCATATCCTCGTTACGAAAAGATTCCTTTCCGAAAAACTCGGTATAGATCCTGAATCTATTAATTCAGACTTTCATCCAGACTCATTCGGTCACACGCCCGTAATGCCCGAATTGCTGAATGCCGGAGGCATCAGGTATTTTTATCACTGCAGAGGACTTGACGATATTTACGTATACAGATGGAGATCTCCGTCAGGCGCGGAGGTGCTGACGGTAAACGAACCGTCCTGGTATAACGACCCGATACGTCCGGGGTATCTTTCGCTTGTTATTCCGTTCTGCGAAATGTACGGCGGAATAGACGGAATGATAAAAGTATACGGTGTAGGCGACCACGGTGGCGGACCGACAAGAAAAGATATACAGATGCTTGTTGACATGCAGTCATGGCCAGTAGCTCCCACTGTAAAGTTTTCAAGCTATACAGAATACTTCAGCATGCTCGAAAAATACAGAGAAAGATTCCCGATTCTCCAAGAAGAGCTCGGTCCCGCATTCACGGGCTGCTATACATCTGAATCACAGCTTAAAACCGCGAACAGAATAATGGAAGACCGACTCACCGCTGCCGAGACGCTCACCGCCATGGCTAAAATTGCTACGGACGGAGAAGCGTATCCGAGATACGCCGAATCGTGGAAAAAGCTGCTTTTCAATCAGTTCCACGATATACTTCCCGGATCCGGACTTCCAGAGACAAAGAACCACGCACTAGGCAATTTTGAAGAAGTGCTTGCAGATGCAGGATCAGGCGCATCGCTTGCAATGAGAAGGTTTGCGAAAAACATTGACACCTCCGCATATGAAACACCCGATTCCGCACTTAATTCCAGATCAGAAGGCGCCGGCGTCGGCTGCAGAGTAAATGAAAAACACCGTTACAATCTGCCGAATGTTGAACGCGGAAGAGGCAAAACAAGGATCGTTCACGTTTTCAACACGTCTGCATATGACCGTCACGAAATGACGGAAATACGTGTTTACGACTGGCCGGGAAATCATGCGGCGATGACGGTAGAAGATGATACCGGCAAGGCGATTTCCTTTACAATACTTGAAAAAGATGTCAACGACAACGGACACAGAGCAACGGTAATTCTTGTTGAAGCATCTGTCCCTGCTTTCGGATATTCTACCTATATAATAAAAGAAAACGAACGCCAAGGCTATTATTTCGGCTCATTTACGCCTGACAGAAGAAGACTCTACTATAAAAGACCCGTTCTTGAAAACGACAGAATAAGAGCGGAATTCAACGAAAACGATATGACGCTTATATCTCTTACAGATAAAGAGACAGGACGTGAATATATATCCAAGCCGTCTGCGTTTTTCGGATATGTGCTTGAAAACGACAGATATGTCGGAGCAAGCGCATGGGTTGAGGGTGTACATACATCCGAAGTTAATCTCAACACCGAAAGAAGAGCAGTTCAGACATCATATAGCGCAGGTGAACTGAGAAGCAGTTTATCTTACAGCATTGAATTTGAAAGTTCTAAAATAGATGTTACCGTAACACTCGATAAAGGTGACTGCGCACTCAGGTACGCAGTGACAGCAAACTGGTTTGAAATAAACAAAAAGAAGGGCTCGCCTAAACTGATCTTTAAGGTTCCGTTTGCGTATGAGACCGAAAAATATATATATGATATTCAGTTAGGCACATATGAACGCGAAGGAACATCGCTTCACGACTGGTACGGAAGAGATTTTATTTATGCAAAAGACGGTCAGGGCAAAGGAATAGCACTTTTCACTGACACAAAATACGGCTACAGAGGCGCCGACAACACTCTCCAGGTCAGCCTTCTTCGCGCCTCGTCAAACCCCGATCCATATCCCGAATACGGTACAAGGATGGTAAGAATGGCGGTCGGAATAGTGAAAACCGATTATGATGCGTTGCACAGATATGCGTTTTCACTGCAAAACGATATGCCGATCATATCAAATACGTCGCACAACGGATCTCTTCCGCTGAAAGCACAGATATTATCGTGCAAAGGAGCATCCACAACAATAGTGAAGTGCTCAAGAGACGGTAAATCTGTAACCGTGCGTGTTTATAATCCTCGATCGGATGTTTCAAACGCAGAATTATGCTTCTGCAAAGAAGTTAAAAGCGCAAAAATCACAGATTCTGCTGAATACGGGGATGAAAGAGCCGCTTTCAGTAAAAACAGCGTTGAACTGCAGATCGGTCCTGGAGAACTGAAAACGATTATGGTTGAATTCTGAAATACGAATACAAAAGCCGACTGAAATTATCAGTCGGCTTATTTGTATATTTTGTCAGTGAATACAAGGCAATACCGTGCTTCCTGTGACATTCCCTTCAGAATCCGTAAATTTGATATCAGCAAAACCGTCCTTCAATGTTATGGCTGTACCTATAAAAAACGGTTTTTCTCTCAACGGTTTTGAGCCTACAATAACCGGACAGGGCTGCTTGCGTGAGTCTTTCGGATCGCCGGGCATTGTTACATAACAGTTGTGAAGATGACCCGCGATCATAAAGTCCGGACGGATCTTATCTCTCAGGATACTGCACCATTCAGTGTATATATCTTTTTCGATATCAAAAGGCGGTCTGAGCGTTTCATTAAAAGGGTTGTGCGAAATAACGATTCTGTATCTGACACCTTCGGCATCAAACTCGTCCTTTGCGTTTTTCGCAATTCTGTTCAGGAACTCGGTCTGTTTCAGCCTGAAATCGTGACAGCAGATCGTATTGCCATATTCGGGATTATCGTCCGGTTTATCTTCGCCGCAGTCAAGAACAACAGCCCACACGCTTCCTACCCTGACGGTATAATATGATCTTCCGTTGTCAGTCGGTGTATGATCAGCGATATTTTCAGCATATACACCTCTCAGGTCATGATTTCCTCTCGCGAAAATCACAGGATGTGCCCCATGAGTTACGCCGCCTGCAATACAATGAATAACTGTTAGATTTTCTATTTTACCGCTGTGATCAGGGATGTCTCCGTTCAGAATGAGCAGATCGGGCTCTTTTCCGAAAAAGCCTGCTGCCGAAACAGGCGCATCAACAGCGCTGTGTGCATCGGATATATTATATATATGCAGATCATCCGTTCCGAGCGGGTGGAATGCGACCGTAAAGGATTCTACCTCACCAAGTTCGGAGTGATACGGTTTTCTGTTGAAAACTTCACGCCAGCACACGGTATATTTGCCTGCACCGTCAAGCTCTTCGGCGGGAACTGACATTTTATGGGTAAGAGAACCGGAGCGAAGAATACCGTTTGAATCATCATAATAATTTTTGTCGGCTACAGAAACCCACATTACGCAGTTTCTGACTACCGGAACAATTATTTCGTACCTGCGTTCTACGGCATAAACTGCAGGCCATGCTGCAAACAATGAAGGATGGGACATATTATCTCCTTTTTCAGCGGAAACTGCCCGAACGTTATGTCGGGCAATTTCCTTTTTAGTTATTCTGCGGACTGTTCGTTAGTGATCGCAGCCGCTTTTCCTCCGGCAAAGCCGGCAATAAGCGCGGTAATATCTATTCCTGTTGATTCTTTTACGCCTTCGATTACCTGGTTTGCGGTCGACATTACGTCTTTTACGACCTTTGTTGAGTTTCCATCGCCGTACATTACGATCTTGTCTGTTTGCGCAAGAGGTTCTGCTGCATTCTTTACGACCTCGGGCAATGCCTTCAGATACATTTCAAGAACAGATGCTTCGCCCATCTTACGCTGCGCTTCGGCTTTTTTCTCTATAGCTTCAGCCTCGGCAATACCCTTGGCTCTTATACCTTCAGCTTCCTGCTCCATTGCAAAACGTTCCGCTTCCGCCTCCGCTTTTCTTGCCTGCGCCTGCTGCAATGCCTCATATTTCTTTGCTTCCGCATCTTTCTGACGGCGAATAAGATCTGCTTCCGCTTCTTTTTCAGCCTTGTATTTCATAGCGTCAGCCTGTTTTCTGATTTCAGCGTCAAGCTTTCTTTCGCGCAGTGCGATCTCTTTTTCGGCAAGTTCTGCTTCTTTTTCACGGCGCGCTATATCGGCATCAGAACGCGTAATTTCAATCGTTTTGCGCTGTGCCTCCTGCTGAATGCTGTATGCAGCATCAGCTTCGGCGCGTTTGTTATCTGCCATTACCTTCATTTCGGACTGCTGCACAGCGAGGGCAGCGTCCTGCTCCGCAATAAGTTTTTCAGCCTCTACCTTTACGGCATTCGCTTCCTGCTGAGCATTTGAAGTGGCGATTGCGATATCACGCTGAGCGTTTGCCTTTGCGATCTGCGCATTTTTACGGATCTGCTCAACATTGTCGATACCCATGTTCTCGATAGTTCCTGCGGCGTCCTTAAAATTCTGAATATTGAAGTTGACGACCTCTATACCCAGTTTTTCCATGTCGGGGACAACATTTTCGGTGATTTTCTTTGCTACGCCCTGACGGTCCTGAACCATTTCCTTCAGTCCGACAGAGCCGACTATCTCACGCATATTTCCCTCAAGGACCTGAGTGACAAGCGCAACGAGCTCATCCTGGCGCATGCCCAGAAGCGATTCGGCAGCTTTATCGAGCAATGCCGGATCAGAACTTACTTTAACATTTGCCACACCGTCTACAGTCACATTGATAAATTCGTTTGTGGGGACCGCTTCCGATGTTTTTACGTCAACCTGCATTACGCGAAGAGAGATCTTATCCACTCTTTCAAAAAAAGGCACTCTCCAGCCTGCTTTTCCTATAAGAATTCTGCGTTTTCTGAGTCCTGAAATAATAAACGCCATATCAGGAGGCGCTTTAAGGTAACCCATGCCAAAAATAACGGCAATCAGCACTACCGCGAGTATTGCGACGGAAACGATAATTCCGCCGGGATTGAGGTTGATGGTGTAGTTCAAATAGTTCATTTTATTTCTCCTTTCACTTTTTCCTCTTTATTGATGTTTTTCATTATACGATAAAACATATCGTGAGCAATTTTATTCATTTCAGCCGATCTGTATGCGTAAAACATCGTTCTTAATATTCCCGCAACTTTTTTTCGGTTGTCCGGCGTGAGAGATGCGAGCTCTTCCGTGACAGACAGTGATGTTGATTCTACACGCTCCGCCATGCACTCGCCTTCGTTGAGACCGCACAGTTCGCAAAAGCATATATACAGAATATCGTCGGGAATAAGGTCGTCGTTCTCATCTGAGAGATTTCCGTTGACAGACGACAGCATTTCGGTAATGTCCCCTATTTTGAACACCGTGCCGAGCATATTGATTATTATCAGTCTGCAAAGCTGTCTTTTTGAATACTGCTTGTTTATCGGTCGGGATACAAACCCTCGGGCGACCCAATTCTGAACTGAATGCTGTTCAATGCCCGTTATGGCAGTTACCTGTGAGCTGTAAATATTCCCTCCGGCAAAAATATGGGAGAAAACTTCTTCAGCTTTTTTTCTGTTAACAACATCGGTAACGATCGATGTGCCCGGAAATGTTTTTACACTGACCATTTCATATCACCTCTTCGCATATGAGTATACCACACAATCAGTTGATTGTCAATACCTTTCTTGTGATATTTTTGTAAAATCGGATATCAGTCTGAGAATACATATAAAGAAAATTTGTATAAAGAACTGCCCGGCAGAATTTTCACTCTGTCGGGCGTAGGTTTTATGTGTTTTCAGTATTCAAATGATCTTTGTGACTGTTCCGCGCGTTATTCCGCCTTTATTGTAAGCATCGACAGTGACATGATATCTGACGTCTTTTATAAGACAGCGGATGTTTACCTCTGTACCGCCGATGATCTGAAAATGCGTATGCAGCTCATTCTCATTCACGCCGAAACGGACGAAATATCCTTCCGCATCGGGAACTTTCTCCCACATAACGCGCATATTTCTTTCATCTTCATCGCGAATCGGAGTAAAATCAGGCGCCTTTACAGGAGCTTTTCCAACACTGTCACCAAAGACCCTGATTCCGCTTACGGCAAATCTGCCGCCCGCGGGGACCTGTCCGTGATTAGTGAGCTTTATATAGCGGAAGCTCGCGTTCTCATATTCAAAATACTCGTGCGGATGGTCGTCGTCATTGTCTCGTCTGTCCGTAAGCATTCTCCAGCAAATGCCGTCAGCCGAAACCTCGAGCGTATATTTGTAAGAAAAACCATTATCGCGCCCGGTAGTGTCAACGATATCCTGATCCGCGAAATTGATATGAACAGCCTTTACCTTATAGCATCCGCCGAGGTCAAGCGAGATCCATTCGCCCGCTTCTCCGCTCTTTGCACTCCACCAGGTCTTCATGTTTTCATCTGCCGCGCATGCCGGAGAGTGGTCGTCATCTATCACCGATGAAGCGGTGCAGGCTGCTCCGTATGACAGCAGCTGAAGACCTGCATCGCACTGCGTGAACGGATCGTCTGTTTCGTGCGGATAATACATCGGGTAGTCGCCGCGCAGTGTGTTTGTGTAAAGTTTCCCGTCCTCGGCGATCTTTGCAGGGAACAGACAGAGTCTTCGTTCAAACGAAGTGTTGACGCTGATCGAAACAGTGTCGATCTTCCAGAGTTTGCCTTTCTTGTCTTCAAAAAGACAGCCGTGACCGGCGCCGCGCATAAAACCGGTCGCCTTGAAAACGGTCGGACTGTTATCACAATTTTCAAACGGTCCCATAGGACTGTCTGATATGGCAACGCCGTCGCAATAAGTGGAAAACTCTGTGCCCGGAGTGGCGTAGGTAAGATAATACTTACCATCGATCTTGTTTACCCATGCGCCTTCAAGACTCGGCATACGCTCGATCTCGTTATTGTCACCGCAGCGGTCGTAGCCGCGGTTTTCATAGTCAGAATAGAAGATCGGCACAGGACCTTCGACGAGGCGCATATTGTCATTCGGATCAAGCTTTGACGCGTGCAGACATGTGTCGCCAAGACCTTCGTAAACGTAAACGTATCCGTCGTCATCATAAAGAAAAGCAGGATCGTGCCAGCCGTAGGGTCGCCCGATATTTACCCATGAATCCGGGTCGAACGGATCGTCGGAATACAGAATATTTCCGCCCTGGCTGAACGTTATGTAAAGTCTGTCACCCACGACGCATGTTCCGGGTGCATACAGCTCAAAATCAGGATATTTATTGATATCGACTTTAATGAAGTCCCATTTTACAAGATCGTCAGATATCCAGTAACCTTCTCCGTGCGAAGCGAAGAGAAAATATTTATCATGGTATATAAGTATCAGCGGATCTGCCGATTCTCTTGAAAAGAAGTTTCGCTGATAGCGGTAATTGATGTTTACCGGATTGCAAAATGTGCGTTTTTTCATAGAAGTATCTCCAAGATCGTTTTATCATTATTTAATAATCATTGCGGCTGTTCTTTTCAATCACATTATATCGGTGAACTGCAATAAAGTCAAGCAGACACTCACAAATTAACAGTTTTTTCACTTTTTTACAATTTTCTCTGTGAGACAGAATACTGTTCGTTAATAATAGATTTTTCTCTATTAACAACTTAAATTAGCCATAAGAACAGCCGCTTTAAAGTTCAAAACGGACAAAAGTTGTAAAGTTCTTGCAAATTTTGCAATCGAACATCTGTTTTTATTCAATGTTATTATGATGTTGGTTGATATTCTTTCGCTGTCAAAGGTATAAAATTCTGCTTCTATTGACTTTTTCAAAAAGTCATGATATAATATTCCACAAGTAGAATATAAAAGGAGGACAATCATTGTTAAAGCACGGTATACTCGGTCTTATTAACAACAGTAACAAGACCGGTTATGAGATAATGACGGTGTTCAGAGATTCGCTGAATCATTTCTGGGCGGCGCAGACAAGCCAGATCTACCGGGAACTTCAGACAATGGAGAAAAAAGGCTGGATCAGCCAGAACCACGTTGCGCAGACAGGCAAGCCGGACAAAAACGTGTTTTCAATTACGGCGGAAGGCAAAGAAGAACTGCTTCGCTGGCTCAGAGATAACAATCTGCCCGGTGTCCGCAATCCGCTTCTGTTGAAGACATTTTTTATGGGAGATCTTCCCATTGAGGAAAATATTGCCTTTTTCAAGACGCTTCGCGACGGGTTTGTTTTCCCCGACGACGGCAAACAGGCGTCTGTCAATGCGGAAATGTATAAACAGGCAATCGACCATCCTGAGAAAGCGATATACTGGAAATTCACTATTGAATACGGACTCATGTACCAAAACATGCACCGGGAATGGTGCGATCACTGTATCGCCGAACTCGAACAGATGCAGAATATAATGTCAAAACAAGATCAAGGAGATATTAAATGAACAACTCGCTAAAAAAGGACAAGATTACAATTCTCACACTTATCGGCATGGCACTGATGATCTTTTTTACCGTTTTAAAGGCTGTTACGCAGTCGCAGATTGCGGGCGCCGCGCTTCTTATAACAGGGCTTGCATTCTTTTTTATCGTTGAGGGCGTGTCAAAGACCCCTGATTCGGAATCAGGGCTGAGCTTTAAAAGATTTATTACCGATCTTAAAAAACCGGGCGTTATTGTCCTTATACTGATAATGCTCGTGCTTACTCCCGCCGAGATGCTTCTCAGCAAAGTATTTTTCGGCAACGCGTACGTCGAACATGTTATGGGACGCGTGAACGTCCCGGATCTGAGTCAGTTTCTTCTTCTGATCGTCAGCCAGGTGTTTACGGTCGTCGGCGAAGAGATAGGCTTCCGCGCGTTTTTCGTCGGTAAAGGAACGAAATATTTCCCGTTCTGGCCTGTTGCAATTGTATCAGCAATTCTGTTTGCAGCCGCGCATTTTGCCTCCGGTGAACCGGCCATCGTTGCGTGGGATCTGGGCGGAATCTTT
>CACZQB010000034.1 GCA_902783255.1 Oscillospiraceae bacterium | reverse complement strand
TTTTTGGGATAGTTACCTGGCCTTTCGACATAACCTTCGCATCGTTAGCAAATGCTGTATTCGTCATTTGTCATCACCTCCCATAATAAAAGTAGGAATTCCCTACTTTTATTATACGGTTGTTCGTTGAAGATTTCAATATCTTTAGAAATTTTTACCAGCGGTGATCTTTTTTGCGTAATAATTTCATTGTGATAGTCTGCTCACCGACCAATTTCCCACTAAGCCTGTCTCTTTGGGACTTCCTGTCCACAAAAATTCTGGTTACTCCTTCTGTCTTGCAATTACATCAGCGCACTCCTTCACCTCGTCTTTATCAAGGTAGGAGAAAAAATTACTTCGCCTGATTTGTGTTTACTAACCAAACATCAAAAGCTAACGAGGGATTGCATCTCCTAAAGGAGAATGGATTCCCTCGTTTTTGTCTTTTACTCCGTCAAGCTACCTTTTCTATAGCGCTCCTTAGAATCAGGCCGCCGTCATCACTGCGTACTGCCGAATTAGCTTGCCGTCTACACATCACACTTTCGTGCCAGGCCGCCGTTTCTGCCGCATACTTCCGGATGATAAGACAGAAATCCTGCACGAACGTACTCTGGATAATTTCCCGATGGAAGGGGCGGCGTTCCTGGCCCTCCCGGATAATCTGGAGAAAATCCTCCCGGAAGAAGGTGTCGCTCCCTGTACGGAAGAGAAGAAAGCCCGAGGGTGAGGCGAAAAACCTGGACAAAACATTCCCGTCCTCCAGAAGGGGCGGGAGAGAGCGGAGGGAAACCGAAACAAATGCTCCCGGAGCATTCGGCCCAACCCCCGGTGCGAGGCGTTCCGGCTCACCCCTCGCCGCGAGATATTCAATGCTTCAAAAAACAGAACATAAGTTCACAGTTTTTTCACGGTACACGGTACCACCGTCGTAAAGTTGTATAGAACAACTTTACCAGAGGTGCTAAACGCAAAAAAGACATGGATTATTTAACGCTTACAGAATATCTTAGGATAATTATATCACACGGCCGCAGTAAAATGCACACAGAAAAAAAGAGAAGGCATCCTCCGCCCCGATTGATCCGAGCAGAGAACGCTCCTCATACAAGTCTATTATTCTCGTGCGGATAGTCCACTAGAATCCGTACACAGACCAGAGGTCATTCTCGGTACCCTTTCACCTAGTTCATGAGTTCAGACCGCAGGCTCTATTACGTTTTAACATGATTATTTTGAAATAGTTGCATCAGAAAACGACAAGAAACTATCATATCTTTGAATCTCACATATTATGGATTCCAATTTTCTGTAGGCAGCAAGTATGCTCTCATTTATTGTATTTGGATCATATTTATCATTCGATACTTCTTTGATAACAAAATTCAACGAAGCCGAAAAATCCCGTTTAAATTTCTTATTAACTTCTGTCCAGTTAACTCCACTGAACAAAGATGCAATTTCAAAATTATAAGGGATTTTTCCCTCTATCATTAATGCGATTACAATTGGATATCCTAAAATATTAAAATTATATGACATATTATCATTTGATGCATATCCGTCATTATATATTGTAACTGTATATTTTTTCGAGAAATCAGATGAGAATACCTCAAGGGTGCAACTATTTGCCTTGTAACGTTTATCAGCCATTGCGGTATATGCCTCAGCTATTTTAATGATATGTGGTAATCTCCATTTATTTTCTGAATTTGACATTTCTTCCCTCCACAATTATTTTTTCACTTTTCTTCCAAAGCATCCTTTTTTCGTTTTATTACTTTCGTTTGCTATTGAAATCTCGTATTTCGATGTTCTTTTTGTTGTAAGCTCTTGGCTATCACGCAATGTTTTAAACTGTAGATAATAGGATTCCATAATACTTTTATCACCATCTCCTTCACACACAAAGCCAGGTCTTTTTTCCGAAGGTTCAAATAATACCGTAAGCCAAATATATATTTTTGTCTTAGAAGTAACGCCATCCTTGCAGTTAAAGGCATACATAGTGTAAGGATACATGAAATCAGAAGTATAGACATTTAATTCTCCGACATTTTTTGATGTTTTTCCATGAGGATTCATATCAAGAAGTCTATTAATTGATTCTTTGTGCACGTTAATATCTGCCTCAATATCACCTCTATTACTTGACGAGCGCCTAGCACACATTTTGGTACTTTCACCTTCCGGATCGGTTAAAATAATATCAATATTGACGCCATTACTTAATAGTTTGCTGTAAATTCCAGATAATGTACGAAGCATTCGATTTTGTCCAAGACCAACGATAGCGACATAGTCACAATTCTCTAAATCCGAATAAAAATCTTGCGACAAATTTGTATATGATTGAGTAAAAAATTCATTTGTAGAAATACTCTTGCGAAGTTGTTCGAAAGTCAAATGATACTTTTCAAGGTTCTGAATATATAAACTATATCTTTCATAAAAAGATTGATATTTCGAATCTTCAACAATTAATGTCGGAGTCCTTTCAGGACTATCATGAATATACGGGGTTATAATCATAAATTTTCCTGATTGAATAAC
>CACZQB010000033.1 GCA_902783255.1 Oscillospiraceae bacterium | reverse complement strand
TTCTGATAGCAAAAAATCCTCAGATTTGTATCTGAGGAAATCTGGCGCGCTGTGAGGGACTCGAACCCCCGACCTACTGGTTCGTAGGGCTCTAAAAGCCAGTGTTTGCAACGGTTTGCGTCTCGACGACTTGATTTACTGCAAAAAACATCGGATTTTATCGGGTTTAAAAATGGTTTTTTCATTCTTTTCAGATGGGATAAAAACGATACAGCTTTCATAAGTTTTGTATGACAAAACGACATTTTATGAAATATTGCTGAATGAATTGTGGAAATCGTGCTGAATAAAAATTAAAAATTATGCTGAACGGTATTGCAAAATCATGCGGAATATGATATAATGTCAATGAAAAAGAAAGGTGAGAAGATAATGAGCATAGCAGATAAAGAAAGGTATAAAAAAAGAGTTATAGATGAACAGGTTGTCAGATACCTTCAAAACTTCGGTGCGATTTGCATCGAAGGTCCAAAGTGGTGCGGAAAAACCTGGACATCATCATTTCACAGTAAAAGCGAAATATTGCTCGGATCTCCTGACAATAATTTCCAGAACAGACAGCTTGCCATGATATCCCCGTCGATAGTGCTGGAGGGAGAGACACCAAGGCTTATTGATGAATGGCAGGAGGTTCCACCGATTTGGGATGCAGTCAGATATACGGTTGACCAAAGAGGGGAGAAATCGCAGTTTATTCTTACGGGATCGTCAACGCCTGACAGAAAAGGGATTTTACACAGTGGGGCAGGAAGAATCGGAAAACTTCATATGAGAACAATGTCTCTATATGAATCCGGAGATTCCTCAGGTATCGTTTCTCTTAAAGATATCTGCAACGGTTTTTTGACTCAGACTCTTACAGGTAATGTCGATCTTCGCGATTTAATATATTATGCGGTTCGCGGAGGCTGGCCTGGAAATCTTGGGGTATCTGTTGAAGATGCACAAATTATTCCTGAATCGTATATCAATGCAATCATTGATGATGATGCTCAGAGAATTGATGAAATAAAGTATGATAAACAGAAAATGAATCTTTTGCTTCGTTCACTTGCAAGAAATGAAAGCACAACGGCAACTCAGAATAAGCTCCTCAATGATATAAAGGCATTTGACGATGAACTGATAGACAGAAATACCGTAGCATTGTATCTTAACGTTTTTGAACGTCTGTTTTTGCTCGATAATCAGCCTCCGTTTTCAAGCAACATACGGTCGTCAATAAGAGTAAAACAGAGTGAAAAGCGACATTTCTGTGATCCTGCGCTTGCATGTGCCCTGATTAAAGCTACACCTGAAAAGCTTCTGAAAGATTTAAGAACATTCGGATTTATATTTGAGGCAATGTGTGAGCGTGACCTGAAAATATATGCTGAGTCGTTCGGCGCTAATGTGTTCCATTATCAGGACTACAAAAACCGTGAGATAGACGCAGTTATTGAACTTGACGACGGACGGTGGTGTGCTTTTGAAATAAAGCTCGGGGTAAATCAAATTGATGCCGCAGCGGAAAACCTGTTGAATATCCGCAATGAAATTTCAAAAGAAAAAAACGGTGTTCCCCCATCTGTGATGTGTGTGATATGCGGCTTGTCAACAGCGGCGTATCGTCGTCCTGACGGCGTGTTTGTTGTTCCCATAACTGCACTGAAAAACTGATTTGTGTTTATCTCCGAAGTCAATCCACAAGAGCAACCGTTTTTATATTTTTCTCGTATTCTATTCCACTTTCCGTTCTTTATATATTCCCCTGAAATATCGTAGTTTTGATAAAATAGAACATAACACTTTTCCGTCGTTTCAACAGACAAGTTTTAAAATCAAAACAAATTACGATAAGTGCGTTTTTCTCTATCAGCCATCCATCATAATTTGAGATGCGCTGAACCGAAAGTTGAATCTATTTATAAACTCGGATAAGCGCGGTTTATTCACGCATTACTGAGACAATTCGAAATATTTGAAATATGCATCACTCAAATGTAGTTTTGAGTGGTGCATTTTTTTGCCTTGAAATCCGAGTTTTAATCCATCTTTGCTATCGCCCTTAAGTAACTTAATTATAGCTTGATAAATGAATCGAGCAGGTATTATTAAACCTTAATTTTTCGGTTACAGTACATCATCCATTTCAGCAATTTGAGAAAAGAAAATCACTGCATTGCGTTGCAGTGCAAAAGATTTGTTCAATCTTTCATTACATTGTGCTTTTCACTTTTCATTACAAATCGTTCCTATTAATTGTTTCGAAATTCATTTTTATAAAATATCTCTGAGTGCGATAATTTAGCACAGACTCATCATAAATTACGCTTAAAGCTTTGCTATGAGAAATATAAATACACAGACACGCAATATCCTGCTTGTTCTTATGGCAAACAAATCAGTTGTGGGAAAAATTATTTTATGACAAATACTTGACAAAACAGTAGAGGATTTGATATAATATTAATATGAAATTTATAAAGATATATTTAGAGACAGAGGAAGAAAGGCATGAGCGTGCATCTTAATATCGGGGAATGGGAGTCACTTTCGTACGAGGAAAAGAACAGACGTCTTTTTATTAAGCAGAAACAGCTGTTTGATGCGTTTCTTACCCGCCATGCTATTTCCAAATATCAGTATGATGAAGGGTTGAAATATCTGAGTGCGAGGGCGAAAACGAAAACACAATAATAGTTAACAACTTAACAGAAAAAGGATAAAATATCATAATAAGAAAGCTCAAGGGAGGATTACGAAATGTCAAGAACCATAAAAATACTGTCTTTATTACTGATGATAGTTTTTATGTTTACAGCTTGTAAGAGTGCTGCGAATGAAACAGTCCCGGAATATGATGCCGGCCTGACTGGTGAAACAGATCTTGACGGCTTTGAGGTGTTGTGGGGATGGGACGGTTTTGCCGGGTTATCCTCTCGAGTAGGAGAATCGGTTCTGGGTTTTGTCCCCGATACGGCGAATGCCGATATGGCGCTGAAAAGGATCAAGGAAGTGGAAAAAAACCTTAACTGTTCGATCACGATAAACTATAGCTCAAATACGCTGGAACAGATGCGTAACGGAGTTATTACCGGATCACAGCAGTATGATCTCGTAACCGGCAATTCCTATTGGATGGTTTCGGATATACGCGCCGGGTATTATCAGGGTCTGTCCACTCTGCTTGATATAAAGGACTTTGAAAAATACGGAACGCCCAATATGCTGCAGTCAGTGTTGTGGAAGAATGATCTATACGGAGTTATACCGTTCGCCTGGCCGGATCTTGTCTACATCTCGTCCGGATATGTCATAGCGGTCAATGAGAACATTGTAACGGCTCTTTCTCAGCCAGACCCTCGTGATTTTGTTGAAAGCAACGCATGGAACTGGGATCAGTTTGAAGATTGTCTGTCAGCATATACATATAAAGATGGTGACAGACAGGTGTACGGCATCAAATCACATGAACAGTATTATATCGTGAATATGATGCTTTCCAACGGGGTCACGTTCTCCGCATTCGAAGATGGAAAAGTGGTCGCCGGAGCATACACCGATGCCGGTTTCGTCGCACTCGACAGAGCAAAAAACATACTTCAGATCACGCACGCAGACTGTTTCCACCCGTCCAAAACAGCCCTGGATCCAATTGAGTTTTATAATGACGAGTGCGTTATGTATGTTGCTATGACAGTGGAGCTCTGGAGTAATTCTTCCTATATCATGTATCAGATGGACAATGTCGGAATACTTCCTTTTCCGCAGGGACCAAACGCGACTCCCGGAAAATATATGACATATCACCAGGGGCTTTTCAACACTACTGGCGTACCATGCGATGCAAAAGATGCCGGAGCGTCAGCAAAAGTCATCTCGGCAATGTATGATCCTTTTGACGAATATAAAACTAAGGATGATATTATAGATTTCATGACGCAGCAGGTATTCTTCGACAGAAGAGACGCGGAGATAGTTGCAAACTGTACCAGAAATACAGAATACGGCTTCTTCCTTGAAGGAGCGTGTGCACTTCTCGAAAACATCGAAGTGAGCAAGGCTCCATTGTCACAAATTCTTGAAAGAGGAGAAAATGCATATAACAATATAGTTGAAAAATACATGCTTCCCCACTTTGAGGGCAGGGTAGCCGTATACGGTGAATAACAAAATTACCAATATATCATTGATGACAGAAGAAGAAAGATATGAGAGTGCATCCTGATATCGGGGACTGGGAATCTCTTTCATATGTGGAAAAAGAACAGACGTCTTTTCATTAAGCAGAAACAGCAGTTTGATGCATTTCTTTCCCGCCATGCCATTTCAAAGATGCAGTATGATGATGGTTTGAAATATCTGAACGCGCGGGCAAAGACGAAAAAACTATAATCGTATTCAATTTAAATGAGAAGGGCTTTTCGGCGCAACATATTATTTGGAGCGATAAACATAATCACATATTCCACAACATCGTTTGAACGTGATAAAATCGAGGGGTAATAATGGTGGATAACAATAATAGCATCCCTTTTGAATTAGTGGATCGTGATTTATATTGCAAAAACACACCACGAGAATTGATTTCAATTGATCAGCCTATCCAACTTTGTCCTAAATGTCATACTCGACTATACTCAAGCTGTGTCTATATTCCTGTCAGTGAAACGTAACAGGCAAAAATACTTGGATTAGAATGCAAAATATGCCATCGTCTTTATGTCTTAGAGATTGATGACATTAGAAACATATTGATTGATAATAAATATGCACGGTTTTTTACTCTGGACGATGTGGACTATACTTGTTTCACTGAACAAGAATATTGCAGAAAAAAGAATATAGTGGATAGGTCTAAAAGAGAATTACTGAACAAAGTGGAAAACAGTCTCGTCTATGTCTCTTTAGTAAATGATGACCGAACAATTGAATATATTATAACCGATAATATCGGTAAAGAAATGAAGAAAAAGTCTGAAGATCAACTTTACTTGATCAATGTGATTAAATTTACGGATCCGATAGCTATTGAAATATTTGCTGGGATTTATAGACCGGAAAGGAAACAGCGAGTAAAAATAGAACAAGAAACATTTCAGATTAACTGTACAGTTCTTTCTGATAATGAACAAAATGAGATAAAAACTCTGATCCCACAAGATGTAAAAATCAAATCAGGTGGAGGCTATGAAAATCGTTGTGAACACAGCTACTGCAAAATTGTTAATTTGCTGTTTTATTCTCCTTTTGAGGATAGGTATGTCCCGGTTAGAGTAACTCATGACACACATTTAAACGATTATTATATGGATATTTAAATTTACAAAGATCATGTTCGGAAATACGGCAACCCTGGAATTCGACTGCTGCCCGAAAAATCGACAGGGAACACGTTTGAAGATTTTGCGGCAGAATCAATTCTGCGTTTATATGGATATCATGTTGGAGGATATGATGGAACATCTTTATCTGATAAAGAACGATTAGACATGCTAAAAGAAATAATAGATTTGGGACTCGTGGAAAAAATAAAAGTGATAAATCATTTAAACTTTCTTATCGGTAATAGTAATGAAAAGTAACAATCTTGAAATTTATATGGACGAAAAGCTATGGATGCGAGCCGGATTAGAATAAACGATATACTCTCAAGTAAATATCCTGATTTCTGTGCGTATTGCGAAGTCTCAGGTAAAGTGTTTGTATCAGAACTTTCTACTGTTGATTTCGTTGCCTTTAGAACCAGGATGAATGTTTCCAGAGAATATGTGTCAAATCTAAAAGCGTTTATTGAAAAAGCGGTGTCAACCTCGAAAAGCGAAAACCAAAACAGTATTCCTGAAAAATCGTATCCATCCAGCAGAATAAACATTGAACATCAAATTTCATCAGAAAATGTTTTGCATTCTAATGCAAATAATGAAGACATTAATATTGATTCTATTGTCGCATCTGGTATGCGGGAAGAAGAAAATAAAAATGAACAGAAGCCATCAGAGGTTGTCAACGAAGCAATCATTGAAATTAATAATTCTGAATCAGACGAATTAATACCTTTTTACGCGATTTTTAAAGTTGATTCTAACAATTACAGTATTCCGGTTTCTGAGCTTCAATTAAGCTCACGCGCCCTTAATTGTTTGAGTATTGCTAAGTGCACAACGGTAAAAGAGTTGTTGACTAAAAGCATCAGCGATTTAAGGTCGATGCGGAATATGGGGGAAAAGTCAATAAATGAAATTGTTGCAAAAATAAAAGACTTCCTTTCCGACGCTTCCCATCGCTTAGAGAAAAACAAATCAACTCAGCGAGTGACAAAAATTGATAACAATTTCTGTAGTCAGAAGCTTTTACGGATGCATCCCCTCAAAACCCCGATGACCATCGGGGAATATAAAAAACCCCATAACCAAGCACATTTGCACCTGATTATGGGGAGTCTGAAAAGTGGCGCGCTGTGAGGGACTCCTCTCGAGGCTCGACGCCTCTCGGTCAGAAACGGCTCTTGACAGTCCACCGGACTGTCA
>CACZQB010000032.1 GCA_902783255.1 Oscillospiraceae bacterium | reverse complement strand
GCGTATTCGTCTACGTCCTGTCCTGCTGCTCTGCTCAGACTGTATACAGGCGCTGTTCCGTTTGCGGGAACGCCTGTTACTGTCGCGGTGAGTGCAGGATCGGTTGACTCATCATTATCATAGACTTTCGTCTTGTTGTCTGCTTTGATCGTGATCGCTGCAGGTGTGATTGTGAATGTTCCGTTTTCTACCGTTACGGTGTAATTCGGATTGGATTCCGCTTCTGCCGTTACGGTGATAGCGTATTCGTTTACGTCCTGTCCTGCTACTCTGCTCAGACTGTATACAGGCGCTGTTCCGTTTGCGGGAACGCCTGTTACTGTCGCACTGAGTGCGGGATCGGTAGACGCATCATTATCATAGACTTTCGTCTTGTTGTCTGCTTTGATCGTGATCGCTGCAGGTGTGATTGTGAGGGTACCGGGGTTGGAGGTGATCTGATAGCTGGTTGTTATATCGACTTCTTCGCCGTCAACTGTTTTGAGAACTTGAATAGAGGCAAATGAGCCGTTGTTGTATGTGTCAGCATCGGTTCCGGTTGCAGGAGTGTAGTTTATCTTAAGAACATCCCCTGTTTCGAGTCCCTCGATTGTATATGCTTCGTTGGTAATGGTTGCGCCCGTACCTGTAACGCCTGTGTCGGGGAAGGTATAGCCTTCCTGCTCTTCGCCGTTATAGGGAAGCGTATTATTATTAATGGTAACCGTTAAAGTTTTCGAAGTTATAATCAGTGTGCCGGGATTTCGCACAATGTTGTAGTTGCTCTTAACATCTACACCGTCTCTTGTAATGGTAGAAACAACGTCTTCGAAGTTACCATTATTGTATGTGCCTACAAGTGTACCTGAACTCGGATTATAACCGTGGAATGTCAGAACATCTCCGGCAGCAAGATCATCAGCGATATAGCGGTCGGTTTCTATTCTGGAACCTGTGCCTGTAACAGTGATTTCTTCGTCAGGTAAAATCAATCCAAACTGTTCAGAACCGTTATAATCAACTGTTTTGGTTTTAACTGTGAGGACAAGCTGTCTTGCATAAACTCTGAGAGTTCCGATAGTCTCTGTTACATTATAGTTATCAGGATTAACATCTGCCCAATCGATTTCATAAGTATTTCTAACGGAGCCGACATTTGTAATTGTGCCGTTTGCGGTAACCGTTACTTTTTGTGCGTCAGCATCAACTAATCCATTTACGGTAACATTTTCTCTGGTGAGAGGTGTGCCGTCATATTCTTTTGAAGCACCTTCGGTCTTGATAGTGAGGTCTACGGGAAGGATCTGCAAACGACCTGCACGAACATACAGGTTGACGCTGTAGTTGGGGTCATCCGGGAATTCGCTTACCGAGAGAGGGATAGAATAAGTGTAGTCGCCGGCATCAGACTCTGCAAATGCGTAGTATTTTAAGCCAACTGCATTTGCATCATATGTTGTCTTGCTCTTTACGAGTTCCCATATATCATCAAGGTAATCTTCTTTGTATTTTGCGTGACCTATCAGAATATAATCGTCGATTCCCTTCGTCGGGTTTGTAAAGCCTGTTTTTCTTACATTACCGTCGTATGTTTCGCCCGTCCAGCGGTCGGGTTCGACACGGACGGTAACGTTGATAGGCGTTACTTCAAGAGTTCCGTGAATATATCTGAAATGATAGTAATCACTGTTTGTCAGTCCTGCAATCTGAGCATTTGAAGGCGTTACGGTTGCAACACCGGCATTCAAACGTCCTTTGCCTGAAGCAGCATCGGTATTTGCATAGGCAAGATCTACGGATTCAAGCGTATGACCGGGCATAAGGCCTGTTACGGTGACCTTTTCGCTCAGTTCTTCGGGAAGAGTGAGCGCATTTTGGCTGTCATACTGCTGTGTAAGGCTGTGAACGGTTACGGTTGCTTTCTTTTTGTAGAAGACCGTAAAAGTAAGACCGTCGACAACATGCTCATTGGTTATAATGTATTCGTTTGCTGCCTCGGGACCGTTGTAGGAGGTGCCTTCAACAACTTTCGCAATCTCCCAGTTTGCCAGATGGGTTCTGGGAACCGTGAATGTGTTACTTACTCTTACTCGTTCTGTTACCTCTGACGAAATAGGATTGCCGTCCATATCAAGGAAGTTTACTGTAACTGTTGCCTTTTTGAACTGTGAATAGTAGAAATAGAATACGTTTCTTTCGGTATTGGACGATAAAACGAATACTTTTTCCGCTTCACCCGGGTGAACATACAATCCGTTGAGAGGAGGACAATCCGTCCAGAGCGTGCCGTATACAGGCGCCGCCGCAATTTCAACAACAGACGTGGTATCGCCTGAGATATCGTTTACTGTTTTTGAAGGAGCAACGTGAATAAATCCGTCGGCGTCTTCATACGCCGGACCGGGATAGTCTTCGGCGTCTTTATCAAGAACGTAGTGAACAGTGTATCCGATAATGTCGGTTTTCGGCTCGTATTTGAATGTGATAACATTCTGAGTTACATCCGCCGTAAGTTCAAGAGTTCTTGAAGGATTTTGCGGACGGTAGCCGGCGATGGCTATAGCGTTTTCGCTTACTTCAGTGCCAACTGCGAATGTAGGATTCGAAATAGTTTTGCTCGGCGCAAGTTCGCGAACCTCGGTTTCTTCGCCGGTATCGGGATCGGTTTCGACGAGCACGTAGCGAGTGGTATAGCTGAGCATTCTCAAAATGAATTTAGCGTATACTACCGTATTGGCTGTGATCTGCGTGTTCCAGTCGTAAAGCGTCTGGAGTGCGGTGGTCTGATACCAGCCTTCAAAATTGTGACCCGTTTTTTCGGGGTTGCCGGGGTTTGTGGCCTTCTGATACTTTTCAACAGTCTGTGAGGGGAAAAGATCTTCGTTTGTATCAGGGTCGACAAATCTTACGGTAAATGTGGGAGCTATCCATTTGCCAACAAGCGCAACATCATGCGCAGGCATTGTGCCAAAGTCATACAATGTATTCGGATCGCTCTTGAGATACCATCCGCCCCATGTATAGTCCGAGTCAACGCCGGAAGGACGTGCAGGTGTGTAATTATATTCCGAGCCGCTGATATCGGCTTCGAAATATATATTCGATTTGGTTTCGATCAGATCGCTTTCGTAGAAATAATCTATCTTATACTGAGAACGGTCGTAGTAGAAGTTGTAGCAGTAAACAGTTGATTCTTCTTCATAATATCCTGCCGGCTCATTGCAGACAGCTGTATATGTATAAGGATTATATGGGTGATATCCGCTTCGTTCGGTTCTTTGTGTTATCGTATAAGTATGGCCATTACGAGTTAAAGTATCACCAATATTATAATTGTTTCCGTTAAATGTATACGTATCGCTATATGCTTCGCGCCATACTTCGGTAGTAATTGTCTGATTGCCGGAACCGGGATATGCGGAACCGGTAGCGGGATTTGTACCGGAGGGAGTGCCGGTATGCTTAGAATAGCCGGCAATATCCTTTGCACCAAGGTTGTTTGTATTCAAGCCGATTTGTGTGTATGCATCATCTATAACATATGATCCATCGGGCTGCTGCAGCCAGTAATATGCGTTTCTGGAATAGTTGTCGTTAGTCCATGAAGCGGTGTATGTCATTTCGTGATCTGCATTTGCACGTGAAACATGAACCCAGATCAGTTCATAACGTTTTGTTATATATGTGCCCTCAGAGCTACCGGTCCAGCCATCGAAATTACGATCAGAGGCATATATTTCACTTGAACCTGCAGGCCACATGGACGAGACGTCCTGACCGAGAACTACATTTTCAACTTTGTAGTTGCTGCCGGTATAAGTCTCACCGCCCATTGTGATACGACCGGTACTTCTGTTTATATTAAAAATAAGGGTGTATCTGATAAGGCTGTAGTAGACTTTGAGGACAGTGGAACCGTCAGCGGCAATTTCAACAGCGGTGCTTTCGCCTGTGCCGCCCGCGGTGGCAGTGCCGTTTACGGCTGCGAGCTTTTCATAGCCGTTCATGGTAATAGCGGGAGCGGAAGCGGCGTAGACCGTTGTGCCTACTCTTGCCTGAGCAGTTTCACTGCTTTCATATACGAAGGATGTGGTGTTTGTGGAATTGTTGTATTCCTCCTTCATATATAATATGGTATAATCAACAAGGTTGCCCTGCCATTTTGCGTAGAGGGTAGTATCTCCGGTTATGGGAACTGAACCTGAAACGGACTGGGTAAGTTCGGGGTCTGAATACCAGCCGTCAAAAGTATAACCGGCTCTGGTGGGATTGGTAGTCGGCAACGATACGGAAGTTCCGTAAAGATATGTGCCGCCCGCTACGTAGGTGCCGCCGTTTGAGTTGTAAGAAAGCAGGAAGCTCTTACGGGTGTAGTAAGCTTTGATCTGCTGAGTAGCCTGACCGTCCATACCTGAAGTTTCTATAGTTGCGGTATCGGCTCTTTCAAATTCGGCAAAGTCGTAGTTTTTGACTGTGGGAGTTACACTGCTGCCCAAAACGCCGTATACATGCTCGATGTCAAACTGAGTATAACCGTCACCGGTAAGATCTTTGAGCATATATACAAAATCGTATTCAGCTGTATGGGGAACATATTTAACTCTTACGACTTTTTTATGTTCAGCATCAAAATCATCGATCGAAACGGATACGGAGGTCGTTTCGGGGTAATAGAGAGGCGCATTCTCAACGAAATTTGCTTCCGTCTGAACAGAAGCGGGAGGAGTGATAGTGTATGTGCCGCTCGATGTATTTGTGATCTCAGCTCTGTCGAGCTGTAAAACTTCCTGGCTGAAAATATGCTCGTTTCCGCTTTCGGAACCTGTGTTTGCGATATAATAATATTGAAGATCTATTTCGTAAACGACGATGGGGCGGAATTTCGGAACGAGAACGTAGGAGCGGTCGATAACCGTTGAGCCGTTGATTTCCGTGTAGCTCGTATCGCCCTCTTCATACCAGTATTCGAAGATATAGCCCTCTTTGAAGGGTGCTGACGGGAAAGCGGTGATATTGCCGCCGTCGCTGACAAACTGAGTATATATTGTTTCATTGCCGTCGGATCTCGGAACTTTGAAGGTTATCTCATTTTCATCTTCAAACAGAGCGTAGAAGGTAACGTCGTGAAGAAGAGGACCGTAACCTATTTCAATTTTCACATCCGTATCGGTTGAAATATCGAACCAGCCCAGGAATACTTTACCTGTAGAGGCAATAACGGGCAGACGGTCGATATAATTGCCGATTTCGGTGTATGTATTTTCGAAAACAGCGTTGTTCGCCATCCATGTGATGGTAACAGCCTGTTTTTCATATGAAGGCCATACTTTGAGTCCGTCGGTTTCAGCGGTTATGCGAACCTGGTTGCTGAACGTTGACGGTGACTGCGTGTCGCCGTATACCCATGTGCCGTGATACCAGTCGGGCTGATCGTTGGGATCATTGGGGTCGTCGTAAGGAGGTATATCAGGGTATTCGTTTACGGAATAACCGGTATTGGCGGTTACTTCTCTGGTGGCTAAGAGGGTAGAGAATGTTTCATCCGTATAGAAATTAACGGTATACGTTATAAGGTCGTAATCGGGAACGATCTGCGTATCTTCAGTAGGAACGAATGTGGCATCGATACGACTGCCGGTAACGTGGAACTCGTGACCCTGAGCGCCTGTGACAACTTCACCTACAGCCCAGTATGCGATATAGTCTTCACGATCGATAACTGCGGGCAGAGTGCCTATAGCCGAACCCTTATCGACGTAGACGGTTTTGTAAAGCTCGGCATCTCTGTCGAAGAATTCAACTTTCCACTGTTCAACAAAAACAGCCTGAACGTCCATGTCTGAGGTGACAGCCGTGGATGAGGTGAACTCTTCAAGTGTTCCGTCTATTATCCATTTATCAAAACGGCTGCCTGCCGGAGGTGTGGGATCGGCGGGAAGCGTGATGGTTCCGCCTGCTGCGGCACTTATTGTTTCGTATATATCTCCGCCGACTTTGAACGTAACGGTGAAGGTCTCACCTGCTCTTGTGGGAGCCTTTGCGGGGCTGCTCTGCTCTGTTTTTGTATCAGCAGAGGGAGCGGCGGCAGGTTCGGGCTCGGTCTCGGAAGGATCGCCGTTTTCTATTTTATCCGTATTTGTATTGACGGAAGTCTGCTGCTCTTCTTCGGAAGGTTCGAAAGAAAACTGCTCCCCGTTACCTTTCGAATCGTCTTCAGGATCCGATTTTGTATCATCCGCTGACGAAGTTACGACTTCGGGTGTGGTCGGTTCGTTTTCGGAATTGTTGTCGGAAGATCCCGCAGTCTTTTCGGAATCGCCTTCCGTGACAGACTGTCCGTCATTGTTAACAACATTTTCATCGTTGCCGGCAGACTGTCCGTCATTGTTAACAACATTTTCATCGTTGCCGGTCGACTGTCCGTCGTCGAAAACTTCACCGTTTCCGTTACCGGTCGTCTGTTCGTCATTGTTAACGACATTTTCATCGTTGCCGGAAGTCTGTCCGTCATTGTTTACGACGTTTTCATCGTTGCCGGAAGTCTGTCCGTCATTGTTAACGACATTTTCATCGTTGCCGGTCGTCTGAACGTCGCTGGCAAGGTCATTACCTTCACTGTCGTTAGACTGTCCGTTGCCGTCAAGTGCATTGCCTTCACTGCCGGCAGGCTGTCCGTCTGAAGATATATCATCTCCGTCTACGGAAATGTTGCCGTTATCAGACGCAACGATATCCGAAGACTGTTCTGATGCGCCTTCGGTAATTTCTGAAGGCGTGTTCTGATCATCAGATGATCCGTCTTCGTCGGACGGCACGTCATTCGAAATATCAGTCAGTTCGTTATTTGCGGTATCCTCCTCTCTTATTATTTCTGTTTCGCTGATGCCCGGCGTTTGCGAGTCAACAGTCTCTGCGATAATATCGAGAGGCATCAGGCTGACAATCATTACCACTGAGATAAAGAATGCCAGAAATCTGTTGATCCTTGGTGTCTTTTTCATGGTTCACTTTCCCCTTCTTGGATTTGTATATATAATAAGGTAGAGTTTGCAGTAATTCATACTTACAATTATACAGTATAGATTATATCACATTGTCAAGCAGCTGTCAAGCATTTTTCTATAGAAAATAGAAAAAAAATGAAAAAGTTCAGAAATTATCTGAAAAAAAGAAATATCGGATTTGTTCAAAAAGCTGTAAGCAACAACAAAAAATGCGCATACGGAGCTGACCGTATACGCAAATCTGTTTTTATTGCCTTGGTTTGTCTGAAAAAACTACTGCAGCAGGCTTTTAATTATAGTATTCTTTATACCACGAAGCAAACTTTGCAAGGCCCTCGCTGATATTTATATGAGGACGGAACGCAAAGTCTTTCTCGAGCGCTTCGGTGTCGGCAAAAGTGACGGGAACATCGCCCGGCTGCATTCCGACAAGCTCCCGATGGGCTTCAAAATCGTAATTATCCGGAAGAACGCCTGCGGAAACGAGTTCTTTCTGGAGCGTGGAAATAAAATCAAGAAGATTTTCGGGCTGTCCGCCGCCGATATTGTATATTTCGCACGGAGGAACAGGAAGTCCGTCCTCACCGTTTTTCTTTTCGGGCGCACCCTGCATAACACGATATACGCCCTCGACGATATCGTCGATATAAGTAAAATCACGCTTGCAGTTGCCATAATTGAATATTTTGATCTTACCGCCTGCCGTAAGAGTTTTTGCAGCAGAAAAATAGAACATATCGGGACGTCCGGCAGGTCCGTAAACAGTAAAAAAGCGAAGACCGGTGGACGGTATATTGTATAGCTTACCGTATGAATATGCAAGGAGCTCATTGCTCTTTTTTGTTGCGGCGTAAAGGCTTACGGGATTATCGACCTTATCTTCGACCGAAAACGGAACCTTTTTATTGCCGCCGTATACAGAGGAGCTTGACGCGTAAACAAGATGCTCTACGGGATATTTTCTGCAAGCTTCAAGTATATTATAAAAACCTATGATATTACTTTCGATATAAACGTCGGGGTGATCTATAGAATAACGCACACCTGCCTGAGCTGCAAGATTGACTGCAACGGTCGGTCTGTAATTTTCAAAAACACTTTCAACAAGATGTTTATCCGCAATATTTCCTTTGATGAAAACATGATTTACTGAGCTTTGGGCTGCCGCTTTTTCGATAAGTGAAAGGCGGTATTCTTTAAGCCCGGGGTCGTAATAGTTATTCATACTGTCAAGAGATATTACCGTGCCCAATCCCATTTCATTAAGAAGACGAATAACAAGGTTTGCGCCTATAAATCCGGGAGAACCGGTAACGAGCACTGTTTTTCCGTTCAGATCTACATGATTTTTCATTTTGTTATACCTCTGTAAATTTTTTTGACTGCTTCGTAGCTTTCGAGATTGCCGATATCATATCTGCTGCCGGGCATTTCCATGCTGTGCATAACGGTATGGGCGCACATCCACGATACAAGGCTTCCGGGAGCGTCAACGCCGCATCCTTCGGCGATCGCATCCCCTATTTTTGCGGCGTCCTCGCGTTTGTAGTAATAAAACGGAGGAGTGCACCAGTGAGATCTCGGATTTTCGGGTTTTTCTTCGAGGCTTAGCAGAATATCATTTTCGTCCACCTCGGAAATGCCGCATTTCCTGAGTTTTTTCATATCGTCCTCTTTATATCTCATCGTACAGGACGTGCCTTTCAGACGGGCGTAATCCAGAAATTTTGTGAGAGAAAAATCAAGCACATTATCGCCGGCAATAATAAAAAGATCGTCGTCAAGATCGAGTTTCTCGATCGCGAAACGAATATCGCAAACCGCTCCGAGACGCGTTTCGTTTGAAGAAGTGCCGTCGTCAACAACGGTAATGTTAAAAGTATGGAACGACGCCCATTCGCGGAAAATATCGGCGAATCTGTGATTTGAAATAACGATATATTCATCAATGAGACCGGAAGTATTGATATCGTCGATAAGCCAGTCAAGAATTGTTTTTTCACCGACTTTAAGCAACGGCTTCGGGAAATTTGCGGTCAGAGGATAAAGTCGGGTAGCGTAACCCGCAGCGAGAATAAGACATTTCATAGGGATACCTCACTTCTGATTTGCTGTGCCGTCTGCACTTGAGCAGAGGTGGAAGCTGTATTTGCCTTTCATTTCCGGGAACGACTTCAGATATTCACGCTCAACGCGTTCGCTGATCGCTTCGGCTTTTGAAGGGTCTATCAGCGCCATGCAGCAGCCCTTGAAACCCGCGCCGCTGAAACGTCCGCCGTATATCCCGTCGGTTTCACGCATAATTTCATACAGCCTGATCTGTTCGGGAGCGCCCGACTCCCAGTTATTTATGCTGCTGAGACCCGATTCGAAAGACAAACGTCCGTATTCTTCGATATCGCCTTTCCGCCATGCTTCCGCTCCCGCTTCAACGCGCCTGAATTCCGTAAACCAGTGTTCGCATCGTTTTGCCCACGGAGACGGGAGCCTGTTTTTATATTTTTCAAATATTTCGAAAGAAACATCCCTGGCATTTGTTTGTCCGAATTTTCCGTATTCAAGACCGGCAAACGCTTTGAGAGCATACACGCCTGCGCGCAATTCATCTACACGCATATTGAATTTAGAGCCTGCCAGACTGTGCTCAAGTCCGCTGAAGAATACGGCAATTTTATACGGTTTCATTGACGGATCTGCGGGAATGAGCTCATAAGTATTATCTTTGCAGTCCAGATATAAAAGATGATCTTTTTTACTGAGCACCTCGCAGCTCTGATCGAGTGTTCCCACGTTGACGCCGACATAATTTTTTTCGGCGTCAAAAGCAATACCGATAAGCTCCTGTGAAGATAAAACGATACCGTTCACTTTGCATAAAGCAGTGAGAAAAGCAAGGATAACAGCAGCGGAGGAAGAAAGACCGCCTATAGGAAGGCTGCCTTCTATTACGCCGCACAAGCCTACCGAAAGAGGATGTTCCTTATTCAGTGCCCATGTTGCGCCACGCAGATAATCCGCCCAGTCGCCCGTTTTTTCTCCCACGTCCTTTATATGCCACTGAGCGCGCTTTTCAAACTGAAGGCTCTGCATTTCAACTACGCCATTCTGTTTAGGACGGTAGGCAATATGTATTCCTTTGTCGATCGCAAAACCGGTGATCTTACCGAGATTATGGTCGCTGTGCGCGCCTATCGGACATATTCTGTATGGCGAAAATGTAATTCCCGCAGGGTCTTTTTTGTATATTTCATAAAATCTTTCTTCGCAACGCATAAAAAAGCTCCTATATTTATTATTTGACTATTTGACTTTTCAGTCTCTGAAAAAGAGATCTCTTGTATATACTTTTTCCTTAACATCGTCAAGAACCGTATCGTAACGGTTGGCAATTATGCAGGCACACATCTTCTTGAATTTTTTCATATCATTTACTACGACCGATCCGAAAAAAGTGGTTCCGTTCTCAAGAGACGGTTCATAGATTACTACGGTCGCGCCTTTTGCCTTTATGCGTTTCATGACACCCTGAATGGAAGACTGACGGAAGTTATCGCTGCTGCTTTTCATGGTAAGGCGGTATACGCCCACAACTATATCTTTCTGCTTTGTTTCTCTCGCTTTTGAGTATGCCTCGCTGTTGCCGTATGTGCCTGCGATTTCCATAACACGGTCGGAAATAAAATCTTTTCTTGTTCTGTTGCTTTCAACGATTGCCTGAATGAGGTTTTCAGGAACATCACGGTAATTGGCGAGCAGCTGTTTCGTATCCTTGGGCAGGCAATATCCTCCGTAGCCGAACGAAGGGTTGTTGTAGTAGTCCCCCACCCTCGGATCGAGACAAACGCCTTTGATTATAGATGCCGTGTTGAGATGTTTAACTTCCGCGTAAGTATCAAGCTCGTTGAAATAAGACACACGAAGAGCAAGATATGTGTTTACGAAAAGCTTAGTCGCTTCTGCTTCCGTTGGCGCCATGAAGAGGACGGGAACGGATTTTTTTATCGCCCCGCGGCATAAAAGATCGGCAAATTCGTTCGCCGCTTTTTTATTATCTTCATCCGCGCCGACTATGATCCTTGAAGGATAAAGATTATCGTAAAGGGCTTTTGATTCTCTTAAAAATTCCGGACTGAAGATAATATTGTTCATTCCCGTTTTTTCACGAATATGCGCCGTATAGCCGACCGGAACCGTGGATTTTATTACGACAACAGGTTTGTTTTCTCTGTTTTCGGTGGCTTCTTTAATCGTGGCAAGAACTGTTTCGACAGCGGAACAGTCGAAAAAGTTTTCTTTGGGATCGTAGTTCGTAGGGGCCGCCACAACAATAAAATCCGCATCGGCGTAAGCGTTTATTGCGTCGGTCGTTGCGTGGAGTTTCAGATTTCTTTCGTTATGTTCGGCAAGATATTTTTCTATGTATTCATCACGGATAGGGCTTTGCCAGTTATTTATCATTTCAACCTTTTCGGGAACGATATCTACGGCAGTTACTTCGTTATGCTGTGAAAACAGAACGGCGAGCGAAAGACCGACGTAGCCCGTGCCCGCTATCGCGATCTTTTTTTCCGTTACGGTTTCGAGGTCGCTTTCGTTTTCTGCGAACACATCGGAAGGCTGAAAATCAAGTATTTGAGCAAGCGCAAGCAGCTGATCGACCGAAGGAGCGTAATCGCCTCTTTCGAGGCGTGAAAGTATTGAGCGGTTGATCTGCGTTTTATCTGAAAGCTCTGTTTGCGAAAGCTTCATGGTTTTTCTTCTTGAATGAACAGTTTCGGCAAGAAGTTGAAGTGACAGATGTTTCATATTTTTCTCCGTATCAGCATTTGCAGTTGTATGTATCAATTACATCGTAAACGGGACCATTATAGCAGAAAAACAAAAAAAATGCAAGAGAATTGTTGTCAATAAAGTATGACATTTTTAATTTAACAACGATAATTCAACATAATTGTTGCCGGCAGCAACACTATTTCAAAAAAAATTATTAATGACCGTCTCACTATTTTCCGTGAAAAATCGTTTCGGAAGTATTTTTTGTCAAATCGATAATTTCTATTGCATTATTACCGAAAATGTGCTATAATCTGAAAAAACAGACCGTTTATGGAGGACGCACTACATGAAAGCCGCAAAAATTGTCATCACCGTAATTCTTGCAGTAATTCTGACATCGCTTCTTACGGCAACATGCTGTATTGCCGCGATACGCCATCAGCTTTCGCCTGGCGGTATTCAGAATATTTCAGACAGACTTGATTTATACGAATCGCTGTCAGAAAGTCTGAAAAAAGACGGAAAAACGCTTGAAGAATGGCTTACGGAGCAATCTGACGACAATCTTCTCACAAGAATCGTTTATTCGGAAGACGGATTGAAAGCAGTTTCCGCACTCGGCACGCTTCACACTGCCGTAAAAGACAAAATAGAAGATTATGTAAGCGATTTTTACGAAAATAACGGAAGAGGGAAAATCACGAAAGAGGAACTGATGGGTCTTGCTCAGGATCTGAGCGGCGACCTTGAATCTCTGCTTAATTACAAACCAGATCCTTCTGACTTTCAGGATCTTGAAGAATATCTTGACTCGCAGGATCTTTCGTCATTCGATCTTGACAATTTCAGATCTTCCGTGCCCGTCCTTGAGTTATCGGCAAAGATACTGGCTTCTCCCATCTGGTTTTACGCTATAATTGCCGTTAATATAATTCTAATTCTTGTGATAATTCTTATCAACAGAAACCGTACCTGCCTGATCGCTCTCGGAATATCGAGCCTTATCGCGGGATGCATCCTTCTTGCTGCAAGAAGCTTTCCTCTTCTCGCCGCAGCTGTTATACCCGGTTTGTGGCTGAGCCTTGCGACAATCGTGTTTGATATATTACATATTTTCTTCTCATATATGTTATGGGGCGGTATTATATTTGCAGTAACAGGAATCATACTGATCATCATCGCTGCTATAACAAGAAAAAAAGTTAAAGCGTAAATATATGATCATTTAACTGAATTTTTTCGATCATCAGCGGATTATTCACTTTTTTCCAACCTGATTTATTTAATAGTAAACATAAATAAAATAATATCATAAAAAAGAGGTTAAAAATGAGAACAGCAACTTTACTTTTCATCCTTCTGGCAGCACTGTTGTTAATATGGCTGATTGCCACTGTTATAATAATAATCGTGCTTATTTCAAAAAACAAAAATACAAACGCATCTGCAACCGTTGTCAATACATATCTGCGCTGCACAGCCTGCGGAGAGATCATACCGAACGGATCGCAGTTTTGTCCGAAATGCGGCACACCTGCGAACAATGCCGCAACCTTCACCACAAACACCGTTCCCCAGGACGGACCGTCCGCGGGTTTTGCCGTTCTCGGTTTCTTTTTCCCGCTGATCGGCCTTATTCTTTACCTTGTATGGAAAGATCAGACTCCTCTGAAAGCCAAATCAAGCGGCATGGGCGCACTTACCGGGTTTATTTCAAGTGTTGTTTTCAGTATTCTGTTTGTAATCATATATGTGGTATTTATTTTAGGTATCTTTTCAATGTACATGTAATGTAATAGATGCATATATTTTAAAAAACTCCCGTTTTTCACGGGAGTTTTTGTTTTTAACGAATATCATGATACTGTCGGAGTTAGCGCGGCTCGATTTTTTTCTGTTTTTTCATGTTTTTGAAAAGTGAGACCTCTCTGTCAAAAACATCATCGTTCTCCTTTTGTATTTTTCTTTTCTGACCGCTGCCCACAGGGTCGGTCTTCAATCCCTCATAAGGATATAGCGTATATTTTTCAAAAATTTTTTCAAGCTCTGCTGCAAGATGCCTCCGGATACCTTCGTATTCGGGCATGCCGATCAGATTGTTGTTCTCTTCGGGATCCATGCTTAGATCATACAGCTGATGACCTCCGAATATTCCCTCATAAACATATTTGTACCGATGTGTTCGTATCATTCTGACAGGTCCGTATTCATCTATGATACATATCTGACGGTCTTTGTGCGGACATCCTTTTGTCAGCTCTTCAAGAAACGATTCGCCGGGGACAAGATCATCCTCGGTTCCGTGCTTTGACAGTCCGAAAAAGTCTCTCAGCGTGGGCAGAACATCGCAATGGCTGATAAGATTATCCACCTTCGCACCTCGGCGTACAAAGTTCGGTCCCCATACGATAAACGGAACTTTTACAGACGTATCATACATATTTTGCGGATACGTTCCGTTGCCTTTGCCCCAAACTCCGTGCTGACCGAGATTCATTCCGTTGTCTCCTGAAAAGACGACGACTGTGTTTTCAGAGAGTCCGTTTCGTTCAAGCGCAGCCATAACTTTGCCTATTCCCTCATCCATAGCGGTTATGGCAGAATAATATCCTTTGAGCAGATATTTTCTTTTTTCATCAGTATCGCCTACTTCGGCCATTGCTATCTGATCAGGGTGTAAGGCGGTAAACGGATGACAATCGAATCTGCAGTTGTCATACATCGAAAGAATATCTTTGCGATGCTGATCATGCGTCCACGGCATATGAGGAGCGGTATAGTGCAAATGAAGAGAAAACGGCTCCGATGGGTGATTGTCGATAAAATCCACTGCTTTCCGTGTAAAAAAATCGGTAACGTATTCGTTAAGATACTGCGGCTTACCGTTTATGCAAACATCGGGATGCATATATTCGCACCCTCCGCTCAAGAGGACGGTCCATTCCTCAAAACCGTCCCGCTTTTTCAGACTGTCGCCCATATGCCATTTACCCACGAATCCCATCCTGTAGCCTGCGCCGCGAAGAATATCAAAACAGTTCGGGATACCTTCGAGATAATCGACAGCCTCTGTTTCTGCTCTGTAGCGGTTTTGAAGCTCTTCAGGAAGACTGCCGCAGGAAACATTGCCTCCGCAAAGCCAGTCATGAACGCCGTGCGCAGACGGCATTCTGCCGGTAACAAGACTGCATCTTGCCGGAGAACAAACCGGCGATGCGCAGAAAAAGTTTGTAAAATATGTGCCTTCATTTGCCAGTCTGTCAAGATTAGGTGTTATTATCTCAGGCGTTTCACGGCCAAGAGCCCATGCGCCGTGATCGTCCGAAAGGATAAAAACGATATTCGGTTTTTTCATACCGAATTCCTCTCTTAAATATCTGAATTTTTATGTCGCCGCTGCAATCATGCAAGACCTGGCTTGCACGGTTTTCCGATCGACTTTCGGTAAGCAAAAAACAATTCTTCGGTTGCAAGCGCCATTTTTGTAACGGAAAAATCTTCGCCGTGTGGATATATATACCATGTGTCCGTTAATGTATTAAGATCAACACAGTCACCGTGCTTGCCGAGATAATCGTATTCGATATGGCATGAATAAAGAGACGGAACGGGTTTTTCCATTTCAAAAAAATCGCCGTCAACAGCGGTGCCTTTTACATGAAAGCCATTCATATCGTGTATCAGAGTGCCTTCTCCAAGCCTGATAAACTGCTTTGCGTTAGGCAAAGAATCAACGGTTACGGCAAGGCTTCCGCTTGAATAAACGCCATCTTCAACTTCTTTTCTTACGTTTGTCCGCTCCCATTCATACCAATCCGGAATATGAGAAAACTCGGTATCGCCGCTTTCGGCTTCAAGCTCTCCAAGTTCGGTCATAACCCATTTTTTACCGCATGACCGGCAATACAGGGTGTCGTTTTTGCTTGCCATACGGAATTCCGTTTTACATGACGGACACTGGTAAAGGACCTTATGGAGCCCTTCCGCCCGTTTTTTGTATGTTATATGTATACCCTTTTCTTTCTGCCAGTTGAAATCATCATATTGAAAAGCGTCAAGGATTTTTTGATTTATATCGTCTATCGATGCTGTTTTCAGCTGTTCGGGGGTAAAGAGAAGTGTCATTTCAGCCTCTGTAGGCGCAACTCCCCTGTCGTGAAGATTCCAGAACGGCGAGTTGACGTGATGTCCGTGACATATAAGCGAAACGACCGGAACCTTCAGCAGACGGCAGAATTTGCCCAACGATTCGGGGAGAACTGCCGTAGTGCCGCAAAGAGAATATCTCGCTTCGGGATAAAGAACAATTATATCGCCGTTTTTTATCGTTTTCTGCAGCTGTCTGATAAGGGTAATATCATTCGTGAATTTTCTTTTGCATATGCACCCGACGTCGCGCAGCAGTTTTTCGCGACCTATAAAACCGTCTATCGCAACAACATAATTTGCCCTGTCCGGGAAAATCGCTTTTGTTGCGACCTTAAAATCAAAAAAGGCGTTGTGATTACAAAGCAGAAGATACGGCGGTCTTATCTCATCCATTCCCGTTTTTTTCAGCCGGACTTTGTGTCTGAGAAGGTCTGGAAGACTTATCAGAATAGTCAGCGGTCTGAGATACCATTTTGTGCGAACAGGCGGCGCCGCCATATCAAAACGGGTAAACTCTCTGCGCATTATATCAACTCCGATCCATAAAATGATTTCGATCCGTTATTTATTGCAATTATAACATAAAGTCGCCATATATTCAATAAAGCAGATAAAAGTCACAATTATTTAATATTTATAATGTCATAGCAGTAAATACATTTAAACTGACTGTATGTGCACGAACTGAGTAAAAATCCCTTCTTTGCACGATAAACAATCAAAAATGCCGTATCAAATCCTCAAATAAATTATATTGTCCGCCAAAAATCATCAGTTTTCATAAAATTCACACAATTGTACTTGATTTTAGGAGCAAAACAGTGTATTATATTGCAAAGAAATGGCAAAAAGACAAATGTCATTCAAGGACAAAAAAATAAAATGAAAAAAAGGAGAAAAACATGAAACGCATTGCTACTTTATCACTTGTATTCCTCTTTATTTTTGCACTGGTTACCGGATGCGCAGGTTCGACATCATCGTCAGCCGTAGGCACATATGTAACAAAATCAGTTAACGGTGTAGCTGTTGATGATTACTTCAAGCAGGAGCTCGGCGATGATATAAACGACATGCTTGAAACGCTTGGCATTGAATCGTTTTCTGAATTTCTGGTAATGGAGCTCAAGGCAGACGGAACAGCCGTTATCACCAGCATGGCAGAAGATCCCGAAACCGCTTCATGGAAACAGGAAGGCAATAAGCTCATTATTACCGCAGACGGCGAGCCGCAAGACTGCACGATCAACGGAAATGAGATCACAATAGGTCTTGAAGGCGAACAGATCGTTCTCATAAAGAAATAATTCGTATATTTTTATTAAAATCTTTTCCGGAAACATACAACCGCCGCATTATCGCGGCGGTTTTCATATCTGCAATTCGGTTTAGCCGGAATTTATCGCGAAAAACCATTTCGGATCAGATTGTTTTCCGGCGATAACGATGAAAATATACATTTCGGATTTTATATATGCCCACTGTAATGTGCATAGACATTACATCAAAACGAAACAATAGAATTTCTTTCTTTTTCTCCTCACAGCAGATAATTTAGGCTATAAAAGCATCAGTTTTTTTATAATGGAGCATTTTTGCGGGAAGTGTGCTTTTTTTGTCAAAAAGTCTCTCTTGAAATTACTTATGTTTTGATTTATAATGTTTAACGATTGAAAAATTCAACTCTTGAAAGGAGAAATATATAATGAACGAACAATGCTCACGCGAGCTTCAGTATTCAGACGAAGTTGAAAGAATGTGCGTTGTTGCAAAAGGTCCTCATCACGGACCCGCCCCGATCCCCGAAGAGGGACGCTGGGTAAAAGCATATGACATAAAAGACATTTCGGGTCTTTCTCACGGTATAGGCTGGTGCGCACCTCAGCAGGGCGCCTGCAAGCTTACGCTTAACGTTAAAGACGGCATAATTGAAGAGGCTCTCGTTGAAACTCTCGGTTGTTCAGGCATGACCCATTCCGCGGCGATGGCTGCAGAAATTCTTCAGGGCAAAACACTTCTCGAAGCCCTCAACACAGACCTTGTATGCGACGCGATAAACGTTGCTATGAGAGAAATATTCAAACAGCTCGTTTACGGACGTTCACAGACCGCTTTTTCCGAAAACGGACTTCCCGTTGGCGCATCTCTTGAAGACCTCGGTAAAGGTCTCCGTTCACAGATCGGCACCATGTTCGGCACAAAGGCAAAGGGTGTGCGTTACCTTGAAATGGCTGAAGGATACGTTCTCAACGTTGCAATGGACGAAAACAACGAAATCATCGGCTACAAATTCATACATCTCGGCAAAATGATGGACGCCATAAAGAAAGGCGTAGATCCGAAAGAAGCGTATGAGAAAAACATCGGAACATACGGCAGATACGACAACGCGGCGAAATATATCGACCCGCGTCATGAATAAGGAGGCGGGATCTGATGGCATTGTTTGAAGGATACGAAAGACGTATCGACAAAATAAACAAGACCGTAAAGGAATACGGTTTTTCATCTATTGAAGAAACTCGCGATTACTGCCTTTCAAAGGGCATAGACGTTGACGCCATAGTCAAAGGCGTTCAGCCCATTGCATTTGAAAATGCCGTATGGGCATACACTCTCGGCTGCGCTATCGCACTGAAACTCAATAAAAACAACGCTGCCGATGCTTCCGAAGCCATAGGTATAGGACTTCAGGCGTTCTGCATTCCCGGCTCTGTTGCCGAAAACCGCAAAGTCGGTCTCGGTCACGGAAACCTCGGAGCAATGCTTCTTCGCGAAGAAACAGACTGCTTCTGCTTCCTTGCAGGACATGAGAGCTTTGCAGCAGCTGAGGGCGCTATAGGTATTGCAAGAAAAGCCGACAGAGTGCGCACCAAACCCCTTCGCATTATTCTGAACGGTCTCGGCAAAGACGCAGCTTATATCATTTCAAGAATAAACGGATTCACATATGTTGAAACCGATTACAACTTTGCAACGGAAGAACTGAAAATCGTTCGCGAAGTAAAATTCTCTGACGGTGAAAGAGCAAAAGTTCGCTGCTACGGCGCAAACGATGTTCTTGAAGGCGTTGCGATAATGAAGTACGAAAAAGTTGACGTTTCCATCACAGGCAACTCAACCAACCCCACACGTTTCCAGCACCTTGTTGCGGGTACATATAAAAAGTGGGCAATAGAAAACGGCAAGAAATACTTCTCCGTAGCTTCAGGCGGCGGAACAGGAAGAACACTTCATCCCGACAATATGGCAGCTGGTCCCGCTTCATACGGTCTTACAGACTCAATGGGTCGTATGCACGGTGATGCTCAGTTTGCCGGATCTTCTTCGGTTCCCGCTCATGTTGAAATGATGGGACTTATCGGCGCAGGCAACAACCCGATGGTTGGTATGACCGTTGCATGCGCAGTCGCTGTTGCGGAAGCGCTCAAATAATAATCACCAGTATGACAAAAAACCGGACGTCTTTTCGACGTCCGATTTTTTATTGATCAATCTTTTTGTTTATTTTTATTCTTTTCAGCTAGTGCAACAGTTTTATCGACATAATTATCAAATGAATTCTTCAAACGTTTGAAATATGCCGTGTTTATGCTGTAAAACAGCTGAAGTCCGTCACGCTTTGATATATAAATGATATTATCGTTTCTGAGACCGCCCACGTGGCGTCCGACGGTAGTAATGGGTATATCCATTATTTTAGAAAGCGTTGAAATGGTGATTTTGCCGTACTTTGCGATCAGGTCTATAAGATCCACGCGGATGTCGTTGCCGGCTGTAACTATAAATCTTTTTGCATCCACGGGTTTTGTCTGTCCGCGATTCCAGAAGCATTCGGTATGTCTGTAACCGAGAAGCATAAATGCTTTGTTGCCCTTTACATGGCATGAAACGGCAAACTGGTTAACGAGCGGGATCGCAACGTATGTTTCCTCATATTTTTCAGGGCTGTATGAAAACTCCTGAGAATAAAGCTCGAGATTAAGTCCGCTCTTTATCTGCTCAAAAGCATAAAGTATTTCTTTTTCGTATTTTTTGTGCAGTTCGCTGACATGGTTATATATTCTGTTGAAATAATCAGCCAGCACTTTTACGGCATAGTCAAAATCGTTGAGAATATACGTCACTTTGAGCTTGAATTCTGAAGAATCGCTGAGTTCTTCCATCTCAGTAATAAAATACGCAGGATTTTTTCTGAATTCGGAAATATCGGCATCGTCGCCGAAAATGGTTTTTATGAATATATTAAAGAGTGACTCTTTTTCGTTAATAAAAAGATTGTTTACGGTTTCCAGATCAAGATTTTCCGCATAATTTTCGCCTACTTCCTGCAAAAACTTAATAAGACTCGAATTGCCATCCGGTCTTACAAGAGCAAAAGGCGAAAGATAATCCGGCACTTTGTCTGTCCTCTCTCTTAAAAAATGCAGACATTTTATCATAAAATCAGTGTCTTCATATACCGATAAGTATTTCTTTTCGGTATACACATCGTAAAAATAGTCTGTTAAGAAAAATGCCGTATCATAAATTTTGCCCATTCCAGGATTAAAAATCATACTTACTGATCCTCCTTGTTTCATTTTTTTGAATAATTGCTATGTTAATTTTATATCATATTTTACAGCATTTTTTTTGTTTTGTCAATGGAAAAAATCATAATTTTTTAATTTAATTATAATAAAATTTGTCAATCAAACGCAAAAATGAAAAGATCAAAACAAAACAAAAACATGATACCAATAAACAGCATATCCGCTTCCGTATGATGTTTTTTTGATAAAAGGTTTCTTTAAATGAAAAATATTACATGCTTATCTTAAGGATCAGGACAAACGAATAACGAATATATATTTCCCGATTTTTCTCTTGACAAAGCAGGACGGATGTGATACAATAAAAAAAAATGGTGATTGATTATGAAAAAGTCCGTTTCTCTGTTTTTTTTCAGCATTATGATGATTTCCGTTCTGCTTTCAGTATCATGCTCACAAGCGCCGGAAGTTTTTGACGTTGACCTGGACACTGATCTTGAGATCGACATGTCGGATATAACATTCCGCTGGGGTACAGCGTGGTTAACGCAGTTTTATCCGAGCGAAGGTTTCAGTAATGCGGGAGACAAAATGCGTGCTCATTACCGCAATATTGAGAAAGAACTCGGCTGTAAAATAGAATTCCTTACATGGCAGGACGGCGGAACAAGAGTAATGGAGCAGGTAGCAGCAGGTATGCCGACACTCGACGTTATAGACAGCCATGCCACCAATGCCGGAATTGAGCTTTATCGCGCAGGTTTGCTTACGCCTGTGGATGATATTCCGAACATCAACGGCTACGACGAAAAATTCGGACCTCTCCGTTTTCGTCAATACGGCATATTTGACGGAAAACTATACGGACTTTATCAATACAACTGGGATTTCGCTCCCGAATTTGCGTGCTCAATGACATTCAACACAGATATGCTCAATTCTTTCGGTCTTGTTCTCCCCTATGAATATCAGGAAAACGGAAGATGGACATGGGAAGAATATGAAGAGCTTCTTTTCTCTGTTGCGGACGCAGCAAAAAACTATGGATACGATTCAAAATTTGCGCCCCATATTGCAAACATGCCCGAACGTGACGCTTTAGGTTTCATGTTTGTAAACGGCTGCCAGGTAATAGAAAAAGACTCAAACGGCAAATATGTTTTCGGTCTTGACAATCAGAAGGGCATAGACGCCCTTGAATACCTGAAACGACTTTATAACGAGGATCTGTATGTCGTAGGCGATGTCAATGTGTTTATGAAAGATAAAAACGCCGCTTTTTTAACAACAGAGTCGTATTATGCTACGCATTTTACTGAAAACAACGAAAGCAACTACCTGCCCGGAAATGACATCACATACGGCTTTATTAATTACCCGCAAGGACCGAACGGCGATGAAAACTGTGTTTCTGCGTATGTTCATAAAGTAAGAAGGTTGAACTGGGTAATCAAATACAGCGGCAATGAGCTTTCAGATATCGGCATATTCCTTGACCGCATGTTTGAACCGATAGATGATGAAGGCGGATGGAGAACATCTCTTGAACGCTACGTTTTCTTCGATCAGAGAGACTTTGATAATTACAGTTTTATGCTTGAACACATTAATTACAGGCACGATCTTGATCTCGGCGAAAATGCGTCAAGCAAAATGGACGATGCGTTCACGAACGTGATCACCCACTCAAGATCAGCAACTGAAGCGTTCAATTCGATCCGTACGGTTGTAAACGAAGCGATTGCGGCAAATGTTAACTGGGTGTATGAAGATATCGTTGCGCAGCAATAATTTACAGAATAATGAATAAGCCCCGGAATCATGTGATTTCGGGGCTTTCGTCTTTTTGGAAATAATACTAACGTTTGCTGAACTGCGGAGCACGTCTTGCAGCTTTGAGACCGGGTTTCTTTCTTTCTTTCATTCTCGGGTCTCTTGTAAGGAAGCCTGCCTTTTTGAGTGTGGACTTGAGGTTTTCGTCAGAAACGACGAGGGCTCTTGCAAGTCCGTGACGGATAGCGCCTGCCTGACCGGAAACGCCGCCGCCTACTACGGTAGCTTCGATATCATATTTGCCCGTAAGAGCTGTAGCTTCAAGGGGCTGACGGACAATGAGCTTAAGAGTTTCGAGACCGAAATAATCATCTATATCTCTGCCGTTGATGGTAATTTTACCTGTTCCCTGATAAACGCGAACGCGTGCAACAGAATGTTTCTTTCTTCCTGTTCCGTAAAAATACGGTCTTTTGGATTCGTACATCAGTTTCGTCCTCCTTAGTCAATGTTGAATACTTCGGGCTGCTGAGCTGCATGTTTGTGCTCAGGTCCGCTGTAAACACGAAGACGGCGCATAGCGCTGCGTCCGATTACGTTGTTGGGGATCATACCTTTTACGGCGAGTTCGAAAACGAATTCGGGATTTTTATCCATCATGGTTCTGTATTTAACTTCCTTCAGACCACCTACCCAGCCGGTATGATGACGATACAGTTTCTGATCGAGTTTTTTGCCTGTCCATATAACTTTATCAGCGTTGACAACAATTACAAAATCACCGCAGTCAACGTGAGGTGTGTATGTCGCTTTATGTTTGCCTCTTAAAAGAACGGCGACTTCTGCGGCAACACGGCCGCAAGGCTTGTTTGCTGCATCTACAACGTACCATTTACGTTCAATGTTCGCAGCGTTTGCCATGAATGTTGACATGATTATATCCTCCGTTTTATTTTTCAATACCCGCAAATTATATCACAAGAGCATTTAATTGTCAATACCCGTTTAAAAATTTTTATTGCTGTGATTTTGCAATCTTCATTTTTCTCCGTTTTTCTTGTGTTTTCTTCGTTTTTCTTGATTGCGAATTTAAAATTTCACAAATTACCTGATCCATAAGCGGCAAAAATCATCAAAAAATGTGATTTTCACAGCAGCTTACAGAATTAAAAACCGGAGAAATCGATCAATATATAAAGATATGCTTGGTTTTGACTGATAAAACCACGATTTTCTGCCAAAATTTCCCGAATATCGCTTTATTTTACAAACACGGCTGCAGACAAAAATAATACGGCAAACACTATTGACAAATCCTTTTACTTATGTCATAATAATCCCGAAAATAAATGCATGTTACGCTGAATGAACCGATTTTACAAAAAAAACGGCATTTGAAACGGGAGACGATATATGATAATTCCGATTAAAACACGCGTGACCTCAATGATCCTCAAAGTGATCGTATTTATTTCGGCATTTCTTGGCGTTTTTTTGAGCGCATACTCCTCAAAAGGCACATTTATGGGCGGCAGCACAGTATTTATGTTTTTTACGATACAGTCAAATATCGCAATCGCGCTCATTTCGCTTGCGGGGATATTTTTTATTATCAGGAACAAGCCTGTAAATCATATCTGGTATGTGATCAAATTTGTCGGGACCGTATCTATTACTCTGACAGGGGTTGTTTTCACATTCGTTTTAGCGCCGACACTCGGAGAATATGCGTGGAATATTCAGAATATTCTCACTCATGTTATTGTTCCTGCGATTTCGATCATTGACTTTTTTATTACGGGAATATACTGCAACATCGCTAAACGCAATGTTTTCTTCGTGATCGTTCCCCCTGCTGCGTATGCGATCTATGCAGGAACAGGATATGCGCTTAGATGGGAATTTGCTGAGGGGATCAATTATCCGTATTTTTTTCTCAACTGGGGCAGTCCTGCCGGCGCGTTCGGTTTTTCCGATAAACTTCCGTTTATGGGGACCATGTGGTGGATTTTTGCCTTACTGATTTTTCTTATCGCAGTAGGTTATGTTTATCTGCTGATCATCAACATGTTAAAAAAACTTATGAAAAGGAATTAGTGCATTGCAGGATATTAACAGATATATACTCATACGATGCCGACGCAGTTTTGATGAGATATGGCCGTCTCACAGAGCATTTCCGTAAAAAAAACGACGCATAGATTTTGTAGGAGACTGTGCGGAGAAAATCGTATCCGGTGATGATGAAAGACAGACCGTTGTATTTCACGAAAACGCCATTATCAGATACGATTTTGAAAAAACGATTTTTTTATGCGATCAGAACCATAGGAGGGAAAACAAATGAGAACGATACGCATCACAGGAAAAGGAAATCTCAAGATCCATCCGGATATAACACGAATCACGATCACCTTAACCGGTCTTTACAAAGATTATGCAGAAGCGCTGCGAAGATCTTCGGAAGATACAGAAAAGCTGAAAGATATTGTTTCGGTTTTCGGTTTTGAAAGAAAAGATCTGAAGACTGTTAATTTCAGCGTGGATACCGAATACGAAAGCTATCGCGAAAACAATGAATACAAACAGCGTTTTGCGGGATACAGATACAGGCATACGATGAAGATCGAGTTTGAATCGGACAATGACAGGCTCGGAAAAATCCTTTATTCTCTCGGAAACAGCGCGCTGAATCCTGAATTTTCGATAAGTTATACCGTAAAGGATCAGGAAGCGGCAAAAAACAGCCTGCTTGAGAAAGCCGTTGCAGACGCAAATCAAAAAGCTCTTGTGCTCACAAATGCTGCGGGAGTGAGTCTGAAAGAAATAATATCCGTCGATTATTCAAGGGCAGAGCTGAATATGGAGATAAGGCCCATGAACAGAATGATGGCTTTCAGTAAAACGACTGCGGATTTTGATACCGAAGAAAAACTGAGCATGGATATAGAGCCCGATGATATAAGCGTTTCCGACACGGTAACAATTGTATGGGAAATCGTGTAATAACGAAAATAGCCGATTTATGATGCTTTTGAAATAATAAAAAAGCCATACGCAGGTTTAAAGCCGGCGTATGGCAGTTTTTATTCGGTTTTCAGCTGACATCGGAAGGAATCATTTTTGCAAATGCAATAGCTGCTTTTTTGAGCATATCTATCTCTTCCTGAAGTTCGGAAATCTGCTTTTTCAGATCCGCAATTTCCTCATTTTGTTTATCAATGCTTCTCAGCATCGAGTCTTCGGGAGTTTCTTTTTTTGCATTTTCCTCCATGTAGGAAATAAGCTCCTGCTTTTCCTCTTCGGATATGATAACATCGCTTGTATCGGGAATGCTTATTTTTTCGGCGGGCTCTTTATTAAGAGTAACGATGACCCAGTTTTTTACTGTAAGATAAGGAATACCGAGCTCTTTGCTTACTTTATAAACGCTCTCGCCGTCTTCTATTCTTTTAACGACTATTTCTTTTACTTTTTCATTGTAACGTTTTTTGCGATTCGTGTTTTTTCTGTTCTTAGCTTCTTCAAGCAGCGTCTGTATAAGCTGATCTTTTCTGTCGATCCAGCTTTTTATGGTGAGTGTGGAAAGTCCTGTTTTTTTAGCAACTGAATTGCGCGATTCACCGTTTTCTATTCTGTCGACGATTGCAAGCTTATAGTCGGTTGAATATCTTTTCTGAGACATTTTTCTACTCCTTATCGTTATTTACAAGTTCTTTTACGGATGCTGCAAGTCCCGCTACAGACTGGATCTGAGACGGAATTATTATCTTTGTAGCCTTACCGTCCGCAGCAGCTGTAAACGCTTCAAGTGACTTTATGGCAATCACTGCATCTGACGGATTTGCCTCGTTCACAAGCTTTATACCCTCTGCAACGGCGGTCTGAACTTTCAGAATAGCTTCTGCTTCACCTTCCGCTTCTCTTATCTTTACTTCTTTTTCCGCTTCTGCGGCAAGTATAGCCGCCTGTTTCTGAGCTTCTGCTTTAAGGATCACGCTTTCTTTCTGACCTTCTGCAACAAGAATAGCGCTCTTCTTGTCACCCTCGGCGCGAAGGATCGCTTCTCGTCTTTCACGCTCAGCTTTCATCTGTTTTTCCATTGCGTCTCTGATTTCTTTGGGAGGAATGATGTTTTTCAATTCGACGCGGTTTACTTTTATTCCCCACGGATCTGTTGCTATATCAAGTATCGATCTCATTTTAGTGTTGATGAGATCTCTTGATGTAAGCGTTGCGTCAAGCTCAAGATCGCCGATGATATTACGCAATGTTGTTGCCGTGAGATTTTCAATTGCGGACATGGGATTATCTACGCCGTACGCAAAAAGCTTCGGATCGGTGATCTGAAAATACACTACCGTATCTATCTGCATCGTAACATTGTCTTTTGTAATTACAGGCTGAGGCGCAAAGTCAACGACCTGCTCTTTTAAAGTTACGGTTTTTGCGACGCGTTCGATAAACGGAATTTTAATATGCAGACCTGTCTGCCATGTTTTTACATAGGCACCGAGGCGTTCTACTACCATTGCCTGGGCCTGCGATACGATTTTGATATTGCTTATGATGATCACAAGAAGCAGGATCACAACGGCTCCACCTGCAACCAGACCGGCGTTTAGTTCGTTAGGCATGATTTTTTCACCTGCGTCAAAAGACGTCCTTCCTTAATTGATAGTTTATTTTTGCGAATTGATTTCATTCTCAGGTTTTACTATGGCTTTTACGCCTTCTATGGAAACGACCGTAACCTCACTGCCGACGGCGATCACCGAACCGTCCGAACTTCTCGCTGTCCATTCGGTTCCATTGATCTTGACGGCTCCTTTTGCGGCGACATTATCAATCTGCTCGGTTACGATCGCGGTCTTACCTATTGCCTGTTCATAATTGGTGGCAACTCTCTTAGGAAGAATATATTTTTTAACGAGAGGTCTCGTGAGTATGAGAGACAGCGCAGAAAAAACAATGAAAAAAACGACCTGAAGCCATATTTCGGCGCCGAGGGCAGATGCGATCAAAGCGCAGAGCGAACCAAATGCAAACCAGATTGACACAAGATGCACTGTGAGCGCCTCAATAATTATAAAAACAACCAACATAATGAGCCATAAAATTGTCATATTAATAAAAGCAGGTAATTCAGGCATAAAGGCACCTCCCTGATACACATAAAAAGCTGAAATTTACTATAAATCGCAAATATAGCGTCAATGATAATTATACATACAAATATTATCATATTATGCGTGAAATTGCAATATCAAATTATGACTTTTTCCGCAATATAATGAAAACTTTTCAATGACAGCAGATCGTTGATTGTTTATATTTTTTTTGCAGTCATACACAGTTTATTTCTGTTCGTTATCGAATGCAAATGCTGTGCCTGTGTTAACAGATTCTTTGTTTGCTCATTTTTATTACGAAAATAAAACAATCTTCCGGAAATTTTCAAATCACACGCAATTGACTTTTTTTATTCAATAAAAAGACTTAAAAACAGAGAAATAAGACTTGATTTTCCCTCGGAATAATGTTATAATATCAATGTATGTTATAATGGGGGTGGAATGTATGGGCGATTTCTTTTCGGAGGTCTGGAGTTTTATAGTTTCAACGGTTTCTACCATAAGCTTTTTTGACATTCTGGATATCGCGCTTGTCTCTGTTCTTGTATATGTAGTAGTAAAATTTTTCAGAGATACAAGAGCCGCATTCCTTTTCAAGGGCATTGCCCTTGTGCTTATACTGTTTTTTCTTTCAAGTATTTTCAAACTCACGGCAACCAGCTTTATAATAGAGTCGTTCCTTGAGTTCGGCGCTCTTGCGATAATTATTATATTTCAGCCTGAAATCCGCTCCGCGCTTGAAAAAGTCGGCCGCAACGGACTGAAGAACATTCCGCTTTTACCGTTTGACGAAAACTCGGTGCGTGAAGATTCAACGACCGAAATGATAAACAATGTCTGCAAAGCCGTGGCATATTTTTCCGCAACAAAAACTGGTGCCCTCATCGTTCTTGAAAGAAGCATCAAACTCGGAGACATCATATCGTCCGGCAAATCAGTACCTCTCGATTCAGATACGACCCCCGAACTGATAATGAATATCTTTTTCAACAAAGCGCCTCTTCACGACGGCGCCATGATAATACGTCAAAACCGTATCATAGCCGCAGGATGCGTGCTTCCGCTTTCGGAGTCCTTGCTTGATAAAGACCTCGGCACAAGGCACAGGGCAGGCGTGGGGATATCCGAGGTTTCCGATGCGGTAGCGGTAATAGTTTCCGAAGAAACAGGAATAATATCGCTTGCCGTTGAAGGAAAACTCAACCGCAGATATACTCCCGATGTTCTTCCTCAGACTCTTGCAAAACTGCTTATCAAAGACGAGGCTCCGCGCAGCAGAAAAGAAGTTCTCAAAGGACTGTTGAAGGGAGGAAAGAAGAAAGATGAGTAAAATAGCCGGTTTTTTTGAGAAACTTTTCAGAAATTCTCTTTTTCTTAAAATCCTTTCGGTAATTATTGCCGTTGGCATCTGGCTCTATATAGTTAATGTGGCAGATCCAAGAAGGACCGAAGAATACACCAATGTTCCCATTGCTTTCATTTACGAAGGAACTGTGCCGTATAACAACTCACTTATGCCGCTTGTTACAAGCAGATCCTTTTTCGTCAATGTTCGTGTTTCCGGTTCGAGATCAAGTTTGATGAACTACTCAAAAGATAAAATATCCGCATCACTCAATTTCAACTCCGTTGCGGCGGCAGGAATATACGATGTTCCGATAAGCATTTCACTGGGCGACGACAGTCTCACATACGAAATACTCGGTTCAAATACAATAACGCTTGAATTTGTCAAAAAAAGCAGTATTACGCTGAATGTTGATTTTCAGCGGACCGGAAGCTACAAAACAGGATATTCCGTAATCGATCAGACCGTTTCACCCGAAACGATAACAGTCGAAGGTCCGAAAAATATCGTAGATACGATAAGCTACGCCGAAGTTACGGTTGATGTGACCAACGCCGATAAAAATATAGCCGAATCAGGGGATATTCTGCTTCTTACTGCGGACAGATCGTATGTTGACCGCACATATCTTACGCTCTCGTCATCACAGGCCACTGTATCCGTTGCACTTCAGTATAAAAAGTCGGTAAAAATAGCAACGACTCTTGTAAATCCATTCGGAGGCAATGAGTCGGCATATGCCTCGGTTTCTTACTCACCTTCGCCGTATCTGCAGCTGCAGGGTGACGAAGAGATGCTTTCATTTATAGACACATACAATATCGGAAGCATTAATCTTGCAGATATCACGGGCTCACGTAAAACATTCGAATTTACAGTACAGAATCAATCCGGAATCGAAATCGTCAGCGACAGCAAAACGATAACCGCAACCGTAGATCTGGGCAACGCCATGATCAAAAACTTCCATCTTTCATCAGCAAATCTCAAAAATGCCGAAATTCTGAATATTCCCGAAGGAAAGACGGCAAGAATAACAGACCTGTATAAGGTTATCACTTTACGGGCGCAGGAATATACTCTTGCGGAGCTGGACTCGGATTCATTTTCTCTTTCCGTCGATCTTTCTTCGATCCCGAATGAAAAAGGCGAATATCCGCTTATTATAGGGCTTCCTTCCGGTGTTTACGGAGGACTTATGAACAGATATTATGTGAATGTCCTGATTGAAGACGTAGAGCAGTAGTATGTGTAAAATCAAAATGCTTTACACGGTATTTTTCAATTTCTGAGTGTAGGTGTATGAATGGGTGTCGATAAAAACGGACTTATCAGGGATGTCCGATTGCCGTTCGGGCTTTCGGACGATGAAGCAGTAGCTGAAGCCCTCAGAAGAGAGGGGCTTTCACGTTCGTCTAAAGCATTTGTTCTGAGACGCTCCTTAGATGCGAGAAGAAAAGAGATCTCGGAAGTATTCACGATTGCACTTTCGGATATTTACTCCGATTTCTCATATGATTTTACCGAAGAATACGGCAAAAAAAAGAAAGTTCTCATAACCGGCTTCGGTCCCGCAGGGCTTTTTGCCGCCTATCTGCTTGCCGGATACGGTTTTTGCCCGACAGTGGCTGAACGCGGAAAACCCGTGGACGAAAGAGTGAAGGATGTTGAACTTTTCTGGAAAACAGGCATTCTCGATCACGAATCGAACGTTCAGTTCGGTGAAGGCGGTGCAGGAACTTTTTCAGACGGAAAGCTCACAACAAGAATAAACGACAAAAGATGCCGGTTCGTTCTCAACACTTTTGTCGGTTTCGGCGCAAATAAATCGATCCTCTCGGCAGCAAAGCCCCATATCGGTACGGACGCTTTGCGTTCCGTTATAAAAGAGATGCGGAATAAGATTGTTTCACTCGGAGGAGAAATTCTTTACAACACAAAGCTTACGGACATTGATATCGAGAACGGACGTTTAAGTTCGGTATACCTCAACGGAGAACGAAAACAATACGACGCGCTCATTCTTGCAACGGGGAACGGAGCGGACGATACTTACAAAATGTTGATGAAAAAATCCGTTGCCATAGAAAATAAGCCGTTTTCCGTCGGATTTCGCGCTGAATTTCTTCAATCCGATATAAATATCGCCGCATACGGCAAAAATGCAGACAAATATGACCTTCCCCCGGCGGATTTTCAATTTTTCACACATCTTAAAGAAGGCACGGTTTATACATTCTGCATGTGTCCGGGGGGATATGTCGTTAATTCGTCTTCCGATGAAGAAAGACTTGTTACAAACGGAATGAGTTACAGCGGTCGAAACGGATCGAACGCGAACGCGGCTTTTCTTGCGACTGTTTCCGCATCCGACCCGTCAGAAGCGCTTTTTATGCGAAGAAAAATCGAAAGAGCCGCATATTCTCTCCACGGAGGGAAAGCTCCGGCAACACTTGTGAAGAATTTTACGGAAGGAACGGTCCCCACGTCTTTCGGTCATGTTCTTCCGACATTCTTGCCCGGAGTTGAACTCACCGCATTCGATTCGATATTTCCGAAAAATACGTTGTCTATGCTTCGGCAGGGAATGAAAGAATTCGGAAAACGCTTTTTTTATGACCCTCAGGGCGTGCTTACTGCTCCCGAAACGCGAACCTCAGCGCCTATGCGGATAGTAAGAGACGACAGTTTTTGCGCTGTTGGCGCCTACGGTCTTTATCCATGCGGTGAGGGCGCAGGATATGCTGGGGGAATAATGTCCTCAGCTGTTGACGGACTCAGAGTCGCTGAAAAAATAATCGGAATCAAGAGTGACTGACTATGCTTACAGAAGGTATTGTATATAAGAAAAAAGGCAGTATGGCGCATATAAAATGCGCCCGTCCGCAAAGCTGCGAACACTGCGAAAACAGTGCGATCTGTTCAAAAAACGAATCGGAGCTGCGCGCATACGACCCTTTCGGAGTATCGGAGGGAGATCTTGTTGAAGTAGAAACACGCGAGGACGCGAAATCGGTCCTTGTAATATCATATATATTTCTTGTTCCCGTGGCAATACTGTTTGCCACATACGGTCTTTTCGTTATCAATCCGTACCTTGCGCTCGCAGGGGCGGTATTGTTTGCGGCATATTTTGCAGGACTGAAAATACTTGACAAAAAATTCGATCCGAAAGTCAAAATAGTCCGCATAATCGAAAAAACCAAAAATGAAATCCGGCAGTAAAGGAATAGCAAAATGTATCACACAGGTCTTGACATAGGTTCAACAACAGTTAAAATATACGTAGTGGACGATAATCTGTCCACGGTATATACAAAATATAAACGTCATTTGTCCGACGTCCGCAACGCGGTCCTTTCGTTGATTCTGGAAGCATGTGATGAACTCGGAGATATCACATCAACGCTTTCGGTAACGGGATCCGGCGGAGTCGGGCTTTCTCAGCATATAGGCGTTCCGTTCGTTCAGGAAGTTATTGCAGGCACAGCAGCCGTCAAACGCGTTGCTCCGCAGACAAACGTTGCAATAGAGCTTGGCGGAGAGGACGCAAAAATAACGTATTTCGAAGCGTCTCCCGAACAGCGTATGAACGGAACATGCGCGGGCGGAACCGGAGCATTTATTGACCAGATGGCATCGCTTCTTCAGACCGATGCCGACGGACTTAACGAGCTCGCAAAAAAATGCACGGAAATATACCCTATCGCAGCTCGCTGCGGTGTTTTTGCCAAAACTGACGTTCAGTCTCTTCTCAACGAGGGCGCATCGAAAGAAAACATCGCCGTATCGGTATTTCAGGCAGTCGTAACTCAAACGATATCCACGCTCGCCTGCGGCAAACCCATAAGAGGAAATATCGCTTTTCTCGGCGGTCCTCTTTATTATAATTCCGAACTGAGAAAACGCTTTATCGAAACGCTGAAGCTGTCACCTGATCATGTGGTCTTTCCGGAAAACGCGCATCTTTTCGTTTCATTCGGCGCGGCAATACTTTCCGCAGAAGGCAAAGAAGTACGCCTTGCGGAAATTGCCGACAGAATAAAAAAGCTCGGCAGTTCATCATTTGAAAAACTCAACGTTCTCCCCCCTCTCTTCAAGGATGCGGCAGAACTTGAAGCGTTTCGCGCACGTCATGCAAAAGATGCGGCAAAAACACGGACTTTAAAGGATTTCAAAGGCGATTGTTTTCTAGGTGTAGATGCCGGTTCAACGACCACAAAAGCCGTTCTTATCGATAGTGACGGAGCTATCCTTTATTCCCATTACGGTTCAAACAGCGGTAATCCGCTGAAAAAAATCGGTGAAATTCTTGCCGAACTGTATTCTGTTTTGCCCAGTGAAGCAAATATACGCTGCGCGGGCGTGACAGGATACGGTGAAAAAATGCTTATGACGGCGTATAATTTCGATATCGGCGAAGTAGAGACTATAGCGCATTACAAAGCGGCTGAGTTTTTCCTTCCCGGCGTTGACTTTATTCTTGATATCGGCGGACAGGATATGAAATGCACGCGGTTGAAAAACGGTGCGATAGAAAATATAATGCTCAATGAGGCGTGTTCCTCGGGATGCGGTTCTTTTATTGAAGTTTTTGCCAAATCGATAGGTATGTCCGTAGCTGATTTCGCAAACGAAGCGCTGAAGGCAAAAGAACCGGCAGACCTAGGCTCAAGATGCACTGTATTTATGAACTCAAAAGTAAAACAGGCGCAGAAAGACGGGGCATCCGTTGCCGATATCTCCGCCGGTCTCTCATATTCTGTAGTAAAAAACGTTCTTCAGAAAGTAATAAAAATAAAAGATCCGAAAGATCTCGGCGAAAGGATCATCGTTCAGGGCGGAACGTTTTTCAATGATGCAATACTCAGAAGCTTTGAGCTGATTTCGGGTCGTGAAGTAATAAGACCGGATATCGCAGGGCTGATGGGCGCGTTCGGTATGGCATTGATCGCAAAAAACAAAGCAGCCGAAAAGAGCGCATTGATCAGCAAAGAAGCTCTTGAAAAATTCACATATGAAAGCACCATGCGCCGCTGCGGAGGCTGCACAAACAACTGCCTGCTCACAATTCTCAAATTTGATAACGGCAAGCGCTTTATTTCCGGCAACCGCTGTGATAAAGGCGCAGGAATAGAGAAGAATTCAAAAGATATTCCAGACCTTTACGAATACAAATATAAACGCCTGTTTTCATACGAACCTCTTAAGGATGCGCCGCAAGGCAAGATAGGCATTCCGCGTGTGCTTAATATGTATGAAAACTATCCATTCTGGTTCACATTTCTTACAAAACTCGGCTACGAAGTCATTCTTTCTGACAACAGTTCGAAAAAACTGTATGAAAGCGGCGTTGAGTCTATTCCGTCGGAATCTGCATGCTATCCCGCAAAACTCGTTCACGGTCATATAGTTAATCTCATAAACAAGGGCGTTACTCGCATTTTCTATCCGGGAATCGTGTATGAAGCAAAAGAGATCGATGCTTCAAACAACGCATACAACTGCCCTATAGTATGCTCATACCCCGAAGTTATCAAAAATAATGTAGAGCAGCTTTCTGAAAAGCATATTGAATTTATCAATCCCTTCTTCTCACTTCTCGACAGAAAAAAACTCGTTAAGCATCTGACTGAGGAATTTGAAAAAAGAGGTTTTTCCGCACAGGATATTGCGCTTGCGGCAAAATCCGCCTTTGAAGAACACGATAATTTCAGAAACGATATGCGCAAAAAGGGTGAAGAAACCCTTGAATATATAAACAGAAACGGTATTACGGGCATTGTGCTTGCCGGGAGGCCTTACCATGTCGACCCTGAAATAAATCACGGGATTCACAATATAATCACGTCTTGCGGTATGGCTGTTTTAACGGAAGACAGCATAAGTCATCTTGCAAAAGACAGACAGACACTTCGTGTTGTTGACCAATGGGCATATCATTCAAGACTTTACGCCGCTGCGCACGTTGTTCGCGAAACGGACAATCTTGAGCTTATTCAGCTGAATTCATTCGGATGCGGCGTTGATGCAGTTACAACAGACCAGGTCGCTGAAATACTTGAATCTGCCGAAAAAATATATACCGTTCTGAAAATCGACGAGGTAAACAATCTCGGGGCAGCAAAAGTAAGGATCCGTTCACTGATCTCCGCAATTTATGACAGAAGAGATTCCGGTTTTGCTCCGCATGTTGAAGATTACGGAATGAACAGGATTCTGTTTACCAAGGAGATGAAAAAACGCCACACCATCATCGCGCCGCAGATGTCTCCAGTGCACTTTGAGGTGCTTGAAGCGGTCTTTAATCATGCGGGCTACAATATGGTTATTCTGGCAAAACCGGACCGCAGAACCGTTGACGAAGGGCTGAAATATGTTAATAACGATGCGTGCTATCCATCGGTAATAGTCGTCGGACAGCTTATCAGCGCTCTGAAATCGGGGCAGTACGATCTTAACAATACATCTGTCATCATCACTCAGACAGGCGGCGGATGCAGAGCGACAAACTATATAGCGTTTCTCAGAAAAGCCATGCATGATGCCGGCTTTGGTTCCGTTCCCGTTCTTTCTCTCAATTTTGTCGGAATGGAAAAAAATCCGGGATTCAAATTCACCGCATCGATGCTTCATCAAACGATAATCGGCATTGTATACGCAGATCTGCTTTCACGAGCATTTCTGCGCACACGTCCGTATGAAAAAGTAAAGGGAACTGCCGAAAAACTTTACCGCAAATGGCTTGATATAATCAAACAGAAGGCAGTAAAAGGCAAACGTTCCGAAATCTACGGCACCTCAATGGAAATGCTGAAAGACTTTGCCGCTGTAGATATATATGACATTAAAAAACCGAGAGTAGGCATTGTGGGCGAAATACTTGTTCAGTATCATCCGCTCGGCAATAACGATCTTATAGGCAATATAGAAAGAGAAGGCGGAGAGGCGTATCTGCCGGATCTCGTAAACTTTTTCTCATATATATGTTACCAGTCAAAGACAAAATACGAAAAGCTTTCGGGAACGAAAGTAAATGCCGTTGTTTTTTCGGAATTCAACAAAGTTCTCACAAATCTTTACCGTGTTCATGCACGCAGGGCGCTTGAGCAATTCCCGAGATTCGGAAAGATGTCTGATATCGACGAGCTTGCAAAAAAAGCGGAAACGATCCTTTCTACCTGCAACATAACAGGCGAAGGCTGGCTTCTCACTGCCGAAATGCTTGAAATGGTGGATCACGGCATACCTAACATCGTTTGCGTTCAGCCGTTCGCTTGTCTGCCTAACCACGTTACAGGCAAAGGTATGATAAAAGAGATCCGCCGCCGATATCCTCAGGCAAATATCATTCCTATAGACTATGACCCGGGCGCATCGGAGGTAAATCAGATAAACAGACTTAAGCTTATGATGTCCGCCGCAAAGGAAAACCTTGCAAAGACAGTAACCGAAAAAAACGATCACGCAGTATAATATTTGTATAAATCCGTTGTGTTTTTTGCCTTATCCGTAAAAAAACATAACGGATTTTCAATTTTTTTCTTGACATAAGTAATTTATTATTATATAATACAATATAATCAGCCGGAAACGGCAAAGCAAATTTGATAATATAAAAATTTATAAAACAGGAGTTGATCACTGTATGGTTAAACTTGGCGTAAACACTGTTCTGTTCAAGACGGTATCTTTTGCGGAAGCGGCGCGGCTAATAAAGATATGCGGTTACGACGGACTTGAAATCTCTGCTATTCAGGGAATGTGCGAACATCTCAACCTTGATAACTGGAAAGCGCAGGTCGGAGAGCTTCGCTCTATAATGGAGGCAAATGATCTCAAATTTCTTTCTACCGAAGTTGCATCTCACGATTTCACAAGACTCCAGAAAGCTTTTGAAGCAGCTGCTACACTCGGCATTCCTGTTGTTAACGTAGGACCGGGCGGTCCTTCGGATGATGAAGAGGCATTCAAGAAAACTGTTGAAACACTTCAGAAACTTGCTGAAATGGCTGAGCCATACGGCGTAACGCTATGCGCAAAAGCACATGTCGGCGGCGCAATATACAATACTCCAACAACACTTCGCGCTATGAGAGAGATCACCTCTCCTGCTTTCGGTATAGATATGGATCCGTCACATATTTACCGCGGAGGCGAACAGCCTGAAGAATCCATAAAGCAGGTCATCTCTTCAATGAAACATATCCATATCCGCGACTGCACAGGCAGACAGCCGTCTCCCGGTCATCCCTTCAAACAGATGTGCGGCAGCGGAGAGATCGACCTTTTCGGTTATTTCAAAGCAGTGGTAGACGCAAATTACGACGGCCCCGTTTGCCTTGAAGTAATAGGACCAAATCTCCGTGTTGAAGAGTCAACGCTTGTTGCTGCCGAAAGCTACGGATATATGAATGCATGTCTGAGGATCCTCGGCGCAAGATAAATCAGAAATCAATTTTAATAAGGAGTTTACAATGAAAAAGAAGCCCAATATAGTTTTTATAGGTGTAGACAGTCTCAGGCGCAACAGAATGAGCCTTTACGGTTATTCACGCCTCACAACACCGCACATCTCTGATTATTTCAAAGACGGTATCGTATTTGAAAACTGTTTCTCCCCTTCCATTCCAACCACCCCAGGTTATGCTTCGATGCTTACGGGTATGGACTGCTTCGGAACGAATGTAGTAGCTCTTCGCCATCAGGGTCCTCTTGCCGAAGGAGTTAAAAATCTGCCAACCGTTCTCAAAGAAAACGGATATACCACCACTGCGATAGGCTACAACTGCCCTATCTCCGTAGGCTGCGACAATTATCTTGAATATCCCGTATCGTGGGGCTCATGGTCAGCCGGCCGTTCAGCGAAAGCAGAGTCCATGAACTCTGTTGCACTCCCCGAGCTTGAAAGACTTGCAAAGCAGGACAAGCCGTTTATGCTCTTTATGCGTCATATGGACCCGCACTCTCCGTATCTTCCGCCGGAACCGTTTTCAAGAATGTTCTATCAGGGAGACGAATTCGATAAAGAAAACAAATCACTCGAAAGATGCTATAAATTCAAACCGTTCCGCGACTATTTCTGTTCATGGTTCCCGCCTCACTGCACGGATGCGGAATATGTAAACGCTCAGTATGACGGAGCTGTTGCATATCTTGACTCATGTCTGTCTCAGATCTTCACAAAGATCGCAGATCTCGGAATAGAGGAAGAAACGATAGTTATCCTTACGTCTGACCACGGCGAAACCCTTAACGAACACGAATGCTATTACGATCACCACGGCCTTTACGACTGCACGCTCGTAGTTCCGTTTGCGATCAGATATAAAGGACACCTGCCCGAAGGAAAACGCTTCTCTGAATTCTGTCAGCTCAAAGACATAATGCCCACACTGCTCGACATTATCGGAATCAAATCAGGCATTAAATTTGACGGTCAGAGTATGATGAATCTTGTTTACAACACCGGAAAATTTGCCGAAGAACCCGAAATGTATATTACGGAAGCAACATGGGAAAGAAAGCACGGATGGCGTACTCCCGAATGGAAACTCATCCGCGCCCTTGAGCCCGACTTCCATTACAGAGAAGACGTTGAGCTTTACAATCTCATAAAAGACCCCGGAGAAAACAACAATGTTGCAAAAGAAAATCCGGAGATCGTTGCTGCGCTGACGAAACGTCTCGAAAAACACTTGAAAAAACGCGAAAAAGCAACAAAACGCACCGCTCCTATATACACAAATGCCACCACATGGAACGGTATAGGCAGACCGTTCGAATCGTCAGATGAAGCATACAGCAAAATGCATATCGGCAATCCCGAAGATGCAAGAAAACTTCAGATTCTCGATGACGATGAATAATTGATATACAAAGGATAACAGCTTATGCTTCGTGTATGCGTTATAGGCATGGGTCCCATAGGGAACAACCATGCGAAAATTTATAAATCACTCGACTTTGTTGAGCTTGCCGCAGTATGCGACATAAGAAGAGACAGGGCAGAAGCAGCCGGAAAAGCTTACGATGTTCCGTTTTATCTAAATGCGCAAACAATGCTGGATGAGATAAAACCCGATATCGTATCGGTTGCAACGGGAGGATATGAGTATTCTTCCGATCACTGTCAGCCTGTATTGCAGTCTCTCCGTTCAGGCGCTCACGTTCTTTGCGAAAAACCGATCTCAAACGATATTCAATGTGCGAAAATCATGGTCGACACCGCAAAACGTTACGATCGCTGCTTTGGAATAGATTTCAACCACCGGTTCACGCCCGCTGCTCTTCAGGCAAAAAAATGGCAGCAGGACGGACGTTTGGGAGACCTCATTTTCGTAAATATGGCTTTATGGATCGGTAAATTTATGCCTCTTGAAAGCGAATTTTACCATCTTAAAGCTCTTAATCCCCACAGCGTTGATATGATGCGCTATTTCTGCGGAGATATTGACGAGGTTCAGTGTTACGCAATGAAAGCGCCCGGAAGATGGATATATTCATCCTCATCGATCAATATGCGCTTCAAAAACGGCATCGTAGGACACCTTACAAGCTCTTACGATATCGAACGCGGTCACCCCATGGAACGCTGCGAGGTCGCCGGAACACAGGGCAGATTCGTAGTTGAAGATATGTGGCTTCACTCAACACTTTTTCCGAGAGGAAATATGGTCAGAGAAGAATATGTAAACCCCGTATTCGGAGGTTATGAAAGCTTTTTTGACACATTCAAGGCGCGTGTAACATGTTTTGCCGAGCAGATCCGCGACGGAGCAAAACCCGAAGAAATAAACGGTTCAGGCGAAGCGGGACTTGAGGCAAGCAGAGTTATCCACGCAGCAATAGAATCGATTAAACGCGGTAATGTGCCGGTAAAAGTTGAATCGGTAATTATTTGAAAAATGTATACTCATATTGGCAGAGAAGGTTTTTTTTCTTCGGGATTTCCCATTTGCATAATGAATATCGTTCATCAGGGGAATGTGCTTTTGCACGACCATTCGTTTTACGAACTTGTGTATATCGAAAACGGCGTAGCGATGCACACCTGGGATGAAAGCACAACAGTGCTGACATCAGGCGATATATTTATCATTTCTCCGGGACAGGCACATTCGTATATCGGCGCGGAAAACACAAGGATATATAACTGTCTTTTTCTTCCGGCAGCCCTGGAAGAGCATATAGAACTGTATACAAATCTTCCCGGAATAGCGGATATATTGAACGGCAGTTCAAAGAGAAGCATAGCGAAAGTATCAGTTGATCTTTCACAGCGTCATCAGATATCATATCTGCTCGGCGATATGCAAAAAGAATTTGAATCAAAACCGGTGGGTTGGGAACTGAATGTTAAAGCTATGTTTTCACAGCTTCTTGTATTTTATTCGAGAATGTATGAAAACCGCAAAGAGTCTTCTTCAAGCGCCGTATATATGAAATACGTTTATGATTCGCTTACATTTATCCATAATAATTTTAACAATGATATTATGGTCAAAGATGCGGCAGCTCATGTAGGGATATCTGCCGATTATCTGACAAGGCACTTCAAAATGATACTCGGTGTAACGCCGATAGAATACTTAAAGACATACCGTGTGGCAAAAGCGTCCGAATTTCTTAAAACCACGGAGAAATCCGTATCTGAGATCTCGAAGGAAACAGGATTTTCGGATATCAGCCATTTTTCAAGGCAATTCAAGCAGGTGACGGGTATAACTCCGTCGCAATTCAGAAAAGAAAAAATACAATCATTATCGGAGGTAAAGCATGGCACTTAAAGTTGGCGTTGTAGGTATGGGCGGAATAGGCCATACCCACTGCAGATGTTACAAAAACGACTCTCTCGCAGAACTTATTGCAGTTTGCGATATTATTAAGGAAAAAGCAGACAAAGCTGCAGAAGAATTCGGAGTTGAGGCATTTTACTCTCTCAAAGAAATGCTGAAAGCACATCCCGAACTCGATATCGTAGACGTTACGACATCGGGTTACGAAAACGGATCATGGCACTATGAACCTGCTATGGAAGCGCTTGCGGCAGGCAAGAATGTTCTTGTTGAAAAACCAATTTCCAACGATATCCGCGAAGCGCGCGAAATGGTTAAATTTGCGGCAGACCAGAATGTTTATCTCGGCTGCAACCTCAATCATTATTTTACCGAACCGGCAAACCAGGCGCTCCAGCTGATAGCCGACAAAAAAATAGGCGAACCTGTATATCTTATGCAGAAGATGGGCTTCAACGGCAGCGAAATGGGATACGGCGGAGCATCGACAGGCAGATGGCAGCGTCCGTATTCTCATCTCAAAGCATTTCTTGCACATCCCTTTTCCGTTATGCGCCGTTTCGGCGGTGATATCACCCACATTCAGGCTTTTATGAATAAACCCGGCGTAAGAAAATCCGCAGACGACCTCATGCTTTCGATCGCATCGATCCATATGCGTTTTGAAAACGGCTGCGCAGGTTATATCATTTCTCAGCGCGGTGACGCTTCGTTCGGTCTCGGCGGCTGGTGGTGCTTTGAAATGGCAGGAACACGCGGAACCTTCTGCATCGAAAACTGCGTTGAAAAGCTTACTTACTGGACCGCGGGTCAGGAACCGGTTGTGACCAATACAGGAATCACAGATTTCGGTTCAACTTTCCCGAACCGTATCCACGCATTCCTCGAAGACATTACAAATAAAGTTCCCAGAGAGCTTATCAGAGCTTCCGGAAGAGATGCTCTTGCTACTCTCGAATATACATTTGCGGTTATCGACTCTTATGAAAACGGCGGAGCGCTTGTTCGCGTAAATCCGCTCCCCAATATCCACGCACACGGAATCGTTCTTTAACAGAAATAAAAAGCATAACGGAGAAACCTTTATTGGTTTCTCCGTTTTTTATTGACATTTTTTCAATGTTGATGTATAATGTATAAAACAGAATCGAAGGGAACAGCATCGGCAGTATATGAAATACGTTCTTGTTACAGGCGCCGCCGGAGGAATGGGGAAAGCCGTTGTGAACTTGTTTGCGGAAAGCGGATACACTGTTTTTGCTATCGACAAATCGCCCTGTGAACCCATGCAAGGTGTTGTGCCTTTACAGACAGACATTACTGATGAAAAGAGCGTTTTATCCGCTTTTGAAACAATTCGATCAAAAGCGGATAAACTTTGCGCGATCATACATCTGGCAGGGATCTATATGCTCGATTCTCTTGTTGAAATGCCTGCCGCAGACTTTGAAAAAATATTCCGCATAAACATCGGAGGAGCGTTTATCGTAAACAGAACATTCCGTCCCATGCTGCAAAAAGGTTCGTCGATAATAATCGTAACAAGTGAGCTTGCCGTAAGAGACCCGCTTCCGTTTACGGGAATTTACGGAATCACAAAAGCTGCTCTCGATAAATACGCATATTCCTTGCGGATGGAACTTCAGCTTGACAAAATCAAAGTCTCGGTTGTTCGGGCAGGCGCAGTTGATACCGGAATGCTCAGCGAATCGACAAGACAGCTCGAAAACTTCTGTGATAAGACGGAACATTACAAATATAATTCCTACAGATTCAGAAAAATAGTGGATAAAGTTGAAGCTCGGCGTATCCCTCCCCGCAAAATCGCCAAAAAAATTCTGAAGATCAGCAAAACAAAACACCCGAAATTCGCATATTCTCTCAACCGAAACGCACTGCTTATCCTCTTTGACGCGCTGCCGTCACAGGCAAGATTTTATATCATCCGCAAAATTCTCGGATGTTCCGATAATGGTTAAAAACACGGCTGAATACGAGAAAAAAATAATTATATAAAAGGACTGACAACTATGAACAGACAATCCGCAAAATTCACATCGGATAACGAAAGACTTTGCAAAGGATTTGAATGGGCAAAGGCACAGGCAGAAGCTTTTGTCCGCGATGAGGCGCTTGGAGGTCCGTGTTACGAAGCGTCTCTTCCAGGCAGAGATTCTTTTTGTATGAGAGACTATTCCCACCAGTCTGTCGGCGCACACTGTCTCGGACTTTTTGAGCACAACAAAAACATGATGCGTGCGTTCACAGACGGAATAAGCGAATCAAAAGACTGGTGCACATTCTGGGAGATAACATCCGAAGGAAAACCCACGCCGGTTGACTATACAAGCGATTCGGATTTCTGGTATAACCTGCCGTCAAATTTTGACATTATGGATACAGCATCACGTCTTTACGATCTTACCGGAGACAGCGGTTACATTCTTTCTCCGTCGGCCGTGAACTTTTTCAAGATCACATTAGAAAAATATATTCCGAAATGGGACCGCGACGGAGACGGTATTGTCGATCGCGTGGACAGCGACGGAAGGCGCGGCATAGCATCTTATGAAGAAGCCGGAACAACAGGTTATGCGAGCGCATCCGATGCTCTCGCCCTTGAATACAGCGCGTTTATAGCCGCGGCTCGAATGTTCTCATTGAAAGACGATCTTGAAAAAGCTGCGGATTGTTTAAAGAAAGCAAAACGTCTTCACGATATTTTCACGAATGAATGGTGGTTCAGCAAAGAGCAGCGTTTTTATGAATTCCGTAACGCTGACGGTTCATTCAATCCGAAAAGAAGCGACGGAAACCTTATGACTCCGCTCAGAACGGGAATTATTACCGACAGCCGTCAGATCGAAGGACAGTTCAGATCACTTATGGAATTTGAAGAAGCGATGATAGTTGAAATACGCTCTTATATGCCGATGCTTTTGTGGAAATATGGCAAAGACGACGAAGCTATGCGCGTATGGCTTAAAATGACAGACGAAAATTATCAAAGAAGAGAATACCCCGAGGTCTCATATGCCGCCATAGAAGCGCTTTTATGCGGATATATGGGTATCAGTGCGAATTTTGACAGACGTGTTCTCAAAACACGCTCTGCATGTTCAGAAACATCCCGCGTCACATGTTTTCCTTTATGGAACGGCAGCGTTGATGTTTGCCACGAAAAGCGCGAAAAAACCGTTATCACAAACCGCTCGGGATATGATCTGACATGGGTCGCCGAATTTCCTTCGGGGACAAAAACGATAACTGTCGAAAAAGGAAAGACCGCGGAATTACGGGCGTAATGCAATCCGAAAAAAAATGATCCTGTATGTTTTTCATACAGGATCTCTTTTTTATCGATTTAAACGCTCAGTTCTTCGATATCGTAAACATAATCGATCGAAGATAATGCTTCGATTATTTCTTTATGCGTTTTATATTTTTTCAGTTCGGGGCTTGCGACGGTAAGAGATATAGTATAAACGCTGAGTCCCGAATTGACGTATGCAGGGTTAAATTCAACATCGTCTATGATTAGTCCGAGTTTTCTTACTGTTGCAATAAAATCTTTAAGATACGTGCTGTTTGTCAGTTCAAGGTGTATTTCAAAATGATTCGATCTGTTTTTCAGATATTTTTCCATTCCGTTAAAGAAGGCGAGGCTGACAAGAACGGCAATAAAACCGAAAAGCCCGACAGTATAAAATCCTGCGCCGACTGCAAGACCGATAAGCCCTACGGCCCAAAGTCCCGCAGAGGTTGTGAGACCCCTTATCTGATTTCTTGAACTGAAAAGGATCGAGTTTGACGTGATAAGCGCAGTCGCTATTACAGAAGCTCCCGAAAGAATAAAAATGCCGCCGCCTGTTTTCGTGTAAATATACATATCCGTAAGCATTGCAAATGTTGTGCCTATGGCGATGACCATAAAGGTCCTCAGTCCCGCTGAATGGCGTTTGCTTGAACGCTCACACCCTATTATTGCCGCAAAAACAAGCGATACTGCAATACGGAAGAGAACTGACCATATATTTATGTCCTCCGCCCATTTGCCAAGAAGATTCCCTATAAGATCCATGATCGCTACCTCCTTTTTCTGCCGAATTTTCTTTGCTGATTCGGATAATAAACATCATAACTTTCAGCCGCTTCGTTAAACGCCCTTTCGGACGGATTTTCCTCCGGCAGCTCTTTTCTTATCTTATCTATTCTTGCTATAAGCAGCTCGACTTCATTTTTTTCTGCTATTTCTTTTTCGTCCATAGGAACAGCCGTCTCTATTTTGTTTGAATATGAATGTGAAAGATAGAGCGACAGTTTGGCACACGCCGGTCCGATAAGTTCATAAAGAACACTTGAGGAAAGAATTATGGTCTGCAAAGCATTACCGAGTTCGTCGTATCCTGCCTGTGCAAGAGTTCGCGCGCCGAGAGCGGCAAGACCTATTGCAACACCTGCCTGCGGTATAAGCGCAAGACCAAGATAGTTTCGTATTTCTCTGCTCTTTCCCGTAATAAATGCTCCGAAAAATGCTCCGCCGTATTTGCCCGCAATTCTTATTAGAAAATAGAGAATGCCCACAACTATCAATGATGCCTCCCCTATTGAGCCTGACGGACTTACGAGAGCTTTAAGATCAAACGAAACTCCGCTTCGCACAAAAAACAGAAGAAGAATGGGCGGGCTGAAATAATTCAGCTGTTTAAACAGTTTGTCGTCTCCCGAAACATTGATGTAAACCATGCCCATAGACATACATCCGAGCAGCGGTGATATTTCTGCAACGGAGCATATTCCGCAAAAAGCAAATATAACCGATAACGCAATGATCAGTCTGTTATCCGATGAATTGCTTTTTGAGATCACCGTTTTCATTATCAGACCGAAAAGCGCGCCTAAAAGAATAACGCCGATGTTTGCAGCAAGAGGCATCATAATACCGTCTATCCGGATCCCTGCTGCAGAAAAAGATGCTATCGCCACTGAAATTGCAACGGAATACGCCACAAGCCCGACTATATCATCCAACGCAACGACCTGCAAAAGAGTATCAACAAATTCGCCCTTTGCTCCTGTCTGACGTATTGTCATTAAAGTGGATGCCGGAGCCGTGGCGGCGGCAAGTGCGGAAAGGACAAGAGAAAAAGCAAAATCAAGGCGTAAAATCAAAAAGGACAGCACAAAAACGAACAAAGATGCGGCGAGGGATTCAAAAACCGTGATCACGACCACTTTCAATCCGTTTTTTTTCAACGTTTTAATTTTGAAAAACTCTCCCGTGCTGAAAGCTATGAACGCAAGTGCGATATCCGGCAAAAATTCCGTATGTGTGATTATATCCGCAGGTATTATATTCAGGCAAAAAGGACCGATAAGTATACCTGCGATGATATATGCGGTCACATTCGGCAGCCTTACAAGCTTAGTAAGCCTTGACATGAGAAATCCGCCGAGAAGCATAACGGAAAGAGAGATTATCGTTACCGCAACATGCGGCAGATCGCCATATATGTTGTTGAGCATAACATTTCCCCCTTTCCGTTTTTCAGTTTTGCTATTGATTATTAATAATCAAAATCATCGCTGTCGTTCATTTTTCTTCTTTGTCTTCATCTGTTGTATTGTGGTTCAAAGCGTTTTGTAAAATAATTCTTTGACGTTTGATCTCTTTTAGTGTCTTTTCACTGTTAATAATCAATTGCCCAAATCCATAAAGCAAACAGAAGTTGATTAAAGATACAAATATACCTAAGAAAGATACTATAACACTTAAGTCTCCTCTATGTAGAGTTGTATTACAGTATATACTTCCAATCATAGACAGAATTATAGTTAAGATAAGAAGAAAAATAGCGATTCCTTCTATTGCTTTGCCGACATTAAACATCATACTACTCCTTTTTGAATGAAGTATCAAAAGATTCAATATGTATTATTCTGTTTCCGCTCTCCGGTAGAATGATTATCGAATTTCTATTGATTCAGTCCAGTAATTCTGACCGTAAATATCGGTGAATCTGTAAGCGTAAACGGTCGTTCCGTTTTCGATCTCAAAATCCGAAACTGTCAGTCCCGAAGAGGGAACGGTGATAGCGTCGCTTATTTTGAATGCATCGATAAATTCATTGTTGTATGAATAGTAGTCAGCGGTAAATACAAGAGTATCTCCCTCGTTGATCTCAAAAATGTTTTTCGCCTGAACTTCCACATCGTCATACACCGTATTCGCGCCGGTGATAACGCCTTTATTGTTTTGAAACTCAACAAGAAGCTCAACTTTTTCACCGTTCAGTATTGCGGGGATATATCCGTAAATAACGCCGTTTTGTGTGCTGTCATAGTAATACGCAACCGCAATGCCGTTTACCGCAATGCAGTATTTTCCTTCGGGAGCAAGCAAATAGCCGTCTGAGTCAAACTCATACACGTTATCCATGCCAAGATCGATATATCCGCTGCCGTCGTCATAGAAAGTGTTCAGCACAATATCGTTAACAAGCGCCCACTGATTTTCGCTTGCAAGACCTATGGCATATTTGCCGTCTTTGTTTTCTTTCCATGTAAGGTATGTAGTGTCAAGATAATTGTCGGCGATATATTTTGCGGTATCGTCTACAGACATTGCTCTGTCGGAAAGGAAGTCGATGTTGAGATTAGAAAGACCGTCAACAACTCCGTAATCTCCGCCGAGAAAGCTTCCCAGCAGAGAACCGATAGTTGAAAGCGATGAAGACGAGCCTGTAAACGAACCTGTAAGGCTTGAAAGAGGATTAGATGTTCCGCCTGTTGCTGCCTGTCCGCTTACTTCAAGAGACGCAAACTGTTTGATGCACTGAGAGTAACTGTCTGACATGCCTATTTTTGAGTTCGTGTTTACTGCGCTGTCAACATAAGAAGTTCTCTGATAAGGGAAATATACGGAAAGTCCGTATGCGTTTGTCATTTCGGACGATGTTCTGTTATACTTGATCGCGCCGAGAAGTTTATCGGCAAGCGCCTTGCCTTCCTGAGTGTTTGTATTGAGAGCAAAATGAACGAGGTCTACCTGGTCTATCTTGTTTTTGGAAAACTCTCTTGACGACGCTCTCGCCTTAGATATTTCGGAATAATTGCCGCCCTTGATTTCGGTAGTGAGTTTATCCGCAAAAGATGAAAGCGACTGAGGCACTGCGGCTGTAAGTTCGGCAAGGTCGACAAGAGACAGCGTCGTTTTCTGTCCGCGACAGCTCTGTTCGCATTTTGCGGTGAAATCATCAATGATCGTTTTGCCGAGATCAAGCGTTGACATAGAAGTATTTTGCGAAAGTCTTGAAAGCCAGTTTGTATAATACCATCCTATACCGGGCTCGGTTTCTTCGGATGCGATCATGTAATCCGAAAATTCTCCGAGCATAGTGCCTGTTTCAAGCGTTCCCATAAGACATGCGTCAAAACCGACGAAATCAAACTTTACTCCGGCGTTTTTCAGCGCTGTCTGGATTCCGGTAAGAGACATTGCGCCTTTGGAAGAGCTCTTTTCATCAAAGCAAACGCCGCTTACCGTTCCTCCGCCGTGATCCCACATAATAAGCTGATATCTGTTTGCAGGAAAATTTTTGGCACAGTATTTTACAAAAGACTCAAGTGTGTCGGGGCTTGCCATAGAACTGTTGCCCATATTGTCTTCAAGTTTTTTAAGACCGCCGTTTTCAACCTTGTAGATCTGATTTTTTGTATTGCTTATGATCTGATTCTGCCATGTTTTTGTGCCGCCTGTGTAAATAATAACATTTACGTTATCCGACAGGCTGCTGTTGCACATCTCCTGAATATCTTTTGATGCCATTGCATACTTTGATTCAAGGTCCGTTCCGCACATATACATCATGAGCGTAACAACATCGTTGCCGTTGCCGAATATTTCAGTATATTTTTCGCGGACTCCCGACGCTACCGAGGTATTCAGATTGGAAGCATTGTTTTGCGAATTGTTCCATGACGACGAAGCTGTATCGGAGATCGTATTCATCGCGGAATTTGATATGCCCGCGCTCTGATAAAGCAGCGACGAAAGATCCAGATTGCCGAGATTGCCGAGGATATCTCCTCCCTGAGAGACATTTGAGCCACTGGCAATTTCACCGGTATTTCCCAGTCCGCCAAGCAGATCAATTCCGCCGCAACTCTTTAAAAGGAAATACGCTACTATAATAACGATTATTATGCCTATCGATCCTCCGCCGATATTCAATCCTCTGACGGCTCTGCGATTACCCGAAGAACCTGTGTTATTTACTGAAAACGGCGAGGTGTTCTGCCCGCCTGATGACTGTGCTCGTTTTCCCGAATAGTCAGTTCTGCCTACTCTGCCGGTGCCCAAGCCGGAACCTTTTCTGTTAACGCCGGATGTGCTGCCTGTAACATTGCGTTTTCTGCCGGACGGTCGATTATCCATTTTCTTTACCCAAAGCGTAAAACCGCTCTGTTTTCCTTTCATAATTTCGATTGAAAAAATTATTTATTGCAAATAATAAATATTTATTTTCTTGTAACGCCTTCGCCGTAGATCGTTGACCAGTCGTTTGCCATAGAAACGGGGATCCAGCCGAACTCATCGCAAAGCAGAACCATTTTTTCCGCTTTTGCGATATTTCCGTTCTCCCTTTCAGTGTCATCACAACAAAGCATAAATGCGAGACTTTCATACGGATTGTTGCTTGTTGTGTATTCTGCCATACTTGAATCTCCGGTGCTGTTGCCGAATGACAGGACGGGTTGAACGCCTATTTCCTGCGCAATAACGGTTACTTTGTTCATTTTAAGGTTTTTTACAACAAAATCTCCGCCGAGAACGAGAAGGTCATTTTCGTTATACACATAATCAAGTCCGTTAGTGTCGCCCTGGTTCACGGAAACAAGCGTTTCGTCAGAACCGATGATCTGTCCCATGGGAACGTTAAGCGGAGAGTCATAAGCGATGCCGCGAACGATAAAACGGTCTGTGCCGCTGACGACATATACGGTAAAGCCGTTGTTCTGCAAATAATCAACGACCTGAAGCATTGGCTTATACCAGCCTTCCCCGCGCTTCATACCGTTGTAGCCGGGCATATCGATTTGCTTGAATTTCTGAATATAATCGTTGAATTCTTTTATTGTCATTCCCGCAAACGAGGAGGCTATGGCTTTGCCGTGATCGACTTCCAATCCTTCAAAAGATGCTCCGGTTTTATTTTGTTCTACTATTTTTTCCGCTACTTCACGCTCAAATTCACTTGCTTTATCTTTATATTCAGGATCCTCCAGAACTCTGTATACAAGCAAAGTATAATCAAAATAGTTCGGATCGGTTTCGCAGAAAAGAGTTCCGTCAAGGTCAAATACCGCAATGCGGTATTCTTCAGGTATATACGACGGATTAGTCTTATCGGTAATTCGTTCTATGTATGAAATAAGTGCGTGTTTTGCTTCTGCAGACTCGTTCCATAAAGACAGCGCCTCTTTTCCGGACAGCATTTTTTTCTGAGGAGGAGAATTCAGCCCTATGCCGAAAACATAAAGAATAGATACCGTGAGAAGGAGGATCAACGATACGATCGCAATTACCCTCCATGTTTTTAAACTGCGTGTGAGATCTTTCATTTTTGTTCCTTTCAAAAACAAATATCAATAATATGTTTCATCTTATTTTTTGTAATGTATTTCCGATCGCTTTGAATACCAATGGAGCTTTTTTTAATGTTTTACTGCTATTTCAAGCTCGATGTTGAAAAAAAGCGCCAGATATCTTTTACGGCAAAGATCTGTGGTCTTTTACAACAATATCGTTAGCAGTTTGCCTGATTTTTTTCAGTTTTTTTTGTTTTTTCTGAAGAAATCAATCATTATCGTGATCTCTTTTCAGCATTTTATCCGTTTCTTTTACCGCATCAAGCAAAAGATATATCCCGTCTTCAGATAAAACGCCGCGTTTAAGATTTTGCGGAAGAATATGTGCCTCGTCGTCTTCGAAATCTTTCTTCCAGCCGTCACTTTCATAATACGATGCAAGATGGGCGATATCGGGTTTTAATGCTTCAAATTCCGATATTGCCGTTTCAAGTTCGGCAAGCGCCTTTTTTATTTTGTCATACAATTCTTCATAATATGATATTCTGAAAAGCTGTTCATTCGTTATATTTACAATATTGTCTGAACCGTTCATAGATGCCCCACAAATATAGATTCGATTATGTTCCAGTGTTCATATCTCTTTACTTATTATCATTGTATTCTGTTATTATACTCCTTTAAAACGATTCTGTCAATGTAAAAATCAGTTTTTGACTGATTTCAAAAAAATTTCGCAAAAATCACCTTGACATATTGCTGTTTGGGTTGTATAATTATTTATATTGAAGGCAATGGCGTCTTTGGGCTTATCAGGTTCAGAGGCGCGTTTTTTGTTTGATTATCTAAAGCTGAAATATGAGGTGTCTGAATGAAAAACTGTGCGATAGTCGGTATCAACTGGGGCGACGAAGGAAAAGGAAGAATGGTTGACCTGATAACCGAAGATTATGATTTTGTTGTTCGCTTTCAGGGCGGCGGAAATGCGGGTCACACCGTAATCAACGAATACGGTAAATTTGCGCTTCACCTGCTTCCATCCGGTATCTTTCACAAAAATGTTGTGAATGTTCTCGGCAACGGCGTTGCTCTTGACCCGGAAAATCTTCTGGCTGAAATTGAAACCGTTACGTCAAAAGGGATTGAAATAACTGATAAAAACCTGAAAATCAGCGACAGAGCTTCTCTTTTGCTGCCATGGCACAGAGAACTTGACGCGCTTGAAGAAGAAAGACTTGCGGATAAAAAATACGGATCCACAAAACAGGGCATAGCTCCTTTTTATTCCGACAAATATCAGAAAAAAACCGTCCTTGCCGGAGAGCTTTTATATCCCGATGAAATGAGACGGCATCTTGCTGAACTGCTTGAATGGAAGAACCTTACTATCCAGCGCGTATACGGTGCAAAACCGCATACAATGGATGAACTTGAAGATTGGATAGAAAAATATGCCGACAAAATAAAACCCTATATTTCCGACACCGGCAAACTTTTACGCGAAGCAGAATCAAACGGCAAAAAAATAATGTTTGAGGCGCAGCTCGGTTCATTGAGAGACCTTGATTTCGGCATCGTTCCTTACACAACTTCTTCAAATACCACGGCGTCATATGCACCTATCGGTTCGGGATGTCCTTCAGTAAAAATCGATGAAATAATCGGCGTAGTAAAAGCATATTCCACCTGTGTAGGTGAAGGTCCGTTCACATGCGAATGGTTCGGTCCCGAAGCCGAAAAGCTGCGTGAAGCAGGCGGCGAATACGGGGCAAAAACAGGCAGACCGCGCCGTGTAGGCCCTCTTGATTTCGTTGCAACACGCTACGGAGTTCAGGTCCAGGCAGCAACGTGCATTGCGCTTACAAAGCTTGATGTCCTTTCCTATATGGAAAAAATCCCCGTTTGCACTCACTATATCCTGAACGGAAAACAAACAGATGAATTTCCTTTCCCTGCGGCTCTGCCGGATGCAAAACCAGTAACGGAATATCTGCCCGGATGGAAAACAGACGTTTCTGCATGCAGGAAATTTGAAGATCTGCCCAAAGAGGCTCAGGACTATGTTTTGTTTATCGAAGAAAGGATAGGCTGTCACATAGGCTTTGTTTCGGTAGGTCCCGAACGCGACAGCATAATTATAAGATAAAAGCTCTTTGCCGATTTTTCGAAACGGATACTTTACCTGCGGCTTGAAAGGATAAAAACATGGAGAAAATACTCGTTCTTGATTTTGGCGGCCAATATGACCTTCTTATAGCCCGCCGGGTTCGTGAACTCGGTGTATTTGCCGAAATTACACCGTATAACAAAATCGATATTGAGGAAATAAAGGCAAGAAAATACAAAGGGATCATTTTTACGGGCGGACCGAACAGTGTATATGACGAAAAATCGCCTCATTACGACCCTGAAATATTGAATATCGGTATTCCCATTCTCGGTATTTGCTACGGTCATCAACTCCTCGCCTATATGGCAGGCGGTGAAATAAAGTCCGCGGGCAATATAAGCGAATACGGAAAAACCGAGGTCAACATCAAGCCTGTCAGTCTCTTTGACAGCATTCCGGGAAAAAGCATTTGTTGGATGAGCCACACCGATTATGTTTCGAAAATACCGGTCGGATTTGAAAACATCGCATCGACCGTAAACTGCCCGTGTGCCGCTATGGCAGACAGACGGCGAAATATTTACGGCGTTCAGTTTCACCCCGAAGTAACGCATACTGAATACGGCAAAACCGTTCTTCATAATTTTCTTTTCGGCATCTGCGGCTGCAGCGGTGACTGGAAGATGGACGATTTTATAGAAAAAACAGTAGCGGACTGCAAAGCAAAACTTAAGGGCAAAAAGGTTCTTTGCGCGCTGTCGGGCGGGGTTGATTCGTCCGTAGCCGCGGTGCTAATGCATCGTGCCGTTGGTGACAACCTTGTTTGTGTTTTTGTTGATCACGGACTTCTCCGAAAAAACGAAGGCGACGATGTTGAACACATTTTCCGTGAAAAATTCAATATAAAACTTGTCAGAGTAAATGCCGAAAACAGATTTCTTTCAAAGCTTTCCGGCATTACCGATCCCGAAAAAAAGCGCAGGATAATCGGAGAGGAATTCATACGCGTTTTTGAAGAAGAAAGCCGTTCGCTCGGAAAAATCGATTATCTTGTTCAGGGAACGATTTATCCGGATGTTGTGGAAAGCGGAAAAGGCGACGCTTCAACGATAAAAAGTCACCATAACGTAGGCGGTCTTCCTTCCGTTATAGATTTTGAAGGAATAGTTGAGCCTCTTCGCGAACTATTTAAAGATGAAGTTCGTGCCGTGGGATTAAAACTGGGACTGCCCGAGTATCTCGTTATGCGCCAGCCGTTCCCCGGTCCCGGGCTTGCGGTAAGAATAATCGGAGAAATAACAAAAGAAAAGGCGGATACGTTACGGGAAGCAGACGCAATATTCAGAGAAGAGCTTGAAAAAGCAGGAGTTTTCCCGAGTCAGTATTTTGCCGTTCTAACAAACACCCAGAGCGTCGGGGTTATGGGCGACGCGCGCACTTACGGACACACGGTAGCATTGCGCGCCGTTACAACAGATGATTTTATGACCGCGGACTGGACACGCATTCCGTTTGAAGTTCTCGAAGCCGCATCACGCCGCATAACAAACGAGGTAAAATCGATAAACCGTATAGTTTACGATATTACTTCCAAACCTCCCGCTACGGTGGAGTGGGAATAAAAGCAGAATATAACGCAACTTTTTTCTGTCACATGATATATCGTTCCCGGTCTCGGTGATGCCGGAGACAGAATTTTCGGAACGAAATAAACGAAATAATAGTAAAGACATAAAAATCCACCCGCAAAAACGGGTGGATTTTCTTATTATAGATTTATGTCATTTATATTTATGTTTAATCTTTTTTTAATCTTTTTATTCCCTGATAACATCGCTCGTATCACGCGAGTATGTTCTGTTTACGGCGATAACGGCGAATATGAATGCAAGACATGCTGTCGCGGCAACGGAGAAAAGAACGGTCGGAAGATTTAGCGACAATGCGCCGAACATCTGTATTTCTTTTGCCGGCGTTACCGTTATT
>CACZQB010000031.1 GCA_902783255.1 Oscillospiraceae bacterium | reverse complement strand
TGCCGTTCTTGCGATACTAAACACAACAGAATCGTTTTCATCATCCGATATAGGGTATTTTGCCTCGATCACGCCGTCGAGCGTCGCGCTTTCCCTCGCAATTATTATCATACTTGCAATTCTCATATCCGTCGTTCCCGTAATAAAAACATTCAAAACGGATACGTCTTCCGCTCTGAGATAACACAAAAGAATTTCAAAGCACAACAAGCCTCCGGGAATTTCCGGAGGCTTGTTTATTTGCTTTATTATTCGTCTGTTTCGTCGCCGTAAAGAGCAACTTTTGCAGAATAGTGATGCGCAATATATTTTTCAACGATTTCCTGATACTGGCTTTCGTATTTTTCTCTGAGCTGTGCAACGGTGGAATTCGATTCGACCGTTTCCTGAATCAATGAACGCGCGCCTTCAAGGAAGAAGCCGTATTCGTTATTTTCAAGCATGTTTGCGTATACGCGGGCGTCTCTGATGTCGAAAAATGTCTGCGTAGCCATATATTCGATGATATCTTCTTTTGTTTTGTATTCATCGAAAGGTTCATACATTGCGTTTAAAATGAATGCTGCAGTTTCACGGTCCTTTGCATTTATGGGTATGGATGTGGAGTAACGCATACTTTCGTGATAGCCCTTGTATTCGCCGGGCGTTGCGTTCGGTCCCTGAGGATACGGAAGAATTCCCACATTGTCCATTACATACATTATGGAATTTGAATGACCGAGAAGGTCATATCCGTATGTCGTGAGAAGGATGCTGTTGCCCGCTTTGAAATTTGAAACAACATTTGCGGTGTTGTCGTCGGGATGGAAGCATTCGCGGCAGTTTACACGGTAAATCTGCTGAGCTCGTTCAAGTGCGGCAAATCCGGGGTCTGTGTATGCTCCGCAAACAACACTTCCGTCGGCGTATTCAGAAAGCGCGACCCCGTTTGAGAGAAACATCATCATAGCAAAATACGCATCGTGAGTTGCCATACCGTATACGGTATAATCGGCCTCGGGATGTGTATACTGATGCAGACACTCTTCAAATGTATCCCATGTCCATGTTCCCGCTTCGACATATTCTCTCGGATCTTCATGGCCGTATTGAGCAATAAGATTTTCGTTTACGGCTATTGGATATCCGAATGTCGTATAAAGGAGATCGGGCCATGCATACGGAACAACGCCGTAAAGCTCGTCTTTCCACATAAGAGACTGAAGCATGCTCGGAGTGCCCCATTTATCGGTATTCAAAACATCTATAAGACTTGAGAGCCCTGCCAGATAACCTGCGCGCATATACTGAACAAAAACGAAGCTTTCGTCTGTGGCAATATCGAAAATCGATTCGCCAGACATAGCTGATGTCTGAACAACATTTCCTATTGAGCCAAAATCACCGTATGTAACATCGATTGTGCAGTTATTGTTGTTTTCTATATCTTTCTTTCTCTGAAGCGCAAGATCGGCAAAAGCGGTGCCGGGAATAAAGCCGAAAACATTTTCCTCTTTGCTGCCTGATTTTGCATAGCCCCAGTTCAGCTTGAAACCGCCGAGGTTTACATTACTGCCGCTTTCTGTTTCATATTCGGGCACAACTTCGGGCTCAGCCGCCTGACATGCCGAAAAAACAAAAACGAAAACAATTAGCAGTGCAACTGTTCTGATAAGTTTTCTCATAAATGCTCTCCTTTAAGACCATATTTTCACTCTTTTCATAACAGAGGAACACATATATAATACAATAATATTATACATCATTATCGAAAATAAGTCAATATATGTTCAAAAAAAACATTATTCAGCTGAGCAAAGCCTGTTTTTATGTTTTATTTTTCTATTGACTTTTTGCCGGAAACATGCTATATTTAAGCATAAAACCGTTACATCGTGAAGAAATATGAAAATATTGAGAATAGTTAACACTACAAACGTATTCCCGAAAAATCAAGCCATTGATTTAAGGAACGGATGTGAAAACCGGAAACGAATACGACATTGCGGGTATATAAAATGATTACTCAAAAAACGATCAGACTGCTTGAAGATATAGAAAACAGGATAGACCCCGAATCTGAAACAGACTTTATCGCGCAGTGGCAAGACTTTTTTTATGACAGGTTTTCAGGTGACATTTTTGCTCCGAAAAGAAAAAAACTTTCCGTCTCGTCTCTCGAAAGAAAAGGAATGATGATAAACGATGCGATGAAGGATTTTGACAGTATGCTTTACTCTCAGCTGCTCGGAGTATCATATGCGCTTGACGATAATGAACAAAACCGCCGCCGCTCCTCTTCGCTTACGATAAGACCAAACTTCGGTTCATGCATCGGCACTTCCCTGTTCGGAGCTGAGGTATATATTATGCCTTACGAAACGAACACATTACCGATCACAAGAACTCTGCGCGGTGACGATATAATGAAAAAGATTATTGACAAAGGCATTCCTGATAACCGTGCAGGTCTCGGCGGAAAAGTATTTGATTTCGGTGAATTTGTTCTTGAAACATTCAGTCGATATCCCAAAGTATCCGAATTCGTGATAATGTATCATCCGGATATTCAGGGACCTTTGGACAACTGTGAACTGCTGTTCGGAGAAGAAATGTTTTATCAGATGGAGGATGATCCGTATACAGTGCACAATGTTATGAAGCTCCTTACGGATTCTTATATCAGTTTTATGGAGGAATGGCAAAAACTCTTTCCGCCCAGAAAAGATATAAATCCTCACTGGGGCAATTTGTGGCATAAGGGCAGTATAATGCTTCGCTGCGACAGCGCAATGAATCTTTCACCGAAACTTTACGACGAATTTGCCGCGCCGTATGACCGTATTCTGCTTGATCATTTCGGCGGAGGCGCTATGCATTTTTGCGGAAAAGGGGACCATTATATAAAATCACTTTGTTCAGCTCCTACGCTCTCTGCCGTAAATATGTCTCAACCGCATATGAACGATATGGAAACGATATACAAAAATACAGTTGATAAAGGGATCAGGCTTGTAGGATTTGACTCAAAACGTGCGTATGACGATGTAAGCAGGGGATTCAATCATTGTATGAGCATATAGCGCAAGCTGTTTTGCATCGGACAAAAAACTTGACTTTTAGAAGTAATTGTAGTATAATTTGTTTATTTAAATATTTCATAAAAAGTGATATCTCTGTTTTTTGAATATCACAGAAAGGTTTCAGCAAAATGAAAAAAACATCAGCATTGATCTTAACACTTATTATGGCTCTGCTTGTTCTTGCCTCCTGTGCAGGACAGCCTGCAAACGACGGAGGGAACACGGCAAACACGCTTGACGGCTCGCAGTTCAAAACGCTGCAGGATGTCTTTGATTTTATCGGCGACAGCGAAGATTACGAATACTCATATACAGACGAATATTTCGCTACCGCATTTCAATCAGATAATGTATATTACCGTGTGATCGCTCAGATGACGCCCGATATTTTACAGGCGCTCTATGATCTTGAATTTGACGACGACTGGAGCGAAAACATCAAAAAAACGGCGGCTCCTCTTGAAATTACAACATTTGAAAATCTGAATGATAAAATGCCGAGTCAGACAGAGCTTGACAAATACGTAGGCAAAACAGGACAGGATCTTTTTGATGAAGGCTGGGATTACTGGTATTATAATCTCGAAGATATGATAGCAGGAATGAGCTTTGAATTATTCAATTATTCTGTTGCTTTCGAATATGACGGAGAACAGATGGAAAATACCGATGATTTTGATTTTTACGAAGCGTTCAAGGATTTAAAAATCAAATCCGTGGTCTGCGACGGAATAGGCAATGCAACATGGATGCCTGAAGAAGAATAATAAAAAAGATTTGATACAAACCGTCTCACTGCAATAAGACAATGCAGTGAGACAAATTTTAAGGAGAAGAAAATGCGCAGTTTATCGATAGGCAACAGCTTTTCTCAGGATGCATGCTCCTTTCTGCATCAGGCTGCCAAATCGGCAAAGATCGACTGGGAATGCGTAAACCTTTACATAGGCGGATGTTCCCTTGAATATCATGCGGAAAATCTGCATGAAAACAGGCGAAACTACTCGCTTGAAATAAACGGTCAAAGCACAGGGAAGACAATATCAATAAAAGAGGCGCTGGAAGATCTCGGGGATTTCGATTTTATCACGTTGCAGCAGGCAAGTCATTTCAGCGGAATGGAAGAAACGTATTTTCCGTTTATTACAGAGCTTTTTTCCGCATGCCGCCAAACTCAGCCTGACGCCGCAACCGTTATCCACGAAACATGGGCGTATGAAACAGATTCTACGCATGATGCATTTGTAAATTACGGTCACAGTCAGCAAAAAATGTTCAGTATGCTTCACGATGCGTATAAGAAAGCCGCAGATATGCTCGGGACTGTTATAATCCCTGTTGGAGACACTATTCAGCATTTTCGTGAAAAAGTATCCGGATTTGATTATCCGAACGGCGGAAAACCGCTTACAAGAGACGGCTTTCATCTTTCGATCCCCGACGGGCGCTTCATAGCGGCGCTTGTGTGGATCGAGATTCTCGCAAAAACAGATGCGCGAAAAGTCGTTTTTCTTCCGGACGGTATGACAGAAACAAGGCGCGATATGATCGAGAAAAATGTGCACTCTTTTCTTCAAAGTTACATAAACGAAAAAAACGATCTTTCAGTCTGAAAGAATAAATTGCAGCAAAACGACCGTGACCCGAATGTGAGTCACGGTCATTTTTTTCGGTAATATCAGGAAATTTTATTCTCCGTATACCGCGATACGGCCCTGATAATGAGGTGTCATATAATCTTCTGCGATCTTATCGTATTTGTCTTTATTTGATTCAAGAAGAGCAGATATTGCCGTGGTAACTTCAGTTGCGCTCTCAATAACTCCGCGTGCGCCCTCCCGGAAGAAGCCGTATTCGGTATATCGGGTAACATTTGCAAGAACTTCCGCATCCCTTCTGTCAAAAAATATCTGTTCGTTCATATAGTCAAGAATATCATCTTTTGTCCTGTATTCGTCAAACGGTTCAAGCATTGCGGAAAGAATGATAGCGGAAGTTGAAGGATCTTTTGCGTTGAACGGAATTCCGATCGAAGTCGGCAGATCTTCATGATACGAATAATAAACGCCGGGGGTTGCATTCGGGCCCTGGGGGAACGGAAGGATACCAACATTATCCATCTGATACATTATTGAAGATGTGCCGTTGATAAGCTCGCTTGACCACGCAACATACATTACACACTCGCCGTTTACAAATTCGGTATGGTCACCGGCGGATTCTGTGGGATGGAAACAATCGTGATGTGTTTCCTGCATGATCTTTTTCGCTCTTTCAAGCGCTACCCTTCCCGGTTCGGTATACGCACCGCAGACGACTTTTCCGTCTTCGTAGGCGGATAGTGCTACCCCGTTTGAAAGGAACATATTCATTGCAAAATACGCATGGTGAGATTTCATTCCGTATATGGTGTTCCCACCGTCGTTATGCGTGTATGCTGAGAGACATTCTTCAAATTTATCCCATGTCCATGTAAGATTTTCAACAAATTCTCTCGGATCGACCTGCGAAAGTTTGGATACATACGATTCGTTAACAGCAATAATATGTCCTGTTACAGTATACGGAATGTCAGGCCATGCGAACGGAGTGACGCCGAATATATCGTTTTTCCAGATGAGAGACTGAAGCATATTCGGGGTTCCCCATTTTTCAATGTTTTCTATATCCAGAAAAGAGGAAAGTCCTGTCAGATAGCCGGCTCGAACATCCTCAACCATTGCAAAGCTTCCTGCCTTTACAATGTCAAGAGGCTGGGAACCTGACATAATACCGGTGCGGAGAACGCTCAGGATATCTTCTTTGTAGTCAACGTTGATTTTGCAATTGTATGTGTTTTCAATATCTTTTCTTCTCTGAATTACCATATCCGCATGGGATGTTCCGGGTGTAAACCCAAAAACAGTATCTCCATCTTTGCCCGTCCAGCCCCATGTTGCGGAAAACCCGTCCAGGTCGGTTCCCGATGACGTAACGATGTATTCCGGAACGATTTCTTCCGCCGACTGTGAACATGCGCAGAGAATAAAGACAAAAATAAGCGCAAGAACGATAAAATCAATTGTCTTTTTCATTATCTTCTCCCCTTCTATTATAAAATTTTATTATAAAATGATTTTTATAAATCGCCTGTCAGAATACCGAAATTGTCATCTGTTATTTTTTGGGACCGTATTTTTCAATCAGATCCGGCAGCATCATACCCATAAGGATCTCGGCGTCTGTCCAGCCTGATTCACTGCAATTTGCAGCCCATCCGATATCGTGAGGACAACCGTAAATTTCTTCGGAATCCATATCAAAAGCTCTGCACCAGCAGCCGTTTATTTTCGGATCATCTGAAATAACCTGAGATTTTATAAAAAACTCGGTGATTTCACGCCAGAGAGAATAGAACTTTTTATCTCCCGTAGCGAAATATGCGAACGAAAAACCGAGCGGAAGCCAGTTTACGGAATAGAGCAGATCGCAGACAGGATCTCCGTTTTCGGCAAGAAGAGAGCATTCGCTTCGGGAATCTCTTGAATAATGCGCTTTATATCCCGTATCCCATTCCATATAACCTCCGAAAGGATGTTTAAGACGGATCAGATCGTCTGTAACACGATTAAGCATTTCAAGATGCTTTTTCTCGCCTGAGACATAATACAGAATCGAAAGAGGAAGAATGAGCCTGCACAGCTCCTCCGTTTCGCTCTGTTCCCTGCCCGTTTCGGGATAAAGAGACATAATGCGTTCAAGTCCGTTTTTTGCAACATCAAAATATGTTTTGTTGCCGCAGCACTTATATGCAAGAAGCAGAGCCGCATGATAATATGCGTTATAATGCGCGGAAGGACTGCCATGCTCTTCTGCGGCAAGTTTTTTTACGGTCTCTTCAGTCAGATCCGGTCCGTCCGTTCTGGGTACTCGACAGCCGTCACGGGCAGTTGTTTTCACAAGAAAATCAAGCGCTTTGCAGATATTCGGCAGTCTGTCTTTTTGGTTGAAGAAAAAACTTTCATATAAAAACGGCAATATTGCCCTCGCTACATCATCCTGATAACAAACCATCCACGCGGTATGCGTCCAGCGCATCATACCGTCAAGGATCCCGCCGCGGATCTGCATCGGTCCGAAGATAAAATCTCCGAGATGATCTTTATATTCGAGCTGTTTCGGACTTTTGTTTAAAATACCGTAAAACAGAAATGCGCCGGCAGCCTCTCCCGAACAGTCATCTCTTACAGCATCTGCCGTGAACTGAAAACCGTCAGGCGTGATATTATGTTTGAGACCTTCCTTTATTCCTCCCCTGCCCTCATCAACAAGAAAAGAAGAAAGCCATGTTATACCGCGTGAAACAGCTTCCTTACGGCACTTCTCAAAGATATCACCGTCGGAAACATCTTTATCACAGAATTGCACCGGGGACTTCGGATATGATGTCGGTTCTTTGCCGGTGATAAAGCGGGCTATATAGTCGACTAATAATCTCCAGTTTCTTTTCGGCGCAAATCTTGCTCTTACAAAGTTATGGATCGTGAAAGCGCACATCATAACATTGGTTCCTATTTTCCACAAAGCGGGAAAAGAATCTTTTTTTATTTCGTCAATATCGGCATTCCAATGTTTATGCGCAATAATATGATTGCGATGAACGAGGATCGGAGTAAATCCCTTAACCGTATACCAGGGACACATCATTGAATTGCTTCCGTCATCAAGCAGATCACCGACGGAAAGTCCGGGGATCCCGCCGTTATGTTGGTCTGCCGCAACAACAAGGCGCATTCTTGTTGTATCGAACGGTTCGCCGGAATATATACCGTCCCAGCTGTTCAATCCTTCGGCAAAAAGTCGTTTTCCTTTTTCGATTTCTTTTTCAAGAGCAACGCGAAACCTTGGATCCAGCACTTTTCCGCATGCGAAAATAACAAATGAGTCAAACGACGAAAGATCCATGCCGATAGCCTCATCAAGAGAGGCATATGTTGAAGATATGCCGCAGCTTTCAAGAACGGCGGAAAAATCGTACGAATTGTCTTCAAGAATCAAACAGTTCATTTTAAGTCCCCTCAGATATATAAATATTGCTTTAATTATAATGCCATTCTTTTAATTTGTCAAGATGTAAAGATCGGGAACGGTTTTTGCATATTGACTTTTCATAGAATTATGATATAATATATCGAACGAATATAAAGGAGAGATCGAAAATGATCGGCTATTGCGGAATAGACTGTTCGAAATGCGACGCGTTTATCGCAACATCCAAAAACGATGATAAATTAAGAGAAGAAACAGCAAAACTGTGGTCTGAACTGAACAATACTATCATTTCACCCAAGCAGATAAACTGTTACGGATGCCTCTCTAAGGGCGTAAAAACGATTTTTTGCGAAAATCTTTGCGAAATACGAAAATGCGCGAAGAAAAAGGGCGTTGAAAACTGCGGCGGATGCATCGATCTGAAAAAGTGTGAAAAAATAGGATCATTTTTATCAAACAACCCGGATGCACAAAAAAATATAGATGATTACATCGAAAAAAACAGATGATAAACATACAAACACACGATACAAGGGGGCATTACATTGGAACTGGAACTTTTAAACATTGAAAAGTCATTCGGAGACAAGAAAGTTCTTACCGGCGTATCTTTCAAGGCGGAAGGCGGCAAAGCCTTCGGTCTTCTCGGAAGAAACGGCGCGGGCAAAACAACGACGATACGCATTCTCATGAATGTTTTTCCGTCTGACGGCGGACAGGTGCTGATAGACGGTAAGCCGATAGATTACAACAAAATAAAAATAGGTTATCTTCCGGAAGAAAGAGGTCTTTATCCGAAAAAAATCATACTTGATCAGCTTGTTTATTTTGCTCAGCTCAAAGGTATGTCGCGCGCAGACGCGATCAAAGCCATCGACTACTGGCTCAACAGGCTTGACATGACGGAACACCGCACAAAAAGGCTTGATACTCTCTCAAAAGGCAATCAGCAAAAAATACAGCTTATAACTGCTCTTGCACATGATCCGGATATCGTTATTCTTGACGAACCGTTTTCGGGTCTTGATCCGGTAAACGCGATGTTGTTGAAAGATGTTGTAAAAGAACAGATCGCGATCGGCAAGATCGTGCTCTTTTCAAGTCATCAGATGAGCTACATCGAAGAATTTTGTGACAGTATCGCAATAATTAACAAGGGCGTGATCGTTCTTCACGGTGACCTGCGGGATATCAAACGCGATTATCCGCGGGACCGCCTTGTTGTGCGCACACAAGCGCCGGACGCTATACGCAAAGATTTCGGTTCGGTATGTTCTTCAACTGAGGACGGCGGCTTAATGATACGTCTTTCATCACCTTCTGAAAAGCAGCAGATCATGATGCGTATTACCGAAAACTACGATATTGATGAGATCAAAGTTTTTGAACCGTCGCTGAACGATATATTTGTTGAATACGCGGGCGATGCCCCGAAGGAGGCGTGAGATATGAATCAGTTCGGAACAATACTGAAATTTGAACTTAAATACTTTTTCAAAAACAAAACTTTCGTCGGTATCACGATTTTCTTTGTGGTACTGATCGCTGCCGTAATGTTTTTTCCGAGAATCATCTCCATATTCGAATCTGATGATCCTGATGAAGGAAATACCCCGTTTTCAAAACCCGTCATGCTTGTAAAAACAGACGACACAGCTAAAGAAGATGCTGTAAAGGACATATTTGAAACATATTTTACCGATTATGATGTTCGGTTAGCAACCGAAAATATCGAAGAAATCCAGAAAATGATCATTGCAGGCGTTGCGGAATGCGCATTCGTTATGCAGAACGATACTTCATTTACATATTATGTCAATAATCTTTCCCTTTACGATACGAATGCAGAAATCGCATCTGAAGCCGTTTCGCGCGTATATCAGATGAATGCAATGATAAATGAGGGAATCTCTGCCCAGGACGCGGCTGATATAATAAATTTCCGCGTTTCGGGTGAGGTTGTAAGTCTTGGTAAAAGCCAGATTCAGAATTTCTTTTACACTTACATTATGATCTTTGCGCTGTATATGGTAATCCTTCTTTACGGTCAGATGGTTGCCACAAACGTAGCTACAGAAAAAAGCTCAAGAGCCATGGAGCTTCTTGTAACGAGCGCGAAACCCACGTCAATGATGTTCGGCAAAGTGCTTGCGTCCTGCCTTGCGGGCCTTATCCAGCTGATTGCGATTTTCGGTTCCGCCGTTTTGTTTTACAACCTCAACAGATCTTACTGGGGCGAAAACATGATAATTGATTCGATTTTCAATATTCCCGCCTCACTTCTTGTTTACATGCTTGTATTCTTTATTCTCGGTTTTCTTATTTACGCCTTTATGTTCGGCGCAGTAGGTTCCACAGCAACGAAACTTGAAGATATAAACACATCCGTCATGCCGATCACTATGCTGTTTATTGTTGCGTTCATAGTTGTTATGATGTCAATGACATCGGGAGAAGTAGACAATCCCGCAATGATAGTTTGCTCGTTTATTCCGTTCACGTCGCCAATGGCAATGTTTACAAGGATCGCAATGAGCACTGTTCCGTGGTATGAAATCGCCATATCGATCGCAATTCTTGTCGGTTCAACGATAGGCGTAGGCGTTATTTCAGCTAAAATTTACCGCATGGGCGTTCTTATGTACGGCACGCCTCCGACAATCGGCAACCTGATAAAAGCCGCATTGAAATCATAATATACAAACGCATATTAATCAGTTTTGTCCCAAAGGAGAAGAATACTTGAAAACATCTTTTATCATTTTTGCCGTAATTCTAACGGTTTTGGTGATTTTGCTTATATGCGGGTTAGTTTTTTTCTTTGTTTCGGCAGTTTCTTCGGGTGAAAAAGCAAAAGCTGAAACAAACACATATACAATAAGTGAAAAATTTGATAAAATCAATATTCAGTCATTAGAAGCAGACATAATATTCAAGCAATCTGACAACGAAGAGTGCGACGTAGTTTGCGTTGAGCCCGAAAAAGTGCATCACAACGCGGTTATTGAAAACGGAACACTTAAAATCACGGTTGAAGACAAAAGGCAGTGGTTTGAACGTTTTGGCTCATTTGTTTCTCAGTCCATAACGGTATACCTGCCGTCGGATCACTACGATTCGCTGGAAATCGACAACAAAACAGGGAATATATCGGTTCCGTCATTGTTTTCTTTTGAAAGTGCGTCAATTCATTCAACAACAGGAAGTATTACTTTCAATTCCTCCGTAAATAACCTTTTGGGAATCGAGACCACAACCGGAGGAATACGCATAGACGGCACAAAAGCCGGCGAAATGAAGCTTTCCGTTACAACAGGATCCGCAGATATTGAAAACGTAAACTGCGACGGTGATTTATCGATAAATGTTTCAACAGGCAGAACACTTTTGACCAATGTTTCATGCGCCTCTGTTTCATCGGAAGGAGCTACCGGAAGCATTACACTTAACGACACCGTGGCGACAGATTATTTTGCAATAAGCAGATCTACCGGCAGCGTGCATTTTCAGAACAGCGATGCAACAAGAATTACGGTAAAAACATCAACCGGTTCTGTATCGGGAACCCTGAGAAGCGAAAAAATATTCAAGGCATCTTCATCAACAGGCAAAATAACGGTTCCAGAAACATCAAAAGGCGGCCTATGCGAAATTACCACTACTACAGGTTCCGTAAAAATAGAAATTTCAGAATAAAAGAAAAAAAGGGAATGAGGTTTTTCTCATTCCCTTTTTTCTTTATGTTAATTTCCGTTCATGTTTTTCAGCTTTGAAACAAGATAAACAAATTCGTCTCTGAAATCATCTGTTGCAACGCTTTTCAGAAGTTCTTTCGCTCCGTTGAAATCTGCCGTGCCTTTGTATGCCGAATCTTTTATAAGCATTGCAACTTCAGCAACGCCGGATGCCCATTTCATATCATCTGTCGGCGTATCTTTAAACGATGTTTCATCTACAGTATACGAAAGCAGTGTGCTTGTGTCTCCCTGTGGCTCTTTATACCTGATGTTTACCGTGCAGTACTCACCGTCGAAGTCACCTGACGGAGTATCGTTCCGGCTGTATTTTGAATCGGGTTCATGAAGATCGAAATCGGAACCGGCTGGAACTATTTCAAAAAGTGCTGTAACCTGATGTCCCGCGCCGATCTCTCCGCCGTCCTTTGTATCATCGGAAAAATCTTCCGCAGCCATAACACGGTTTTCATAACCTATAAGACGGTATCCTTTTATCATTGCCGGATTGAATTCGACCTGTATTTTAACATCTTTTGCAACAGTAAAAAGCGTGCCTCCCGCTTCTGAAACAAGAACTTTGCGAGCCTCGTCTATGCTGTCTATATACGCATAATTGCCGTTGCCGTTATCAGCCATAGACTCGAGTTTTGAGTCTTTATAATTACCCATGCCGTAACCGAGAACTGAAAGGAACACTCCGTCTTTAGCTCTATCGGCTATAAGTCTTGTAAGCTCTCCTTCGCTCGTTATTCCCACATTGAAATCGCCGTCTGTTGCCATAATAACACGGTTGTTGCCGCCGGGGATAAAATGTTTTTTTGCAAGGTCATACGCCATAACGATCGCTTTGTCGCCCTGCGTAGATCCGCTTGCGTAAAGACCTTCTATTGCCGCCATTATCTCCTGTTTTTCCGAAGCTTTTACGCCGTCGAGTATTGTTTTTTCTCCCGACGAATAAGTAACGATGGAAACTGTATCGTTCTCGTCAAGATTTTCAACAAGCGTCATAAACGAACGCTGAACAAGCGGAAGCTTGTTTTTATAGTCCATCGAACCGGAAACATCGATCAAAAAGACAAGGTTGGACTTTGGCATCGCTCCCCTGTCAAGTTCTTTTGCCTGAAGACCGATTCTCAGGAGATTTGTTTTTTCGTTCCACGGACAAGCCGTGATTTCGGTGTAAACGCCGAACGGTTCGTCCGCAGAGGGCTGAGGATAACTGTAACGGAAATAATTTATCAGTTCTTCTACACGGACCGAATCGGGATCGACATATTCGTTTTTCAAAACCTGTCTGCGCAGATTTGAATATGATGCCGTATCAACGTCTGCCGCAAAAGTTGAAAACGGGTTGGACAAAACCGAAATGAAGGAATTCTCTTTTTGATACGAATATTCCTCGGTGTTAAATTCCGGGAAATACGGTTCGACTTCCGGCATGGCGGGAGCTCCGTCAACCGCAAACGACATGTTTACCGCAGGTTCATAAAAAGACATTCCGTACTCTAAACCTGTCACGCTTTCGTCCTTGTCTTCTAAGGGCATATTGCCGCTGTTTTCGGTTTTTCCGCATCCGGAAAGAAGCATTACGGCAATAATAAGAACACAGAGTGATTTTACTGTCAGTTTCTTCATTACATTATTCTCCTTATTTTTCGTTCTGCCATATAAGACGAATAAAGACGGAATTTTGTTCCACCTTTATTGAAATTGTAATTTTAGAAATCATATTTCTCAGGATCGTAGAATTCTTGTACAAGTAAAGTTTTGTCGTGACACTTTTTAGCGTCAAACCTCAAAGGTTTATCCTGTCCTTTATCAAATTTTACTGTAACGATCATTCCATCATTATTGATGATTTTTCCCGTTCCGAATTTGATGTGTCTTACCCGTGCACCTATAGGAAAAACTTTTTTTGAGATAGAATAATCTTTTATTTGAGTCCCCACTTTTGCTGAAAGATGAATTTTCTTATCGTTTCCCTCTTTTATCCTTTCCTTATAGTTTTCGCAGTGCGCCGCACCCATGCAACGCATGATTTCTTTACAACAGTATGAATCGTCTTTTCTATAATAAATACATCTACTACGGTGTCGTCTCTCATCCCCTTCTGAGCGGGAAAACTTATCAACATGCCAAGGGGTTCCTGTCAGGTTTTTTAACTTAGACATAATAATCTCCTTATGCTAATAATGGATAAAATATTAAATTGAGCGGAGAGCAAAATAACAAATCAAGTTTATTCTGCAATGATACCCTTACTAATTAACTCTTCCAAAGTCCTACGAAAAGAGGACTTTGTTATTTTAAGCTCGTCTTGCCCCATTTTACAAACTGGTGGGTAGCCTTCTTCCTCCATCAATGCAGCTATAATACTACTGTACTCCCCTTTTTGAATTCCACTGTGAGGCATTGGACCAACTAATATGCAACTATAGTTTGGTGAATACTGCATTTTTCTGAAATCAAATCGTTTTGGATCATTATAGTCCAAATAAAATTCAAACCTATCCTTCTGAAAACCAAAGTTCTTCGCAACTCCAATAAGAATATCGACATTTGTACTTGTTTGTCCAATTACTACTATTTTTCCATCCCGATGGCGTTCGTCACCCATGACATCTCCGAGAAGCTCAGGTATTCCCAGCAGTTTTACTAACTCGGTCAATTTTTCATCTCTGTTCAGTTTAACCAGTATCTCTTCTGACCGCTCGTCCAAAACATTTCGGAGCTTTGCTTCGAATAAAGACAGTTCATTAGTATCTAGCATTATTAATCACTCCTCTTCTATGAACGCTTTTGCCATTCGATCTTTCGCTTTCTCCAGTTTTAACTGAAGAAGTGCAATTTCATCCCGAGCAGTTTTGTACCTCTCTGCAATTTGATGCTGAATTTCCAGGGGGGGAAGTGGAATTATCAGTTTTTTTAAGGATTCAATTCCAATATTAGGAATAGTAGCTCCTACCGTAATACTGTTTAATGCGGCAATCCCAAGATCACTGCTAAAATATGCTGCAATGTAATAAGGGTCAGAGACCTCCTCATTCACTTCAATAATAAAAAGGTTGCCATTAGCAAGTACTTTTTTGCCATCCTCATGTTCAGCTACAGCTACTTTATACGGTTTCCCATTTTTTGATAAAATGAGGCATCGCTTCTTTAAACAGTATTTTTCATACTTTCCATCAATTCTGCTTAAATACGGAAGTTCTTTGTCTATCAATCCGTTTTGTATATTAGAAAGCATCAAATAACGCATATCAGTTGGCGTTTGAGATGAGATATCATCCAGCTCTTCAGCTTTGAGCTGTGCTCCTCGCGTGATACGCGTGATGAGATTATCAAAAACAATACCATCTTTTACTTTCTCATCACAATGAATATAGCGTCCAGCATTCAAAACATACTCATTTTCCCGAAGTAAGTCAAGTGAAACAAATATACTTTCAGAACTGTCATGTTGAGTATAGGCAAGAATATTCTCTATGTTTTCTTCAGAAATAGTATTGATTCTGCGCTCTGCTTCAAACTGTTCGCTTGCATCCACCAGACGCACACCTTGATTTCCATGGCTGAGCACGACCAACGAAATGGGAATACTCCATACAGCGGAAAGCTTGGAAGGAAGAGCAATCACACATTCGACGAATCCGTTTTCAACGAAATACTGCCTGATGGGCGTATCCAGCCTATTCCATGTGCTTCCGTTTGTCATAATGCAGACGGCTTTTCCACTATCAGCAAGAATATCCATGATTTTCAGAGCGAAGAGCCAGTCAGAAGAAGTCGCTTTTGAAAAGGCAGGTATTTTCATAAGTGCGTTTTCATAGTATTCTTTCTTCATATTGGGATCTTTGACCCGTATACCTAAGGGATAATTAGCATAGATTTTATCGTATATCCGGGAAATCCCGCCTTGTTCGTTCAGGTCAAATATATCACATTTTTCCCAATTAATGGTATTATTTGAATCAGAATATTCAGTCCAAATCTTTGCAAGTGCAAGAGCATCGGTATTTTTATCAAACCCATATAAGAATGCGCCGGAAACAGAGTCTTTTATGCGTTTTATAATATAACCAGTGCCACAGCATAAAGAGGCAAAAGATTCACCATCCTGTACATCAAGCAGCGAGGCAGAAATATCAGCTACTGAAGTCGGCAATAATTGTTCCCCACTACTTTGAACTTCAAGCAAACAGATGAGAATAAAAATATTCTTCTGATGACGTAATGTGAGGCAGCGTAGTTCATTCCAGTTATCATCAATACGAGCTTTCTTTGCAAAATCCAAGATTGTAGGGTCAACTGTAGAATTTTCAAGATCAGTAAATGATACTGAAGAAGGACTGTCATAGTCAAATGTTTTTGTCAGCAGATAAGCTGCAACGCTTGCAGAAAAGAAATAATGAAGGGAATTACCCGTTAGAATTGTGGATCTGTCAATAATTCTTTGAATTTCATCCAAGCATACGAACATTTCGTCCCAAATTTTTTTATGTTCAGGATTCAAGTTACGGGCGACTTCATTATCATCATACGAATTTTTTCTGTTCAAGAATTTGTCAGGCATAGGTTAAACTCCTTTTTGGTTTTTCATAATCAAGTTTTTATTGTGGCTTTATAATACCACACTTTCCCATATTTGTCAAGGGGGTTTTCAAAATTTTTTTTGAGTTTTTCAAATTTCCTAGGACAAATTGCAATTTCCCATTATTTTTGCCTTACTTTTCAGTAATTCCCTAAAAAGAAAAGAGAATAGTTTTTACTATCCTCTATCCTGTGTTACATATACATAAATGGTACAATGAACTATTAATAGTTTATGAATCCGATTAAACTGAATTTTTTTAGGTGCATTCAAATACGCTTTTATTGCATAAGATAATCGGTTTCGAACAGTAAACGGTTATGTTTACGGTTTTTTTGTTTTACGCCATGCGCCGCAATAAGGTCTGTTTTGCATACTGCGCCGTCTGCATAAAAAGTAATTTCTCCGAGTATCTGACCCTTATATATCGGCGCGGCAATATCTTTTTTAAGAGCGATGGAAAATGTTATGTTATCTGCGTTAAGAGAATCGGGAACAAGAGCCGAAACGTCGCATGCGATAACAAGATCTAATGATCTTGTATCTTCAGTGGCATCATAAACTTCTGCGGTAAAAAACGAGTCCCCGTTTTGTGCGATTATTTTTTCGGAGTAGTTTTTGTAAACAAACTCAAAAAGGTTTTTAGTATCGTAAAATCTGTCGTTAAGTCCCCTGCTGTTTTCACTTTTGCCGCCGAGAACTACCGAGATGATATCAAGTCCGTTTTTTGATGCGGCACCGACCAGACATTCGCCTGCGGGATTTGTTCTGCCTGTTTTTATTCCCGTGCAGTATTCATAATAATATGTTCCACGCTGCAAAAGCTCGTTTGTGTTATAAAAAAACCTGTCGTTTTCGCGGTATATATCGGTTGCGGGAAGAGAAAATGATTTTGTGCCGACGATTTTTCTGAATATCTCATATTTAAAGCATTCTTTTGCGATAAGATACAGATCGTATGCAGAGCAGTAGTGATCTTCGTTGTGTACACCGTTCGGATTTACAAAATGAAGATTTTCACAGCCGAGTTCCTTTGCGCGTGCATTGCACATTTCCGCGAACGCCTCAACACTTCCACCTACATACTCTGCAAGGACGTTTGCAGCTTCGTTTGCGCTTGGAATAAGCAGCGCATAAAGAAGAGTTTCTATATCAAAGACCTCGCCCTCACACATTTTTGCGCTTGAATACCCCGACGGAACGAGGTCAAGCGCTCTTTTTGAAACCTGAGCGGTTTCCAAAAGCGAACAGTTTTCAATAACAAGCAGAGCGGTAAGAATTTTAGTTGTGCTTGCAGGATACATTTTTGCATATGCATTTTTTTCGTAAAATATCTTGTCCGTATCCGGGTCTGCAACAAATACGGCTTTGCATCCCGTATCCGGAGTGCCGTCAAGTACGTTTTGTCCGTCAAGGGTGTATGAAACCGTAACAGAAGGTGAGTAGCTGATATCGGGAAGTGATGTGACCTTTGCGGCTGCACTGATTTGAAAAATCAGTGCAGACAGTAAAAAGGAAACACAAATCAGTTTTTTCTTCATAATAAAAATCGCAATTAATTATAAGTTATATTGTTTATTATCGGAAATAATCTTAATAGTATTATACCATATATTTTTTATTTTTCAAGCAGTAAAACAAAAATAACTCCGTTCCGATTTTAAGGATCTGTCTGCCCGTAACGGAATTGCCGCTGCGGCAGATTTATTGCAGTTCATAAGTAACGCAATATCTCCTCTCACGAATTTGGCGAGAGGAGATATTATTAAAGTCTGTTTGGAAATATGTCATCCCTGTTTAAGAGAAACGGTTTCGCCTTTATTAAGCAAAACGGTTATTACCTCGGCAGAGTATATGTTTCCGTTTTCGTCTTTTGCTGAACTCCACGGATTTCTGATTCTGGCAACACCGCCTTTTTCAGCGGTTATGCGGACATATGAAACGGTTCCGTCTTTACATTCGGCATCAACAAGGAATGCGCCCTTTGTTCTGAATGAGCAAAACTGAGCAGGTTTATTTTTATCCCAGTTCGGAAAAAGCTCGATAACGTCTCTGTGTCCTCTGATCAGGCACTCGGCGACAACCGCATGAAGAGAGAAATTTTCGACCCAGATACCCATACGGGACATAAAATCAAAATCGATGTTGAAGCTGTATCTGCCACCTGTAAGAGTAACGCGGTCTGCTGCCGTTTCGTTCTGCATAAGGCAATAGCGAACATGACGTTTGAATTTTTCGATATCGATAAGACCGAGGCGCGCTCCTATAAGATGATAAAAAACAAGATCGTTTCCGCCCTCGTTATAGTGATGCAGCCATGAATTTTTTGCGATTTCAATTTCTTTTTCGCTGCCCTGCCGCTCATCGATATCCTCACCGGGAAATATCTGCATAATATTTGCAGGACAGTTGTATATAACATTGTCAGGGTCTTCATTTGCAACGCTGACATACACATCGCCCCATTTTGATCGGGCAACGGGATATTCGGGGAATGCGGAAAGTATTTTTTCCACCGTTTCTGCAAGTGATTTTTCCTCTGAATCGAGCTTCAGAATATTCACCGCTTCAATATAGGCATTAAAAACAAATTTAGTCAATGTCAGATCGACTGCGCCGTCAAGATTATACTTAAATCCTTCACTTAAGCCGTATTTTTCCGGAACGATCGTCGGAAAAAGATGGTATTTATCATCTTTGACGGGATTTGAGCCTTCTCTTGTCATATACCCCGCAAGAAAAGCTGTTGCGGCTTTGATAAGCGGAAATAAACGGTTTTTGAGCAGTTCAACGTCTCCGGTATATGTATAATGCCACCAGAGGCTCTGAACAGTCCACGGAGTTTCGAGTATTTCCCAGCCCCAGTCAGGAGAGGGATACGGTATTACAGTCATAGGCACAGGGTAAGCCGAGTGCGGGAAGCAGGCGCCGTCAAGGTTATAAAAATCACGTGCCCATGAAGTTGATACGGGCATGAAATTTTCGACCATGCGCAGATACGGCATGTGAAGTTCCTGTCTGTTTGCAGCCATAAGCCCCCAGAAAGGCTGTTGCGTATTATAATTCATGTGATAATCGCCGTGCCATGCAGTGCCTATATTCCCGTACATCCAGTTTCCGAAAAGTCCGGGACAGCGTGAATTTTCACTCAGGACACACCGAAGGAAATACGTGTTTGTATACCATATATGGTCAAGAAAGAAATCGTCCGTTTTTATACCTGATTTCATCCAGTAATCTGTCCATACTTTTTCCGTGTTTTTTCTGACATCGTCAAACGAAAAACCGTCTGTATCGGTCACTTTTTCAACATCGGTGTAAAACCCTTCGGTCACAAGTATTTCTGCTTCGCTGAGATCGTTTATTTCAATGTCTGTGCCGGATATTTTTGCTTTGCCGTCGGTTTTATACAAAACAGAAAACCCTTTATCGATTTCGGGGCGAGGAACGCCTTCATATCCGTTATACGGAAGAAGCTGAATAAATCCGTTTTCTAATGTATTGTAATCAGGCAGACCGTTGTCGGGGGTATGCGGTGCTATTTTCATACGGTAAAAGATATTTGCCGGCTTGCCGTCGCTGTCTTCTGTTCGAACATATACGGCGTCTTTTTGCATAGAGAGAACAACTTTGACAAAACAGTTTTTTCCGCTGCTATCCTGTATATTTACGGTTAAAAGTCCGTTTGAAATATCAAGCGTATGTCCTGTAACCTCATACTCTTTTCTGTCAAAAAAGAAATATACGGCAGAGGCCGGATAAGGACGGGGATAAACATATTGACTGTAAGAGGATGTCACCGCTTTAACATAATCGTTATACCACTGAGCGTTGTGAACATCCCCCGGAGTATCAAGTATTTTTTTCCATATTTCTTTAAAAGTACCTATGCTGTTTTTATGCCCCTCTTCTATACGGATATCCCATATATCGTTATGACCGAGATAAAGAACGATCGCATCGGGGCGTGTGCACACTACAACGCCGAGATTGCCGTTACCCATAATTGCGCCTTCGAAAAAATCGGGTGAGGCGACCTCACGTTTTATCGAGTGGGTTTTTGCTATTTCAGGGATATCTTTTCTGTTCATGATTTTCTCCTGTTTTTTCGCTAACGGTTTTTATGTAAATCTTCCATGCAGCTGTGATTTTATTATTTGCCTATATGTTTTTTCAGTGCAATGCTCCGTGAGAAAAACCGTCCTATAATAAATACGACTGCCGCACCGAGAATAGGATAAATCGCAGCGGTAAGTATTCCCGTTTTCATTCCTATTTGCTCTGCCGTCATAGAAAGCGCCTCGCCCGTTCTGGCTGCCCATTCGCCTGCCGCAACATTATCTACAGTAATACCGAGAAGCTGCGGCGCAACAGATGCTCCGAAATCTCCGCCTGCGGCAAGAAGAGCATACGCAGCAACACCCGGTCCCGGTGTCAGCTCTTCGATCAAGATCAGAGTTCCAGGCCAAAGCATGGAAGTGAAAATACCGGTCAGAACACAGGCTGCAAGAGATAAAACGGGGAACGGTGACAGACCTGCAACGATATAGCATATCGCAGCGGCGATCATACCAAAGAAAAGAACGGGGAATATATCTTTCCCTTTTTTCGCATATATAGTGCGGACTGTTCCGAGAAGGATCGCGAAGAGTGCGATCCCCACAAGGTCGCACCATGTTTTTGACAGACCGACTGCTTTTTCAAGATATGCGGAAATCCAGTTTGTCATAACATTTTCCGCAGCGCTTCCGAAAAATATACAGAGCACGCAAAGCGCAAGAGCGAGGTTTTTCTTTTTTGTTTTATCGGAGGAAGGCTCTTGTCTGAGATCCATTTCCGGAAAAGGCGAAATACTGAAAAGGACGGAACTTACGAGAGGCAGTAATGCCCAGAAAAATGTAAGATACATCCAGTTTTCTCTGCCGATCACCGTCAATACTGCCGTTGACACCAGAACGACCGTCACTACACCCCAACCGTAAAGAGAATGAAGTCTGCTCATGTCGCGCCCGGGGTCATCCGACGGAAGAGCGGCGATCGTAGGGCTTAAAAGAACTTCGGAAAGTCCTGCGGCAACAGAAAATATAACTGTCCCGGTTATCAGTCCGGCATATGCGTGATCGGGAAAAAGCAAAGGAACCGCCGCATAAATAAACATACCGAAAGAAGAGATGATCGGCATTATGCGAACGGTAAGTTTTATATTGAAATATTTGGAGAAAAAAGAAAAAACAAGGTCTATTGAAAGCTGTGTTATGAAATTCACAAGCACGAGAGTTCCGAGAAGCGTATACGGAATACCGTACATTTCGTGAAAAGTAACAAACAGTATCGGCGGCAGACTGAACGCCGATGACATTGCAAGATAAGTATAGTAACACGACTTTCTAGTAAGACTGTAATCCGTGTCGGTTGTTGCCTTTTTATCCATTCTGACCACCCTTATTTAATACGTCTTTCATCGTGAAAGACCTGTTCTTCCTCTTCTTTATCCGTTTTATTTCCGGAAGGCGCAGCAACGTATTTTACAAGAAGAGGATAGACCATAAAATTATTGAAAAGGCATATCAGGGAAAAAACAAGCGTCAGAATTACCGGAACGGCAAGAAGTCCCAAAACGAAGCATAAAACAGCTATTGCAAGGGCAAAAAGGATCATTGCGAGATTTTGCCAGATTTTATACATTGAAAGAATGAGGCTGTTTTTTATCAGTTTTCCGAGCGGCAGATCGAAAGAAACCATCATCGGAAATATATACAGGTTCATGCAGACAAGCAGATAAGCTACCAGAAACGTTACAACAAGGGCAAGAGGTCTGAAAAACGACGGAATACTGATCGAAGGATCGGACCAGAACATAAAAGAAAGATAAATCAGCACGGCGACAAGGGCATCTATAATTGTAACCAAAAAAGCCGTTTTAAAATGATCCTTGCATTTTTCGAGGAAATCGGACATAAAAAACACAGGTTTTCCCTGCGAAAAATTACGAAGGACATATGTAAGTCCTGCTGTTGCGGGGCCGATAGTAACTATGGGAGCGCATGCGAAAAGATACACGATATTGAGAATGACAAGCTGACCGAATTTCGTCCAGATAACTTTAAAAAATCGTACGAACGCATTATCGGGAGCCTCGTTTTTATCTACTCCCGGACCTTCTTTATTATAGTCATATTTAAAAATAGCCATTGATTCCTCCGAATGTATCAGGTGGATAAAGTATATCAGATAGATTTTATAATGTCAAGATTTACGGATCTTTTCCGAAAAAAATTCCGGAAGCGAATTCTGCAAATGTAAAGCTGAATAATTTTACATACTGTCCGCGGGAAATACAATGCCGGTCTGTTTGCGTATTTCGTCAAGAAGTATCATAATGTTTCTCGACATCTGATGTGTGTTTGTTTCAGATTCCTTTTTTCCGGCTTTTATGCACGAAATAAACTCATCCGTCTCATAGCACATACTGTCCTGCCTTTGAGAAAACAAAACGGGTTCCGTGGTGCCGTTTCTGTAACGGATGGTTACTTTTTCGGGAATATTAAACTTGTCTACGCATACGGTGGCATCTTCGCCCTGTATTTCAGAGGGAATGAAGGAGTTGCTGACTTTTGAGTAATTCAACGTTACGATAAAAGTATCGTATAAAAGCAAAGCTGCGCCTGCGCCGTCTACTCCGCCGGGGACAGTAATGCCAAATGCCTTTACATCTTTAGGCATTCCGAAAAGAGCGACCGTCGGCCAAAGGCAGTAAACGCCGAGATCCATTACTGCTCCGTTTGAAAATTCAGCCTTGAATGTGTTGACGTTTTCTCCGCGTTTATGAGCGTCGTAACGGGACGAATATTTGGAAAAATTGATGTAAACGCTCCTTATGATTCCGGCTTTCGCGATACTGTCTTTGCATGCCTTAAATCCCGGCATCAGAAGACTTTTAAATGCTTCCATAAAAAGCACGCCGTTTTTTTCGGCACATTCAAGCATCTTATCGAGTTCGCGAAGATTTGATGCCGCGGGTTTTTCACAAATAACATGTTTTCCCGCATTCATGGCATCTATAGCCTGCGAAGCGTGAAAAGAATTTGGAGAAGCTATATATACGGCGTTTATTTTATCGTCAGCAAGCATATTTTTGAAATTATCGGAATATTTTTCAGCGCCGTGCTTTGCGGCAAAAGTCTCCGCTTTTTCAATGCTTCTCGAATATACCGAATAAAGGCGAAATTCTTTGTTCGTTTTCCCTGCGGCGATAAATTCTTCGGTTATCCAGCTTGTTCCGACAGTAGCAAAATTTATCATATTTCCTCATTGATATGTTTTGATTTCCGAAAACGGACAGGATTCGGAAATCAAAATAATGATTTTGTTTTTATTCTTCAACGACCACAATGGATTCTTCCTTTTTTATACGTTTGCCTATACGCCATACAAAAATTGCGGTAAAAATATTTGCTATCGAGTCGGCAACAAGAGATATACCTATAAAAATAAGAAGCAATGTGCTGCCCTCACCATATGGATTTATAACAAGTAAAACCCCGAGAACGGTGCTGGCAACGGAAATCAAAAGATTTACCCACCAGAATTTTGCACCCACATTTTTCAGCTCAAACGAAGTCTGAATCTTTATTATGCTGTCAACAATGATAAAAACTCCTACGAGCATAGAGAAAAACGCCGCCCCGTTGTCGGGTTTCAAAAGAAGGATAAGTCCGAATATCGATGCAAGCATGCCGATCATCAGACCGTTTCCCGGTCTTTGCATGCCGATATCGCGCACAAAAAATATTACTATCGAAATTATACCGAATATGAGTGCAAGGGCGCCGATAAGATAGCAAAACAGAACTTTCAACTGTTCGGGCCAAATTATCAGGCATACACCTGTGGCACAAAGCGCCACAGACATTGCAATGTAGGCAAATTTAAGTCTCTGAAGTGTTTTAAACATAATATGATCTCCTTTCACGCAAGAGCGGCAACTGCGCCGTCCGCAGCTGCAGTGGTAAGCTGACGTATAGACTTTGTTCTGCAGTCACCTGCGGCAAAAATGCCCGGAATATTTGTTTTGCAGTCTTCTCCTGCAATTATATATCCGTCTTTATCAAGCAACACGATATTTTTGAACGCGTCGTTTGAAGGGATCTGTCCCACACATACAAACAACGCCGAAACATCGAGATTGAATTTTTCGTCTGTTTTTATGTTTCTGACTGTCAAGGAAGAAAGAGCTTTTTCTCCGTGTAAAGACTCAACTGTGCAGTCGAGCAATAATTCCACATTTGAAACGGCTTTCACCTCATCGGCAGTCATTTTATCTCCTCTGAATTCGTTTCTGCGGTGGATAAGATAAACCTTTTCACATATTCCCGAAAGGAACTGCGCGCTTCTGAGCGCAGCATTTCCTCCGCCGACAACGGCAACGGGACGGTTTTTGAAGAAAGCACCATCGCATATAGCGCAGTAAGAAACTCCCCTGCCCTCATACTCCTCTTCTTTTTCAAGACCGAGTTTTTTATGGCGAACACCTGTGGCGATAATAACTTTTCTGCATTCATTTTCGCCGTTTTCGGTAATAACGGTTTTTATTTCTCCGTTGTCTTTTATACCTTCCACGCTTTCAAGTTCGATCTCCACACCGAAAGCAAGCGCCTGTTCATAAAGGTTATCCGCAAATTCCGTTCCCGAAACGCAGCGAATTCCCGGGTAGTTTTCAACTTTCGGAGATGTGGCGATCTGTCCGCCTATACCCTCTTTTTCGTAAACAAGAACAGTTTTGCCGGCGCGAGCTGCATAGATTGCCGCGGTAAGTCCCGCAGGACCTGCGCCGATAATTATCAGATCGTACATAATATCATACTTTCAGTAAAATGATTGTATATTAATTATACATTATCGTTTCGCTTTTGTCAATAAGAAAGTAAACGTTAAAACGAAATATTCATATATTTGCCGTATCAAAAAGCATGCATATACCGAGTCCGGCAAAAGCAGAAAGAATTATAAGAACAACCGATGACAGTTTTCTTTTGAAAATAAAAACAGAAATGAAATAAATGATCGCAACAGTTAAAAAAATCACGATTTTTTTTATATCAGCACCATGCTCGGAAACATCGCTGACGGTTGAAAGAAGAAACGACAGCCCAGCCCATACTATCAGCGCTGCAACAACAGGTCTTATGCCGCTCATTGCAGCTGTAACGTATTTATTTGACGAAAAGGATTTAAGGACCTTGGCTATCAGAATAATTATAATAAACGACGGGAGTGTAACGCCTAAAACGGCAAGAACGCTTCCCAAAAACCCGCCCTGACCGTAACCGATATAAGTTGCAAGATTTACCGCTATAGGTCCCGGAGTTGATTCGCATATTCCGAGAAAGCCGTAAAATTGAGATTCCGTCATCCATAAATGGCTTAATACCGTGTCTTTTATTACCGGGATCATCCCGAAGGCTCCGCCGAAACAAAAAAGCCCTATCTTAAAAAACTCAAAAAACAGCGTCAGTTCAGTCATTTTTAGAGCCTTTCAGCCGGGACGACACAATAAAAAACGTTATTCCGGCAATACCGCCAAGCGCTATAAATAACACGGAACCGAATGATACGGAAAAGAAATCAAGAATCGCGAGCGCGGCAAGGACGGAAAAAAATACGGCTACGGTAAAAAGATTTTTTTTCAGCTGAATATACATTTCGATTCCTGCCTTGAGTATAAGAAACGCCACGGCGCATTTAATTCCCTCAAAAGCATATGAAACATATTTGTTTTCCATAAATCCGTCAAGAAACAGTGAAATACAGAGAATTATTGCGAATGCAGGAACAATAACGCCTGCAGTGGCTGCAAGAGCGCCGAAAAAACCTGCCTTTTTATAGCCTATATACGTTGCGAGATTTATTGCGATCGGTCCCGGAGTGGATTCGGCGACGGCTATTATATCGGAAAGCTCATTGCTGTCTGTCCACTGTTTTTTTTCAACTATTTCTTCACGGATATGCGATATCATCGCGTATCCGCCGCCAAAAGTGAACAGCCCGATTTTAAAAAACGTCAAAAACAGTGTAATAATCAAAAAAATATACTCCTCATTCAGTTTTTTTTATTATACCACTTGACATAATATAAGTAAAATATTATAATATTATAAAATTCATAACTTTTTTTTATGGAGTAGTATCATGACACTTCGGCATCTAAATGTTTTTGTATGTGTTTGCGAGCTTGGCAGCGTTACGAAAGCTGCAGACGAGCTTGCTGTTGCTCAACCTGCGGTAAGCAAAACAATTTTTGAGCTTGAAAGCTATTACGGAGTTCCTCTTTTTTTAAGGATAAAAAGACGGCTTATTCTGACGCCGGAGGGACAGGATCTCTTGGCTAAAGCAAGAAATGTGTTAAAGGCTTTCTCCGAATTTGAAGAGACTGCGAGAAAAAAACAGACCGTCGCTCATGTGTCTATAGGTTCTTCACTGACTATCGGCAAAACATTTATGCCCGATCTTATCAAAGATATAAAAGCTTCGTTTTCAAATGTTGAAATAAAAGCATATATAAACAGAACGTCGGAAATAGAAAGAATGATTTCGGAAGGCGAAATAGATTTTGCATTTATTGAAGGCACGCCTTCGCATGCGAATATCGCCTCGGAAGAGATCGCTTCAGACATGATCCTTGCCGTTGCGGCAAAAAATTATGAAGTTTCTGAGCCTCTGACAGCCGAAACGATCGTTAATTACGACATTATGCTCAGGGAAAAGGGCAGCGCTTCAAGAGACTATTTTGAGAGCGTGCTTTTACAAAATCATTGCAAGTGTGCTCCGTTCATTGAATCCGCAAGCAATCAGGCGCTGATTTTTGCAGCGCTGAAAGGACTCGGAATAGCGGTTTTGCCTCAACGCATTGTAAGTGAGTATATAAAGAACGGACAGCTCAGGCAAATAAAAACAGACCTTTTTTCCGTTCCCAGAAAATCATTTATCATATGCAGCAAGGGCGTATCTTTAGGCAAGATGAAAACCGAAATATATGATTTTTGCAAACAGAAATTTGGTAATATGAGATGAATACAGCGATCCGAAATATGTAATAAAAATTCCCGGAAGATCATTCTTCCGGGAATCTGTTTTTATTTGTCAGCCGACGAATTTTTTGATATTCGATGCGTTTACATATGTTTCAGCAGTATCGCCTTCTGCAACAACAAGCGTGGGAGCCTGGCTGATGCCGTATTTTCTTACGAGGTCTATCTGCTCTTCGGCGTCAACGACTTCGTAATTTATTCCCGCGCCGTCAAGGAATTTTTTTGCCATTTTGCAATTCGGGCAGGTTTTTGTGGTGAAAAGATAATACTTCTTTTCAGCGGCGGCGTTTCTCGGTGCTCTGCCTTCGCTCTTCAGACGGGAGTTTGCGATATTGTATGTTTTTCTTTCGGCAAATTCCTGAGTTTTACCGTCATTCCATGCCTGAACCGGACGGTAATAGCCTGTTATGCGGCTGTAAACTTCAGTAGGTTCTCCGCAATGCGGGCATTCGTAGCGTTCGCCTTCGATATATCCGTGATTTTTACATACAGAGTATGTGGGAGAAAGAGTGTAATACGGGAGTTTGTAATTTTCCGCGATTTTACGGACAAGAGCAGCGGCAGACTGCCAGTTAGGAAGTTTTTCTCCGAGGAACGCATGGAAAACAGTTCCCGACGTGTAAAGGGTCTGAAGTTCGTCCTGAATATCAAGAGCTTCGAAAATATCATCCGTATATCCGACAGGAAGATGGGAAGAGTTTGTATAATACGGAGTGTTGCCTTTTTCGGTCGCGGTGATGATATCCGGATAACGCGCAACATCGTGTTTTGCAAGACGGTATGCGGTCGATTCTGCGGGAGTTGCCTCAAGATTGTAAAGGTCGCCGT
>CACZQB010000030.1 GCA_902783255.1 Oscillospiraceae bacterium | reverse complement strand
CCCCATTATATTTTATAAATATTACCATTAATATCTATAAAGATTTATAATATTATAAATAAAGAATTTTACTTATTAAAATAAATTTTATTTAACTATGCTTCAACAACTATTTTTTTATTTTCTTCTTTTTCTTCATTTGTGCCACTATTTTCTTCTAATACTTCTTTATTAGCTTTAGGTAACTCAATTTTTGCATCTTCTTTTTGTACCGTATCAATTAATTTATTTAATTCATCATCTAATTCTTCCTCATTTTCCTCAATTCCCCTATCTTTGAAAAACTGTGTTATTTCATCATTCTGTTCTTTAAGTTCATTTAAATCATCAGAAATTTCCTGCATTTTTTCCACATTTACTTCTTCCTGTAATTTTTTCAATACATCGTTTCCTTGTTTTAAAACATTAAAAACGTCTCTTTGACTTTGGGCTGATTCTATCTGATTTATCTGCGTTTCAATCATTTCTAATTGCCCTTCGGCGGTTTTTATTTGCTCTTGATACATTTTGCTTTGACGCATGTAAAGTCTCGCGCGGTCTTTGTTCTTGTTTTGGAGAGCCTCTTTCGCTTTTTGTTTTTTCAGGGAAGTATTTTTTTCGAGGGATTTGATATATTTTTTTATTTTATCACGACAAATTTTGCAGTCTAATAGGGCTTTCTCTTCCTGATTTATTTTGGTTTGGTGACTATTTGGACATAGGAAATTACCCATTTTTATTTTATGCTAATTTGTTAAATATAAAAATTTATTTATATTTTATAAAAAACTTATATAAACTAAATCTCGATCATCCTCCTAATATATGGGAATTTTTTGGCAAAAATGTAACATTCGAATGTTACATGATACGAATAAAAATTTTAAATATTCTAGAATCAGTTTTTCATGATCTAGTGACACAAAAAAAACGGCTGGAATTACTCCAACCGTCAATATATTAAATCTAATTTTCGTATGTTTTCTTTCGACTTCTTAATGGAGGGCAGCCTCTTCCGATCAGATATTTATCACCTGCTTCAACTCCGCTCGCATACAGAAAGTATATGACAAATCGAAGTTCATTATCTTCACGAATTTGAGGATTCAGTCTACGATCCGCTTTATTCAGCATATCTTCCGTATAATCTCCACGAAGATGTAATTCCATCCCAATCCGGGCAATCATTTGCTTTGTAATAGATGGCTGTTTCGCTGTTTCATAGCGAGCAATCGTCTGTCTCGATATCCCACATAGTTCCGCCAATTCTTCTTGCGTCAAATCAGCAGCTTCTCTGTGATGCTTCAGGGTTTGTCCAAATGTTGCAGGTAATCCAGATATGATAGATGCGTGATCAACCTTCGACTTAAGCAGTTCCTCAATCGGAATAGAAGCCAGGGCAACCGCAATCGGGTCACTGCCCAGGTTATCACTGTGGAATGCATCCTTGTCGTAGAGATTTCGCGGAGCATCATAGTGATATTGAAACAGTAAACAACAACGGTCAATATTTTTCCGAGCCTTTTTCGTTAGATGAGGAATCCCTATATCATCCCTCCGAATATAGTCAGGATCATCCAGACAATAATGACCTTCGGCATAGACAAATGCTCCTCTTCCTACTAAAGCAGAAAATACAGGATCATCAGCATACAGTTTTCTCACATCCCCCATGCTGATTTCATAGCTGGTATCGGGAGGCAGTGAACCTTCCTGACTGAGCGTATAAGCTGGAACTTCTCTTCCGTCCACGACATTTCCTGCGCCAACCGCACCAGTGCATCCCAACTCCAACATCCTCTTTTTCGCCACTTCGTCCGGCACTTTATATTTCTTTGCCAGTTTCGGGATGATTTTATCATACGTTTCTGTAAGGTTATCCTTCTGATAACGGCTGACAAGCTGATCGATGCTTTTTAAGGTCTGCTCTGCTGGCATCCGGATTCGATCCGTTAATTCCCTTGCCTGCCATTCTACCAGTTGGATATCAGTTTTTTCTTCGTCCGGGACTTCGCTTTCCTCTTCTTCCAAACACTGCTCGTACCTGTCCTCCGGTTGGTCATCAACATAACCGGGATTAATCATATTCAGTAAATCAAGCCCCTTACGGTACAGACTTTGAAGCCGGTAAAATAAAAAATGCTCTTCCCCGTGAATACACTCATGGAGAATGGTTTCCTCAATTTTATCTTCGGAACCGCAGGCAACTGGGTCGTACAGGATGGTTCCTGCTTTTACATCCATCCATTCTTCTGTCCCATCGTCCCTGTAAATCTTGACAGCCGCATCGTGGAGATACAATTCCCCGCAGATACGGTATCCTTTTGACAGACGAGCTTCCCTGACCGTATGCCCCATTTTTTCGGCCAGTTT
>CACZQB010000029.1 GCA_902783255.1 Oscillospiraceae bacterium | reverse complement strand
TTTTGCATAACGGATATACGGGGAGAGCTGTTTTACGATAACGGAGGAGTAAAGTGTTGATGAATATGACCAAACACGACTACAAGCAGAATGCATATTACATTATATATCTAATAAAATGCGCTTTGACTAACAAAGTGCCCGCAAAAGAAAAGCTTGATAAAATGGATATGTCACTGCTTTTTCAGGTCGCCGAAGAACATTCCCTGACGGCGGTCACCGCTTACGCTCTTGAATCCGCAGGTGTTTTCGACAAGTCTTTTTCCGAAGAAAAAAACATGGGCATACGCAGAAATATCATTTTTGACGCCGAACGCAGCAGTGTTCTTGCCGAATTAGAAAAAGCGGGGATATGGTATCTGCCGTTAAAGGGGATAATTTTGCAGAAGTACTATCCGTATCTCGGTCTGCGTCAAATGGCTGATAATGATATCCTGTTCGACCCTTCAAAAAGAAACGAAGTAAGAGATATTATGGAAGCGCTGGATTTTACCACGGTAAAATTCGGAGAAAGCAACCATGACGAGTATCAGAAGCCGCCCGTGCTTAATTTTGAAATGCACAATGAGCTTTTTCTGCCCGAATATGAAGAGACGATATACCAGTATTATGAGAATGTCGATAAGAGACTTATAAAAGACTGCGATAATGGATTCGGCTATCATTTTACCGATGAAGATTTCTACTTATACATCACGGCGCATGAATATAAACATTTTATACAGGGCGGCACGGGCTTGCGGAATCTTGCCGATAAATATCTGTTCCTTGAAAAACACGGTGAACACTTAGATAAGGAATATATTGAAAAAGAACTGCGGAAAATGAATATCACAAAATATGAAAGGGAATCGCGGGAGCTTACACTAAAGATATTCGGCGGAGAAAGGCTGTCGGACAAAGAAAAGGAATTACTGGATTACTACATATTTTCAGGAACATACGGCACAGTCGAAAGAATAGTGGAGCATCGTATTGAAAAAATCGGCGGCGGATTGTCAGCCAAAGCAAAGTATTTCTCCGAAAGGTTTTTTGTGCCTGTATCAAAACGCTCCGAAGATTACGAAGGTTTTGCCAAGAAGTATCCTATGTTCTACAAATACAAGATACTTCTGCCGCTTCTTCCGTTTTACAGATTATTCAAAGGGCTTAGAGAGAGCAGAAAAAGGATAGTGCCCGAGATAAAGACATGGTTCAAAAGCTGAACGAAAAAAAGATATCCGCTTTGCAAAAAGGCGGATATCTTTAATTTATTACTGCGCGTTCCACGGCTGATACTCTTTTTCTTCAAGAATATCCGCTATGCGTTCACACGCATGACCGTCGCCGTAAGGATTGGTAGCTTTAGCCATCTTGTCGTATGCTTCCTTGTTTTCCAACAGTTCCTTAAACGACTTGTATATGGCTTCTTCATCGGTGCCTACAAGGCGCAGTGTTCCTGCCTCAATGCCTTCGGGACGTTCGGTCGTATCTCTCATAACGAGCACCGGAACGCCGTAGGAAGGACACTCTTCCTGTATTCCGCCGGAATCGGTCAGACACAGGAATGAACGCGCTTCAAAGTTGTGGCAGTCAAATACGTCGATAGGCTCGATGATATGGATATTCTCACACCCGCCGAGTTCTGCGTCGGCGGCTTCTCTTACAGCAGGGTTCATGTGTATCGGGTAGACCGCCTTGCATTCGGGGTGTTCGTCAAGCACCCTGCGGATAGCCCTGAACATATTGTGCATAGGCTCGCCGAGATTTTCGCGTCTGTGGGCTGTGATAAATATCAGCTTGCCGCCGCCCACCCAATCAAGCTCGGGGTGAGTGTAATCCTCGCGAACGGTGTGCTGCATGGCGTCAATTACCGTATTACCCGTAATATATATGCTCTTGGGATTTTTTCCCTCTTTGATGAGATTCGAGGCAGATAACGGAGTAGGCGCAAAATTGTACCGGCTCACGATGCCGACAGCCTGACGGTTGAATTCCTCGGGATACGGGCTGTAGATGTTGTATGTACGCAGTCCGGCTTCGACATGACCAACAGGGATCTGCAAGTAAAAGCACGCAAGCGCAGTCACGAACGTCGTCGAAGTATCACCGTGAACAAGCACCACATCGGGCTTTTCCTTTTCAAGAACTTCCTTGATGTGATTGAGAATATTCGCGGTAATGTCAAACAGCGTCTGTTTGTCCTTCATGATGTTAAGATCATAGTCGGGGATAACGCCGAATGTTTCAAGCACCTGATCGAGCATCTGACGGTGCTGCGCAGTCACGCAGACAACGGTTTGCAGACCTTTTCTCTTCTTTAGCTCGTTTACCAGCGGACACATTTTTATCGCTTCGGGGCGTGTGCCGAAGACCAGCATGATCTTCTTTAACATTAAAAAAACTCCTTCTCAGCATATATCAAATCCAAATATTAAAGCTATTTGAAGCATGATCAAGTATTCTTTGATCTGTTTTTTTCAAGACAGGTTTTGATTTTGTCTGTCAATGATGAATTTATTTTCTGAATACCCGATGCAAATATCCTGCATATGAGCATTTCAACAGCAACTAATAAAATAGTCTCTATTATACAAAAATATATTTTATCGATTTTCGGAAAAATATTATTTACACATACCTCGATCAACATTTTTATTTTTAAATATTCATGAGTTAACATTATCAGTAAGGAATTGATGCCTAAAAAAGTAAAAAATTTATATATGGGTATTTTTTTGATGATAATACTTAGCAACAAA
>CACZQB010000028.1 GCA_902783255.1 Oscillospiraceae bacterium | reverse complement strand
CAGCAATTCTGTTTGCAGCCGCGCATTTTGCCTCCGGTGAACCGGCCATCGTTGCGTGGGATCTGGGCGGAATCTTTATTGATGCCATTCTCTTTGCAGTTTTATTCCGCAAATCAGGCAACTGTCTGATTACCGCCATCCCGCATTTCCTCAACAACATTATAGGCTTTATTCTGGTGCCGATACTGTTCAGATAGAGAAGGCAAAGCGAAAGATAATAACGGAAACTAACATTCTGATATAGGCAACGAACTTGCATCCGACCCGCCCGACAGCGCATACGGCATGGTTATGCAGGAAATCGAACTTGGTTTTGTCCGGGAATAATAATATCACCAAAACATCACACGGATATTGACAAACCCGTAAACGAACAGTCCTGCCGTTTTATCGAAAATCTTCTGTATATAAAAACATGAGCGGTTTTTTGCCGCTCATCTTTTTATTTTTTATATATATAACAACTCTGAATTTCAATAAGTCTCAGGCTGTTTTTCTTCCGCAGCAGGATCGCTGAGTCCGATAGTACGTTCCACGGGTAGAGAGAACGCGATTCCGTGGCAGGGGCTGGCAAGTCCGGCTTCATCGTAAAGTGCTTTCATAACTTTTTCCTGTATATCTGCGGGAACGAGTATCATAACAAGCTCTTTTTCCGGCTGGATGGCTATTTTGAAAAGCTCTTCCGCTTCCCTGCTGCCTGTGCCTCTGCCGTGCAGGACCGTACCTCCGCGAGCGCCCGCTTTTTTTGCGGCATTCATGGCAACCTCCGAAAAGCCTGCGTTGACTATGCAGATAATAACTTCAAATTTTTTATTCATCACTCTGTCTCCTCCCCTATTAGACGCGGCTCATTACTGAGAAATCCGTAACTCAGTTTGCCTATAACGCTGCTCATCGGCACAGTGAATGCGATACCTGTGCCCGAATTGATGCTGTGAAATTTATCTTCAAGTGCAGCTAAAACGGCTTCTGAGCGTTCCGCTTTCACCACAGAAAAAATAACACTGCGTTTGTTGTCTTTAAGTCCGATAAGCTCAATCAGATCATTGTGCGCCGTGCCGTCCGCGACGAAGCTCATCTGAAGATTTACTTCAAATGTTTTGAGAAAATCGGCAAAAAATGTTCCTTTTCCCTTATTTACAACTGTTACCAGCAGTACAAGTCTGCTGGGCGCAATATTTGCCGCTTTTGCCATCAGTTTGCCTCCTCATAGTCAAAGTAGATGATCTGTGCATCGTCTGCGGAGAGTATTTTGCGCATTTTTGCCTCCGCCTTTGCCTTGTGTGAGACTATTGCTTTAAATCCGAGACTTTGTATCGTGATAAGCGGAGTCATAGCTACAAGCGCAACAACGCCGAATGCAAAGTCCATTACAGCCGCTTCGCCCCGCAAAGAAACGCATGCCCCGATCGCCATGGGCAGTATAAACGAACTTGTCAGAGGTCCGCTTGCAACTCCGCCCGAGTCAAACGCAATGGCGGTATATATTTTCGGAACGAAAAACGAAAGACCGAGACTGAGAAGATAGCCGGGAATAAGGTAGTAAAGAAGCGAAAAACCGCAGATCAGTCTCAGTATTGAAAGACCTATCGAGATCCCTACGCCAACAGAAAGAGCAACCGTCATCTGACGCTTTGTAACCGTGCCTCCCGTAACTTCCTCAACCTGCGCGGTAAGGACATGTACCGCGGGTTCGGCAAGAACTACCACCATGCCTATAATAAATGCGAATGCCAGCATTATTTTCTCGTTGTATTCCGTTATCATACGACCGAGATTGTATCCGATCGGCATAAAACCGACAGAGACCGCAACAAGAAAAATGACCAGACCAACAAAAGAGAAAACAAGTCCCAATCCGAGCTGCAAAAGCTTACGCAAAGGCAGATGCAGGACTATAAACTGCAAAATCAGAAAGAATGCCGCCATAAGCAAGAGCGATTTTGCCACGTCAAGAGCAGTTTCACCGAGAAGTTCCCAGAAAGCGTGACCGAAGCCTGACTCAATCGAGTAATCGGGAAGTGGCCAGTTGATTTCACCGCCTCCCGACGATATGGAGAGAATAAGCACCGCAAGCACGGGGCCCACGGAGCAGAGAGCGATCAGTCCGAAACTGTTTTCGCCGGCATCGCGGCCACCCAGAGTCTGCGCTATACCGAGACCGAGCGCCATAATAAACGGCACTGTTATCGGGCCGGTTGTAACGCCTCCTGAGTCAAACGAAAGCGGCAAAAAAGACTGCGCGCCCTGAGTAATGAGCAGTGAGGAAAACGCAAACAAAAGCATGTAAAAAAACAGCAGCAACGCCGTCAGATCTGTTTTTGTAACTATTCTTACTATAGCTATTACAAGGAACATCCCTACGCCTATGCCTACAGTAACGATCAGCAGCGTCGGATCAATTACGGCAGAAACCTGTCCCGCAAGCACTGAAAGATCAGGCTCTGCTACAGTAATAAGAAGTCCGAGCAAGAAACATACAAGCAGAAGAACTCCTATACGGCGAGACTTCGTAAGCGCTTCACCGATATGTTTGCCCATCGGCGACATTGCAATATCCGCTCCGAGATTGAAAAGACCTATGCCTGCCACAAGCAGAAGAGCGCTGATTGCAAAAACAGCTCTTTCAAGCCATGTCAGCGGCGCGAGAGGCGTAAACGAAATGACGATAACGATCACCGTCACCGGCATAACCGAAATAAATGCCTCCCAAAGCTTGGATAACAACACTTTTTTCATATTTGTCTCCGGATTTATCTGTTGTTTTGTGTTTGATGTATATTCGGGTGGGTATGATCTTACGTTTTGAACAGTAAATGCTAACCCGTTTAATTATAGCACAAAAAAATGCGATTTTCAACATCTCTGCGCATACTTTCAAAAAAACCTGAAAAGAAATCGTGTAAAATTGCAGATCAGAAATTACAAACCGAAAAAAAATCCCGACAACAAAGTCAGAATTATATATCGTAAGAAGAACACGTTGTTTGTATATCCGTTACGCATCAATGAAGTATCTTGTAATAAAAAAATGTTGACAATAATACGCCGGTATGCTATACTCTTTACGACAAAGCGGCGCAGAGAACCGTTGTTTGAAGCAGCCGAACTTCACGGAATCCCGTCCTTTCTGTGGGCAAACAGGGGCGAAAATCAGATGAGGGTGTGGCGCCCGTATATACAGGGCAGATAAACACTCAACACCAGCGCAAAAATCATAAAAAAGACGGAAAAGAGGGCACGATTATAATTGGTTAAAAAAATAGATGCGACAAAAGGTCCTATTCTGCGCCTCATTATTTTTTACTGTATTCCGCTGATAATAGGTACGCTCGTCCAGACGTTGTTCAATGCTGTTGACGTTGCAATACTCGGCAATATGGCAGATTCAACATCCGTTGCATCTGTCGGAGCTACGACAGCTATATTCTACCTTCTCGTAAACGGTTTTATGGGTATTGCTTCCGGTCTTCAGATACTTTTAGCCCGATATATAGGAGCACGTGACACGAAAAGGATCCTTGATTCCGTCGGCACTTCCATTATATGCTCTGTGGTTTTCGGCGTTATTATTGCCGTCCTAGGACTTTTTTTGACGCCTGTATTTCTGAACCTTACAAACTGTCCCGATGACTGCTATGACGGAGCAGTAATTTACCTCAGGATATATCTTGCCTCTGCGCCTGCCATACTGCTTTACAATTTCGGCTCTTCTGTAATAAAAGCAAACGGAGATACGCAAAGGCCGCTTTACTATATGATTTTCGGTGGAGCGCTCAATCTCGTTTTAAATATCATTCTCTGCATTATCCTGCCGCAAAAGGTAGTTGCTGTTGCGGTGGCAACCGCTGTTTCACAGATAGTCAGTGCCGTGCTAACGGTAAAAAGAGTATTCAAGATCTACGATCTTAATTTAAAAAAATTACCGTTCAGCTTTTCCTCTCTTGCCTCCATGATGCGTTTCGGTATCCCGCTAGCAATAACAAATATTCTCTATCCCCTTGCCAATCTTCAGATACAGTCCGCAATCAACAGCTTCGGTTCCGCAGCGGTCGCGGGTAGCAGCGCCGCAACGAATATTGAAGGTATAGCCTCTGCATTCACTTCATCGTTTGCAAACGCCACAAGCGTGTTTATGAGCCAGAATATTGGGGCAAACATGCCGGACAGAGTTAAAAAATCGTTTTTTCATAATCTTTGGCTTGCAATATCCATGGGCTTACTGCTTGGCGGCGTTTTATATCTGACCGGCGAATTCTGGCTTTCAATGCTGCTCGGGCAGGACAGTGCCGAAGCTGTTAAATTCGGGATGGTACGCATGTTCTTCGTAACTCTTGTATATTTTATCGCCGCCGCAAACGGTGTATTGAGCAATGCGATACAGTCATTCGGATATCCGCTTGTAAGCTCGATATGTTCCATATTCTGCGTATTGATATTCAGAATAATCTGGATGAGCACCGTATACCCTGCATTCCCGAATTTTCATTGTCTTAACGCATGCTTTACCGTATCGTGGATACTGCTTCTTTTATGCAATATAGCATTTTCTGCCGTTTTCTTTAAAAGATACCTGAAAGGGAAATATAAGCATCTTTAAAAAACCCTTTTTCCCTATGCTGTGTTTTTCATTCCATTCACAATCCGCCCCCCATAAATTGATTCAAAAGTCCGTTTTTGAATTCCGCTGATCTCGATGCTCTATCATGGAATCATTACGCAAATATGAAGTATTCTGACGCTTCTTTTGAAAAAAACGGTTGTTTGAAAAATCATTTTATGACAAATACTTGACAATCCAATTATGAATTTGATATAATAATGATATGGTAATATTTAATGCCTGAAAATGAAAACATGAGCGTGCATCTTGATAACGGGGAACGGAAATCGCTTTTATACGAAGAAAAGAACAGACTTCTTTTCATTCAGCAGAAAAAGTTGCCTGATGCGTTTTTTTGCCCGCCATGTCATTTCAACACACAATACGGTGAAGAACTCTCTTATATTGCTTCGCGTATGAGGTGGAATCAGTATCAGTAATTCAGAAAGATTTTTAGTTGCAAGGAGGCTATTATGAAAAAATTTATTTCTTGTTTGATGCTCATTACGTTTGTTTTATTGCTTTTCACAGGCTGTGTTCGAATGCGTGCAACTCTGAAGGTCAACAGCACCGGAACTGTTGATATTTCAATACAGTATGCGATATCAAAATCAATGGCATCGCTTGCGGGAACAGATTCAATTTTAGACGAAGAAAATATCAAATCATTTGAAGAGCAGGGCTATACCTGCACGCCATACTCAGATGGCGATTACGACGGATATATCCTGACCAAGCATGAGGTTCCCGATCTCAAAGAAGGTATTTTTAACAATCCCGCGTCGCTGACGAAAGAGGGATCTAAATACATAATTGATATTCCGTGGAATACAAACGATGAAGACAGCAGCGCTTCTCAACTGGCTGCAGCCAGTGCGATGATCGCATCTCAGGGTGGATACGCTGAGCTCGTTCTCATTCTTCCTGTTAAGCCGATAAGCCATAATGCTTCATATGTGTCTGAAGACGGAAAAACACTGACGTGGAACCTTTTGACCATGGGATCAAAATCCTCTTTGCATGTCGAGTATGATATGAATTCTTTTGTAATACTGTGGCTGATAAGAATTGCCATAATCATAGCCATAGTTGCCGTGTCAGCGGTTCTGATAATTGTAATCATAAAACTCCTGAAAAAACGCGGTAAAAAAAGCGGCGTAGAACGTACGACCGGCGATCTTCGCGAGTATAAAAAACTGCTTGATGACGGACTGATAACACAGGAAGAATATGATATCAAAAAAGCAGAATTGTTGAATATAGCTCGACGGGAGATAAAATCAGACGAAAATTCAGTAAACGAAAACATGTCAGGCTCTAACGAATAAGACGGTGCATTGATTTGTCAAATCAGCTAAATCACTTGACGTTTAAACTGATATTGTATTTGAATACTTTTGAATAAATATCCACCCGCATAGCGGGTGGTATTTCATTTTCGGGCATAGCCTACCCTATACTGCCTGCACACAAGTGCACTTTGGATTGACTTGCCGGCCATGCAAATGTTACTTACTACCCATAAATTGGTCCCGTGGGTCAAACATAGCAGATTTCTTTGTTTGTCGTCCTCAATCGTATTAAGGAACCTGTCCTTAAAGCTTCTTTATGACGAACCTTGCGATACCCTGTATTCTCATACTGTCGAGCGGTATCTCCTTGCCCGGATATCTCTCCTTGTTCTCATAGGCAAGTCTCGCCTGTCCCTTTTTGTTTGTACCCTTGTATCTTTTAAGGGTGTTAGAGCCTTCTTCATCCATTGCGACTACGATATCGTTCTTTTCAGGGTACTGTCTGTTTTCAACTACGACCGTATCCCCCTCGTCGATACCGGCGTCAACCATAGAATCGCCTTTTGCTTTCAGTATGTACATTTCCTTGTTTCCGAAAATAGACGACGGAAGCCTTACATACTCGTAAATCTCGGCTTCCTTAAGCTGAGGATCGCCGCATTTTACAGAACCTACGACAGGCGCTGTATTGATATCGACTGAAATCATCTCTGTCTTGGGCGTATCAAACTGACGGAGACGGTATGTAATAATCCCTTTCTTATCCATCTCTCTCAGATAGGCGTGAACTCGGCTCTGCGGCATTCCAGCGTCCTTGGCAATATCCGCGATAGTCGGCTCGCGTCCTTCTTTCAGTTTCTGGTATTCAATTATCTCGACGATCTTCTGTATTCTTTCAGGATTCTTATGTCTCATAATATGCCTCCCGGGCGTATGTGGAATTAAATATTCCGTTTACAGCCAATATTATAAGGCCTCGACTCTCATTTGTCAAGGCCTTTTTTGAATTTTGCTGTCGCTTGTAAACGACACCTGATAGAGGCGCCCATATTTAGTTTTTAACATGATCATTTTAAACTACATGTTGTGTTTTACCCGAATGAGCCCGGATTATATTTTTATTCGAACCACAGCTTATACATTCCTTTGAGGAAATCGGTGTCAAATTTGATTCTGCTGTCGGGAAGAACAGAGTCTATTCCGCAGTACGGACAAAGAGCGGTTCTTCCGTGCGAATCAGGGATCCATTCGTTTATTTCCTCAGAGCTAAAGATTCTAATGCAGAAAAAACATCCGCATTTTTTACTGTTCTTTATGTCTTCTTCGTTTGAATAGCAATATTTATGAGCCAGCTGGTATTCGTCTTTTTCTGTTATCTCCGGGTATCCGTCGTGTACCCAAATGTAACGTGGATTCAGTTCAATGTATTTCTGATAACGTAGTTTAAACTCCTCAAGGCTAAGCGTATTGGCTCCGCCTGATTCGTAATAATCATCATTTCCCCACCCGCAGTACTTACAGATTTCATTGTTGCTGTACTGACCGAACCTGTGCTTGCCGCAAACGGGGCACAAAAGCTTATCATCTGACATATCACAGTCGTCTCCTCATAAAATAATATGGTAATCCCTATCGCTGTAATCAATTATACTATCTTTTTAGCGCTTTTACCAGTTTTCGTATCTTTCCTGTCTGTCAAGCGCCGTAATACGTGCCATATCCTCAGGAGAGAGTTCAAAATCAAAAACATCATAATTTTCGGCTATGTGATCCGGATTTGACGATCCGGGGATCACGACGTATCCTGCCTGCATATGCCAGCGAAGAATGATCTGCGCGGCGGTCTTGCCGTATTTTCCGGCAAGCTCCGTGATGATCTCATTGCCGAAATGATCGCCTGTGTGACCTCTGCCGCCGAACGGGTACCAGCTTTCGAGGACTATGCCGTACTGCTTTACGTATTCCTTCAGTTCGTTGTTCTGGTAGAATATATGGTTCTCGTTCTGTATGACGGCGGGGGTTATCGCAGCAAAAGACAGCACCTTATCGACCGCCTCTTTTGTGTAGTAATTTGAAATGCCGATTGAGCGAAGTCTTCCGTCCCTGACAGCGTCCTCCATAGCCTTGTATACGCCTTCGTCGTCATAACCGGGCTGATGGATAAGCAGCAGATCTATATACTCCACTCCGAGATCTTTCAGCGCGTCGTTTATTATCCCTCCGGCGCGATCGTAATCGCCGCCGTATATTTTGCTTGTGATGAACACCTCTTCGCGCTCGACGATACCTTCATCTATCGCTTTTTTCAGTCCGCGTCCCACGCCGACCTCGTTGCCGTAGTATCTTGCGGTATCTATAAGGCGCATACCGCATTTCAGGGCGTGATAAACGCTGTTTTCCGCCTCTTCATCGTCAAGCGTCCACGTGCCGAGGCCGATAATCGGCATCTTATATCCGCTGTTGAGAGTCACCGTTCCGCTTTCAAAATCAAATTCCATGGCTTGCGTAGTGCCATCCTCTTCTCTATTATGTTCTTCCGTGTCAGTTTCGCTCTGAGTCTGAGGCAAAGCCCCGGGCGTCTCCGGCTGCTTTTCCGGCGTACAGCCGGCAATGAGCAAAAACGTCAGCAATATCAGTATCGATAAAAAATGTTGTCTTTTCATCCGCCTCATCCTTTCGTGTAAAGCTTTTGTTGTTAAAACACCGGAACAATGCGCCTGTTTCCGACTTATTAAACCGGTCTTGTCAGCCCAATCGCTTTTCAGGCATATGTGCATAGAATATGCGCCTGGGGCAGAAAGACATAATGTGATCCCAGTCACTCTTTAACGATGAGTTATCCTTATACGCTTCAAGATATTCTAACGGCTCAAGATCCCCGACAAGGCAGTCACCATTATCCAACACAAGCGAAATACTGTCTTCGGAATGGCTCGGAGTGTGAACGACCTCGCCGTGAATACCCATACAAGACAGGAAATTTCTGCTTTCTTCACAGGAGATAACGGTCGCCGACGTTTCATCGATCGGAGAAAAAGCGATCTTATCCTTCGCAAAAATACCGTCCGAGTAATGAAGGAAGTCGTTTTG
>CACZQB010000027.1 GCA_902783255.1 Oscillospiraceae bacterium | reverse complement strand
ATTAAATTCTCCAGCCCCTAAAGCAGTTATATCAATCACATTTCCTATTTTGTGAAATGAAAACAATTCCTTTATCTCTGCTTCTGTAGCATTGTATTTTGTTTTACTGATAATCATAAACTTCTCCTTTTTATAGTTTTATTTGTCATTCTTATTTTACAGTCCACTCGGTCCAATCGATGTGGTTATATTTCATAACTTCGTCGGCATGCTTCATTCCAAGTTTTTCGTAAAATGGAATGGCATTTTCATTTGCAATCAGATAAACCGCAATGTCTTTTTCGCCGCCGGCAATTTCGTGAGCCTGCTTCATCAGTTTTGTTGCAATTCCCTGACGCTCGTAATTTCTGTCCACGCCAAGGTCGGTAATATAAAGCCAGTAGCAGAAATCTGTAAGTCCGAAAAGCACTCCTACAATAAGCCCTTCATCATTTCTTGCAACCAGACTGATTGAAACATTCTTTACAAGCTTTGGAATGCGGTCATAAAAACGTTCCTTCGGATATTGAGAACCAAGATCCGTGCGCTTTAAGAAATCAATATATTCTTCTGCAGTAAGACGTTCTTCTTTTATTGTCATAATTTTATTCATCCTTAAGAACCGAAAAATACATACGCGATTCGAACGAACCGTCTGGCATTTTGAAATAATCCCGCAGGGTTCCTTCGTATGTCAGACCGCATTTTTCACTAATAGCCCATCTGTAATAATTCGCGCGCTCATACCCGGAAATATATTTTTCAAGCAGGGCTTTCACTTCCCCGGTAGTTGAATATACAGGTTCGCCATAATTAAGCTGAACCTCAGGATCCGATGCCCAGTTCTTAAAAACAGATTCCACATCTGAGCTTTCAAATTTTCGTAAAACCAGTCTTCCTGTATTTATTGTTTCAGTAAAAGTTTCTTTCAGCATTTTAATTTCTACTCCCCTTTTTAGATTCCTGTAAAAGCTGGATTGCATCTTCTATTTTAAAATTTCGATTTTGTCATACTCATTTATATCAAAATATATTCCGATTTAAAGTGACCTCCATTCATTCCAAAGCCGGTCATAAATATCATTCAACCTGTCTATGATTTGTGAATTCACCTCAACCACTTTATCTTTATATTTTGTTCCTCTTTCTCCCATAAAATCAACGCAATACATTAGTGAATAAAAAAGGAACGCCTTGCGCTGAATGTCATCGGCATCCATTTCATCCAAAATAAAGCTCACGTAATCAGTGTCATATCCCATGTTCAGGAGTGCGACATACGTCAACGCTGCAAAAGTCAACACATCGCCCACTCCAATCCAGTCTACGTCAATAATTCCTGATATATGCCCATCCTTGACCAAAAGATTCTTTGTAGTTACATCATCTAAATACGGCGTTGGTTCAACCTTCTCAAAGTACATCTGCAATATCGGAATTTGACTCTCTACACGAATCACTTTCTCCGTTTCAAAAAAACCATTTTCTTCAATCAATACCTTTGCCCTGTCAAGTATTTCATGAACAAAATCCAGCCACGTCCAATCTTCTGCATGTTCTGAAAGCCTAAGAGATACTTCTCTCTGTATGTGAACTATTTCCTTCGCAAGAATCTTTTTATCTTCTTTTGTAAGTTGCTTATATACCGCCCAAAGTTCTTCTCCCTCAATATAAGATAAAACGACGTAATCATATTGTTCAAAACTACCGCAATACAATACCCGAGGCACCGGGATGCCTATTTCCGTGAGTTTCCCCAAAAGACGAACCGTATCGTTGTATGCGTTCTTCTCCGTGCTTAACCTAACGGTGTATTTACTTCCCTTTATTTCAACAATAAATACATAGTTTGCCAAACCAACGGAACAGCGTTTGATCTTCGCCGGCTCATCATGAAAAGTTGCCCGGCAAATATTTATAATTAACTCATCCATAATTCCTTGCCCATCCGAAACTGCATATAAACCGATTGTTAATTTACTTGCATTAGTAAGTAAAATTAAAAGATTATGCTCTTTTCATTACCATTCTGACTATTGTAACCGGTGTGCCGAGAGTCCATTCCTTTTTGCAGCCGTCAAACTCAAAACCGTATTT
>CACZQB010000026.1 GCA_902783255.1 Oscillospiraceae bacterium | reverse complement strand
GATTGGAGATAAAATAGGATTTTCCTTATCCCAAAATCAATTTTCTGAAAACGAATATAAAACCGGAACATTGGAACATCGGAACAGTAAAAACAAGTATATCGTAACATAAACTCAGTCAACAGTCAAGGACGAATGACTGTTTTATCATCCAAGATGGGCTGTAAAATATTTTTGCAGCTTGCTCTTCGGCTTCTCCGGTATTGTAAGCTTAAGCAGTCCGCTTTCTATGAGCTTGTGAACATATTTGCTCATAACATATGCTATCGTCATCTTCCCCTTGAAAAGCTCCTCCAGTTCATCACGGCTGCGAGGGGTCTTGCAATAATCGAGTATCAGCCTCTCATTATCATCAAGATAACCTCCACTGCGAGGTTCGGCATCACTGTTATAAAGCGTTACTCTGAAGATGCCTCGTTCGCTCTCGAATTTCGGCGCAGTAAGATGATAGTCCTCCATTGCTGCAAGAACTGTGGGGATACCGCTGTATCTGTTCTCTGTCACACCCATAAGCTCCAGAGCGTTCGCTATGAACGGGTTGCGGGTGTCAGCAGATACTTTGCCGAGCTGATCAAGCGTCATTCTTCCGTACAGACCGCCGGGGTTCTCTATCTCCAGTCGGTCGCTGTATATCCGTATCGTTATCGGCGCGGAGTCGGTGTGGATACTGTAATCGCGGTGTATCAGAGCATTCAGTATCAGTTCTCTGATAGCCTCGGTCGGATAGTCCGTCCTGTCGTTCCGCTTTCCGGTCTCGGGATCGATTATAGTCTTCTGACGGGTGTTCTTGCGCACGAAAAGAATAGCTTCATCGAGCATTTGTGTGATAGTGCCGTCAATACGCTTGTTGTCGATAAAACGCTCACCGACACTTCCGACCATACTCATCTCCGTACCCGGGACAGACACAGCTGTAATGCAGAGTTGTGGATAAAATGCCTGCGGATAGTCGGAGAACAGCATTATGCCTGCAAGCGTAGGCTTATCGTCAATTGTGAAGCCTTGCAGCCTGCAGATCTTTTTATCGGGAAGCGCCGAAAGATTTTTCTTCTTTATCTTCACATCAAGCAGGTACTTCTCCAATGCCACAGTCTTAAGGTCATCGGCAGAAGCTCGTTCCGTAAGGCGCAACTCGTCCTGTATCTTCTTTTTGAAGGCTTCATAGCTGTAAACCTCGTATTCCGACATCTGACGGTCTGCATCACCGACCCTGACATAAGAGCCCTTAAGCCTGCCCGCGCCTTTGTAAAAGCAAGGCTTCTGATAGTTGTCGATCTCCTGTATCTCCGCGCATACAACGGCTTTGCCCTCAATATCAACAACCGTACACAGAGGTCTGACCGCAGGCTCCATTTGCACGCTCTGCTCTGTTATTTTCTTTTGCAGGTCGGCAGCGTCATATACGCCACATATCTCATAACCGCCGCTTTCATCTATGCCGAATACGATCTTTCCGCCGCCCTGTTGATTGGAGAACGATGACAGCGTGTCGAATATCTTCGGGCAGCCTGCTCTTGCGGATTTGACCTCGAAATAATTGCTCTCGCTTTTGTTCTTTTGTATCTGAGAAACAAGCTCGATTACTTCACTTTCAAGCATAATATCACCTCACAGTCAAATTATACGACTTTTATAAGGAAATGTCAATAGTGAATTCTGATAAAATTCGCATAAAATATATTTACGCGAATTTTGTCAAATAAAAGTTGCCTTTTGGAAATATAGCCTAAAAGTTCTGATATTATCTTGAAAAAAATATGCATTTGTGATATAATAATATTGTAAATTAATCTAAAAAAATAACCCCTGAAAAACAGGGGGAAAGCACAACACTTGTGCGAACGGTATAACCGAACGATTTGAAAAAATTTTTATTTGAACTCGTAGTGTAATTTTATAGGGTAGTAATCCTATGAATATATAATATCACAATTGCGGAGGTTTGTCAAGAGATGGACAATAGATTTTTTCTGGGACTGGATATAGGCACTAATTCAGTTGGTTGGGCTGTGACGGACGATAAATACAGTTTAAAGAAATTCCGTGGCAATCTTATGTGGGGAGTAAATCTGTTTGATGAGGCGTCTCAATCCGCTGAAAGACGCACGTTCCGTACCGCCCGACGTAGAGGTGACAGAAAAAAACAGCGTATAAAATT
>CACZQB010000025.1 GCA_902783255.1 Oscillospiraceae bacterium | reverse complement strand
TTTTCCGTCCTCCTTTAATCTTCCTATGCCACATGAACAATTAGGAAAAATTATATCTATACATTATAAATATACTACAAATCGCCAAAAAAAGATTTACCTCAGCGGTAAATCTAAGTAAAATAGCGAAAAAGCTGTTCTTTTTTCGGAAGAACAGCTTATAGGCAATCCGAGTATTTCGATGTATGATCGAAACGAGGATCAGAAGCATCGCAGTGAGAAAATACAGTTACGGTCGGACGCAAAAGGAACGCCTATTTGCGACGCTTCCTTATTTTTTTGCAATGGAACTCTCACGCTTACGCAAGGATCATGTCTGCTATCGCTTTGAGCTGTTCTGTTTTTGCGCATCGAATGACCGTAAGCTCATCAAAGTAATCCGCCAGCCAAGCGGGCTTTTTCTCCGTGACAACGCCGAATATTGTGTTCTCTCCTACACCGGACGCGAGAAGCGAATCCAAAAGGTGTTTGTCGTCACTGTCACTGAGCAAATCATCACTCATGAAAAACACATACCGGTCGCAGCCTTTAATCGCCGTGCGCGCTTCCTCAAGGTAGCTTTCTACGCCGGTACTATTGCCGAGCTTATGCCACACCGCCGCGCCTTCTTCAGATAAGCGCTCTGCGAGCATTCTGCCAAAGCGAAGATAATCATTAATGCTGTACGCGAGAAAAATCTGCTTTTGCGGAGCGGAAACGATATCCGTAACAGCGAGAAAGCGCTCTTGAGTTTCCTTGTTATCACAGAACAGAGAAAGCGTCATGCCCTTAGCCGAACACAGCGCGCTGATAAACTCCTGGCTGTTTTCGTAACGGTACTCATGAATTGCCTGAATTGAGCCGTGATACAGCTCAAATTTGTCCGGAAGCCGTATATCTTCCAGATAAATCATCATCCTATTTTCAACGCGGCCGACGGAATAATTCAGTTCGCTTGTGCAGTTGATTGAATTCAGATAGTTTTTGGACATCAGAGAAATAAAATAGCTGCACTTTTTGATTTTTTCGGCAATGGTATCTGCCCATTCGCTGCCGGGATCGATACCGCGGTCAAACCATACGCGAAATCCGTTATCCACCATCATATTAATGACCTTAACCGCCTCGCGGTCACTGTGTGAGTAACTGACGAAAATATACTTGTTGCCCTCTAAGAATTCTGTGACATCCAGAGTTGTCGGCAATTCGCTTAGCGAAACAGTCTGCGCGGTAGAAGCATCGTCATAGACATAGGAACCCTGCGGAACTGCCGAATCTGCCCCCCACTGTATTCCCAAAACCGTGGTGTCTACAATCGGATCCTTCTCCGCTGCAACATAGCCAATGACGGATTCTCCTTTTTTTGTCCGGCTACGGCGAAATTCGTCCATTGTGCCCCAAAAGTTCTGTTTTTGTGTCTGCAACGAATCCACGTTCAGCAAATCGTGAAGCAGCATCCTGCAGCTCTGGTATCGTTCCTCCGGCACAAGGTTTGTGCATTTCAAAAGAATATACTCAAAGCCCTTGGAAAGAACGGAAAGGTCAGGCTGTCTGTCATCAAGCGGCGATATGCCGGTGGCGAGCTGTATCAGCGTAATGCCGAGGGAATAAATATCGGAACGCTGATCGGTTCTTCCACCGAAGTGCTCCGGCGAGGCATATCCTCTTGTGCCCAGTGAAATACTGTCAGATTCGTCCGTCAGCTCCTTCGCAATGCCGAAATCAATCATTCGGATGCTTCCATCGGGCTGCACAATGATATTCGAAGGCTTGACGTCACGGAAAATAATCGGGGGTGTGCATTGATGAAGACAGTCAAGTGCTATGCAAAGCTCTTTGGCAATTTGAATTACCTTCTTCTGCGGAAATGCCCCACCCTTTTCCAGCATTTGGCTTAATGTTTGCCCTTCGATATAATCCATGACAACCATTAATTCGTCGCCGGCTTCAAAAATATGATAAATATGCGGAAAAAAAGGCGCCCACAGCTTTTTCATCAGAACGTACTCCTCCGGCAAGGAGGAATTATACAAATGCTTTGTATGTTTTAGCGCAAAGTTGCGGTTCAGTTTTTCATCACGAACCAAATATACCAGAGACATTCCACCTCTGCCGATGAGCTTGAGAACCTTGTATCTGTCGCATAAAACGGTGCCGTTTTCCAGTTCAAATCCTGTCAGCTGTGTTGTGACAGCGCCGTCAAGCCCTATTGTATCTCCGTTTGTATTCACACCAGAAATAGGTGTTGTAATATAGTCACAATAATACTGATTATCTCTCATTCCTAACCGCCCCTTTTGTATAAAGCATTTTGCAACTTTTAGCAATCTCACATGCATCCGTTCCGATTTTTGTGACATTCTCTGGAATTATCATCTCAATTTTAACATAGATCATATCGCTGTGCAATCCAAAAACTCATGCAGTAATTTAGTATATTTGCACAGAGGGGAATATTGTACAGACTTTATGTTTCTGCTCAAAGTTTATATTTGAATCTCATTAGCTGTCTATGCTTATGTACAATATCCCAAAATTGTTTTGTCAAAATTTGGATTGAACCAACGGAGTATGTATGATATAATCATTGTATCAAATCTGTTTTTCGAGAAAAGGAGTTACTAATATGAAAAAAGGACTATCTGTTTTACTGACGCTATGTTTCGCGTTAGGACTGACAGCTTGCAATAGCATAGAAAGCAAATCAGATCCGACTACCGAAGCGGTGACAACAAATGCTCCGACAACAGAGATTCCGACAACTGTTGCAGCCTCCACAGAACCCGCAACAGAAAAACCGAAAGCGGATAGTCCGATAGATATGTTGGGATTATCATTTGATGAAATTCTGCATCGTTACGGAAATGATTACACCGAGGTTGATGAACCCGGTTCGGGATCGACCAAATGTATTTGCTACCCCAACACAGGAAATCCGTATGAATTCGGTATTGACGCGCAAAGTCAGTGCGTTAAAGTTATTTATGTCTATGATATAAGCGATGAACCGATTATTTTGTTTGATGAAATCACCAATAAAACAAAGCTCAGTGAAATGTCGGACGCACAAGCAAAGTATCCGAATGAAATCAGCAACGGCCCGCTCATCGATAACAAAAAGCAAGAGATCAGTTTTACCTATCGTGATGGGATATTAGTTACCTTTGAGTGGAGCAGCAATGATGTTTCCGATAAAGCAGACAGAGTGATCATCCTTGATACGAAAGGAATTGCTTCATCGTCCGGTACACAACAGCCGGCAGAAAACGGAAACAATCAAACCGAAAATATACAAAGCTCTTCAGCAGAAAATCCCAATGAAACATGGAAAAAGCTTTATACTGAATACCTTCAGTCGAATGAGGCTCAGGCTTTTAGTTATGCCGGATTCATTAATTTGAATGACGATGAAATACCCGAAATGGTTATTCGTGCTAATTTCAGTATGGGTGGAACCATGCTATGTTGGATTAAACAAGATGCAGTCGAAAGTCAGCGCTTGGGAAGACTAGGCAAAACGACTTATAGCGAAAACAGCGGAGTCATTGTGCAGGATAGCCTTTACGGCGGACTTCAAACGAAATCCATTTTTACCTTTGACGGCAATTCGGCAAATCAGTTACATTTTGGCGAACAAACACCGACAGGTGTTTTCCGCTGGGACGGTAAAGAGGTTAGCGAGAATGAATATAATACCAATACTGCTGCTTACGAAGGTTACGCCGAGGTTTCTTTCGTCACAAAAGATGAAATGATAAACTCATTATAATATAGACATGTTTGATCTCTTGCCTGTTTTCTGCTTCAAAGGAAGATTTGCATATTATTATGAAAAAGACGATTATCACAGGAATGGATCTCTAACATTGTACTATCGAACGAATCAAAGATAAAAATGCAGACACGATGTGAAAGTCATGTCTGCATTTTTGCTATCAATTATAGACAACTATTCAATGTTTTTAAAACCAGACCGAAGGTCTTGTGACTGATCCGGAAAGCCCATCATTTTGTGACGTAGG
>CACZQB010000024.1 GCA_902783255.1 Oscillospiraceae bacterium | reverse complement strand
TGCCGTTCTTGCGATACTAAACACAACAGAATCGTTTTCATCATCCGATATAGGGTATTTTGCCTCGATCACGCCGTCGAGCGTCGCTCTTTCCCTCGCAATTATTATCATACTTGCAATACTTATATCCGTCGTTCCCGTAATAAAAACATTCAAAACCGATACGTCGTCTGCGCTGAGATAATGTAGGCAGGACAAAACAGTTGTATTCGTCTTATCCCCGATCTCTGGGTGTGGCTCGGTATCGAAAACTTCTTTCCTCAAAAACTTTTCATTAACTCCACTATAAGAGGCAAATGGGGTTGAAAATGATGTCTCTGAATGATATAATACCACATAGAGACAACAAAGCCAACTCCTTTTCGGATTATTGCGATTGCCGTTGTTGCCGTGATCATTTCAGCTATCGCTGTTCCCGTTTTGGCAAACACAACCGGTCTGACGTATCAGGCGGAATGGGAAGCCTCTGATTTACAGCATAATTTATATGCCTGGTCTACTCTGTCTTACAGCGGAGGCAACGGGAACGAAGTTTTTGCATATGCTTATGCCGAAACAAATTTAGGCAATATCTCTGTTATTTCCCAATGGGATACTGCCGTTTCCGCGTCTTTTGTCGGACCGAACGCAGCGTATGCATTGTCAACGCCGTTTGTTACATATAACAGCGGAACGGTTTATTACGCACCGATAGTCAACTGACAGTCACAACAGGGTCATCCCTGTTGTGACCGTTCAAACCGTCAGGAAAATAAACTCATATTCAATGAATAAGGGAGATAACAATGATTAGAATTCTATTGGTTAATCTGTGGAACAACATTAAAAAATCCCCAATCATTTCACTGATTATTTTTTTACAAATTCTTCTTACGGGATTTTTCCTTTTTGTAACCGTAAACACACATGTATATCAGTCGTTGCGCAACACGGACGTTCAGAATGCATACGGGGTAAATAAGCTGCTCGACATTTCAAACGATTTTTCTTCCCCTGCCGGACAGGCGGAAATGACGCGTATGATGGGAATAGGATTCGTTTCACCCGAAGAGACCGGATATTCGGATTATGAGTATTTTCACGATAAAATAAACGAATCTGAAATAGTCAAAACTGCAGTTCAGTATCATATTCAGGTAAACCTTGATTATCCGATAATCAAATGGGGCATAAAGGACGACAGCGAAGGGTATTACTCTTTCTACAATACAAAACACGAGGGCGCAGATGTAACTTTTGACGGCGTGGAATATCCCGAATATGTTATCAACGCATATGCTGTTGACAAAAATTATCTTGATATTTTTGGCATTTCTCTTGACAGCGGAAGACTCTTTTCTGATGAAGAGTTTGAAAATTGCGATTTTTCACGAGTTCCAGTAATTTTAGGCTATGATTATAGAGAATACTTTTCACTCGGAGATACATTTGAAGCAAGTTTTATTGATTTTCCCGGGAACAGCCCGAGTGGAAATTATGCGAAACCGATGACATTCGAGGTGATCGGTTTTGTCGGCAAAGACTCGATTGTTTATATGGTAGGCGGCGGTGTACCGTATTCTCTTAATAAATACATAATAATTCCGTATTATACTAAAACTCTTGAGGAGTGGCTTGAATTCTACTCAGAAAATAAAGAATATGGCGGAGGAACGTTCAGATATGTTAATTACTATATGCACGAATTGGGCATCGGCGCAGGCCTTTCAAAGCACTACGTAACGTCCAAGGAAAACGAATCCGCCGCAATTGAAGAAATCAACAGGCTGCTTGATGAAGCCGGACTCGGTGCAGCGTTTAAAGTCCACAGAGTTATCGCGCCAGAACAGCTTGCGGATCAGTATGCTGAAAGAACGGCGCTGGAAACAATTCTTCTTGCCGTAATGCTCGCTCTTTCACTGCTGAGTATCGTTTTTTCAACGGTCAACAATGTTACGGATAACATGAAAACATATGCGATTCACAATCTTGTCGGCGCTCAGAGGAGGCATATCGTCCTGTTTGCGGTTGCGGAAACGGTTTTGTATTGCATATTGGGCTTTGCGGGAGGAATGCTCTGGTATAAGCTGATGTATAACAACGTGAGGGGAGATCCCACATATGAAACCGCTGTTGTTTATGCTTGTCTGATCTCTCTTGCATATATTGCTGTCGCCTGCATGATTTCAATTCTTGTTGTTTTAATAATGACAAAAAAATACAGCATCTCGTTGCTTATTCGCGGCAACATAGTAAAATCAGGCGGAAAAGTGTCGTTATACAAGATTATAACGTTTGCAATAATTGCTGTTTTGAGTATCTGTTCTACGGTTGCGGCAAATTATGCGTGGCAGATCGAACACGTAGATAAATACCAGCATGATTTTTTCAGTAATCAAGCAAAGACTATTTATATCAGTTCCCTCGGTCAGGAGAATGCTCCTGCAATCGATTTTGAATACGATATAGATGTTGATAATTACATAATTGATAAACTGATAAAATACTATTACGATTCGCTGCTCGGTCCGTCAATACGCGCAACTTTCTATAAGGGCAATGTGGAATTGCCTGAAATGACGTCGGGACGGTATTTTACGGAAGAAGAAATAAAAGCAGAATCAGACAAGGTGGTTGTCGGCAAAAATGTCGTCAAAGATTTTGTTGATGAAAAAGACGGCGAAATGATCTTCACTTACCTTGATAAAGAGTATAAAGTCATAGGAATAATGGGCAGGGAAGGGCATGACACCTCGCTTGACAACTGGGTATTTTTCACACTTCCTACCATATTGAAAAATTCTGATTGGCAGGGAACTTATATAATCGATGCTCCGACAACCGGTGAAATTGCAGCCGTGATCGATGACCTTCAGGCACAGCTTGCCGAAATCAGTTTAACCAGAGTTGAACCGATACCTTTAAAGGATGTTGGCATATCTGATGATGTTTTGATTGAGTTCATTCTGCTTGTTTTGTTTACTGCGCTGATTTTTGCAGCTTATTATATCAATGAAAATTTCCGCGTCTTTGATGTGAAAAAACTGATAGGATACTCAAAATCAATGATTTTTGCGGACACACTGTTCGAGTTTTTGGTAATTTCAACGGCGTCGTATATAGCGGGGACCGCAATACTCTTTATTTGCGCAAAAACTGTTATGGGCAAATACCTGCTTTTCTCATCGCTTTCTCTCAATTTTCCGGTTTTGGGAATGTCATATTGCGGAGTTTTGATCCTTGCGGTAATATTGTCGGTTATTGCTCTTCACAAAACCTTCCGCGGCACTGCAAGAGACCTCAAGAGGGGTTGACATAATTACCGATATATGGTATAATGACAGAGGAAATAAAGGAAGAAATGACATAAAAAAATAAATAATATAAAAACATAAAATAAAAAATACAGGAGGCTCACATGGAAAACTTAATATCACTCAGAGGCATATGCAAAACATACGGCAAAGGCGACGGACTTGTAACGGCGCTGCGCCCCATAGACCTTGATATCAAAAAAGGCGAAATGCTGGCTATAATGGGCAAATCAGGCTCAGGCAAATCAACGCTTCTCAATCTTCTTGCCGGCCTCGATACTCCCGATGACGGAGAATATATCTATAACGGCGAAACAATAAATACAAAAAATCAGAACAAAATGGCGAAATTCAGAAGAAACGACGTAGGTTTCGTAGTTCAGCATTTTGCGCTTATAGACGAATACAACGTATCGCAGAACATAGCGTTACCGCTCAGATACGGCAAACTGAAAGGCGTATCAACGAAGAAAAGGATAAAAGAGATAGCCGAAAGACTTGAGATAGGTGAGAAGCTGAGAAAATACCCATCACAGTTATCTGGCGGACAGGCGCAGAGAGTGGCGATAGCAAGAGCGATAGCGCATAAACCGTCGATCCTTCTTGCGGACGAACCCACAGGTGCTCTGGATGAAGAAACAGGCAAAAGCATAATGAATCTGTTCAAAGAGATAAACAAAGAAGGCACAACGGTAGTAGTCGTAACCCACGATGCCAACGTAGCGTCCTACTGCCAGCGCACCATTCGCCTCCACGACGGCGAAATAGTAGGGGAAGAGCAGAACTGAATTTTCAAAATTATAAACACATTTTCATAAGGTCTAAAAAAATCGTCCTGCTGATTTATTTCTAAACAACTATATACCGGTATATAATAATGCACTATAAGGGGACCCGGCTGATAATGATTCAGCTGGGTCCCAAATTTCTATTTAAGCATGTAGGCAGCCCTTAATTCCCGTTGAAAAATGTGATATGCAAACAGCTAAGGATTACATCTTTTACAAGGCTTATAACCATCTAGTTTAATTTCCTCGCTGCTTTTTGTCGATACAGAATAGTTTTCAGGACTTATTTGATCTACAGATGGACAACTCGGGTAATGAAATTTCATAGTATGGGTGTTTAATACATAATATCTGTCGCTTGTTGAAGTCTTTGTCTTTTCAGCTTCTGCTTTTGCTTTCGCATCAGCTTCCGCCTTTGCCTTCGCCTCAGCTTCTGCTTTTGCCTTCGCCTCAGCCTCCGCTTTTGCTTTAGCTTCAGCCTCTGCCTTTGCCTTCGCCTCAGCCTCCGCTTTTGCCTTCGCTTCAGCTTCCGCCTTTGCTTTAGCCTCAGCCTCCGCCTTTGCTTTCGCCTCAGCTTCCGCTTTTGCTTTCGCCTCAGCCTCTGCTTTTGCCTTCGCCTCAGCTTCTGCCTTTGCTTTAGCCTCAGCCTCCGCTTTTGCCTTCGCCTCAGCTTCCGCTTTTGCTTTCGCTTCAGCTTCCGCTTTTGCTTTCGCTTCAGCTTCCGCCTTTGCCTTCGCTTCAGCCTCCGCTTTTGCTTTCGCTTCAGCTTCCGCCTTTGCCTTCGCCTCAGCCTCCGCTTTTGCTTTCGCATCAGCTTCCGCCTTTGCCTTCGCCTCAGCTTCTGCTTTTGCCTTCGCCTCCGCCTCCGCTTTTGCCTTTGCTTCAGCTTCCGCCTTTGCTTTAGCCTCAGCTTCTTCTTTTGCCTTTGCTTCAGCCTCTGCTTTTGCCTTTGCTTCAGCTTCCGCCTTTGCTTTAGCCTCAGCCTCCGCTTTTGCCTTCGCCTCAGCTTCCGCTTTTGCTTTCGCTTCAGCTTCCGCCTTTGCCTTTGCTTCAGCCTCTGCTTTTGCCTTCGCCTCAGCCTCCGCCTTTGCTTTAGCCTCAGCCTCCGCTTTTGCTTTAGCTTCAGCCTCCGCTTTTGCTTTCGCTTCAGCTTCCGCTTTATCCGATTCTGCAGTTACTGTTTCCTCGCTCTTATTCGCTGCATTTTCTGTAGATTTCTGTATTTCAGCAGTCTGAACGCCTGTGGATTGAGTATCTGCAGGCTGAAAATCCATAGTTGATTTGGTAGTCTGTGCGTTGTATTCACTCGGTCTTACGCAAAATAATTGGATAACACTGTATTTGTTAACTTTTGTTCCCGGCTTATAATTCTGTGTGGATACAACCCAATTGTTTTTATCCCATATTCCGCTGTCAGCTGCCGATTTTATTTCCGTAAAACCAATGCTGTATAGTTTGCTTTCAGCCTCTGAAAGGATATATCCGGTTACGTCAACCATTTCAATATCAGTTTCTATTAATCCGCTGGTAACTGTTTCATTTTTTATATCAATCGAAGAGCTCGAATGTCCCAATGTGCACTCATATGACATGTCTTCAGTGACTTTGATTTTGCGCGTTGATTTTGGACTCGTATCTGATGCCTTACAAAAAGAAAGTTCATTCTGCTCTTTTGTTACTTCAACGGTCGAAACAAACCTTTTTCCGTTTGCCACAGTACCGATTTCTTTACCGTTTAAAAAAATTGTAATGTCATAAGTACTGAACAATAAGTTGTTCTCAGATTCAATATCCAGATATACCTTGTATTTTTCTGCTGTTACAGAGTCCGAACCAATATCATTATTTGGTGAGAAATTGCTGCAAGAGGTAAACATTGTGAGAACGGCAAAAAGAAATATGATCGTGATAAATTTTTTCATTCTGTTAAGCTCCTTTATCGGTAAACTTAAGCTTCGTTTTTTATCTTCTATTCAATAATAATATACTATATTTTTTTTTTTTTTTTTGCAAAAAATATGTGACATAAATGGGAATCATTGTCTCGTGTTCTCCACAGCATAGCGCTACACGCGAGCTTTACGAAGAAACAGGCAGAAGCATGTTGAAAAATACCGTTAACTTGCTTCGAAAAGAATGTTAATAATCAAAAAGCCGACAGTGCATTTCCGTCCAAGCCGGATTTCCGTTTTTTCGGGATATTAATTGAAATGAACAGCTTGACAATTCAGATCCCGTGCGGTATAATATATAACAATTTAAAGCATATCATCAGCATATAATACTGAAAAAGAGGGGGCGAATACAATGATCAATGTGTCCTTTTTTGACGCAAAAGAGTATGATAAAGCATCTTTCGAAAAATATCAGGATCAGCACGGATTTCAATTCCGTTTTTTTGAAACGAGATTAAGTGAAGATACAGTATCTCTGGCAAAAGGCAGCGATGTTGTGTGCGTATTTGTGAATGATTCCGTAAACGCAAATGTCATCAACGCACTTTATGAATACGGTGTCAAAATGGTGGCGCTCCGTTCCGCAGGATATAACAACGTCGATATCCGTGCTGCATTCGGCAAGGTCCACGTCGTTCATGTTCCGGCTTATTCACCTTACGCTGTCGCTGAACACGCTATCGCTTTACTGCTGACTTCCGTTCGCCGTATACATAAAGCCTATAACCGCACAAGAGAGTTTAATTTTTCTTTAAGCGGACTGACTGGATTTGATATCCACGGCAAAACCGTCGGAGTGATCGGTACGGGCAAAATAGGAAAGATCTTTATCAACATCTGCCGAGGTTTCGGTATGAATGTTATAGCCTATGACGCTTTTCCGGCACAAAACAGCGAAATAGAATACGTTTCTCTCGACGAACTCTTCAAAAGAAGCGACATCATCTCTCTTCATTGTCCTTTGACGGACGAAACGAGACATATGATCGACGAAAACGCCATACGACAAATGAAAAAAGGAGTGGTGATCATCAATACTTCAAGAGGCGCGCTTATAGACTCCGAAGCTCTTCTCAACGGTATCAAAGAGCGTAAAATCGGTGCAGCCTGTCTTGACGTTTATGAAGAAGAGGCTGATATTTTCTTTGAGGACAGATCAGGTCATATTATGAACGACGATCTTCTGTCACGCCTTATCTCAATGCCCAATGTGATCGTCACATCACATCAGGCATTTCTTACAAAAGAAGCTCTGGATAATATCGCCGAAACAACGGTAAATAATATTCTGTCTTATTTTTCGGGCAGCGGTATATGTGATAACGAACTCTGTTATCGCTGCGGCAATATTGAAAAGTGCAAAAAAGAGCGAAAAGAAAAGTGCTTCTGATCATTAATCTAAAAAGTATTTATAAAAATATCTGTGTAACGCACAGAAGGGAGAACAATATGAAAAAAATCGTTTCATTTCTGCTGGCTGCTGTGTTTTTCCTGTCACTCGCTTCCTGCAGTATAACAGACACTGACAAAACCGTACTTAAGGAGGGGAGTAGGATCGAAGGCTTTATTGTAAAAGAAATCCGCGATTTCCCGCTTGTCGGCGCTGTTATATACCTTATGGAGCACGAGAAAACCGGTGCTGAACTTGTTTATATCGCAAATAACGACACGAACCGCGTGTTTGATTTGACCTTTTTTACCCGAGCTGTAGATAACACCGGTCTTCCGCATGTCTTCGAGCATTCCACGCTTGACGGAAGTGAAAAATATCCTTCAAAAGCTCTGTTTTTCAATCTTTCATATCAAACTTACAACACGTATATGAATGCAATGACTGCTCCTCTGTATACAACATATCCCGTCGCAAGCCTTTCTGAAGAGCAGCTGTTGAAATATGCCGATTTTTATACAGACAGCTGTCTTCATCCACTGATCCTCGAAGACGAAAGCATTTTCAGAGAGGAGGCGTGGCGTTATCGTCTTGCCGATAAAGAGAGCGATCTTACTATCGAAGGCACTGTATACTCCGAAATGCTCGGCGCAGTCGATATCAATTCCGAGGCATACCGCAATTTCCTTAAAACCGCATTCCCGGGCTCTACGATAGGCAATGTTTCGGGCGGGGATCCGGCATATATCCCTGATATGACGTGGGAAAGTCTTCGCAGCTATCACGACCTTTACTATCACCCGTCAAACTGCTGCGCATTTCTTTACGGCGAATTTGAAGACTATACTGCGTTTCTTAAGCTTCTCGATGAGGCATTTTCTCCTTACGAAAAGCGCGAATTCAATTTTGAAGATAAAGATTATACTGCGATCACATCCGATGCTGAAGGCACTTATAAATTCCCGGCTGATTCAAGAGCCGTTACCGATAATTCAAGCATAATCTATTATTCGATCATGTGCCCCGGACTGAAAGACGATCCTGCCGAGGAAATGATTTACAACACGCTTACGGATCTTCTTAATGCAAGCGGTTCTGTGCTTATGCAGAACCTCAAACGCGCTCTTCCCAGGGGCAGTTTCGGCACTTACATAGACCTTGACGGACCCGAAGATATGATAGTCTTTGCCGCGGTCAACGTCAATGAGCAAGACGCCGATACTTTCAGAAATACCGTGGATTCTTCTCTTGCCGAAATTGCAAAAACAGGTTTTTCGGACGAACTTGTCGATTCCGTTATGAATTCTGTTGCAATGAGCGTAAGACTTACAGGTGAGAGCAGTGATATAGGTGTCGATCTTATCGATATGTTCGCAAGCTATTACGCTTCCCGAGGCAATATTTTCGGATATGCGGACTATGTTGATGCCATGGAAAAGTTTGAAGAATGGAATGATGAAGGACTGTTCGCAAAAGCAATCTCAGACCGCCTGCTGAATGCGGATATTACTGTGCTCGCAACAACTTCACCTGATCCCGGAGCGCGCGAAAAACTTGATGCAAAAGAAAAAGAACGCCTTGCTTCGGTTAAATCTGCGATGAGTGAAGATGAACTTCAGTCTATTATCGACGCAACAAACAGCGAGGCAGAAGATGACGATGCGTCTTCATATGTCAGAGAACTTCAGGCAGTAACCGTAGCTTCTCTTCCCGAAGAGATCCGTGAATATGAAGTTACCGAAAAAACAGGTGAAGACGGAGTCAGATATATCGATGCCGTTGCTGATGTCGACGGCGCGGGCAGCATCGTTCTATTGCTTGACGCATCCGCGTTGCCGCAAAAAGATATTTTATGGTTCCACCTTTATATGGACCTTATCGGTGAGCTTGATACTTCAAAACATGACCGTGACGAGCTTGCACTCCTTACCGGAAGATATCTTTACAACGGCGAAATTCGCATGTCTTTGACTGTTGATGCGGAAAGCGGGATCGTAACACCTCGTCTTAGAGCAGGGTGGATATCCGCAGATGAAGATCTCGAAAAAGGGTATGATCTTATTCATGAACTCCTTTACGAAACGGAATTTGACGATGCCGAAACTCTGGCAAGTCTTATAGGACGCAATAAAGATTCTCTGAAAAACAGTATAAACTCCGAACCTTACAGCGCAATGCTTTACAGAACTATCGGAGGAAACGATGAATTATACGGTTATTACAGCTATTTTAACGGTATCAGTTACTATCAGTTCCTTGAAGAGGCGGAAAAACTTGCACAGGAAACGCCGGGTGTCGTAAAGCTTAAACTTGAAGGAATAAGAAACTTCTTCAACAACCGCGCCGGCGCCGTCGCGATTTTTGCCGGAAATGCGGAAAGTATAGAGACTAACTCAAAATACTCTTCCGAGTTCTTCTCAAAACTTGACGAAAAATCCGTAAAGCGTGCAACTTACAGTCTGCCCGCTCCGAATGGATTTGAAGCGCTCATAGTTGATTCAAACGTTCAGTTCAACGGCGTTGTGGCAGATTATGCAACGCTTGGTATGGAAGAATACAGCGGATATCTCGATGCTGTTTCAAGCATAGTCAGCGATAAGTACCTTTATCCTATGCTGAGAGACCAATACGGCGCTTATGGCGTTATGACCGGCTTTATCGAAGACTACGGAGCATATATCGTTTCATACCGTGACCCGAACATCGTTGAAACATTTGAAGTATATGAAAAACTGCCTGATTTCCTTTCTTCTCTTGAGCTCAGTCAGGAAGAGCTTGACGGATATATACTCTCCGCATATTCATATTACGCGAAGAGCGAGGGTGAACTGAGCGGTGCCGTAAATGCCGCATTTGACAAACTGCTGCACAGCGATTCCTCCGTTATTCTTGATTATATGCGCGATCTTAAGAGCATAACCGTTGAAAAATTGCAGGATTTTGCTGATGTTTACGCAAAACTTGTAAAAGAAGGCACACGCTTTACCGCCGGCAGCTCTTCAGCGATCAGCGCAAATGAAGATCTGTTTGACAGCGTGCTTACTCCTTTTGCGGGCGATCAGGTCGATCTTGAGGATGTAAAAGAGGAAATGCCTTTTTATGAAGCAATATCTTTTGTTATCGATTACGGTCTGATGTATCCCGCAAGCAAAACTGTTTTCGGTGTTGACGATACTGCAACTGCAGGGGATGCCGCGATAGCCCTTTATGCTCTCGGTATAGAGGATACAAAAGATGCAGACCTCGCCCTCAGCGAAATTTCTTCCTACGGCATAATCCCGTCAAACGCTCTCGTTGACGATCCTCTTACCGGCGCCGCTTTCGAGGATTATCTTGCCGCTTTCAGTGCTCTTGTCGGAGTTCCTTACGAAAAGACCGGAGCGGAAGATACTGTTATAACAAGAGGCGAGCTGGCGGAAATGATCATGGATTATACTTTGCCTTTGCTTGGATAGTGAGTATATCCCACAAAATACTTTCTCGTATTTCTCGTTCCGGTAATAAATTGAAAAAAACTGTTGACAAATCGCCCGGGATGCAATATAATGTATATATATACAGTATTTTGATCATTTTTGCAGAATTATAAACTTACCGTATGAAAGGCTGGTTTCCCTGTATGAAAATCGGTTGTGTAAAAGAAATCAAAAACAATGAATTCCGCGTAGGGCTTACTCCCGACAATGTAAAAGCATATATTGCGGCAGGTCATCATGTCTACATGGAAAAAGGTGCGGGCACAGGCTCCGGTTTTACTGATAATGAGTATGTCGACGCAGGCGCTTCACTTATAGACAATGCCGCAGACGTATGGCACCTTGTTGATATGATGGTCAAAGTCAAAGAGCCCCTTGAAGAGGAATATCCTCTCTTTCATGAAGGGCTGATCCTTTATACATATCTTCATCTCGCCGCAGATAAACAGCAGATGGACGCACTGCTCAAAGGCAGGGTAAAGGCAGTCGCATATGAGACTATTCAGGAAAAAGACCGTTCTTTACCGTGTCTTGCTCCCATGTCTCAGATAGCGGGTCGTCTCTCCATTCAGGAAGGCGCAAAATATCTTGAAAAGCGTTTCGGAGGAGAGGGGATACTTCTTGCAGGCGTTCCCGGCACTCCTAAAGCAAATGTAGTTATCTTAGGCGGCGGCACAGTAGGCATGAATGCATGCAAAATCGCTGTCGGCATGGGCGCAAACGTTACTATACTTGATATAAACCTTAAAAGGCTTGAAGAACTTGACAATATTTTCGGAGCGCATATACAGACATTGTATTCCAGCGACTCGAATATAGAAAGTGTTCTGAAAAACGCCGACCTCGTTATCGGTTCCGTTCTGATACCCGGAGGGTCTACGCCCAAGCTTTTCAAGAAAAAGTATCTTCATGAGATGAAAAACGGCGCTGTTTTTGTTGATGTGGCGATCGATCAGGGCGGATGCGGCGAAAGCAGCAGAGTAACTACGCATGACGACCCTGTATACATCGAAGAAGGTGTGGTCCACTATTGCGTAGGCAATATGCCCGGCGCCGTTCCGAGAACAAGTACGATCGCGCTCACAAATGCAACATTGCGTTACGGACTCAAAATTGCAAATAAAGGTCTTGAAGATGCGTGCGCAGATCCTGCTATCCTTTCGGGCGTAAACTGCTATCTCGGCAAACTCACAAACAAAAATGTCGCTGAAGCTCACGGATATAAATATGAGGACCTGACTTCATTGATCAGATAGTCGTTTTAATTTCTAAGAAGTAATCGGAATAATTAAAAAACTGCGTTCAATCATACGAGATTGAACGCAGTTTATATTGTGCTGCTATAACAGTTAAGACATCTTAATAATTTTCGATTTGATGTCGCGCGCATTGACATTACGCAGAAAATGGCATCTGTAAAAGCATAAAAATCAATAAAATTAAATTACTTTTTTTTCTTTTTGTGGGGAGTCAGAAATTTTACGACCACTGATTTGATTACTCTCTTGACGGCAAAGAAGTTTATACCGGTCAAAAGAAACAGGTGTATTGATTTGCTTTTTTTCAGTATACTTGTATTTTTTACCTTTTTCGTAGACTTGCGTAATTCTTTGTAATACCGCCTTTTTTCTGCCCGTGAAAGACCGTTTTTGCCGAGCTGAGGATTTGTCAGCGCCTGAACATATAACTTTTTCCAGTTATAGCCAAGGGAATGATTTGTTTGGTTCTCAGGATATTTTTCCATAAAATCAGCCCATCTTTTTGCGGTTTCAATGTAGCTGAGGATCGATTGCTGCAATCCCTGTATCCTGTAAGGTTCTATGCTGAGATTGTATCCGTAAGTCAGTAAAACATTTATTATGGGGCTTGTCTTTTTTAGATCTTCTGCGAAGGGCAGACTGCTTGTATATGCTCTTATTTCACTCAAAAAACGTTCGGCGGCATCACGCATCCCATCGGTTTGCATTGCCCACGTCTGTACGCAAAGCAGATATCTTAATTTGCTGCACAGATATTCTCTCTGTGAGCGAGAGCCGTTGTATCTTGGTTGGATAAAAGATACCATATCCTTTGCCGAGATCATTTCCTGCTGCAGCCTGAATTCCGAGCAATCCCGCATTCTCGACTTTTCCCGAGACACATAATAATAGATCGCATTCTCTTCTATTTCCAATGATTTTGCGTCAAAACACGCCCGAAGCAGAAAAACAGAATCCTGCGAATTTCTCGCAAGTCCGTATCTTGCTCCCGTTCTCATAATCATTTCGCGGCGGAATATGGCAGTCCAATGATTATATGTGAAAAGAGAATAAATGGGCTTTTTCGCCAGAAGTCCTGCCCGTATAACGGCATTTAACGGGGTTGATGCATCCTTATTATTTATTACTCCGTGAATATCGATATGTTCGGGTCGCCCTTTGACTATATCTGCGTTTGTTTTTTCTGCTTTTTTGTAGAGCAATTCCAGAAAATCTTCTGAAATATAATCATCCGGATCGATAAAAGAAAGGTAATTTCCGTTTGAAGCTTCTATGCCCCTGTTTCTTGAGTAACCTGCCCCTGAATTCACATTGTTAACAAGTATAACGATCCTTGGGTCGTTTTTCGCCGCATTACGAACAACTTCCATAGAATCATCCGTTCCGAGATCGTCAATAAAAATTATTTCTATATCTTTCAGCGTTTGATTCTGAACCGAGTATAAACACTTTTTTATACCTTCTCCGGGGTTAAAAACCGGTATTATTACTGATACTGACGGGCTTTTCTTTTCCATCATCTTTTGGCTCCCAGATGTTTTAATATATATCGATAGATTTTCTTTAAGATAGGTTTTTTCTTGATTTTATTTTTAAATGCAAAAAAGTTGATTCCTGTTGCAATAAAAAGAGAAATTGACCTGCATTCTTTCAGCATACTTATATCATTTACTGTTTTTGTCATTTCCCGTATCTCTTTGTAAAACTGTTTTTTCCGGCTCTTTGACAAGCCCTTTTGAAGCAGCCTCGGGTCCGACAACGTGCAGGCATACAGCTTTCTCCAGTAATAACCGAGCAGGTCGTTCGATGCGTTTTCCGGATACAAATTCATAAAATCAGCCCATCTTTTTATTACTTCAATATTGCTTTCTATCGTTTGCTGTATCCCTTGTATCCTGTATGGAAAAATACTCAGATTATAGTTGCGGCTGATAAGAACATCTACTAATGGATCCATCTTTTGAAGATCATCGGCAAAAGACAGATTTGTCGTATACATTCTTAGTTTATCCAGATAATCCTTTGCGTCTTCCCTGATCTCTTCTGTTTGTGCCGCCCATGCCTGAACGCGAAGATGATACTGTATCAATGTAGTGACATAAAGCCTCTGTTCATAAGAGCCGTCATAGTGTGATTGAATAAATGATATCATATCTGTAAATGAGATCAGCTCCTGCTGTAATCTGAAAGCGGAGCAATCATTCATTCTGGAATAATCACGAGATACATAGTAATAAATCGCTTTTTCCTCTATCTCTATCGTTTTTGCGGCAAAGCATGCGCGCAGCAAAAAAACTGAATCTCCCGAATTTCTGGCAAGACCGTATCTTGCCCCTGATTCCGTAAGCAGAGCCCTGCGGTAAATTGCAGTCCAGTGATTATATAAAAAAAGCGAAAAAATGCGGCTTCCTTCAGAGAGCCCTTTACGTATTCTCGTGTTTAAACTGATTTCCGTGCTCTCGTGATAAACATTTCCGTAGCTGTCTATTTGAATACGGTCCCCTTTAACGATATCGGGTTTAGTTTTCTCTGCTTTTCTGTAAAGCAGCTCCAGAAAATCTTCCGCAACATAGTCATCGGGATCTATAAACGATACATATTCTCCTCGCGCCTCTTCTATCCCTCTGTTGCGTGAATAGCCCGGTCCGGAATTGACTTCGTTTACAAGTATAACTATTCTCGGGTCGGTTTTCGCGGCATTGCGAACGGCGTCCATAGAATTATCTGTCCCAAGATCATCAATAAAAATTATTTCTATGTTCTGCAGCGTCTGATTTAAAACAGAATCTATACATTTTTTTATGCCTTCTCCCGGATTGTAAACCGGAATAATAACTGATATTAACGGCTCTTTCTTTTCCACAATTTTTTTGCTCCGAAATGGTAAATCTTTCCTGTAAAATGCGCTATGCGTTTTACCATATCTTTTCTTTTCAACAGGTTCATTCCTGTCTTTAAATAAATGAACCAAACAAGATTTTCAGACGAAATATTCGATTTTGATTCTTTTTTGAATATTTCCGCGCAGCTTTTTCTGAAGCTTTTCCTTTTTACCCGTGATATTTTTTTCAATACTGTGTCGATCCGCAGTGCCTTCTCTGTTGCGGTATTGACGGCACAGATGTAAATCGATCTCTGATCCGGATGCTTTCCGATAAAATCCAGACATCTTGAGAAAGTCTGTATGCAGGCTTTATCTGTTATATCGGCCATGAACGGATTCAGATAAGGAGCGCGAAGGTTATAATTATATTCAAGCAGCGCTTTTGCAAAAGGTGATTTCTTTTTAATTTCATCTGTCCACGGCAGATTTAATAACGTCTCTTTAAGGCTTTGCAAAAAAAGTTCCGTTTCCCGGTAATAACTGTCAAACGATGAAGCAACAGCATGGTTTTCCAGATACCATAAAAGCCGTTTGATTATATAAGCAGACGGAACTGACGATGTAACGTTATCCTTAAGAAAAGACATCTGTTCATTGAAAGCCAATGCCTGATACTGCAGCCTTTCAGGCTTGAAAGTATGCATAAGTGACCTGTCGTTGTACACATGAAAAACTATCGCTTGTTCTTCAATGAAAAGAGAACGCGCTTTCCAGCTTGCCTGTAAAAGAAAAAACGAGTCTTCTCCGTAATATGACGTTCCGCAATATATTTTTTCATTTTTTATCCAGCTCAGCTGATAAATATTGCACCAGAGAGTAGATGAAAAAACATCAAAATTGATGTTGTCGGGTTTCCATTTTTTTACATTTGCAATATTGAGCAGAGATACGGAAGAATCAATTACCTTTCCGTCCGTATTTACTGTAACATAACTGCCGCATACGATATGAGGCTTTTCCGTGTTTTCCGCTTTTTGGTATAATAATTCAAGAAAATCGTCCGACATATAATCGTCGGCGTCTAAAAAAGCAACATATTCTCCGTTCGCGCAGTCGATCGCTCTGTTCCTTGAAATTCCGGGACCGTAGTTTTTTTCGTTGGTTATTACATGTATCCGCGGATCTTCAGACTCAAGACGTCTCACATGATCAAATGTTCCGTCATTTCCGCAATCATCTACAAGTATGATCTCTATATCCCGCAGAGTTTGATTGCAAACAGAATCTATGCATCTGTAAAACAGTTCACCGGGTCTGAAAACCGGAATAATTACGCTGATTTTCGGGTTTTTTTTCAGTTCAGACATATAATATCAATTTCCTGTGATTGAAGTAATAAAATAATAACGACAATGCAGACAGCAAAATGGAAAAGATCAACGGGTACCAAATAAACCATGGCGAAAATTCCGCGCATGACACTCCGACTCTGAAAAGCTGCAGTATCGAAAAAAACGGGTTACAATTGAGCAGAAATCCCCAATCGCTTTCAAGAATGGCGTTTGGATAGTAAAAAACGGCAGATAAATACATTATGATCGTCGTTATTACTTTCCATAAAAATTCAACATCACGGAAGTAAACGTTTACAATCGAAAGTATTATCCCCAAACTGAGCGTCAATATAAACAATAAAGCAAGGGCAATAAACGCCAGAAAGATATTTACCGTTATTTTTATACGGAAAATAATGATCAACAAAACAAGCACGATCAGGGATATCAGAAAAACAATAAAACGCCAGAGTATTTCCGATACCGGAAAAAACAGATTCGGAATATAAACTTTTTTTATCAGTTCAGCATTGTTCCTTACGGAGTTGCACGCAGACAGGGTTCCTTCTTGAAAAAATGAAAAAAGAAGCCTTCCGCAGGCGACATACAAAATATATTCCGGCTCTTTATGTCCGAAAAGCGTTCCGAAAACAATGACCATTATAGTGATCGACAAAACAGGTTCAAATAACGACCATATTATGCCTAAAAAGGAATTTCTGTATTTTAATCTTATACCCTTTTTCACAAGTTCTTTGATCAGAGCTCTATTTGTAAAAAGCAGTTTGATTTCTTTAAACATTTACTTTCTTCTCCGGGTTTTCAATGCCGATCAGCTTTTTGTAGCATGAAACTGTTTCATCTATTTCACCTAAAGCTACGGGTTTTCCTTTTTGAAGTATTAGTCCTTTATTGCATATATTCTGAACGAGTTCCAGCGAATGCGAAACAAAAAGCACAGTGGTTTTATCGTTTATGATTTTCATTAATCTCTCTTCGCTTTTTTTTCGGAATTTTGCATCCCCGACCGCGAATACTTCATCGAGTATCAGTATGTCCGGATTGATCGCCGTGCAGATCGCAAAACCGAGCCTGCTCCGCATACCCGATGAGTAATTTTTGATCGGAACGTCTGCAAAATCTTCAAGTTCGGCGAAGGTGATGATTTCATTTATGCGTTCTGATAGAAACGAACGCGGATAGCCGAGTATCGTCCCGTAAAGATATATGTTTTCAACTGCGTTGTAGTAGCTGTTGAATCCCGCTCCAAGTTCAAGCAGCGGCGCCAATTTGCCGTGTTTTTCTATATATCCTTCGGTAGGTGTGTAAATATCCGAGATCGCTTTCAGAAGAGTGCTTTTGCCTGATCCGTTCGTTCCGAGGATAGCAAGTCTGTCTCCGGGATAAAGGGTGAAGCTTATGTTCCGCAATGCCCAGAATTTTTGTCTGTGTTCAGGTCTTTGACCTTTCAGAGCATCAAGTAATGTGTCTTTTAAATATGCGCTGTGGTTTCTGCCCAGATACAGTTGTATACCTAAGTCAGATACTACAACGGATGGTGTCGGGTGATTATCAGGCATTAAAATGTCTCCTAAAACATTGAATAGATACGGAACATCATATGAAAACGCATAGAAGGATCCGCGATTTTCAGTAGATATTATTTATATGTATTTATTATAGCATAGGAACAGCCAATTTGCAAGTATTTTGTAAATAAAATCAATATTTTTTCTTTTTTTTAATATTCCTCTGCTGTTTTTTTACGGTTTATTGCGAGAGTTGCGCATTTTGAACTTGACATTTTGAATTTTTATGCTAAAATAATAAGGTAAATATAATAATTAACGGAGGACTCAATATGAGAAAGAATTTAGGTGTTCAGCCTGCGCTTTTCCCTATGCCGGTGGTAATAGTCGCAGCCTACGGCGCTGACGGTAATATTTGTGCGATGAACGCTGCATGGGCGCAGATATGCGATATGGATAAAATAGCACTTTTTATCGATTCCGACCATAAAACAACAAAAAACATTATGGAAACAAAAGCATTTACTGTCAGCATAGCCGATGTCGCAAATATCGAGCCTGCAGACTTTTTCGGTATCGCTACGGGAAACAAAATGCCCGATAAATTCGAGCGCAGCGGATGCCATGCCCAAAAAAGCGAATTTGTAAATGCTCCCGTATTAACGGACTTCCCCGTAACTATCGAGTGCGAGCTTGCAGAGGAAATAAATACCGAAAACATGCATGCCATTGTCGGAAAAATCGTCAATGTAAGCGCTGACGAAAAGGTTGTCGGTGAAAAGGACAAAATTCTTCCCGAAAAAGTCAACGCATTGATATTTGATCAGTACAGAAACGGATATTATGCTGTCGGAGAAAAAGTCGGACAGGCATGGAATGCCGGAAAAGGACTTATGAAATAATAAATATGCTCAGACAGCATGTTTGTTTTAATTTTAAGCCCGTTAATACTGATATCAAAAAAATGCTCGAATACGACTGCAAAGAGTCTTCGGAGGCTCTTACAATGATGAGCAAATCACTTGCATTATTTGATGATGACTACGTTACCAAGCGTATGATCGAAGAATTTATCATCGATGAACAGGATCATTTCAACCGGATCAAAGGTCATCTTTGTCTTATCGAGCAGATCGGTATCGAAAACTACATTATCGAAATGCTCGGTGAATAAAAGGAGAATTAAATGAAAATAGCTGTTTTTAACGGAAGTCCCCGCAATGAAAATACCGCCGCTATGATAGACGCATTTCGTCAGGGCGCTCAGACTGCGGGACATGAAGTAGAAGTTTATCATGTTGGCAAAATGAAAATAAACGGATGCCTTGCATGTGAATATTGCCATGGTAAGGGTGAGGGCAAATGTATTCAGAAAGACGATCTCGAAAAAATCATGCCCGCATATCTTGAATGCGATATGATCGTATATGCGTCTCCGATATACTACTTTGCGCCCACTGCTCAGATAGAAGCTGCATGGCAGAGAGTTTACTGCATAGGCAAACCTGCAAAAGCTGCAAAAGCAGCGCTTCTTCTCAGCTCCGGTTCAGGCGCATACGATGCAGCAATTGCGCAGTTTAAGGCGTTCACGGCTTATACCGGTATTGAAAATGCAGGCGTCTTCACCGCAACGGGCACAGAAAACAAGTCCGAAGCAAAACTCGCCGAAATTAAAGCCTTTGCTGAAAAATTATAAGTTTTCAAATATAATACCTCATACCGGTATGCCTCATCTGTACCGAGGCATATCGGTTTTTTTCGGTAACAGGGCGGGGGGAGAAAACTGTTATTGAGATGAAAAACGGAAGATAAATTCGATTTACAGGCATATCTCACAAAAGGTGTGGAACAGATAGTTTCGGAGGCAATAAAAGCAACGCTCAAAAATCCGAAAGAAAGCGCCTTTATGGGCATTGTATGAAAACAAACTTTCGGTTGTATATGATGATCTTCCCGCCGCGCGTGAAACTCTTGACAGAGTTCGTGAATTTGTTCGCAATCATCCTACTGTATATTGCGGAACGCATACGCCTCAGGGATACGAAAATCTCGAAGCAAAAAGAGTAATCGATCTTGAAAGTCCGGTAAAAACTATACCCGCCGATGTTGATTTCAGCGATAAAAAAGCTTCCGGCAAATATGTTTGTTCTGTTTGCGGTTATGTTTACGATCCTGCCGAGCACGACGGCGTTGCTTTTGAGGATCTACCAGACGACTGGAAATGCCCAAGGTGCAAAAGAGGAAAAGATAAATTCAATAAAGCCTAAACCAATATAACAAAAAAGGGCTTCTGCATTCAGATGCGGAAGTCCTTTTGTTATCAGTACAATCATTGTGAAGAATATAGCTCGAATTCAACATTAGGTATTGCGTTTTCTTGTTTATTATCTTTAGTGCATATGAAAATATTTGATAATTTTATGAACGCAATATCATCAACATCCTGTGCGCTAATCATTATTTGCGGCAAATCAGTTTTATTTTTATTATTGTACCAATTAGGGGCAAAAGAAGCTATTATTGTATAAGATAATCCAATATTGCCACAACTGTATTCATACACAGTACCATTTTTTAACTTAACAATAATGCGTGAATTGGGATGGAAACGGATCCCGTATTTTTCCCCATTAACCTGAATCTTGCAAGAAAAAACAATAGTGTTTTTTAAATCTTTTGATTGCTTAATATCATAATCAATAATTTGAAAAAAATCATCTACCAACTCAACGTTGCCGTCATGATAATTATCAACTTGATTAAATTTTTGAGAAAAAACAGATAGCTTTTTTTCAGCGATTTCCTGTGCTTTTCGAGCATTTTCCGAATCTGTTTTGAAACCGACAACAGTACCTAAAGTAATTATAAGTATGACCGTACAAATAATTCCTGCTACGGAGATAACTGAGAAGAGTTTTTGTTTATATTTTTTTCGTTCTGTTTCCTGTATTTTCTTTAATTCTGCGTTATAATCATCTTTTATGATGTTGATATAGCGTTCAAACGAAACAGGTTTTTCGTCTGTAGAAATTATCTCTTGCTGTCCAATAGGCGAATACTCGCTTAATTGATTGAAGATGTTTTCTATCTGCTCAAAATTAATGATGCGGACATCTGACTGATTTATTCTATTAACATATATTGGCAGTTCGTCAATTCTGCAAACGATAGTTTTCGAATCATCTAATTTGGCTATTTTAATTCTTGTTTCATTATTTGTGAAAACTATAATCGAATATATAGGCAAGTCTGGAAACATTTGCTTGAGGGCAGCAATATGGTATTCATTTTGTTTAATTGGGTTGTGAAAATGACTGTTTTTTTGAGTTCGAAAATATTGTGTCCAAACTTCATCGTCTTTATTCCCGTAGATTGTTCCTTTATAATGCTTGACCTCAAAAACATAGATGCCGGATTCATGGATCATAAGCAAATCAATTTCTGTGCTTTTTCCATTTGGCGTGGGGATAATAAGATTCATTAATATTTTGGACTGTCCGATTATGCTTGTATATAATGATTTTAAAACAAGGAACTCTCCGTAATATCCTTTCCCGCGTTCGTTCCATAATTGAAGTTGTTCATCAAGATTTACAGAAGTTAGATTTTGATAAATTGATTCAAGGTCTGTCATTATATACCAATACTCCTCGTTTGTCTCGTGTTATGTTATGATAATGAAAACAAGAGCTTGTAAAAAATAGAGATTTTAATCTTTTTTCCACTTAAAACAAAGCATCGTCATATCGTCAAACTGATCATTGCCGTTTATAAACACATCTATCGATTTTTTGATACCGTCAAGTATTTCCGCAGGAGTGCTGTCGCTTTTGTTTTCAAAACAATTAAGCAATCTTTCATCTCCGAAAAGATTATGCTTTTCATCTTCAGCTTCTGTAACACCGTCTGTATACAAATAAAGCGTATCGCCGGAAGAAAGCGATATTCTGCTGCTCTTATATTTCATGTTTTCCATGCCGCCGAGAACGAAGCCGTTTTTTACCTTCAAAAATTCCGCATTATTGTCGTGCAGCAATACAGGCGGATTATGACCTGCGCTGACGAAAGTCATATCACCGTTTTCCGTATCAAAAACGCCGACCCATAAAGTAACAAACATTTCCGCTTCATTTCTTGCGCATAGTGCGTTGTTGGCCATCATCACGGCATCCGAAAGGTTCGGGATATCTCTTATGCAGTTTTGAAGGGTGATTTTTGATGTTGCCATAAATAATGCGGCAGGAACGCCTTTCCCCGATACATCTCCGATAACAAACGCAATATGTGTTGGATCGACGAAAAACACATCGTAAAAATCTCCGCCAACCTCTTTTGCGGCTTCCATGGATGCGCTCACATCAAGTCCTTCGCAGCCCGGATATCTTTCGTTCAGCTGAGGCAGAAGTGAGTGCTGAATAACGTTTGCAACTTCAAGCTCCGACTGCATGCGGCTTTTTTCGAGCGTGAGGTTTTTCTGTTTTTCGGTATAGGTAATAATTGCGATCATCATCATAAAGCCGAGTGCGTTTACGATTATAAACGGTATCGCGATCTGCTTTACTATGTCGAATGCAGTTTCAAACGGTTTTACCATTACCAGCACGATACAGAGGTGAAAAACTTCCATTAATGCGCTGATCAGAAGGGCAAAATAAGGCTTAATAATATGCTTGTGCCATTTATACGATATAAATCCGCAAATAAGACCTATGCAGCAGGTCGCCACAACACATGCCTGCGCTGTGATCCCGCCCATGGTCAGCCTGTGAACGCCTGCTATGAGCCCTGCGATCACTCCTCCCAGGGGACCGCCCGAAAATCCCGCAAGCATCGGGCCTATATCGCGGACGGAAATAACTGCTCCGTTAAGATCAAATCCGGAGATATTGCCGTAAATACCGAATATGCCGCCTACAAGCCCCATGATAACGGAATAGATCCATTTTTTTTCTGTTTTGAATATTCTTGAGATCAGATCGCTGCCGCCGATAAACGCAGAAACTGTAAGTATTACCGCCAAGGTGCCTATCAGCCTTGAAAACATTGTACTTAATTCACTTATCATAAAAATCACTCATTTCCCGTAAATAATACTTGTTTCAGTCATCCGACATAGGAAGAACATTTTCATAAAGGTGCTTTGCGAATTCACAGCTTGAATATGCGGCAAATCGCTGATATTCATCGGATTTTTTGCTGTCGGCAAAATCGCATACGCTTTTTATGATCAGCGGTATCGGTTTCGGATCGCTTGAATGGTTTGCCGCGTAAACAACGGCGTATGATTCCATATCAAGCCCCACTGTGTGCCTGTATTGCGAATAAACCTGCTTTTCAAGCAGCTCTTTGCTTGCCACAACGGTGCTTCCGCACGCCATTGGTCCGATAAATACATGACACGGATTATCGTTTGATTCAACGGCTTTTCTTATTATCGGCATGATCTCTTCCGGAATGGACTCCGATGTTGACCTCGGTAAAAAACCTATATTTCCGTAAACGATGCTTGCGTTGTCGGGACTGACAAATTTGCCGGCTGAATAATTCCAGACAACATCGGGAACTATAACGTCACCGTACATCTGCTCCGTAATATCGGATTGCGCCACGCCTGCCGCGATACCGGTCATGATAAGGTATCTCGGTCTGAAAGTGTAAATAACCTTCATCGCGGTAGCGGCTGCCGCGGTCATGCCCATTTCGTCTATCTTTGCGTGAACCAGAGAACACGTTTTTCCGTTGTTTTCAAATGATGCCACATCGTATATCTGTTCGTCGGCGGCGAATGTCTTCGCCTTCCAGTCGTGAAAATGCATAACGGCACGAAATTCTGTCGTGGTTACCGTAAGCATCGCCACATCGGTTTCATATTTGCTCTTCATAATCCCTCTAAACCATTCCCCGAATATCTTCAAATAATCGAAACGGTGAAAACATCAAAGTTTTGATAATTATACCATATTTTTGTTTTTTTTTCAATAGCTGAATAACGTCGCGCTTCATTTTATTCCGTATGTGTTTAATATTGACATTTACATAAAATTGATGTATAATGCAGATAATATCATTCTCATTTAATTATTGATCAATAATCGTTTTCGGAGGTATAAAATGGGCAAATCAAAACATTTCAGACTACTTATGATATTGTTTGTTGTTTTTCTTGTTATTTCTGCCTGCGTCGGCGCTTCAGATGAGATGATTCCTGAATATGAAAATACTGTTGCTGTAGAGGATCTTGACGGTTTTACCATTGAATGGGCATGGACAGCTACAGATACAACTTTCGGCTATGTGCCGGGAACGAATTTTTCCGATATGGCGCTTGAAAGAAAAAAAGAAGTAGAAAACAAACTTAACTGCAAAATTGATGTCGATTATAATTCAAACGCCGCAAGCCTGTATCAGGCATCTGTTATGACGGGATCACATTACTGCGATCTTCTTACCACCGGCAATACCATCTCGGCACTGATAAGGGGAGGGTATTTTGCCGGACTGTCATCTTTTCTCGATCTTGACGATACATTCAAATGGGGGTCTCCCATAACGCTGTCGTCTGCTGCATGGAAAGATGATGTTTATGCTGTTTGCCCCGCATCGTGGCCTGAGCTTTTTCTTGCATCGGCAAGCTATCCGATAGTGGTAAACGAAAGTCTCGTGTCTAAATACGGACTTGAAGATCCCAGAGTTTATGTTGAAAACGGCACATGGAACTGGGACAAATTTGAAGAATGCATTCAGGCGTTTACCATTCAGGACGGTGAAAACAAGGTATACGGTTTTATGACGCACCCGCCTTATTTCGGTGTTTCTATGGTTCTTTCCAACGGAGTTACTTTCACACAAGTTGAAAACGGCAAGGTAACGTGCGGTCTGTATTCCGAAAACGGACGTGCCGCTCTGGAACGGGCAAGATCCATAATGTTCGAAACATGTTCAGATTGTATACACCCCGAAACTGAATGCTATTTTCAGAAAGGCGTTGATCTTTTCCTTTCCAACGCATCCGTTATGTATACGTCCCGCGGTGACGACCTGCTGAGCGGAACAGACTCGATCATATTCAATTTCAGCGATATCGGAATTGTCCCGTATCCATACGGTCCCAATGGCAAACCGGGAGTATATCTTGGTTATAATCAGGGACTTAATTATGCTACCGCCCTTACTCTTAATTCAGCCGATGCCGACGCTTCCGTTAAAATATTAAGCGAAATGTTTGAGCCTTTTGAAGGATACGAAACTAAGGAAAAGCTTATAGAATATATGTCGAAACAGATTTTCTCTGATAAAAGAGATGCTGAAATCTACTACAGTCTGCTTGAAAACACAGAGTACGGTTACTATAATGAAGGCGGACGCAAGCTTGTTGATAATATATTTGTGTCTGCCAAGTCAGTATCAGAGATCCTCGAATCATTTGAATCTCAGTATTCCGATCTTATCGAAAACTACATGACCCCGGTCTATGAAGGGCTTACCGCCGTATACGGTGAAATGCCGCAGTAAAAGACAAATGCGAATCAAAGTTTCCGGAACAGTCATGTTTTTAGACGGTCGTTTTTTTAAAAAGCGTTCGTACTTTTTTATGATCAGAAAGCAGACAGTCTGTCTGCTTTCTTTTGAAAAATACAATCGTTTCCAAAAATGTATCCTGATACTCAAAGAATAACGCTGCAGCGCGAAACGGGAATGTTGTTCAAACGGTATTATTTGTATTTTATCGACAGGGCATTTTATATTGACAACATGAAAGAAATGTAGTATAATAAAAACAAAACTCGGATATTATTGTATATTGCGTATAGTATCTCAGGAGATCAACCATATGAATGAATTCGTCCTTCCGGCTGTCTGCGTGCTGCTGGCCATTTTGAATTTTATATCATTTTTTTTGATGGCTTTTGATAAGCATCTTGCAAAGGCAGGCAAACGCCGGGTTCCCGAAAAAATACTTTTTATTTCAACTATATGTTTCGGAGGACTCGGTGGTGTTCTGGGGATGATTTTATGCCGCCATAAAACGAAGCATTGGTATTTTAAACTGTTTTTCCCGATATTTCTTATCGCGCAGACCGCAGCTCTTGTTTTTTTGTATATGTCGTACAACGGAAATCTGAATTTCTGATTTTGAATAGGGGAGAGATGAGTGAAACCTACAGTCGGTGTTTTACCTCTTTGGGATGAAGACAAAAACAGCATATGGATGCTGCCCGGTTATATGGACGGGCTTTTATCCGCCGGCGCCCTTCCCGTCATATTGCCTTTTTCAACAGAAAACAGCGATCTTGAAAGAATATTCGAAATTTGCGACGGATTTCTTTTTACCGGCGGTCAGGATGTGTCACCCGCTTTATATAACGAGATCTCTATCGATGGTATAAACTGTATATGTGAAAAACGTGACATACTTGAGATCGAAATTTTCAGAAGAGCTTTTGCTTTAGATAAACCGATCCTCGGCATATGCCGTGGGATTCAGCTTATCAATGTTGCAATGGGCGGGACTCTTTATCAGGACCTGCATTTGCAGTACCCGTCTGATATTATGCACCGCCAGAGCCCTCCGTATGATATCCCGTCTCATACGGTAACAATAGAAGAAAGATGTCCGCTTTTCAACTGTCTGGGCATAAACTCCGCAGATGTCAACAGCAGCCACCATCAGGCGATAAAAAATCTCGCTCCCGGTCTTAAAGCTATGGCATTTTCTGCAGACGGAATTATCGAAGCGGTTTACAGTCCGGACCGCACTTTTCTCTGGGCGGTTCAATGGCATCCTGAAAGACTTTACAATAAAGATGAAAACAATAAAAAAATTTTTAATGCTTTTGTAAGATCAATGCTTTAAAAATATTAAATCATAAAATCAAAATAAGGAGAAAATCATAATGAGTGAAGAAAGCATCAGAATTCAGGACGATCTTTATCAGGCAGTCAACGGCGAATGGCTTAAAACTGCGGTTATACCCGATGACAGACCTATGACAGGCGGTTTTGCGGAACTTGACCAGGATGTTGAAAAAATAATGATGGCTGATTTCAAAGCTTTTGCAGATGGGGAAAAAACATCTGATATTCCCGAAATGAGATACGCTGTTTCTCTGTATAAAAAAATTCTTGACACCGAAAGAAGAAACAAAGAGGGTATAACACCTGTTCTTCCGGTTCTGGAAAAGATCAGATCGGTAAAAACTCCCGAGGATCTTAACAATGTCGCAGCCGAATTTCTTTTAAACGATATCGATCTCCCCATACAGGCAAGCGTTGAGGCTGATATGGAAAATGCTGAGAAACATTCTTTCATAATGCTCGGTCCTCCGATCATACTTCCCGATACCACATACTATGCGGACGATAATCCTGCCGGAGCGCAGCTTCTTGCGATCTATTCCGATATGGCATCCAAACTTTTAAGCTATACTCCGCTTTCTGAAGACGAACAGAAAAAATATCTTGAAGATACTCTTGCTTTCGATGCGCTCGTTGCTCAAAAGGTTAAAAGCCAGGTCGAATGGTCGGAATATTACAAAAACCACAATCCAATGAGCGTTGACGAAGTATCGTCATACGTTGCACCTTTCGACATCAAAAAACTGCTTTGCGACTTATACGGAAGTAATTCTCCCGATACGATCATCGTTTATGACCCGAAAGCAATAAAGGAAATGAACGGTTATTTTACGCGCGATAATTTTGATATGTATATTCATTGGGCATATGTCAGAGCTCTCATCAGAAGCGCCGGTTGTCTTTCAGAAACTCTCGCGTCTCTCAGCAAAACATACCGCAGAGCGCTTACAGGCGTTGCCGCAGACCCTGCAATAGATAAACAGGCATATAATGTTGCTTCAATGATGTATTCGGAGCCTGTCGGAGTTTATTACGGCAGAACATATTTCGGCGAAGAGGCAAAAAAAGATGTAGTTGAACTCGTAAAAAAAATAATCGAAACATATAAGCTCCGTGTACGTAAAAACACTTTCCTTGCAGAACAAACGAAGGACCAGGCAGTTAAAAAGCTTTCCACTATCGAAATAAAGATGGGTTATCCGGATACGGTCAAGGAATTCTGGTCAACTCTTGTTTTTGACGAAAACGATTCGTATTTTGATGCTATGTGCAAGCTTTCTTCGATACGCAACAAATATGCGTTAGACAGATTGCTTAAACCGGTCGACCGCACCGAGTGGGCTATGCCGGGACATATGGTAAACGCCTGCTACAATCCGAACAGCAATGATATCACTTTTCCCGCTGCTATTCTCCAGAAGCCGTTCTACTCCATTAAACAGAGCGTCAGCGAAAACCTCGGCGGAATCGGAGCAGTTATCGGTCATGAGATATCTCACGCATTCGACAACAACGGCGCAAAATTCGATGAACGGGGCAATCTGAAAGACTGGTGGACTGAAGACGATTTCAAAGCGTTCAACGACCTTACAAAAGACATGATCGCTCAGTTTGACGGCATTGAATACCACGGCGGTAAAGTCAACGGTGAGCTCGTCGTCAGTGAAAACATAGCCGATAATGGTGGTATGGGCGTCACTCTTGAAATAATGCACACTCTTTCCGACCCCGACTATCAGTCGTATTTCAAAAACTGGGCGCGGGTATGGTGCATGAAGGCAAAAGAAGAGTATATTCAGCTTCTTCTTTCCGTAGATGTTCATTCCCCGAATGTCCTCAGGGCAAATATGCCTCCCAGAAATTTTGGCGAGTGGTATGATGCTTTCGACGTTACCGAAAACGATAAAATGTATCTTGCCCCCGAAAAGAGAATAAGCATTTGGTAATTGTTCCTTAAAAACGGCTTTGTCTGATTATAACAACTCTTTTTATGGCAGCCAAATAAACTTAAAACGGAGGAAAAATCATGAAATTACTTAAAGCAATTTCACTTATCATAGTCGGTGCTCTTTTGTTTGCTCTTACTTCATGCGTCAGTGCGCCAACGGGAGGGGATACTTCAGCAGAACCTTCTCAGACAGCGAATCAGATCGACGATCAGCAAAACAATACCGAAACAGAACAAGAAACTTCGGCAGACCCTGAATCAGACCCGGCTCAGACCGGCACCGAAACGGAATCTGCTGCCGAATCTGAAGGTACCTTGGCAGATGTTGCTGTTGAATCTCACGTTGTTTTTGAAGACAGCGGAATCAGAATTACAGTAAAAAGTCTTGATATGAATTCGCTTTTCGGACCTGAACTGAAGTTTCTTATCGAAAACGATTCAGATGAAGATATAGAGATTTCCGCCAACAACGTTGTTGTAAACGGATATATGTTTTCTTCGTATCTTTATACAGATGTCGCAGCCGGCAAGAAAGCCAACTGCAGCGTCACACTGTCAAAGTCCGATCTCGAAGAACTCGCTATAGATACCGTCGCCGATATCGAAATTGATTTTTCAGTTTATAAAAACGATACGTGGGATCTTATTTGCAAATCAGACCTTATCAGCATAAAAACATCCGCCGCAGAGAGCTATCTTTATAATTATGACGAATCAGGCACAAAGATTTATGATGACAACGGTGTGCTTATTGTTGTAAAAGGTATTGTGAAAGACGAATTTATGGGTGACAGCATCCTTGTTTACGCATACAATACAAACGATGTACCCGTTACTGTCAGCACCCGAAACGTTTCTGTCAACGGTTTTATGATAGATCCATGGTTTTCGTGCAGCATGCTCCCCGGCAAACATGCGCTGAGCAAGCTGTCTTTTTCAGAAACCGATCTTGAAGAAAACGAAATAGAAAGCATCCGGGATGTTGACATCACATTCTATATCTATGATACTGATTCATGGGAAGATATAGCATATGCCGACCCTGTTCACCTTACATTTGACTGATTTTTGATATATTGACGGATTTTCCGCCCCCGTTTCGGGGGCGGTTTCTTTGGCATAAATTTGTCCGTATCTATTGACATTTCGTCTGTTTTTCAGTATAATAGATATAATATCTATCATATCATCAGAAAAGAGGTTTTATTAATGTCAGATTTTATTAAAGTTCTTGCTTTGCTCCTTGTGGTTCTGACTGTCTTTTCAGCTTGTCAGACAGCTGCTCCGGAAATTGTTCCCGAATATGATTTTGTGACATCAGAGGGCGATCTCGGAGGCTTTAACGCTGTTTTCGGATGGTCCGGAACTCAGGGCGAAAATGTTCTCGGCTTTGTTTTTGACACCGCAAACGCCGATTACGCCGCAAAACGTATTAAAGACGTTGAAAACGCTCTTAACTGTAAAATAGATATTTATTACGATCCGGATAAAATAATCGGAATGCTCCGTGCGGGCGTTATGTCAGGCTCACAGCCTTTTGATATTATGGAAGGCGACGGGTATCATCTTGTATCGGATGTCCGCGCAGGTTATCTTACTGGACTGAAAGAATATCTTGATATTGAAAATACCGATAAATGGGGCACTCCGAATATGCTCCAGTCCATGCTGTGGAACGATGATATATACGGCGTTGTTCCTTTTGCATGGCCGGAACTTGTATACAGAACTCCCGGACATCTCCTTGCAGTAAACGAAAACCTCATAACATCTCTCGGACAGCCGGATCCTCGTGAATTCGTTGAAAATTATACATGGACATGGGATCTTTTTGAAGAAAAACTCGAAGAATATACTTTTGAGGAGGGCGGTTATACAGTATATGCTCTGAGATGTCATCCCGCATACTTTTCAATCAATATGTTTCTTTCTAGCGGCGTTGCTCTTTCCGCACTCGAAAACGGAAGCGTCGTTTGCGGTCTTTATACGGATATAGGCAGAGAAGCCATGCAGCGCGCGCAGGATATCTATCAGGTATCGCATAAACATTGCTTCCATCCTCAAACAGACTCCACCGGTCATGACGAATTTATTTCGGGCCAGGCAGTAATGTATCTCACATGGACATATGAGCTTACAAATGATACAAAGTATATTATGTATAATATGGATAACGTCGGAGTTCTTCCTTTCCCTCAGGGACCTCACGCCACACCCGGCAAGTATCTTTCATATCATGAAGGTCTCGGCTACGCTACGGGAATCCCTGCCAACGCAAAAGATCCCGCTGCATCAGCGCTTATTCTTTCAGCTATTTACGAACCGTTTGAAGAATATAAAGATAAAGACAGCATTGTTGATTATATGACTTCTCAGGTTTTCCATGATATCCGAGATACAGAAGTTATTCTTAATTCTGTCCGTAATACCGAATACGGTTTCTTTAAGGAAGGCGCTCGCAAAGCGCTTGAAAATGTTCTCGGCACACATGACTCTGTTCCGCAGATACTTGATTCTCTCAAAAATGCATACGATGAAATAGTTGAAAAATACATGGTTCCGCACTATGATGCACGTATAGCCGTATATGGTGAATAAATGGCTTTGATCAGTTGCTGATGCGGAAATAAACATGGCAATGCACCAGTAACTTTAATGAGCGTTTCAACACTTTCTGATACAGAAACTGAGTAAAACACAAATATATGATAAAAAACATCCGCGCGGCATTATAGTCGTGCGGATGTCCTGTAATATAGTATTTTTTTGTATTATTGGACAACTTCGTTGATATTCCAGCCTGACGAGATGAAATCTCCTTTTGTGTCATAAAGATTTCTCAGTATTGCAGCATTTTCCGTCACGGCATAGTAAGGTTCTTCTTCTCCTTCCTGCCATGCACATGAAGCAGCAAATGTTGCTTTGCTCAACCATGACGGCAGGTCCTGCCATGTTGTCTGTAAAATTCCGTATGCTTTAAGCTCTTTTGCGTCTGCGTCAAGAGAAAGGACATTTTCATTTTCAAGCCATGGACATACTACGGTGTCAAAACCTTTGTCCATAAAATATTTCGTGGTTACATTAAATCTTTTCGTGTTCCAATATTCCCAGTCTGCTATGATAATGTCTTTATCTATAAGATCGATAGCTGCAGCGGTATTTTTGTTTTCTCCGCTGGCTACAACAGGTCCTTCGCCAAAATCCGAACGTCTTATAAACTGATCGTGCCATACTATAGACCGTCTTCCTTTTTTTCGCAGATCGTCCGCCGATTCGTTCAGAAATTCCGCAAGAAGCTCATGCGGTATATGTTTTCTGCATCTGTCGCAACTGGCGAATGAATATGACTCGTCAAATCCCAGATGAAAATACCTGCCGTTCCCGAAAAAATCGATCAGCTCATTGCGTATTTCCGAAAGCAGTTTCTTCGTGTCGGGGTTCGTTATACACCATGTCCACCCGTCGGGTTCGAAAAGCCTTGCAAGACGAGGGTTTGTATTCAAAACAACATGCCGCCCGTACATCGCCCGCGACTGTGTTGCGTGCCCGAGCTGATTTGACATCGGTATCGGTTCCATTCCGTAGCTGCGGATAAGTCTGACAAGTTTTTTATAATCCTCTTTTGAGTGTGATCTGTCGCTCCATGAAAGTTCAGGTAAACAATCATAGCGGAATGTGCCCCAGAATTCCAGTATAACATGCGTCATTTTTAAAAAACCGGCAAGATGGATCGCTTTTTCTATGTTGTAAAGCTCCGTGTCGGGGAAAATGCAGAAATGTATCGCTCTGAACAAAACAGCAGGGGAGTCGTGGATTTCAACCGCCGAAATATACAAGGATTCTTCGCCGATTTTGAGATTGTCGGGACATATAAGCTGAACGGCAGTTTTTATCCCATCCATAAGTCCTTTTTCATCGTGACCCGATACGGAAACGCCTTCGGGCGTTACAATTATCGAATAAGTGTCATCGCCCTTCAGGCAGCTTTTTGCATTGCCGGCCGTAAAAGTATAATTATCGCCGCCTTCTTCGAGCAATAAATCGCACGCTCCGAAGCTGAATCTGTTCCATAAGTATTTTGCCCTCTCCGCCATATCCGCCGATAGTCCGTTGACTTTTGCAGTCAGTTTCGATCCGAATACAAAACGATTATCTTCATCTTCTTTAATAAATTTCGGTTTCGGGTATAGATGACTCAGATACATAAACTCAAACTCCTATTTCATATATTGATTTTTCAATTGCCATTTTAATGCTTTTCTGCAAAAATATCAATTCAGGATTTATGATGATTATTATACCATAAATCATGACTTTGTCAAGCTTGAAACAAATGTCATATCACTTCAGCTTTCTGAAGCGAATGAAAAAAAGCTCCGATACGCTCGGAGCTTTTCAGCAATTGTTGAAAGGAGTTGAAAAACATGAAAAAAATATATTGGAAATGAAATAATCTTAATTTATAACTGAATTATACATCAAAAAAAACGGTTCGTCAACCCCGTTTTGCGCAAGTTGCATTTTTTACGGCGTAAGTTGCAAAAACAGAGTGTAAAATACAAAAAAGTCTGTCCGATATTCAAGAACAGACTCTATTTGTTGATGTTTTATGATGATAAAAATGTGTTTTGTCAGTCTGATTTTTCCTCTTCGATCAGCCCCATTATCGTTTCCGCGTTCGGAATCACATACTGTCTTACTTTTTCATTTGCAGAGCCGGATGTCCTTTCTACTATTTCCGCGCCGGTCTTTCCGGTTTTAGCCGCACTCGTGGCATTTTGGAAATAATCCCATATTCCGAGCGTATAATAATTCCAGCGTGAATACTTCATAAACGTTGTAAACAGTTCAACATCACGCTTGTCGTAAAAAATAGTCGATGCATACGCCTGAAGGTCATCAAGTGTTTCATACCCTTCAAACGGCTCAAATATTCTGTCGATAACCATCGCTGCAGCCTCCGGCTCATGTGCATTTACCCATATTGCCATGCTGTCCGCGCCCGAGTAGGCATTTACCCACTCTCCGTAAGTTCCGTTCGGACCGCACGGAAACGGAACTACTCCGTAGTTATCAACATCGTATATCATTTCGTTTATCATATGCGAAAAAGATGTTTGTGCAAGTGTGATATTTCCGTTTATAAATGCCTCAACCATATCGTAGTGACCGAGATAGGTGATTATGTCCGCATGATTTCTCATCAGGTTTGAACACCAGTCAAATGCATCTATAACGTTTTGAGAATCAAGCGCTGGAACCATTTTCCCGTCATTCTGAACAGCAAAAAACTGCACTCCGTTCATCATCGTGAAATCAAGGATCGACCATGTGAGATTCATTGCAGTGGATGTGTATTCGCCGTCAACAACATGATAATCCGGCAGAACCTTTTCAAAAGTATCCCATGTCCACTCGCCTTTTTCAACGTATTCTCGAGGGTCGGTAAGGTTGTATTTTGATACGGTATCCTCGTTTACAGCAAATATATTGTATGCGTAGAGTTTTTGCTTTCCTGGCCACGAAACGGGTGATACCGTATATGGGATACCGTTGAACATACCCTGTTCAAGTATTCCCGGACTTCCGAATTTTTCTGCATTCGTGTAGTCGATATAATCCCTCAGCGCGTCAAGAGGATAATATAATCCGTCTTTTGCCGGATTGTGCGGAGAATGTGAACAGGCAATCTCTCCCACATACAAATTCGACGCTATTCTCGCAGTTTCATTGCCGAGAATCGTCTGTATCGAAATTTTGCAATTATATTCGTCAGATATATCTTTTAGCCTTTTCAGATACAGATCACACATCAGCGTTCCGACAGGATACTGAAACGGGTGGTCAAGATCATAATCCTGAACGATCGTGCAGTCATATCCGCCGAGATCTACGGTATCTGTATTTGATTCACTGTCAAAATCAAGAAGAAACTCTTCTTTTTCTCCTTGCGTGCAGGAGCATATCGCAAAAAGGAACAGCAGAACAATTATAATCGAAACGTTTTTTTTCATGGCAATCTCCCTTCAGACGATATATAGAAATTATTGTATTATAAATATAACATAAATTTGAAAAAATGTCAACATTAATAATATGTGTTATGCGGATCAAACTAATAAAACTCAGAAAGTATTGACTTTACAGCGTAAAATGTTTATAATATGCATAATATAGGAGGGGAAGACCGAATGAAAAATCGTGAAATGTGTTTTCCTGAAAATATAACAGCTTCAGGAAAGAAAAATATTCTGATAAAAACGGCATTTATTTTTACGGCGATATTTGTTTTGCTTACATCATGCGGAAAATACACATCCTCATACAAAGCTGTAGGCTTTGTGCACTCAAACGGACCGTCGTCGGCATTTATGAATTTTTACTCATTTGAAGGGGTAATGGTGTTTTCATGCACAGGCAAAAGAGAATGGGATATATCATTTTCCGCCAGACTTGAATCGGGCAGCGCCGATATATATTACGATTATAACGGACAAAAAAATCTGCTTTTTTCAATATCCGGCGGCGATGAGATCAGTTCTGACGGCGGTTATTTTGAAAAAGGTCCGGTATTTATTATTGTTGAAACAAACGGACAGTGTATGAACGGAGATTTTAAGTTTGATCTCCAAAATCAGGAATAGAATCGTCCTTTTGAGGATAATAATGGAGCGGTAATGAACGATTACATTTCATATTCTGTTTTGACAGGTGTTAATATCATTCTCAGAAAAGCCGAAGAGGACGACTGGAAGTCTATGTTCAGACATGTGTGGAGCAACGAAAATGTCTATCGCCAAATGCTTTTTCAGCCTTCATTCAGTGAAAGCGAAGCCATTGAAAGATGCAAACGCAGCGTCATTTATCAGCAAAACAACTATGCATGGTTTGTTGCGCTGAAAGAAACAAAAGAAGCTATAGGGCTTTGTGCAATTAAGGAGACCGAAAAGGGACACTGGGAAGAGGCAGGCATATGTATAGGCAACGAATTCTGGGGCAAGGGCTTAGGTACGGAAATATTATCGCTTCTTCTCGACTTATCGTTCAATCATCTTGGCGCTGAAGTTTTCAGATACGGATTTTTCAACGATAACCGCCGATCCGGGAATCTTGCACGTAAATTCGGTTTTACATACGACCGCACCGAGAAAATTATCCGTCCGTGGGACGGCGAAGAAAAAACAGTTATTTCTTGTATCCTTACAAAAGAAAGATATTTGTCGGCAACAGACTCTTTATCTAATTAAAAACCATCCGATCTAACAGTGTTTGCTGTCAGATCGGATTTGTTTTGCTCTTCAACGCAAAAGATTATCTGTCAAATTCTCCCCATACCGCAATGGTGCCGCGGACAGTAGGCATGATATCATTTTCAAAAATCTCAGCTGCAGACTCTCTGCAACTGTCCACATAACTGCTCACAGCTCCGTTATATGTAATAAAATCCTTGTATTTGGAGGCTATGCTTGTGTTGTTAAACAGATTGTCCCACGATAAGTAAAGATTGAAAAAGCTGTCACAGTCTGTCTTGTCAAAGAAATAATAGCGTGACATATGCTCTTTTATCTTATCCATCGTTTCAAAACCGGGGAGTGGACTGTATAATTCGTTCAATACTGTCGCAGTGGTTTCCGGGTCGTGAGAAAGTATCGGGATCGTTATGCAATTACCGTAACCGGAAAAAACACCGCATGCATATCCCGGTTCTGCATTCGGACCGTATGGAAACTGAAGGATACTGTAATTTTTCAGAGCTTTTGAAACAGTATAGTCATCTGCTCCAAAGATATACGGCGTGCAGCACATTGCAGCTTCACCGTTATCGAATTTTTCAACTGTCGGAATGGGCAGAGCCGTGTATACAGCATACGAAAGGCTGCCTTTCAGAATATCTCTTGCCTCTTCCATAGCTTTGATCGCGCTTTCCGATGAAAATCCGAAAATATATTTTCCGCTTTTGTCTCTGCCAACCATGCGATCTCCGTTTGTTCGCACAAACATTTCCACAAAAGCACTGTCTGTTGTGGAAAAGCCGTAAATACTGACATTTCCGCTTTCGATCACGGTAGAATCTTCAATAAACTTTCTGAACGCTTCCCATGTCCATGTCTTTGTTTCAACATATTCTCTCGGACTTGTAAGCGATAATTGCGCAACGATATCTTCATTGATTGCAAGCGGATATCCAAACGACATCTGCGTCAGCAGCGGCCATGCAGCCGGAAATACTCCGTAAAGATCATCTTCATAGCATAATGCAAGAAGCTGATTTTTATTGCCCCATCTTTCAAAATCATTATAATCTATTATACCGCCCAGCGATTTGATTCCCGTAAGAACGCCTGCTTTTATTGCAGCGGTGGCATTGTTTGTGTTTCCGCAGAGGATATCACATAGATAAGTCCCGGCAAACGTCGTTGAGATCAGAGAGGAAAAGCTTGCTCCGCCGTAAACGATGTTCAGTTTGCAGTTAAGCTTATTTTCCGTATCGCTTATCCTCTTTTTTGTAAGATCTGAAAACTCCGTTCCGATCTCGTAGCCGAGAACGGTATTGTCGCCGTAAGACGTGTTGTATGTTATAACCTCTCCGTTCAGATCAATGTTTTCATCTGAAATATCAGCGAAATCCTCATCAAATACCTCGGTAATACCTGAACAGGAACAAACAAATATAGTAATAATAAAGCAGATAAATATCCTGAAAACTATATTGCATTTCATATGATAGCTCCTTTGATCATCGGGAATTTTCCGGATTTTATAAGAATTATCCTATTTCAGCCGAATATCTCTTCTGCGGTAGATTCCATATTAACAATATATTTTATTCTGTTTGCCTCATCTGCGTCAGCGATAGAGTCAAGACTTTCCTGCATAGTCTTGTTGTCTCTTATATTTATGTAAACATCTGTTATGCCTTCATGCCTGTAGTTGTAAAGAATGGTTTTATACATTTCAACAAAGTTATGAACATCTCTGTCGTCGAAGAAATACTGTTTTCTCATATATTCAATCGTATCGTCTTCCGTCTCGTATCCGGGCAGCGGTTCATATATGGCGTCAAGTATCGTTGCGGACATGACCGGTTCTTTGCAGAACGCCGGAATGCTTGTTGTAAATCTTGTAGTGGTAATTGTTGAACCTGTATTTTTTAAAGAACCGTTCGGACCGTGGGGAAACGGTACAATGCCGAAATTTTCCATATTGAATGCTATGGAATTCTCACCGCCGCAGAGATCTGTGCCGTTCATAAGCGTAAGAACTGATTTGCCGTCAAGAAAATTCTGCAGCATATTTGTCCAGTTGTTGGAGAGGTCAATATTTACATAAGTGGAATATTCTCCGAATGTCCAGTTCCATGCTGTCTGCATAGCCTCAAAAGTGATCGGAGAATGCAAACCGAGCTGAAATTCGCCTTTTTCGTCTTTAATTATCGGCGTTTCGCCGTTTGTTGTATGAATTGTTCTGAAAAGCCAGTGAACGGTTGTCTGAAGTGCCTTTACCTCGTCGCCGAAATCGTTTATGTGCGTATATATGGGCATAAGCTCTTCAAGCTTCCGCCATGTCCAGTCGTCTGCTTCAACAAATTCTCGCGGGTCTGTCTGACTGAGACGGCTGATAATGTTTTCATTTACAACCATTGCACCGTCTATTGAACGGTATTTCAGCATAGGCCATGCTGCGGGAATCACACCGAAAAGCCCTCCGTCCCAGCATACCGGTTTAAGATCTTCTTTTGTGCCCCATTTAGCCGCATCAAGATAATTGATCACGTCTCCGAGAACCGTAAGATCATATAAATATCCTGCTCTTGCAAGACCGGCGTTTGTGCTTGATTGCGCCTGAAGTGCGTCATAAGGAACTATTCCGCTTAAAGACATCGAAACGATCAGGTTGGTTATATCCGAACCTGACGAGTCTACGGAAATTTTAACATTGTATTTGCTTTCTACCTCTTTGATCCTTCTCATTGCAAGATCGGCAAATTCGGTATTTACAACATATCCGAAATAATCTTCGCCCGTTGAATGTTCTTCGTTTCTTTGCGCAAACGAGAATTCTGCTCCTCTGAAGTCGATTGAGCCGGCTTCGAGCTCATATTCAGGTATCGTCTCATCTTCGGCAGTCTGCCCGCACGAGCAAAGCGCAAAAACCATTATGGCAGCAATCATCAGCGATATTATTTTTCTCATAGCAAAGTTCCTTCCACAGTTTATAGACTATTTTGTGCGAAAAATTTGTATATAATGCTGATTTAATTATATATCATCTTTTCAAAATTGTCAATATTAATTGGATTTTTCAATGTAGAAAAATACGTTCTTCATATGTATGATTTTTGTAGAAATTGCCGAAAAATCTAAGATTGTTCATTTTTAGTTTATTTTTTTATGGTATTATCCAAATATTTATTTTTGGGTTACGGGGAATATATATGAGAAAAGAAAAAATAAAAGGAGCGCTTCCCAAATCGCTTTACTATATTGCTTTGCTGAGTTTTATTCTGCCGATCGGTTATCTTGTGTTCAGAATAATTACGTTAAAAGAACCTGAAATATCTGCCGGGCTTCATTCAAGAGCGGATTATGTTCTTATGCTGCTTGAATGTATTCTTGGAATTTTTGTGATCCATATTCCTTCAATTATTTCAAGACAGTTTAAATTCGAGATTCCCGGACTGCTGTACGGTCTGTATATTCTCTTCCTGTATTGCGCAATTTTTCTCGGGGAAGTTAGAAGTTTTTACTATCTTGTTCCGCATTGGGATGATTTTCTGCATCTTTTCAGCAGCATGATGACGGGCTTTTTTGCTGTAATGGTCATTACGATTCTTAATCGCGATGAAAATCTCGTATTTCGCTTATCTCCGTTTTTTGTATCGCTGTTCGCTTTCGCTTTTTCGATAACGATCGGAGCATTATGGGAGTTATACGAATATGCGGGAGACGGACTTTTCGGGCTGAATATGCAGAAATTCATTACCGCAAACGGCGAAATACTTTCAGGTCACGATGCTCTGACGGATACGATGCAAGATATTGCGGTAGATATGTTCGGAGCGCTGATTTCGTCCGTGACAGGTGGAATATCGGTAAAATACAGTAAGCGGTGGCTTATTCCGACGTTAAAAAAAGAGGATATCTCATCAAAATCGTAAATTGCGCCGCAAAAAAACGAAGCGATACCCCTATATCGAATAGACGAGGCTTATATCGGTTTACATAAACAACAGTCCCTTTCGGTTATATGCGAAAGGGACTGTTTTGTATTTCTTAAAAATCACTGTTTTGTCATAAGATCGCTCAGCTTTTTGCCGTAAAAAAAATTGTGAACCATTTTGTCAAATTCCGCCCACATCGGGAGAGTCTGACAGATTTCTTTTCTGGGACAGTCGTTTGTCTTTGCAGCAAGACACGCAACCGAATACAGCGGTCCTTCCGTGATTTCCAGAATTTCTCCAACGGTATACTCTTCCGGATTTCTGCAAAGTCTGTAACCTCCGCCTTTTCCGCTTGCAGCCTCAACCAAACCGGCGAAAACGATGTCTTTAACTATTATTTCAAGATATTTTTTTGATATTCCCTGCCTTTCGGCTATATCTTTTAACGGAATGAAATGTCCGTCGCCGTTTTCGGCAATGTCAAGCATAACTCTGATCGCATATCTTCCTCTTGTTGAAATCATGGAACTCGCCTCCGGTTTTTATTATCTATTATACCACAAGGTGAATAGGTAAGTCAAGAGGAAAAAAAATTTTTTTTACCTATTGACAAAATAGGTAAATAGGTGTATAATGTGTTGTAATCTCGGAATGGAGTGCTATTTTTATGATCTACGCAGATAATGCAGCAACAACAAAAATGAGCAGGAGAGCTCTTGAAACATTGATTTCCTTTAACGAAAAATTCTGGGGCAATCCTTCGAGTCTGTATACGCACGGTCAGAATGCGAAGGAAGCTCTCGAACAGGCGAGACGGGATATCGCATCACTGATCAACGCGCAGCCCGGAGAAATATATTTTACTTCCGGCGGGAGTGAATCTGACAATCAGGCGATCTTGTCAGCGGCGGAGACAGGAAAAAAAACAGGGAAAAAGCATATCGTATCTACGGCATTTGAGCATCATGCGGTCCTTCATACTCTTGAAAATCTGAAAAAAGAAGGCTTCGAAATCACTCTTCTTGATGTTCATTCAAACGGAATCGTTAAAGCGGAAGATGTTGATGAGGCGATAAGGGATGACACGTGTCTTGTTTCTGTTATGTATGCAAATAATGAGATCGGAACGATTCAGCCGATCAAAGAAATCGGTTCGATTTGTAAAAAAAGAGGTGTTCCATTTCATACTGATGCTGTTCAGGCAGTCGGGCATATTCCCATTGATGTTACCGGGGATAATATAGATATGCTTTCCGCTTCAGCACACAAATTTCACGGACCGAAAGGTGTTGGTTTTCTTTATGTAAAAAAAGGAATAAGGCTTTCCTCTCTTATAGAGGGAGGAGCGCAGGAGCGGGGAAAAAGAGCCGGTACGGAAAATGTTCCGGCAATAGCCGCCATGGCAGAAGCGTTGAAGGAATCGATTGGAAAAATAGCAGAAAAAACGGAAACTCTCGTTATAATGAGAAACAGGCTTATCAAAGGTATCTCCGAAATTCCGCATTCATCTCTTAACGGCGACCCGGAAAAAAGGTTGCCGGGGAATGTCAGTTTCTGTTTTGAGGGCATAGAAGGTGAAGCGTTGCTTTTACTGCTTGACGACAGAGGAATATGTGCGTCATCAGGCTCAGCGTGTACGTCCGGTTCGCTCGATCCGAGCCATGTCCTTCTTGCTATCGGCAGGGTCCACGATGTTGCTCACGGTTCTTTGCGGCTTAGCATAGATGATACAGTCACAGATGATGACGTTGATTACATCGTCGCTTCCGTAAAAGAAGTAGTTGAATATCTGCGAGGCTTTTCTCCGATCTGGAGAGATCTTGTTTCAGGCAAAAAAGAGTTTATTCTGTAAGGAGGGATTTTTTATGGCATTATATAGTGAAAAAGTAATGGATCATTTCCGCAATCCGCGCAATGTCGGCATACTTGAAGATGCAAATGGTGTCGGAGAGGTTGGAAACGCCAAATGCGGAGACATAATGAAAATGTATCTGAAAATAGAAGACGGCGTCGTTAAAGACGTCAAATTCGAAACATTCGGCTGCGGCAGCGCCATAGCCTCAAGTTCTATGGCAACTGAACTCATAAAAGGCAAACCCGTAAGTGAAGTAAAACAACTTACAAACAAGGCAGTTGCCGATGCGCTTGACGGGCTTCCCGCATACAAAATGCATTGCAGCGTACTTGCCGAAGAGGCAATTCAGTCTGCACTGGAAGACTATCAAAAAAGAACAGGAAATAAAATATGACATTTCTATGAACCTATTGACATAATAGGCGAATGATGTTATAATGACCGCAAATTACTAAAACGGAGGCGAAAAAGATGTTTTACGGTATTATATTCAGTAATAACTTCATGTGTTGTCGAATGTTGTGCTCCCGGGCAGGCTGCTGTATCGAGACATATTCCGGCATACAATTTCGCCTCGATATAAAATTACGTTAATGCGTTTTGCCTTGCGTATTTTCAATGCCCGGGAGCTATTGTCAGGTTGCCGGGTTTTTATGTTATATTTGAACAAATTTAAATCAAGTTAATAAGAGGAATTTACAATGAATAAATATAAATTTGAAACATTACAGCTTCACGTCGGTCAGGAAAATGCCGACCCCGCAACAGATGCGCGCGCTGTTCCCATTTATCAGACAACGTCATACGTTTTTCATAACAGCAAGCATGCCGCAGACCGTTTCGGTCTTGCCGATGCCGGCAATATATACGGCAGACTAACAAATTCCACGCAGGAAGTTCTTGAAAAGAGGATAGCTGCGCTTGAAGGAGGAAGCGCTGCGCTTGCACTTGCTTCCGGCGCTGCGGCAATTACTTATACAATAGAAGCCCTTGCAGCAAACGGCGGTCATATCGTTGCACAGAAAACCATATACGGCGGAACCTATAACCTGCTTGAACATACTTTGCCGCAATACGGGATCAAAACAACATTTGTCGATATTCACGACCTCAAAGAAGTCGAGGCAGCGATCAACAACGATACGAGGGCGATCTTTCTTGAAACTCTCGGCAACCCGAACAGCGATATCCCGGATATAGACGCCGTTTCCGAAATAGCGCACAGGCACGGACTTCCCGTTGTCATCGACAATACGTTCGGAACCCCGTATCTTATCAGACCTATTGAACACGGCGCGGATATAGTCGTTCATTCCGCCACGAAATTTATAGGCGGTCACGGAACGACCCTGGGCGGCATTATTGTTGAGTCGGGAAAGTTTAACTGGAAAAACAGCGGCAAATATCCCAATATATCAGAACCTAATCCAAGCTATCACGGCGTTTCTTTTTACGATGCAGTGGGACCGGCAGCTTTTGTCACCTTCATCAGAGCCATTCTCTTACGTGATACTGGTGCAGCAATTTCGCCGTTTAACGCATTTCTGCTTTTGCAGGGCGTGGAAACTCTTTCGCTTCGTCTTGAAAGACACGCCGAAAACACAAAAAAGGTCGTTGAATTTTTATGTAAGCATCCGAAGGTGGAAAAAGTCAATCATCCGTCTCTTCCAGACCATCCCGACCATGCGCTTTATGAAAAATATTTCCCGAACGGCGGCGGATCGATCTTCACATTCGATATCCGCGGCGGACGTGACGAAGCATGGAAATTTATTGACAATCTTAAAATATTTTCTCTTCTCGCCAATGTCGCCGATGTAAAAAGCCTTGTTATCCATCCGGCGTCAACAACTCATTCGCAGCTTAACGAAAAAGAGCTTGAAGAACAGAATATCGGACAGAACACCATCAGATTGTCTGTAGGCACGGAACATATCGATGACATTATCGCAGATCTCGAAAACGGTTTCCGGGCTATCTGAGCTTTTAAAGGAGAAAGATTATGCAAAATATATATAAGGGTATACTCGACCTGATCGGTAAAACACCTCTTGTCGAAATAACTAATATTGAAAAAAAACTCAGTCTTGATGCAAAGATTTTCGCAAAACTCGAATACTTCAATCCGTCCGGAAGCGTTAAAGACCGTATCGCCAAAGCCATGATAGAAGATGCCGAATATAAGGGACTGCTGAAAAAAGGTTCGGTTATCATAGAGCCCACATCGGGCAATACCGGCATCGGACTTGCAGCGATCGGCGCCGCAAAAGGTTACCGTGTTATTCTGACGATGCCTGAAACCATGAGCGTCGAAAGGAGAAATATACTTAAAGCATACGGAGCTGAAGTTGTACTCACTGAAGGCGCAAAAGGCATGAAAGGCGCCATTCAGAAAGCCGAAGACTTAGCACATGAAATTCCGGACGCATTTATTCCCGGTCAGTTTGTAAATCCCGCAAATCCGACGATTCATAAAGCCACAACAGGACCCGAAATATGGAATGATACAGATGGTTATGTTGATATTTTTATTGCAGGCGTCGGAACAGGAGGAACACTTACGGGGGTAGGGGAATATCTGAAAGAAAAAAATCCATCTGTCCGGATCATAGCCGTTGAACCCGAAGATTCTCCGGTCCTTTCCGAGGGAAAAGCAGGCGCACATAAAATTCAGGGAATAGGCGCAGGGTTTATCCCCGATGTGCTGAACACAAGAATATATGATGAAGTTCTGAAAATAACAAATCAGGATGCTTTTGAAACATCAAAACTTCTTGCAAAAAACGAAGGCATTTCTGTCGGTATTTCTTCGGGTGCTGCGCTGTATGCGGCAATAACCGTTGCAAAACGCCGGGAAAACAAGAATAAAAATATAGTTGCTCTTTTGCCTGACAGCGGTGACCGCTATTATTCCACGCCTCTGTTTTCAGACTGATATTATATCCCTTATTTTTTCGCAGCGGAGAACCTGATCATGACATACTTTGAAAAAGTAATGTGCAAACTTGATGAGATCGGCAGAAACTCTAAGCTTATTCACATCGAAAACGATAAAATGTTTCCCGATAAAAAAAAGATATTTGCAGTGTTGCTTGATACTCTTGCTTTGCTCTTTCCCGGACATTATACTCCTCAGACATCAAATTCAGATATGTCTCCGGCAGAGACTGTTTCTTTATCGCTTGCCGAGCAGATAGACAGGGCTTTGTCGTTAACAGGAAAAAAATCCGCACTTTCAGGCTTTGAAATTGCGAAAAAATATATCGCCGGTCTGCCTGAACTTAAGGAAGTCCTTCTTACGGATATAGAGGCGCTTTATAAGGGTGATCCCGCCGCTGAATTCAGAGATGAAGTAGTTGCCTGCTACCCGGGATTTTTTGCAACAGCGGTATACAGAATAGCGCATGTTCTTTATGAAATGGACGTTCCGGTTATTCCGAGAATAATGACTGAATACGCTCACAGCAAAACAGGTATAGACATTCATCCCGGCGCTTCTATCGGCAGTTATTTTTTCATTGACCACGGCACGGGTATTGTTATCGGAGAAACCACTGTGATCGGTTGCAATGTCAAGCTTTATCAGGGTGTAACTCTCGGCGCAAAGAGTTTTGAAAAAGATCAGGAAGGAAATCCCGTTAAAAGACTGAAAAGACATCCCAATATCGGCAATAATGTAATTATTTATGCAAATGCCACGATACTCGGAGGCAAAACTTTCATAGGCGATAACTGCGTTATTGGCGCAAGCACGTGGATCGTTGAATCGGTTCCTGCGGGAACCACGGTTCTTTATTCATCAAATACTGAAAAAATGCTTCAGCTTTGGGGCGATAACGGATCCGGTATATAAAGCAAAACATAACTGTTTTGTTTGAAATATAAAAGCTTTGATTAAGGAGAAAAACATGAAACCAATGACTTCGAAAGAACGCATCGACGCCGTCCTTAACGGCAAACCTGTTGACAGAACACCGTTCTGTTTTGTTGACGGAGGAGCATGGATCGCGAAAACAGAGAATATCTCATATCGTACTCTTTACGGAATGCCTGACGGAGGAGCGGAACTCATTGCAAAATGGACGGATGATACCGAAACAGATATCATCAGCGCTGTTTCGGGAGTTTTCACTGCATGTTTGAACGCATTCGGCTCACCGATACATATCGATGAGATCGGCAGTCCTGTAAATGCCGGAGCGGCGTTGAAAGACCCGGAAACGGAAATTCCTCTTCTCGATAAAAGCACGATCAGAGAAAAGCTTCTGGCAAATGAATTTGTACAAAACATGATCACGCAAACTAAAAATGTAAAAAAACTCGTCGGAGACAGAAAATATCTTCTTGGAGATATTGCCGCACCGTTCACAATGGCATCTGTTCTTGTCGGAACTCAGGACTTCATAATGCTTATTGCAGACGAGCCCGAACTCGTTGAACAGCTTATGGATTTCACAACGGAAGTAAGCGCTGAAATGTTCAGACTTCTCTGCGAAAACGGATGTGATATCGCAATGCCGGCTGACCCGGTGGCAAGCGGTAATCTGATCAGCCAGGGTATGTATGAAGAATGGGCTCTTCCGGCTCTTGTAAATCTTAAAAATAAGCTCCCCGAATATAAATATTTTACCGCACATGTCTGCGGAGCATCGGGCGCACGCGTTAAATGTTTGCGCGATGCTGGCATTCAGGCATTTTCATGCGATTATCTTGTTGATCTTGAAACTGCTCTTACGGATGCTGCGGGTAAAATGGCAATAATGGGCAACCTTAATCCTGCAGGAGCCCTTCTGAGCGGAACGCCGGACGAAGTATACGCAGAAGCATGTGAAAGGATCAGGATCGCAAACGGCAGACCGTTCATTCTTGCTCCGGGCTGCGATATGGGTTCTGCAACACCTTATGAAAACGTTAAAATGTTTATCAAGGCATGCAAGGACCTTGCATAAATAATAAGACAGTCAAAACAAAAATAATCCCGTGAGAAGCAGTTTCTCACGGGATATTTGATTTCTTATTACAACTCCATTTCCAGGACAGTCAGCGTGGCAAGCACTGTCGGCACAGAAACGGCTGCTCCGTATTTAACAAAATCACCGAAGCTGAATTTTACTTTTTGAAAACGCAGTATCGAAGACCACATTATGCCTGCCAGCGCCCCTACCGGAGTAAGAAATGCGCCTAAATTCGAACCGACGACAGAAGCATATATCGCCTTTGTTTTTGCCAATCCGTTCAGGGGTTCCGCGATCGAACTGAAAAGAACGCTCATTGGTATATTATTGATTATATTAGCCGATGCGAATGATGTTATTCCGAAAGAAAAAACCTCATCGCCTCCCGCTAACAAATCATCTATTTTTGAAGTAACGCCATTTTCGGAAAGGGCAAGAATCATTACGAACATCGAAAGAACGAACGGAATTAGCTGCCAGGGTGACCGTTTCAGACAGTCTAAAAGCTCGACCGGTTTTCGTTTTCTTGCAAATGAGATCAAAAGAACGCACAAAGCAAGGCTTACCGCAAAACCCAGAGATACATAATACATTTCGATATTTATATATGAGCTTATAGCAAGCAGAACAGTGCATAAAGCGAGGTGTATTATTCCCACATAAAGCAGGAGTTTGTCTTTTATGATTGCGTCTGTTTTCGCAGGAACGATGGGCTTTGAAAGCTGTTTCCTGAATATAAGAAAAAGCACCGAAAAAGAAACGATCCCGGCGGTAATTGTGGGAATAAGCATTTTAATAAAATAATCCGCAAAACCGATCCCGTTTGCTGTTGCAAGGTATATATTTGTCGGGTTTCCAATGATCAGCGCCATGCTCCATGTGTTTGCCGCAATAAATTCAGCAAAAAGATAGGGAATGGGGCTTATTGAAGCATTTTTCGCAAAATAGCATATAAAAGGCGTGAATGTCAAAATAATAATATCGTTTGATGTGAATACAGTCAATACGGATACGATACCGTAAAGATACATAAACAGCGCGTACTGACTTTTTCCCGCTTTTTCAAGAGTCAAAGCGGCAAGATATGAAAAAAAACCTACTTCGTCCAGAAATATCGATAAAATGGTCATTGAAATAAAAAGGACCAGTATTTTCAGCGGGTTTATCGCAGTATCTGCCGTAAGAGCAGACCTTACATCCGAAATATTCGCCGTATGCGTTATTATGAGGATGAGCGCACCCGTTACAGTGATGATCCAGTATGTGTTTATTTCATGTCCCTTTATTCTGATTTTCGGAAAAAACAGTATTGATGCAATCATCAGTAAACATGTTACTCCGCAAATGATCAACGAAGCGATCATAATAAACCTCTTAGAATTATATCCTTAAACATTAAAAACAATTTTGCAGCAGGTATCAGATAAAATAATATGCATTTGCCGTCAGTCCGCACAATAGCGTATTATATTACAAAACCGATCTGATGTCAATACAAAAAACTGATTTTTCGCTTACAAATTTGCGTTTTTTCTATTAAGACATTCCACAATTACGCAGGAAAAACTGATCGTTTTTTTAATACTCTTTCTGACATTCCGAATATTTTCTTGACAAATTCGCTCGTTTAAAGTATAATGATAATATGATGTTTTTGAGGAAGGGAGGACTTTTGTGACTATCTCAGATCTGACTGCGTTTGCCGAAAAAAAATACAATATCATTGAACAGTTCAAGTGGCCGGATTTTCCGGGCTTCTCCGTACTGTGCCATCCTGAAACTGGAAAATGGGTCGCTCTTCTTATGAGACAGTGGAACGGCGATATAGGTGAGGAGATCGAGTGCTGCGATATAAAATGCAGCGGGGATATCCCGTCTCGAAGCTATATCTCTTCACCGCTGCGTATGCACAGCGGGAAATGGACAGGTATTCTTTTTAATAACGATACCGAGCCCGAAGTTGTTTTTGCCCTTTTCGACAAAGCGGTCAAACAGGGTTCTCCGAGCGGATTTAAGATAACTCTCGCGTCAGATCTTCCTAAAAAAAATTCAGTCTACCGCGATACCGAAATTCCCTTTTCGAACAGCAGCTACAAGCCAAAGTCTGACCAGGCGCCCGAACGTATACGTGAGATGAAACATCTTTATGAATACGGAAGAGAATCTTTTGCAGCAAGAGCAAAGAATTTTTACACTCAGGCGATGTTTATGAGTGACTATGAAGACGATTTTCCGTGGTCGGGTGATTTCTTATGCTATTTCCCGACATATCATGAACTTACCACAAATCAGCTGCGCGGATATTTTACATGGCGCACTCAGATAAGAAAAGGCGTTTTTCAGCATATTCCGACATCTGCCGCTTACATATACATATATGAACTTCTGAACGGTGCGGGTGTCGATTCTCCGGAGAAATCGATCGAAAAACTGAAATCATTTGAATCAGGTTACATTGATTCGGGACTCGGCGACATAAAAATGCGAAACAATCTTCAGCGCTGGATGTTTGAATACGCAGTCATAAACAACCTTCCGCAAGAAATAACTCTTGATTTATCTGAGCCGGAGGCAGTAAAAAGAGAGAATGCTTTATCCGTACTGAAAAAACCTGATAATTACCGGTATGAAGATGTTTATGACGCCCTTGTTTTCTTAGGCGGAAGAAAAACCGGTGATTCTCCTGTGATCAAAACTTATCCCGATCGCGGAAAAATGATGTTTGCACAGGCATGGAAATCCGCTCTTTCATATAAAAAAGAAGAAAAAGCTCTTTTTCAGCAATGTTTTGGCAAAAAAACAACACGCCGATGGTATCCGCTTGCAAATGCCGTTTATTACGAAACACGATCACGCAACTGCGACTATATTCTCAACGATTGCAGATATTACAGATGTAAGAACGGTATATGGACTGTAACATCGTATGAAAAACAGTGTTTTGACCGTGAGTTACTGAAAGGATTCCTTCATGAAGCAGACGCGCTTTTCCGCCGTTATCTGAAAACGGGAAAATATCTTAAGGAAAATCCGTCAGCCGAATGGGCTATCCCTTTTATCAATGCCGCCATACAGTGTGATAAAAAGTCGATCGAAGAAGCGAAAAAAACAAAAATCACAATCAGCATTGCAGATCTTGAAAAGATACGGACCGAAGCCGAAGACACACGAAACAGCCTTATTGTAGAAGAAGATAATGAAGAATTCATCGATGAGCAGAAAGAGGAAATATCTGATCTTCAAAACAGCGTGCTTCTTGATAATCTTCATCTGAAAATACTCAACGCTCTTGTTTCGGGAAAGGACGCATCGGATATTCTGGAAAGTTCGCATATAATGCCTTCACTTGCTGCTGATCATATCAATGAAGCGCTTTATGACGAAATAGGCGATACTGTTGTTTTATGTGAAAACAACAAACTTGCCATAGTTGAGGATTACATTGAAGATATTGAGCATCTTATCGGAGGAAATAAGTAATGGATGAACAAAAAAAAGTACCGAAACGAATATCCCAAACGGTACTTAACTCCCTCAAAGGCGGTGTCGTTCCGAGAATCGGTTTGCCGTATATCACAGTAGGGCGTAAAAACGAAATAGAGGCGCTGCTGCATGATGTCGATATTATTTCCGAGGGTGGCGCGTCTTTTCGCTTTATCGTCGGTCGTTACGGAAGCGGAAAAAGTTTTCTTTTGCAGACAATCCGAAATTACGTAATGGACAGAGGTTTTATCGTTGCCGATGCGGACCTGTCTCCTGAAAGGCGTTTGCAGGGCACAAAAGGGCAGGGGCTGGCAACATACCGTGAACTGATTTCAAATCTTTCCACAAAAACAAAACCTGAAGGCGGAGCCCTCACTCTGGTTCTTGATCGCTGGATAAGCGCTGTTCAAAATGAAACAATGCAGCAAACAGGCTTGTCTTTTTCTGATCCGGCTCTTGCGGAAAAAACAGATAAAAAAATCTTTGCAGTCACATCGTCAGTCAGCGAACTTGTTCACGGGTTCGAATTTGCCGAACTTTTATCGTTGTATTACCGTGCGTATCTGAACGGGGACGACGAGACAAAATCAAAAGTAGTCAAATGGTTCAGGGGTGAGTACGCGCTTAAAAGTGAGGCTAAGCAGGAGCTCGGCGTAAATATAGTTATCAATGACGAAAACTGGTATGATTATCTGAAGCTTTTTGCCGCATTTTTCAGAATGGCGGGATATACAGGTCTGTTTATAATGATCGATGAACTCGTAAATATATACAAAATCCCCAATCAGGTTACAAGACAGTATAATTACGAAAAACTTCTTACCATGTATAATGATACTCTGCAGGGCAAAGCTAAATATCTCGGAATACTTATGGGCTCGACTCCACAGGCTCTTGAAGACAAACGCAGGGGCATCTACAGCTACGAGGCGCTTCGTTCACGGTTGGCGGAAGGGCGTTTTTCAAAACCCGGTTCAAGAGATCTTCTTGCACCTGTTATACGTCTTGAACCTCTGACTGCGGAAGAAATGCTCGTTCTTTGCGAAAAGCTTACTCAGATGCATGCTGACCTTTACGGGTATATACCAACAGTCAAAACCGATGACCTCGTAGGATTTATAAAAACAGAGTATTCACGGATCGGAGCCGATATAAACATTACGCCACGTGAAGTGATTCGCGATTTTATCGAACTTTTGGATATTATGTTTCAGCATCCCGAAACGAATATCGCATCGCTTCTTGAATCGGATGAGTTTTCTTACGCTCAATCTGAGGCAGTATCAGACGAAGCAAATGATGGTTATGTGGAGTTTACATTATGAATGTATTCGAACGTTATTCTCCGTTTATTCAGGACTATATATATCGCTCCGGCTGGAAAAGTCTTCGCGCTGTTCAGAATGCGGCAGGCGATGCGATTTTTAATACTGATAAAAACGTATTGATCACTGCGTCCACTGCTTCGGGAAAAACGGAGGCAGCTTTTTTTCCGATTCTTACTCTTCTTTCCGAGGATCCTTCAAAAACAGTCGGAGTTCTCTATATCGCACCCTTGAAAGCTCTTATTAACGATCAATTCGGCAGACTTACGGAGCTTTGTGAGGAAGAAGGTATCCAGGTCACACGTTGGCACGGTGACGCCAATCAGTCAGCCAAAAGAAAACTTCTGAAAAATCCGTCCGGAATAATTCAGATTACTCCCGAATCTCTTGAGTCTCTACTTATCAACAAGCACATGGAAATACCGTCGCTTTTCGGCGACCTGCGATTTGTTGTTATTGATGAGATCCATTCTCTTCTCAGGGCGGACCGGGGACTTCAGACATTCTGTCTGATCGAGCGGTTGTGCAGGATCGCTTCATGTAACCCTAGAAGAATAGGGCTTTCCGCCACGATCGGCGATCCCGAGACCGCAGGTCTCTTTTTATCTGCGGGCAGCGATCGGGAAACGCTTATTCCCCGGTTTGACGGCGGCAAGGAAGTATGGAGACTTTCAATGGAGCATTTTTATAATACCCCGCCTCAGGCAGATGAAGGAAAAATCGTTCCGGCCGAAACACCGCATACGGAACAGCCTACTGATGACGCTCCTGTTGCAGCCGATCCGGGTATAGGGTATATTTTTGAACACACAAAGGGCAAGAAATGTCTTGTTTTCACAAATTCACGCGAGGAATGCGAGGCTGTCTGCCAACAGCTGAGACAATATTGCGAGGCAAACCGTGAGCCTGACAGATTTCTCATACATCACGGCAATCTTTCCGCGTCTTACCGTGAAAGCGCTGAAGAGGAAATGAAAGATGATGATTCTTTTATGTCCGTCTGTGCAACCGCTACGCTGGAACTCGGTATCGATATAGGCAGGCTTGAACGAGCTTTTCAAATTGACGCTCCGTTCACAGTATCCGGCTTTTTGCAGCGTCTTGGCAGAACAGGCAGAAGGGGAGACCCTGCTGAAATGTGGTTTGTAATGCGCGAAGACCATCAGGAAGCTCGCGCCATGCTGCCGGATAGTATCCCTTGGTATCTTATTCAGGGTATCTCCCTTGTTCAGCTTTATATAGAAGAGCGTTTTGTAGAACCTCCGCGTATGGGCAGAATGCCGTTCAGCCTTCTTTATCATCAAACGCTCAGCACTCTTGCGTCTCACGGAGAAATGACTCCTGCAGAGCTCGCTTCGCGTGTTTTAACTCTGTCTGCATTCGACAATATCAGTAAGGAAGATTACAAAGAGCTTCTTTTGCACCTTATATCAACAGATCACATCAATAAAACCGAGAACGGAGGTCTGATTCTCGGTCTTTCAGGTGAAAGGATCGTTAATAACTATAAGTTTTACGCCGTTTTCCGTGAAAATATTGAATATACCGTCCGTTCGGGATCCGAACAGCTCGGCACGATTGTAAAACCGCCGCCTGTGGGCGATAAAATAGCGATCGCAGGCCGCGTATGGGTCGTAGAAGAAGTCGATCATCAGCGTCATGAAGTTTTCTGTACGCTTGTTAAAGGCAATGTCCCTGCATATTTCGGCGATGTAGCGGGCGATATACATACTCATATTCTGGAACGAATGTATAAGGTTTTGTGCGAAAACACAATATATCCGTATCTTATGCCTCATGCGGTATGCCGTCTTGCTGATGCGAGAGAGACATTTAAAAAATCTCTTATGTCTTCCCGTCCTCTTGTTCATCTCGGCGGAAATATGTGGTCGCTTTTTCCGTGGATAGGAACATATTCTTTCCTTGCTCTTGAACGATTTCTGAAAATACGCTGCGGAAAAAAGCTCGGACTTAAAGGCTTGCAGTCATCACGGCCGTATTATATGCAGTTTACAATGCAGGCGAGCGAATCGGAATTTTACGAAATCGTTTGCAATGAGGTGGCAGCGGATTTCGATCCGCTTACTCTTGTATATCCGAATGAAATACCCGTATTCGAAAAATATGACGAATATCTTCCTGCAGAACTTATCAGAAAAGGATTCGCATACGGTGTTCTTGATCTGAATGGCATGAAAGACCGTGTTTTGACCTGGAAAAAATTCATATAAAACAAAAGCAGTTTGGCTTTTGTAAAATACCGTAAAAATATGATCCTCGGCATATTTGAAATGCCGAGGGTCTTTTGTTATTTATAACCTGATAACTGAGTTTTAATAATGGTCTTTTGACTGAAAACAGATTTAAATCTGTTCGTCGTATTCCGGAACAATAGCGCCTTGTTCTTTAAGATACTGTTTTACTTCGTTTGCATCTACTGACCGTGTATTATCAGTGTTGTTTTTTATTGCAATCACTGCGGCTGCACCCGCTGCCTGACCCATTGCCATACACGAGGCTTTTACTCTTATCGCCGAAAGGCACCGTCTGTCCGCAGAAACACAGCGTCCTGCGACGTAAATGTTTTTCAATCCTTTTGGACGCATTGCGCCGAGCGAGATCGTCGGCGTTTTTTCGTCCTTGAGGTATATGATTTCCGAAGCTTTGCCGTCACGATGAATATCTATAAACCAGTAAGTGTAGCATACGGCGTCGTTATACACACGCTTTTGCAGATAATCTTCAGCTGTCATTATAACGTCTCCGATAATTCGTCTGCTCTCTCTCGGCGCCGATTCGGGAGCAGTTCCTATTATTTCCATAGGGGCATCGCTTTTATTCATCACCGAAAGCATTTTCACAAGATTTCGTCTTGAAACTATCTCTGTTTCACTGCGGCTTTCGCTGTCTGAGGTATTCAGACCGCATATATGATTTGTGTTGTCACCTCTTGCTTTAAGAAGACTGTCAAAGTTTCCCGAGCATAGCATTTCTCTTAATCCGGGATCATCTTTGACCGCTTTACCCCAGTCCCTGTTCGTTTTATCAAACACTGAAGCATCGGTATCTGCGCCGATAGGGTAAAGACGGAGAGTCCCCGGCTGAATATCTTGAGGCACGTCATATTCGGCTCCTGCCCACGCGCAAATATCACCGTCGCCTGTGCAGTCTATAAACATCCGGGCTTTGTGCCTTACAAGTCCTTTTTTTGTGGTAACGATCACGGAATCTATTCGAGTCCCTTCGGGCGTGTCTGTTGTTTCAATCGATACAACGCCCTGTCTGTAATAAAGCGATACGTTTGCATCAAGAAGAAAATCATCCATGCACTGCGCTGCGGCTATAGGATTTACTTTTACTCCGTATTGCCAGTGAACGCGGTAGGGAGCATCCATATCGGGTATTTGGGCAAAGCCGCGTTTTTCGAGTTCTTTAACAAATTCCCAACCAATTCCCGAAATGACCATTCTTTCCCCTTGCGGTCTGTGCGGATTATTGAATTGATCTATCGAGTTGCTTCCCAATACGGTAAGAGAGCCTCCGGGCATGGCAAAATGCTCAAAAAGTCCTACCTTCAAACCGCTTCTGCCTGCCTGGACCGCCGCGCAGAAACCGGCGCAGCCAGCACCTGCAACGATTACATCAAATTCTTTTCCTTCCTGAATGAACATAGCATATTCTCCTTGTAAGAAGACGCATTTTTTTTATATTAACATGAAATTATTAACAATATGTGACGTTGTGATACACTCTTCAGTTAATATCAGTTCAGGGAATAATTGCTGTCTGTTATTCCTTCAGCCCATATCCAACCGCCTGAAACAGTGTTTTTCAGGGTAAAATCATATGTGACTCCATTGTATACAAAAGCATGCTGTCCTGCAGGGAGTCTTGAGGAATATGCAACATATCCTGTCGGCAAGGTTGAAATTCCCATGCCGCCGCCGAAGCCTGCCATACCGCCTCCATGACCGCCAAAACCGCCCATACCGCCGCCTAAGCCTCCCATACCGCCTCTTTGACCGTTCATACCGCCTCCCTGACTGCCAAAACCGCCCATGCCGCCGCCGAAGCCTGCCATACCTGAGAATTGGGGATCGGAGCCGAGTGCAACTATTATGCCGCCTGTAATGTCGATCGAACCGTCAACATCCAATGCGGACATATTGCCGTTTCCATCGGAATTCGGATTGCATGTCACAACAAATCCGCCTGTTTGCACGTAGCTTCCGTTGCTGTCTATTCCGTCAACGTCTCTGCCGTAAACCTCTGCAACAACATGACCTCCCGAAATCGTTATCATTCCGTCCGAGCTCCAGTTCGAAAGGCTTGTTGCATTCAGTGCGTCATCGTCTGCGTAAACATAAACATTGCCGTCTTCGATCGTAATATAATGACCTTCCAAGCCTTCATGCGACATTTCAATGTTTATGTCTCCGCCCTTAATAAGCAGCGTTCCGTCTGCGTGTATTCCGTCGTCTGCGGTATTGACAATATTGATCGTTCCGCCAAATATGGTAACATTCCCTTCAGGAGTTTCCCCGTTTTCCAGAGCATTATCATTATTTGCGTGAACAGCGTCGTCTGCGGAATATTTAACGGTCAAAGTGCCGCTTTCAATATTTACGGCATTGTTTGCGCAAATTCCTTTTCCGCCAGCCTTTATTATCTCAATATCTCCTCCGCCGATCACTATATCGTATGTGGCATCTATACCGTCGTCTGCTGCCGTAAGAGTTACAGTTCCTCCGCTTATTGTAACAGTACCTTTCTGATTTCCTTTTGAAGAAATATCGGAATTGTCTGTTTTTATCGCATCCCCTCCGGTTGAAACAGCGGTAATTTTGCCTGATTCGATCGTTACCGAATCATTCCCTTTCAACGCATTGTTCGGCGCTGTTACCGTAAGGGAAATATTCTTTATTTTAAGGTCGTCTTTTGTTTGAATGCCGTTATTGTAATTTTGTGCAATAACATCAAGAGTTCCGGCACCGATCAGATTCATATCGCACAGTGCGTATATCGCGGCTGAGCCTTCCGTATCATCTTCTCCTGCGGAATAACTGCGAAGATCCGAAACGCTGTTTGTCGTTCCCTCAATTGCCTTGATCTTCACCTTGTCGGCGTTTACAGCGTAAATAGGGGAATCGTATGAACAGGAAATATCTACGCCGTCAAGATCGATCTCTATTTCATCGTCATCACCTGCATTTATCACTATCTGTCCGTCCGTCAGGTTGCCGCTCAAGATATATGTTCCTTGCGATGTTATCGTGTATGTGCTTTCGTTTTTAGATACGGCGCCGTCGGAAGTAGCAATTTTGAAATTTCCGTCCCCGACTTCCTTTTCGGAAATTGTAACGCTGTTTTCCGTTGTTTCGGAAGTATTGTCAGCTTTATCTTCACCGACAGTGCCGTTTTCTTCAATGCTGATTTCTTCCGTATTTTCGGAGATGACATTTCCTTCCGTATCATTCACCTGATCACTGTCCGCGAAATCTGCCGGTTCACCCGTTGTATCCGACGAATTTATAGTAGTCTCATCTTGTTGTAATCCATTTTCACCGTTATTGCTTCCGGAAGTGTTTTCAGAAGAATTTTCATCTTCTTCCGATACATTGAACGAACTGCTGACTTCATTTTCGATCTCGTCTGTTACTTCAGAATGACCGGTCTGCGATATATCTGTACTGTATTCAGTTTCTGTCTCAACATTTTCAGGCTGCATTTCGGTCACACTGTCTTCCGTTTTCTCGTTTTCGGTTTTGTCAGATATAATTACCTGAGTATCGTATGATATATCCTCTCCCGAATTACTGCCGGCGGGCGACCCGCAAGCGCATATACCTGTTATGATCAACAGTGAGAGAACCGTCACTGCAATTCTTTTTAAATGTTTCATAATATCACCTCATATTTGTTTTTTCATCCGTATTATACGTTGTCAATATTGAAACAACATTGAAATTTCTCCGTCAATTCAAAAACTGTCTTTCTTTGACCTTGACAATCAAACAAAAGTTTTGTATAATAGTAAGGCGGATTGAATGAAAGACCATTGTGCTTATGTTGCAGATCATTGCGATCCGCTATTCAACATTGATTTTTAATTTATATAAGGAGAATTATTATGGCAGTAAATCGTTTTGTTTTAAACGGTATTTCTTATCACGGACACGGCGCGATCAAAGAGATTCCCGGTCTTTTAAAGGCTCGCGGCTTCAAAAAAGCGTTTGTAGCTTCAGACCCGGATCTTCTGAAGTTCGGAGTAACACAGAAGGTTACCGACCTTCTCAAAGAAAACGGCATTGATTTTGAGATCTATTCTGATATCAAACCGAATCCGACAATTGAAAACGTTCAGCACGGCGTTGAAGCGTACAAAGCGTCAGGAGCCGACTGTATGATCACAATCGGCGGCGGTTCTTCAATGGATACCGGCAAAGGCATCGGCATAATAGTAAACAACCCCGAATTTGCTGATGTTCGTTCTCTTGAAGGCGTTGCTCCCACAAAAAACCGCACCGTATTTACTATTGCAGTTCCCACGACAGGCGGAACAGGCGCCGAATCAACTATCAACTATGTTATAACTGATGTTGAACGCAAACGTAAATTTGTCTGCGTTGACCCTAACGATATTCCCGATATCGCAGTCGTTGACCCCGATATGATGTCCACCATGCCGAAAGGACTCACAGCTTCTACAGGTATGGACGCGCTTACACATGCTATTGAAGGCTATACAACCGCAGCAGCATGGGAACTTGCCGATGTTCTTAACCTTGAAGCTATTCAGCTTATCGCAAAGAACCTCAGAAAAGCTGTTGTCAACGATCCTGACGGACGTGAAGGAATGGCTCTTGCTCAGTATGTAACAGCTATGGCATATTCCAATGTCGGTCTCGGTATCGCTCATTCTATGGCGCACACTCTCGGCGCGGTATACGATACGCCTCACGGTGTTGCATGCGCCATGATGCTCCCGATAGTTATGGAATTCAATCAGGAATACACAGGCGAAAAATTCAAAGCTATTGCGGAAGCTTTCGGAGTTAATACAGAAGGAATGTCCGCAAAAGAATATCGCCGCGCAGCGATCGATGCTGTTCGTCAGCTTTCAGTTGATGTCGGCATTCCCACAAAGCTTGAAAAGCTCAAGGAAGAAGATCTTCCGTTCCTCTGCCAGTCAGCTGCGGCTGACGCATGCGCACCGGGCAATCCCCGTCACGCAGAGCTTTCTGATTTTGAAGCGATGTTCAGAAAACTTATGTGATAGCGATCCATCAATTAAAGAGGATCCCGTAAAGATACGGGATCCTCTTTTCGCATTTTTTTTCAGATCGGTAATATCGTTTTCAGAAAACAGCCTTTATTGAAACGCCTTTTACGGATGACGGAAATTCGATGTATGTCGTTTCCGATTTATTATCGTATTCCCATACGATCTCAGTTTCTTTATTCGATGTCTTTGCCGTTATTTGTTTTGGAGGGCGTTTTGTTTTTACTCTCATGCAGCCCTTCATGTTTGCGGGACCTGTGATAATACACGAAAAAGAACGCTGAGTTTGTTTTAACATCGAAATTCTTCCTGAAACCGCGAGAATATCAGAAGACAATGTGTTGTCGGCGTGTTTAAGATCTATAAAAACTCTTTCTTCTCCCTGCGAAATGACAGGGGAGTGGCAAACGGCAAGTTTATCGTCAAACAGATCTATAAAATCACCGTGCAGTGTCATCGGCAAATCGCATTTTTGCTCGTCAAACGATGCGGCTACAACATATTTTCCTCTTCTGAGCGCCATATGAGGTGAAAAATCGGCAGAGCTATCCATATTTGCAAAAACATTCTTGATTACATTCAGGTATTCATCGCAAAGCTCTGGCTTTAATGCTATTTCGCGCGGAGATCGGCAAATATACGTCAACGTTCCGCAGCCGCAGTCATATATTCCCTCTTTGAGCTTTCTAGACAGTCCCAAAGATTCAAACAGGTGCTCTGCAGGATTATCGTAATTTGCAGTCCGGCTGTTCCACCAGTGCGGGATCTTGTGAAAAGAATCTTCACCGTTGCCAACATATATAAGACAACCGCCGTTTCGTACCCACTGGGCAACTGCGTTGTTTATGCCGGGATTTTCGGGTTTCATAAATTCATAAGAGAGTACGAGCTTCTTGTGATTGCTTATATAATCCGGATATCGGTTTATGTTTTCAAGCTGCACAGGTCTTACACAAAGACCGCTTTTCAGAAGAGGCATTGCTAGACCGAAAAAGTGATCCCACACAGAAGTCAGACTCTCTTCATGACGGGTATCGCCTTTCGGGTAAAACCGCTGAAACATACATGTATCGGAAAGAACAACGCCTATCTCTTTTGTATCTGTCAGCCACTCCACATCATCAGTTTTCATATCGCGCAGAGCGTGCATTACGGTGAGAAGATTTGTTTTGTATTCTTCCGGCATTTCCTCCTTGTCCGTTCCAGCCTCATTAGGATATTTGCCTGTAAACACACGAGCAGGCCACGGTGATACTTCGTAACTCGATATCTCAGGATGAAAAAGTGACGCCACTACAGTTTTATAATAGTTATAGCGATAATCTTTCCATGTATGATGCGGATTATCTTCAATGGGATCGTGTAAAAACCACATTTTCCTGTCCGTTCCGGATACGAGCTGCTGCATGATGCCGTATTCAAGAAACGCAGTTTCAAATGTCCGTTCCTTGCAAATGCCTCTGTAATTATTCAGAACGCGTGATGTGCCGGTCCATATCTGTGCAATATATCCGTCTATTGCCGGAAGATCGAGAAGAGCCGATTCAGGCGATACTATCTTCCATTGAGAATAATTGATAAGAGAATGAGTCGGAACGTAAAACCGTATGATCCTGCCGTATTTTATCAGCGAATACTCTTTCAGCTCAGCACAAAGCCTGTCAAGTGTCCTTGTATAAAGATATTGCTTGAGCTTTGATGCTTTATACTGTCCTTCGCATGTCGCTTGCGGGTCTTGCCATGGTTCTTTGAAATAGATCTCCCATTCGCGTTTGAATGCGTCCGAATATCCGGTCTCTACCCAGAATTCAGGCTCTTCAAGATGAATAGCTTCAACTCCGGCGTCAATTGCCGTTTTCAGCTTTTTCGCCATATATCCCGCAAAAGATACAGACGGCACCATATACGGAACATCAGGACCGTGATTTTTTTCCTTTCCGTCGGCAGTCATCTGTCCCTCGTCGTGATGATCTCTTCCATCGTATTTCCCGTACAGATAATCTTTATAATTGCCCCAGGAAATGCCAGTCATCAGGTGTATCTTATATCCGTGTTTTTTCCAGTGCGCAATTCTTTCTCTGAGATTGTGAAGTCCGTAGACCATTACAAAATCAGCCTGAATATCATATCGTTCATCATAATCACGGCTTTCCTGAAACCCGGTCCTTTCCTCGCTTCTGTCGTATTCCGGCATAACTGACTCCTTTGTGAATTTTGATCACTTTTTATTTAGAATATGAGAAATTGCCGTCGAATTCGAAAATATTGCCTTCGATCGAAACCGATGCCTTATCGTTTCGTCTTCCCTTTATTTCGCAGCTGCAAACTTTGCCGTTTTTCCATTTACACGAAACCTTGAATCCGCCTCTCGCAACTAATCCGTTGAATTCTCCGTTTTTCCATTCGTTCGGCAAAGCCGGCAGAACATTTATGTATCCGTCATGACTTTGTAAAAGCATTTCGGCAATTCCGGCAGTTCCTCCGAAATTACCGTCTATCTGAAACGGCGGGTGATTGTCAAACATGTTTGGAAGAGTACTGTTTTTTATCAGAGCCACAATGTTTTCGTATGCCTTGTCTCCCTCGCCAAGACGAGCAAAAAAGTTTATTATCCACGCTCTGCTCCAACCTGTATGACCTCCACCGTGTGAAAGTCTTCTTTCAATAGTCTTTTTCGCCGCTTCAAACAACTCCGGTGTGTTTTTTGTTATCTGATCGGACGGGTGAAGTCCGTAAAGCTGAGACATGTGTCTGTGTCCAGGTTCTGCCTCGTCAAAATCTTCAGACCATTCCATAATCTGACCGAATTTTCCGATTCGCAGGGGAGGGAGTTCAGACAGCTTTGCCTTGAGCGTCTCCGTGAAGTCTCTGTCTGTCCCGAGGATGTCGGCAGCCTCTATATTAAATTCAAAAAGCTCCCTTATAATACTCATATCCATTGTGGGACCGGCGCATACGCTTACTTTTTTTCCGTCAGTCGGACTTAAAAACCTGTTTTCCGGTGAACTTGCGGGCGCTGTGACAAGATATCCTGTTCTCGGGTCGGTAATCATATATGCACAGAAAAATTCCGATGCGCCCTTTATTATCGGGTAAAACTCACGAAGGATCTCACTGTCATTGCTGTAAAGCCAACGCTCTTTTACATGTCGTAAGCACCATGCTCCCGCGGTTGCAAATGCCCCGTATACAGGGTGAGAGCCGAGTGCTGTATATCCCCACGGATTTGTGGTGTAATGCGCCACCCAGCCGGGACAGTTATATGTATTTTTTGCGGTCGCTTCTCCTTTTTTTGCGATCAACTTAATAAGCTCAAAGAAAGGTTCCGTAAGTTCAGGCATATCCGCAACTTCGGCAAACCAGTAATTCATCTGAATATTGATGTTTATATGGTAGTCCGCACCCCACGGAGCATTGTAGTCTTTATTCCACAATCCCTGAAGATTTGCGGGCAGTTTTCCTCGGGACGAACCTATGAGAAGATATCTGCCGAAATTGTAATAGAGCTCAACGAGCCCGATGTCGTTTTCGGGATTTTTGATGCGCTCGTTCGTCGGAATATTTGCTTTTGTACCCGACTCGTCAAAAGTTAATGTCGCTCTTGACAGCATTTCGGTAAAATAATCACATGTGTCTTTTTTTAAAGCGTCATAACCTGCAGCCATTGCCTTTTTTAATGTTTCATCGCATACTGTCTGCGGATCATCTTCCGTTCTGTAGTTTGTAGCGGCAGTTATGAATATGTAAAGAGCGTCGTCCTTTCTGAAATAACGGATGTATACGGCAAATTTCATCGGCAGAAAACCTACCGCAGTAATTTCTCCGTCATTATATGTGATCCTCGCATTTTCTCTTTCATATCGCAGAGCAATGTTTTCCGTATTGCCCGTAACTTTAATGACAGCAGTATTGTAATTATACGATATAAAATAATCTCTCGTTACATTGCCGTATGAAACGCGGGCTCTTCCTTCGTCAAGTATCAGTTCTCTTACATAATCATCTGTTTCGTTGCATGAAGACGTGATATACAATTCTCCGGCAGTCTGATTTGAACCGTAAGACGGCATGCGCTCTCTGTTTTTGTTGCGGCAGACCATATATTCGTTGCATAATTCATCTGCCTCAGAGTATTTGCCTTCAAAAATCAGTTTTCTTATTTCATCAAGATGCAATATCGTTTGCGGATTGTCGTCATCATCCGTTTCCCATCCGGACCAGATCGTTTTTTCGCTGAGCTGTATTCTTTCTTCGTCGGTTTTCCCGAAAACCATCATGCCGAGAATTCCGTTTCCGAGAGGCAGCGCCTCCTCCCATTCGTTTGCAGGCGCATTGTAATAAAGTCTGTTTTCTTTCATTTTCGGACCCTTTCAACATACGATTTCTTTTGTTATTCCGTTATACTTTACAATACATTTTTTACCCTTTTTGCCTTGTATGTCAATATGCATAACTTTGCCGTTTTCCCATCTGCACGATACTTTGAATCCGCCTCGTGCCATAAGTCCATTGAATTCTCCATCGCACCATGCGTCGGGCAGGGCGGGAAGCAGATCTATATATCCGTCATGACTCTGCAAAAGCATTTCCGAAATGCCTGCGGCGCCTCCGAAATTTCCGTCGATCTGAAATGGGGGATGATTGTCAAACATGTTCGGCAAAGTGCTGCTTTTGAATAGAGCAAGAATGTTTTCATATGCTTTGTTTCCGTTGCATAAACGCGCGAAAAAGTTTATTATCCATGCTCTGCTCCAGCCTGTATGTCCTCCGCCGTGAGAAAGCCGTCTGTCTATCGTCTTTTTTGCCGCTTCAAAAAGTTCCGGTGTATTTTTCGTGATCTGTGCAGCAGGATACAGGGCGAAAAGATGAGATATATGCCTGTGCCCGGGTTCTGCTTCTTCAAAATCTTCCGACCACTCCATTACCTGCCCGTATTTACCTATTCTGAGAGGCGGGAGTTTTGAAAGCTTTGTCTCGAGCGTTTCTTTAAAATCGGTGTCTTCTCCCAGAATGTTTATCGCCTCTATATTGAATTCAAAAAGCTCTCTTATTATGCACATATCCATTGTGGGACCGGCACAGATGCTCGCGCGCTTTCCGTCCGCAGGATTTATAAATACGTTTTCAGGTGAACTTGCGGGAACAGTCACAAGATATCCGTTTCTCGGATCCTCAACAAGATAATCGCAGAAAAACAGCGAAGCACCTTTGATTATGGGATAATACTCCTTCAGAAAGTCTTTGTCTTCCGAATAAAGCCAGCGTTCTTTTATATGCCTGACGCACCACGCGCCGCCCGTTACATATGCGCTTGACCAGCCGTAATTGCCTAGAGAAGCGTGACCGAACGGATTTGACACAACACCCTGAAACCAGCCGCGGCAGTGAAAATGCAGCTGAGCGCTTTCTTCTGCAGGTTTGATAAAAGATTTGATATGATTGAAGAACGGCTCGATCAGTTCGGGAAGATTTGCTGCTTCGGCGCACCAGTAGTTCATCTGACAGTTTATATTCAGGTGAAAATCTGCCGTCCACGGCGGTCTGTATTCTTTGTTCCAAATACCCTGAAGATTTGCGGGCAGTTTTCCTCTTGACGAACCTATGAGAAGGTATCTGCCGAAGTTATAGTAGAGCTCCACAAGTCCTATGTCGTTTTCGGGATTCTCTATTCTTTCATTTGTCGGAATATCCTTCTTTTTGCCCGAATCAGAAAATGTGATCTCTGCGCGGGAAAGCAGACCGGAAAAATAGTCGGCAGTGTCTTTGAGAAGGATATCGTAACCGGCATTCATCGCTCTGTCAAGTGTTTCGGCGGTGATCTCTTCCGGTTCTTTTGTCTCTTTATAACGTGTTGAAGCGGTTATGTAAATATAAAGATCGTCATCTTTAACATAGTATCTGATCCTGATAAAATATTTCATCGGCAGATAGCCGATAGCTGTGATTTCCTTGCCGTCATCTGTAACATATGCGTTATCACGTTCATATCTCAGTTTTGCGCCTTCTACGCCGCCTTTTATTCTGATAACTGCAGTATTGTAATTATATGATACAAAATAATTTCTTTCGGAACCGTCACAGAATACGCTTGCAAGCCCCTTGTCAAGAATGAGTTCGCGCGAATATCCGTTTCTGTTCGCTTTGGGCAGCGTGATATAAAGATCACCCGCAGTCTGATGCGCTCCGAATTGCGTAATATCGTGCGGACCGAGCTCTCTGCAGATAAAGTTTCTGCTGCACATTTCTTCTGCCTGCGAATATTTGTTTTCAAAAATAAGATTTCTTATTCTGTCAAGGTATCTGTATGCGTCAGGATTGAATGATGCCTTTGTTTCTCTTCCTGCCCAGAAACTTTCTTCATTCAGCTGTATTCTCTCTTCTTTTACCCCGCCGAAAACCATCATTCCGAGCTTTCCGTTGCCGAGAGGAAGAGCCTCTTCCCATTCTTTTGCCTCTGTCGTGTAATACAATCTGTTCTCTTTCATATCTTCACCCTTGAATTAATGATATATGAAAATTATAATATATAAATTAAAAAAAGTCAACCGTTTAACCACAGTATTCGTTCCGATAATCAGAGAAATTGTAAAAAACTTCTGATTATTCGGTATTTTTATACATTATCTTTAATTTTTATCCGAAATATCGTATAAATAACCGATAGTTTAAAAAAAATTTAACTTTAACTTGTTGACAGTAAAAAGAAAAGAGAGTATAATAGCGGGTATATTAAATCTGTATTATAAAGACGCTTCAGCGTTCTTCGGAGGGTATAATATGAGAGTTTATAATTTTTCTGCGGGACCGTCGGTCCTTCCCGAAAAAGTTCTTGAACAGGCCAGAGACGAAATGCTCGACTGTAACGGCAGCGGTATGTCTGTTATGGAAATGAGCCATCGTTCAAAGGCATACGAAGCAATTATAGGAGGCGCTGAGGCTCTTCTCCGTGAAATTATGGGGATTCCTGCCAATTATAAAGTTTTGTTTTTGCAGGGCGGTGCGTCTTCCCAATTCAGCATGATTCCTCTCAATCTTATGAAAAACAATAAGATCGATCTCGTTCTTACCGGTATGTGGGCAAAAAAAGCCATGGACGAAGCGTCCCGTTACGGACAGGTCAATGTTGTCGCCTCTTCAAAAGACAAGACATATTCGTATATCCCTGAACTTGACAGTTCAAAATTCGATCCCGAAGCGGATTATTTCTATATTTGTCAGAACAATACCATTTACGGCACGAGATTTCCCGAACTTCCCGATACCGGCAATGTTCCTCTTGTTGCAGACCTTTCTTCCTGTATTCTCAGCGAACCGATAGACGTTACAAAATACGGTCTTATCTTTGCCGGAGCTCAGAAAAATATGGGTCCTGCTGGTCTTACCGTAGTTATAATACGCGAAGACCTCATCGGAAATGCAAAAGAATTCACACCTCAAATGTTCAGATATTCCATTCATGCTGAAAACGGCTCAATGTATAATACTCCGCCGACATATGCGATCTATATCCATAAGCTTGTTCTTGAATGGCTCAAAGATCTTGGCGGACTTGAAAAAATGGGCGAAATAAACCGCAAAAAAGCCGAGATAATATATAACTATCTCGATAATTCCTCTATGTTCAAGCCGACTGTTCAGGGTGCAAGCCGCTCTTTGATGAATATTCCGTTTGTAACGGGCAATGAAGAGCTTGACGCTAAATTCGTAAAGGAAGCCGCCGCAAACGGTTTTGTAAATCTTAAAGGACACCGTTCCGTAGGCGGCATGAGAGCAAGCATATATAATGCAATGCCCGTTGAGGGATGCGAAAAACTTGTTGATTTCATGAAAAACTTTGAAAGGAGCAACGCATAATGTTCAGCATCAAAACTATGAACAAAATAGCCGCCGTAGGCACAAAACGTTTCGGCGACAATTATACTGTTTCAGACAGCGAAGCAAATCCCGACGGTATCCTCGTCCGTTCGGCATCTCTTCTTGACGGAAATTTCAATGACGGACTTCTTGCGATCGCAAGGGCAGGGGCAGGAGTAAACAATATACCTATAGACCTTTGCACCTCAAAAGGAATTGCTGTTTTCAACACACCCGGCGCAAACGCAAACGCTGTAAAAGAGCTGACGATCGCCGGTATGCTCCTTGCGTCCAGACGGATCGTTGAAAGTATCAACTGGGCTCAGACACTCAAAGGCAAAGGAGATGAGATCCCCAAGCTCGTTGAAAAAGGAAAGAGCGACTTTGCAGGTCCCGAACTTGAAGGAAAAAAGCTCGGCGTTATCGGTCTTGGCGCCATAGGCAGCCTGATCGTAAACGCTGCAAACGGTCTCAATATGGAAGTTTACGGTTACGATAATTATCTTTCCGTCGAAAGCGCCCTTCGCATGACGAGAAATCTTCACCGTGTTGAAAATGTTAAAACGATTTTTGAAGAATGCGATTATATCACGTATCATGTTCCTCTTAACGACTCAACGCGCCGTTATATAAATAAAGAAGTTTTTGCTCAGATGAAAGACGGCGTTCGTCTTTTCAATTTCTCACGCGGCGAAATAGTTAATGAGGATGACCTTGAAGAAGCTTTAAACAGCGGTAAAGTCGCAAAATATGTTACGGATTTTCCGAATGAACGAATACTTTCAATGAAAAATGTCATAGCAATTCCGCATCTTGCCGCTTCCACTATGGAAAGTGAGGATAACTGTGCCGTAATGGCTGTTGACGAGCTCAAAGATTATCTTGAAAACGGAAATGTGAAAAACAGCGTCAATTTCCCGAATGTTATTTCCGAAAGAGCTTCAGGCGCCAGAATTTGTGTTCTTCATAAAAATATCCCCAATATGCTCAGCCGTATTTCCTCCGTTCTCGGCGAAATGGATATAAATATTGAATTTATGCATTCAAAATCACGCGGCGAGATAGGCTATGCTCTGCTTGACCTTGCAGGCAGCGTTCCTGCGGCAGTAGCCGAAAATCTGCGGAACATCGACGGCGTTCTTCTTGTCAGAATAATAAACTGACCACATAAAAATAATGTCTCCGGTTGTGTGCCGGAGGCATTTTTTTATCCCTGTTTGTCAAGCTGATTGTTTATCTTTTCTTCCACAGCCCCAAGCGCCGAAGCTGCAGACTCTGATCCGTTCAGTATTTTGCCGAAAGCGCCCGTAAGTGATGAATATGCTGATTCCAACGGGCTTGACCAGTCATATTTAACATTCTCTACCATGTTAAGAAAAGCGTTTCTGTCGTCTTCTCTGTAATAAAATACGCTTTTCTCCAGAAAATCTATCCAGGCTTTTCTGTTTGTTCCTTCAAGCGGTTCAAAAAGTATGTTCATCAGTCTTCCTAAATCGTCTTTTTCCATTTGCCCTGCTTTGAGAAGCCAGTTGAGACGTCTTCCCTGCGTTATGTAACTGCCTCCTATGCCGTATTCTCCGTTCGGACCGCACGGGAAGGGTGCAAATCCGTATCCGTCATGTTTATATACGGGCGTATCGGCATCTATATGGAACTGAGTCATGTGAGTAAAGTTGAATGATTCGCCTACAAAGAAAAGCATTTTATGCTGATTGAAATCGCCGTATCCCGTCTGATAAATCAGATTTTTGTCTTTCAATCCCTTCAGCCAGTCAAAAGTTTCGTATGCTTTGTTGTTTGTCAGAGCGAACCTGTTTTTTTCGCCCTGTTTTTCTACTATCTGACATCCGTTGGAAAAAAGCGCAGTCTGAGATAGTTTTGTTGTGTCTTCATATCCCAGACCTGTTACCTTGAAATCACCTTCGGTATAAGTAGCACTTTCAAGCAGCGGTTCAAAATTGTTCCATGTCCATGTTCCGTCCTCAAGCATCTCGTGCGGTGTTTTGTTTATTCCCGCCTCTCTCAGAACTGTTGAATCGAACATGCAAACACCAAGTATCGCGGGGATAAATTCCCAGTCATAGGGGAATGTGCCGTATTGCAGTCCGTTAAATTTGCCGTATCTTATAAAATTCCTGTTTCCCCATTTTTCATCGTTTATGTCTATTGTTCTTACATCGTCATATGGCGTAAGCATATTCATTTTGTATATTCCGTAAATCTCGCTTGCGTGGCAGTCTACCATATCCGGTATGCGGTCGGTTGATGCCGCAACGTTTGTAAGAATAAAGGTCTCGAATCCGGTATTTCCTTCAAATATGTCTATATAACAGTGATATTTTGTTTCAATTTCCTTATACCTGGCAATAAGGTGATCTCCCATGGCTGTAAAGCCCGATTCCGGTTTCCATTCCTCGTCCCAACCGGTGAGTATCAGCATTGACTGACCGCCAAAGTCAAGCTCGGAACTGTCATCACCGTAGTCAAGACTGTAATCAAATACTTCCGCTTCTCCTCCGGAACACGCAAAAGTAGAAAGCAGCATAACAGTAATAATAATCGATGATATCATTCGTCTGATCGTTTTCATGTTTTTGTTACCTCCGCTTTTTTTTCATTATACTACTATTGACATAATAATGTCAATAGTTTTTGTATTTTTTGTCGTTTTGGATTGATATGTTCAGATTTCCAATGATTGTATCAGGCGTTGCTTGACAAAATAATTTGAATATGATATATTTATAAAAAAAATACTGTTAAGGGGAAATGTCTTTTGAAAAAAATACTGATTTCCGTATTCCTTCTCTTTTTGCTGCTCTTCACAGCATCCTGTAATGCTGTCGAAGAGATCGTTCCCGAATATGATAGCGCGGAAAGCGCTTCTTTTGATTTTTCAGGCACCGATTTTATTTATCTTACCGAGGAACTTGATGCTTTTATCGGTATAAAACAAGGGACTTTTCTTTATGACTGCGCCATGCAGAGAATAAAGGATATCGAAGATCGTTTCAACTGCAATATCACAGTCGAGCACGCTCCCAATACAGCATCACATTATAACAACTGCAGAGCGATGATCATTTCAGGTATGTCTCCTGCCGATATAATGGATTTCCGCTCTAGCAACACGACCGCAAGTCTCGCATACGGCGGATGCCTTTATCCTTTAACAGAAGTGCATGATATAATTCAATATGAGGATTCGTTCAAATACGGATCAGCTTCAGTGCTTGAATGCGCAATGTATAAAGGGATCCCTTATGCCGTTCAGCCGGCATCATGGCCCGGTTTTCCGGACGCTCAGTGCTTTTTTCTCACATATAATAAAGACAAGGTAGCGTCAAAAGGACTAGTTGATTTACAGGAATACTATGAAAACAAAACATGGACATGGGCAAATTTCGAAGATGTTCTCGATTCATATACATCTCAAGACGCGGGCGATCCGTATTATGCGCTTGCAACTCATGCAAAAGCCATTGTCAATATGACTCTGTTTTCTAACGGAGTAAAATTTGCAGACTATATAGACGGAACGATACAGACGGATCTTCACCAGCCGAAAGTGGTAAACGCTATCACTTGGCTTCAATCTGTATATTCAAATCACAGAAAATCAATTCTTGATATCGATTACTGGTCACTCGTCGAGTTTATCGGCGGTCGGTCTCTTATGACATTCGTTTCCGGAGCGCAGGCATATAACAGCGATATCCAGTATGATTGCGATTTTACTTTCGGTCTTATGCCGTTTCCATGCGGACCTGATGCAGTATACGGCGAATGGGCAAACTGGAGAGAAGAGCTTTACGGAGTTTGTATGCCTATAACGGTTGCGGAACCCGAAGCGACAGCACATATTATCGCGGAACTTTGCGAACCGTTTCCGGAATTCGGAACAAACACACAGGACCTTCAGGATTATTATGCAAACAACGTTTTTTCTTCTGATACCGATGCGGAAATCTTTTTCGAAGTGGGCAAATACGGTCGTTATATTTACTGGCAGGTCGGCGGACTGAATTTTACTAACGGCGTTATTGATAATTTTGCATCAAAAACAGCTCAGCAGATCGTTGATTCTTATGCATCTTCGATGGACGAGGTCATAGAAGGTTATATCAAACCGAATTTCGAGAACTATATGTATGAATATTTGTATGGAAAAAAAGAATAAATAATTCTGAAAAAGAACAGACCCTGCTTATTCGTTCGCAAGCAGGGTCTTATGTTTTAATCTCAAAGTCGTATATATGCAGTTTTGTATGTTGTATAAATAACCATGCCCGGTTTTGCTCCGGGTTGTTTCTTTACGTTTTTTATCTCCGTGTAGTCAACCGCAACGATCCCGCCTGTTCCGGCTTTGCTGTTTTTAGCGGCGATCAGAGCAGCTTCGTTAAGCGTCGTATCCGGCACAGGCATTCCTTTTGTTGCCACAACTACATGAGAGCCCGGGTATTCCTTCGCGTGAAACCATATGTCTCGTTTGTCTGACATGCGAAGGGTGAGATAATCGTTTTGCAGATTATTCTTTCCTATATATATCTGAAATCCGTCCGCGGAAATTGCCGATTGAATTTTAGGCGTATATAATTTCGGCTTTTTTCCGTTTTTTTTCTGAGAGCCTTTTTTCATATATCCGCTCTCGCTTAATTCTGAGCGTATCTCGTCAACATCCGCAGATGTTTTCGCTCTTACAAGCTCTTCAAAAACGCTGTCAAGATATATGAGTTCATTTTCGGCTTCAGGGATCTGCTTATTAAGAATTTCAAGCGCAGTAACTGCTTTTTTGTATCTTTTATAGTACCGCTGCGCATTTTTTGACGGAGAGAGTGATTTATCAAGCTCAACGGCTGTTTTCTGCGGCGGATCTTTTGTATAATCCGTAAGCAGGGCTGAATCCATACCTTGTTTGAGCATATATATGTTCGCGGTTATGAGATCTCCCATTTCTTTGAATTTCAATGCTTTCTCACAATCTGCAATATCTGCGCGCTGCGCTTCGATTTTCTTGGAAATTCTGCTTTGAGCGTTTGTTATGGCTTTAAGGATATCTCCCGAAAGTCTTTTTATATGCTCCTGCTCATCTTTTTCGATATAAAAATCCTCTATTGCCTCGGAAAAAGTCGCATATTCCTTGATAAGCGAATTGATCCCGTATTGCTTTATCCGTAAAAAATAAAACTCGAGGGGCTTTCCGTTCAGGATCGTGCACGGTGAATAATTATTTCCGTCGATATCTTCCTTTAGTCTTTTCAGATAAAAAAGAAGTTTTTCCCTTTGTGACTGTGTAAAGCAGTCAAGGCAGGTATCTGTTTCACCCGTTGCACAATATACTAGTTCACGCGAAATAAGCGGAGAAAAACCGATATATTTATCCGTCAGGTATTTGTCCGCCCTCATATCCGATGTGAAATCGATATCGTCTCCCTTGCCGTTGAATATTTCTTTGTCCTGCTTGGGCGGGAGTTCATAGGGGAGGGAGGGCAGAACTCTTCTTTTGGATGATGTTGTATAATCGACCTGCCTTAATGCGTCAATAATAATTCCGTTTCCGTCAGTGAGGATAATATTGCTGAAATGTCCCATTATTTCAATGATCAGTTTTTTTTCAACAATATCAAGAAGCTCCGTCTGACATTCAAACGTGAAAACGATAATTCTTTCAAATCCGGGCTGTGTTATCGAAATAATGCGCGAAGGCTGCAGATGTTTTCTAAGCAGCATGCAGAAATTCGGTGCAACGATCGGATTTTCATATGAGTTTTCGGTTATGTTCGCTCTTGCTCCCTGCGGATTGACTGATAAAAGAAGTTTTATATTTTTATTCTGAGTTCGTAAATTAAGTATGATCTTATCACGTTCAGGCTGGAATATCTTATCTGTTTTGCCTCCGACAAGTGCTGAAGACAGTTCTGATACCAGAGCATGAATCGCAAGTCCGTCAAGTGCCAAATGTCAGATCCTTATACATTTTCTTTTTCTTTTAGTTTTTGAATGAAGTATTTTCCTTTTGCCGCCATAAGCTCATCATGAGTGCCCTGCTCGGCAATACGTCCGTTTTCAATATACAGTATTCTGTTACAGTCTCTGATCGTTGATAATCTGTGCGCTATTATCAGCGATGTCCGTCCATCCATAAGCGCTTTTATTCCCTCCTGCAAAATCTGCTCCGTTTGCGTGTCAACAGTAGATGTAGCCTCATCAAGAATAAGAATTTTCGGCTTTCTGAGCAATGTTCTTGCAAAAGAGATAAGTTGTCTTTGCCCTGCCGAGAGGGACTGACCGCGTTCGCTGACCTCGGTATCATACCCTTTAGGCAGCTGTATTATAAAATCATGAGCTTTTACTGCTTTTGCCGCTTCGATTATCTCATTTTCAGAAGCGTCGGGAGAACCGTAACGAATGTTGTCTTTGACCGTTCCCGAAAACAGGAAAACATCCTGAAGCATTATTCCCATCTGGCTGCGCAGAGACGGCAGAGTGATCGACCTGATCTCTGTCCCGTCAAGAAACAGTTCCCCTTCGGTAAGGTCGTAAAATCTTGAAACAAGGTTTACAATAGTCGATTTTCCTGCGCCTGTCGGTCCTACAAGCGCTATTCTTTCTCCCGGTTTGACTGTAAACGAAACATTGTTCAGCACCGGAAATCCCGTTTCGTATTCAAAAACACAGTTTCTGAATTCTATGCCGCCTTCAAGTTCCTTCGGCTGAGAACCCGGAAGTGATTCAATATCCGGCTTTTCATTCATAGTCTCGAATATTCTTTCGAGATATGCGCCTATTTCGGCTACTTCACTGTAGAAATTGCCTATATCAACTATCGGTGTCCAGAAACGCGATGTGTATCTTGTCATTGCAAGAATAGTTCCGATAAGAATTTGTCCCTGTGAAAGAAGATATGCGGCAACAAGGTACAGAACGCATGTGAAGATCAAAGATATATTTTCGATAAATACAGGAACAAGAAACTGTAGCTTTACGCGTTTCATCCAGGTTGTTTTATTATCTTTGGCAAGACGTTCAAATATCTGCTGATTATACTCTTCTCGGGCAAATATCTGAGTTATTCTCATGCCTATAATACTCTCGTTCAGGTAGGCGTGATAATTTGAGCTTTTATTGTTGTATCTTCTTTTTGCCTTATGCTGAAGCGGCTTCAGAATTATTACAACAAGTGCGATCAGAGGCACGCCTCCCATACAAGCGATTGCAAGCTTCCAGTCAAGAGCAAACATGAAAATACATATCATTATTATAGTGAAAAAATCAACGATAAAAGTTATGAGACCTGTAGTCAGAAAATCGGATACGGCAGAAACATAATTAATTACTCTTACAAGTATCTTTCCGTGAGGGCGTGAATCGTAATACTGAAAAGGCAACTTTTGCAGGTGGACAAAAAGATCGCGTCTCATATCCGTTACTATGCTCTGTCCCGCAATATTCGTCATATAACTGCCTATTGCAGTAAAAAGAGTGGTAAACAAAAGCACTGAGGTGTAAATAAGTGCAATTTTGAGCATACCTCCGATATTTCCGTTCGGGATAAGCTCGTCAGTGACTTCTTTTATCAGAAGAGGGGGTACAAGCGATATCAAGGCCGAAGCTATTGACGATGCAAAAGCTGCGGCAAGTCTCTTCCAATATTTACGGGCGTATCTGAGGGCTCGTCCAAACTGCTTAGAGTCAAAATCAGCCTCAAGAACCTCGTCTATGTCGTATTTGTTTCGTGCCATATAAATCCTTAATTCAATATGTCAGTCGTTATACTGTAATTCGTATATTTCCTTGTAATAGCCGTTGTTCTTAAGCAGCTGTTCATGCGTTCCCTCTTCGGCGATTTTACCGTTTTCAAGCACTATTATATTGTCTGCAAAGCTTACAGACGATATTCTCTGCGCAATTATCAGCTGCGTTGCGTCTTTGCAATACTCTCTGAGATGTTCTCGTATATCATGCTCTGTTTCCATATCAAGAGCAGACGTTGTATCGTCAAGAATAAGCACGGGCGCTTTTACCGCGATCGCTCTTGCAAGTGCAAGCCTTTGTTTCTGACCGCCCGAAAGGCCGACACCGCGTTCACCTATGATCGTATCGAAACCGTCCGATGTGTGCTGAATAAAGTCGTATGCTTCAACGGTTTTTGCCGCTGCAACAACGTCATCAACGGAAATATCCGGAACGCCGTAGCATATGTTTCCTTCAATCGTTTCCGAAAACAGAAAAACATCCTGTGTCGATACAGCGATTTTCTTTCTAAGTTCCCTCAGATCATAATCTCTGACGTCAACGCCGTCGATCAGTATACGTCCTTCGGTAACATCGTAAAGCCGAAGTATAAGATTCGTCAAAAATGTTTTCCCGCTTCCGGTCGGACCCATTATGGCAAGAGTCTGACCTTTCTTTACGGTAAATGATACGTTGTCGAGTATCTTTCTTCCTTCAAGAACAAGACTTACATTGTCAAATTCTATTTCGCCGTCGTTTCTTTGAGGAACGATCGGTTTTTCGGGATTTACTATTTTCGGTTTGGCATAATATATCGGTTCTATTCTTTCCGTGGCGGTTCGGATCTTCTGATAATCGTTTATCAGCCTGCCAAGTGTTCTCAGCGGTCCCGAAAGCGACCATGAGAGAGATATAAGTATCGAAAGCGATCCGATGGTAATATCTTCATTTATGGCCATATATCCGCCGCCTACAAGGGCAACCGCTGCCATAAACATCGCTATAAAGTCTATCGGGGTTCTGAAAAGAATAAACCTGTTGGTCGCATCTATCTGAAGAGTTCTGAGCGCTTCATTTTCCTTATCGAATTTCTCTGTTTCAAAATCTTCCGTTGCAAATGCTTTTACAACTCTGTTTCCGGCGATGTTTTCCTGCACGACCATATTCAGATCTGCCATTTTCTGCCGCATTTTCTGATAAAAGGGTCGAACTTTTGTTGCCATTGCTCTTGTGAGAAGAAAGATCGGCGGGGTGCAGAGAAGAAGTATCAGTGTCACGGGAACATTGATGTAGAGTAGATATACAAGCGTTGATACGAATGTTATGACAGAGTCTATTATATTAGGCAAAAAGAATGAAACGGAATACCTCATCCAGTCAAGGTCGCTTGACATTCTAGACATCAGCTCGCCCGTCGGATACGTTCTGAAGAAATCCATATCCTGCCGTTGTATCGAGCTGTATAGATTTTTACGAATGCCAAAAAGCATCGTCTGGCTTGCATTATGCAAAACGATGCGAAGAATATATGATGTTACCGAACGTATCAGCTGGACAGCGAGTAAGATTATTATGAGTCGCGGCAGAAGATCAAACTGCTGCTTTACGAGTCCCTCGTCAATAACATATTTTGTGACTTCCGATTGCAGAAGCGTTCCAAGCGGAAGAAGCGCTCTTAATACAAGAGCCAAAATGAATGGAAAGAGAACTCCCTTCATGTTGGAAAGGTAGATATTCAATATATTTTTTTTCATCAACGCGAAGTATACACCATTATTCGGGAAAAGTCAATAATAAAGGAATAAAAATCACATTAATTTTGATAATGTAAATAATAGTTCGGATTTCACAGAGTAAATCCGAACATGAATGGTATCAACGTATTTTATGCAATTATTTGGTATATTAATGAAAAAATCATAGCTGCGGCGAGAACTATACATACTACCGCCGCAAAAATGCGCGTCGCTTTTTTATTCATTACTCTTCTCCGTATTATTCAGAATCGATTTTAAGCAGTTTCAGCAGATCGTCGGGTATCTGGTATTTATTGTCGGATTTTCTGTCGAGTTCGGATACGGTGAGATCAACAGACGTTTCTATATTCTGTATTGCAAGTTTAAGATCCGACAACTTCTTTTTCAGGTCAAGCACTGTTTTTTCTCTTTCTTCTGAAGCAGAGTCAAGCATTTGTTTGGCTTTCATTGACGCATTTTTCAACGTTTCATCCGCTTTTTTATTAGCCCCAGAAAGAATGATCTCTACATTGTTCTTCACTTCAGTATAAACGTTATAATCGGCTTTATGCTGATTCCAGTTATCTTCAAGGAATTTTATCCGTTCATCCTTCTGCGCGATCGTAGCTTCAAGCTCACGAAGCTTTGATCCTGCAAGAAGATCACCCTCTGCTTCATTCTTGAGTTTTTCTGAGCGTTCTATATATGTCCTCAGATCGTCCTCGACCTGTTTGTTTTTATCGTCAAGCGCAGATAAGCGTTCAGACTGTTCGGCAATTTTTTCGGACTGTTCGTCGGAATTCGCCCGAAGCTCACTGTACATGGCATTAACATCATCAAGCTCTTTGCGGAGCAGCTCGATTGCGTTAACTTTTTCCTGTAATGCGTTCGCCTGCTCCAGTAATGCGTTTTTTAGTTGCATGACCTGCTCGGTCAGCTCGAGGTTCTCTTTATTTTTTTCGTCCAAAACACCGTTCAGCGACTCTATAATGCCGTTCAGCTTTTCTATTTCAGCCTGTGCTTCCTGCTGTTCGCTCGCTCGTATCGCTTCGCTGTCAGCAAGAGACGTTTCAAGTTCCCTTATACGTTCGTCCTGTTTTTTTATATATTCACGGACGTCGTCGCGGTTGTATCCGTTAAACGCCGTTTCGCGGAATAATTTTTGCGTGGACATTCAAAACAACTCCGTTTCGTTATTTTATTCGTTTTCTGAATATATTCTATGATCTTTTAATTAATTATAACACCTCGTTTTTATTTTGTCAATACGGTTTTGTTTTAATATTTGCTTTAAATGTATAAATTTCCACTTGACAAACATAAAATTATTTTGTATAATTACAAAATAAATTGCCTGTCGTCATCAGATTCGCTCAGGCATCAAGTAAGGGTGACTAAAATGATCAATGTTGCTGTTGTCGGCTTCGGAGTCGTCGGTTCCGGCGTGGTTGAACTTCTTGACAAAAACAACAGACTTTTCTCAAAAAAATTAGGTCAGGATATTTCCTGCAAGTATATACTCGACATAAGAAAGTTTCCGGACAGTCCTTATGCGTCAAAATTTGTAAGTGATTTTTCCGTTATAGAAAATGATCCCGAGATCAATATCGTTGTAGAAACTGTCGGCGGTGCAACGTTTGCCTATGAATATACCAAGCGAGCACTATCGGCAGGCAAGCATGTTGTAACATCAAATAAAGAACTTGTTGCAAAACATGCTCCCGAACTCCTTGCTCTTGCAAGACAGAATAAAGTATGTTACCTCTTTGAGGCGTCCGTCGGCGGGGGCATTCCCATTATCAATCCAATGTATCACTGTCTTGCGGCAAACGAACTGAACAAGATCGTCGGCATAATGAACGGAACTACAAATTATATACTTACAAAAATGATAAAAGAAGGCGTTTCGTTTGACAGCGCGCTCAAACAGGCTCAGCTGCTCGGATATGCCGAAAAAGACCCTTCTGCCGATATAGACGGCATAGACACAGGCAGAAAAATATGTATTCTTGCATCTCTTGCCTTTGGCAGACATATTTATCCCGAAAATGTTATGACAAAAGGAATACGTGGGATATCCCTTGAAGATATTTACGATGCGGACAGACAGGGAATGGTCGTAAAACTTCTCGGATACGCAGAAAAAAAAGACGACGGCTGCGTTGATATCTTTGTCTCTCCGTGCGCTATCCCCAAAGATCATCCTCTTGCGAATATAGAAGATGTTTTTAATGGGATAACCGTAACGGGCGATGCAATAGGGGACTGTACTTTTTACGGTAAAGGAGCAGGCAAAATGCCTACGGCATCAGCAGTCGGCGCAGATATCATAGACTGCATAAAGGGCACAGAAAAAAGCAGCCTTTACTGGGTCGATGCTGATAATTCCGAATTTGTCCGCAGTTTTGATAAACTTGATCTTCAATATTTTAAAAATGATATTGTCTTACTGAAGGAGTAATTCATTTGAGCCTTATAGTTCAGAAATTCGGCGGCAGTTCCGTTGCGGATACGGAACGCATACGCAGGGTGGCGCGTATTATCACCGATACATATAAAGAAGGCAACGATGTTGTTGCAGTCGTTTCCGCACAGGGCGATACAACAGACGACCTGATCGAAAAAGCACATGAAATAAACAAAAAACCGTCAAGACGCGAAATGGACATGCTCTTATCCACCGGAGAGCAGGCGTCTGCGGCGCTGCTTGCAATGGCTATCGAAGATCTCGGATATCCCGTCACCTCACTTAATGCGTGGCAGGTCGGCATAACATCCGACAGCAAGTATTCAAACGCCAGAATAAAACAGGTGTCTGACGAACGCCTTCGCCGTGAGCTCGATCAGCATAAAATAGTCATATGCGCCGGATTTCAGGGCGTAAACAAATATGACGATATCACGACTCTGGGCAGAGGCGGAAGCGATACGACTGCCGTTGCGATCTCTGCTGCACTGCGTGCGGATATCTGCAAAATATTTACCGATGTCGACGGCGTGTATACCGCTGACCCGCGTATAGTAAAAAATGCACGCAAACTGAACGAAATAACATACGATGAAATGCTTGAACTTGCTTCTCTCGGTGCGCAGGTTTTGTGCAACCGATCGGTCGAGCTTGCAAAAAAATACAGAGTAAATCTTGAAGTGTGCTCAAGTTTCAGAATGGTGCCGGGCACAATAGTTAAGGAGGATGTTAAAGTGGAAAAAATGCTCATCACCGGGGTCGCAAAAGATAATAACGTTACCCGTATTTCCGTTATCGGCCTTGAGGATGTTCCGGGTGTTGCGTTTAAACTGTTTTCTTTACTCGGACAGAATAATATAAATGTTGATATAATTCTTCAGTCTATCGGTCGTCACGGAACAAAAGATATCTCGTTTACCGTCGCATCGGATAACACTCAGATCGCTCTTGAAGTTCTTCACGAATCGTATCCAGACCATCCGATCACATATGATGAAAATGTGTCCAAGGTCTCGGTCGTCGGTTCAGGAATGCAGTCTAACGCAGGTGTAGCAGCAAAAATGTTTGAAGCACTCTATTCCGTCGGCGTTAATATTCAAATGATAAGCACGTCTGAAATTAAAATCAGCGTTCTTATCGACAGAAACGACAGCGACAAGGCACTTGAAGCTATACACGACGCCTTCATCTGATTATCAAAAAACTTTTCACCAAAACCTCATCTGCGGTTTGTTTTATACCTGATGAGGTTTTATTATTGGAGTTTGTCATAATTATTCGGCATATTATCCAAAATGTCCGTTACGCTGAAAAAAGGGGTTGATTTTTTCTGCGTATTGTGATATTATATATAGGATCGTTTGACATTGTGTTTGGTTCAGGAAACAGTGCTTTCTTATCAAATCTTTCCTCAGCCGATCATTTTCATGTTCAATAAAAACACCGGCAACAGCTCAATACATCACACAAACAATTGGAGATTATATGAAAAAATTCAGCTTCGTTTTAATTTTACTGATTACATCATTGTTTCTTTCGGTTTTCCGGATCGGCGCATTTGCTGAAAGTGCTGCTTTAACATGTAACGCCACCGCTACAGATTTATATCCCGGGTATGTGGTCTCTTTAACGGTTGATCTTCAAAATGCTCCCTTGGCAAAATCACTCGCTTTAGTCCTTGAATACGATCATGAATCATTCGACATTGTTTCCGCCTCATGGAACCTTGGTTCTGCCACTATTTCCGATGTTTCCTCCGAAACAGGCGCCGCAGTCATCGCGTATGAAAATGATACCGATTTGAACGGAACCATATTTACGTTTACCCTGTCTGTTAAGGAAGGGGCATCCGGCGGACGCAAAACCGTTACGATAGTCCCCAAGCTTAAAAACGGAACAACGGACCTGGACTGTTCAGAAGCATCGGCATCACTTAACATACTCTTTTCAGAGTGTCAGCATCCAAACAGAATATATTACGCCGCCAGGGAATCTACATGCAAGGATAGGGGATGGGATGCGTATTTTTCCTGCCCCGACTGCCGCAAAGTATTTGCTGCCGACGGCGAAACCGAGCTCAGCGCGATCCCTTACAAGCCTCTTTCAACCGAACACACCGGCGGCGAGGCAACATGCATATCTCCCGCAATATGTATCGTTTGCGGTAATCCGTACGGCAGACCAGATCCAAACAATCATACGAATGAAGACATACGAAACGCAACACCCTCAACATGTACCGAGTACGGATATGCCGGAGATATGTATTGCGCAGACTGCGGCAAATTTATTGTTTCCGGTTTTATTACCGAGCCGCTCGGTCATGATTATGTAACCGTTGTAACCGAACCGACATGTGTTTCGCGCGGATATACATCGACCGTTTGCAGTCGCTGCAATGATACAGTGATCACCGATTATAAAGAACCTCTCGGTCACGCTTATACTGCTGCAGTTACCTCGCCTACATGTACATCTGACGGATATACCGTATTCACTTGCGATCGCTGCGGAGAATCATATACGGGCGATTATATTTCCGCTCTCGGTCATGATTACGGTCCGTGGCAGGTTACCGTTGAAGCTACAGAGGACACCGAAGGGGAGCAGATCAGGGTCTGCGGAAGAAACAGCTCGCATGTCGATAAACGCATTATTCCAAAACTGAGCCATGTTCACACTCTTGCACAAGTCCCGGCTGTCCCTGCAACTTGTCTTGTAAACGGCAGCATCGAATATTGGGTATGTTCGGGCTGTAATAAGTATTTTACTGATGCTGAAGGTAATAACGAGATATTGCCTGAGGATGTTGTTGTTCTCGCGTCAGGTCACAAATGGGGCGAATGGACCGTCACAAAGCCCGCTCAGGTCAATGTAAAGGGTGAAGAAACGCGTGTATGTCTTAATGATCATTCTCATATAGAAACACGTGAAATCGAAGCTCTCGAAGAAGAGATCATTCCTGAAAATGAGCCGGAAAGCGAGAATAATACTGAGACTGAGAGTGATCCTTATCCCTTTGCGGAAGATGAATCCGAATATGAAAAATTAGCCGACTCTGAATCAAAATTATGGATGATTATCCTGATCGTTCTTATTCTGATCGTTATCGCGTTACTTGCAATGCTCTTCATATCCAGGCGCAAAAGTAATCCCAAACCAAGATATGATTTTGAAGATGAAGATTATGACGACGATGATGACACTGATAACTCGTGAATAAAAATCCGGTTCGCCGGATAGACATTAATTTCTTGAAATAAATTCCTAAAAAAAGAAGAAATGGGAAACCGTGATCTCCCGTTTCTTCTTTTATTATTTCTTTTTTATCGATTTATTCTTCCGGCCAGAGCTCTTTCAGAGTTTCTCTCGGCGAAACGGCTTCGTTATCAATAATTCTCTGATTATAGTCTTTGTAAATATCAACAAGCTCCGCAACGGATTTATTCTTTCTGTCTGTTATTGCCTCGTTGAACTGTCTCATACCGACAATAAAATAGTTGTATTCCGTGTTTCTGAACATATCGAAGAAAATATCCGCATCTCTGTCGTCAAAGAAATAATTATAAGTCATAAATTCCTTTATTTTATCTTTTGTTTCGTATCCTTCAAACGGTTCGTATAATTTATCTATGATAAATGCCGATGCGTCAAAGTTTTTGCTGTATGCTGAAAATACTATCATCGAACGGAAACTTTCGTGAACGGCGAATATCCTGCCGGGGTCAACATCCGGACCGGTTGGAGCGGGTAAAACGGCGTAATTTTCAACATTTCTTGAAATTCTGCCGTTATATCCGAAAAGCTGCTCCGTATCAACAACAGTCATTGTCGCTTTCCCTTCTATGAAGGCGTCCGCAACTGCATCCGGGCTTGTTACATTATGGTCAAACGCAAATGCATATTCACCGTTATATACATCTCTGAACTCCTGGAGCGCTTTCAGCGCGTTGGGCTCAGCATATCCCCAGGTGTAATTTCCGTTGCCCTTGTCAATAATTATCGTGTCTCCGTTTGAGCGCAGTATCATTTCTCCGAGATACGGCGGGTGTGCAGACATACCGTATACTTTTGTTTCGCCGCCTTCTACCACTGTCCCTGCCGCAAGAGTTTCTTCAAATTTATCCCAGTTCCATTCTTTGTTTTCAACTGTTTCACGAATGTCAGGTATTCCGAGTGAAGAGGCGAGATTCATGTTTGCCATAAATATATATCCGAAAGACGAATAGTTAAGTTCGGGCCATGCGGCGGGAAGAATTCCGTAAAGCTGACCGTCCCAGCACATTTCTTCAAGCATGGCAGGTGTGCCCCATTTTTCGGAGTCACGATAGTTTATATAACTGTCAAGCGAATTTATGCTTTGAAAAATTCCTATCTTCATGGATGATCTCAATCCGTGCGTGCTGCCCTGAAGAACGTCACAATAAAATGCTCCGGACATTGAATGAACGGTAAAATCATTCTCGTTTGCTCCGTCGGACGTATAAAAAGCGTCGATGGTGCAGTTATAATTTTTTTCGATTTCCGCCTTTCTTTTAGCTGCAAGATCGGAAAACAGAGTTCCCGAGGTGAATCCTAAAACGTTTTCTGCGCTTGAGTCTCCGAAAAGCGTGGCGCAGGTAACGGCGTATCTCATAGAATACCCATTCAGATCAGCTCCTGAAGTATTACCGCCTGCGTCAAAATCAAGATCAAATGTTTCAGGTTCCTGAGTTGCGCATGCAACAGACATAATCATTATTACAGCTGTAAGTAAAACAGCTTTCAGTGCTTTTTTCAATCAAGCCATCTCCTTGTTTTCTGTTGTACATTGGGTCGATTTATTTGATTTCGATCGAGTATTTAGCGAAATAATCTTTGTTGGGTTCAAGAGTGATTATCGCGGGTTTTTCAGTCAGTTCTTCGTCGCTTTTCACTTCAGACGGAAGTCCGTTCCACGGTTCGATACAAATATACGGAGCTTCTGTCATCGGCTTATGCCATATTCCGAGATATTTAAAGTCCGCGAAATCAACTGTGATCGAGTTTTCAGACTTTTTTGAGCATACCGTAAGTTTTCTCGATTTCATATCTGATAGAATTATCGCATCGTTATCAAAAAGATCATGGCGAAGCGGAATTATCCTCTTGTTCTCAAGAGCGAACGGGCGTTTTTCTCCGGTTATATAGCAGTTTTCGCATATAACTTCATTTGGCTCACAGTCGCTTTCAAAAACGATCGAGTAATCTTCAAACTTTTCTTCTTTGTTTATCGGAATGTTGAATCCGGGATGAGCGCCTACGGAAAAATACATCGTCCTGTCGCCGGTGTTCCTTACTGAATAGCAAACCGTGATCTTATTGCTTTCAAGAGTGAATTTTACGTTAAAATCAAATTTGAACGGATAGACCTCGAGCGTTTCAGCAGAATCGGAAATTCCGAAGACAACTGAACTCTCGGTCTTTTCTCTCAATTCAAGCTCGGAAATGCGCACAAATCCGTGCGGACTTTTAATTGAGTAGATTTTATCCCCAAGTCTGTATTTCCCTTCTTTTACTCTTCCGACAATAGGGAAGAGGTTAGGCGATCTGCCGGTCCAGAATTCAGGGTTTCCCTGCCACAGGTATTCTTTTCCGTTCTTTTTATTTATTATAGAACGCAATTCTCCGCCCAGAGATGAAAAAGTCAGTCTGAGCAGGTTGTTTTCAATAATATATTCCATGTTTGTCGCTCCGTTTATAATGATTTGCAGAATTCTTTGAGGTATTCGCGGAATCCCTCACGGATTTCGGGATGCTTCAATGCCATTTCTACCTGAGCCTTCATAACGCCGAGTTTGTTGCCCATATCGTAACGCTTTCCTATAAAGTCTACAGCGATCATTCCGTCTGTATTTGAGAGCACTTTCATTGCGTCGGTAAGCATAAGCTCTCCGTTATTCAAAGGTACCGTAGTGAGTATATCATATATTTTTGAAGGAAGAACCATTCTGCCGAGACATGAAAAGAGTGAGAAAACCTGCTCGGGTTTCGGTTTTTCTATCATATCGGTAAGATTGTAAACATTGTCATGCATTTTTTCAACTTTCATAGTCGAATACATAAGTATCTGTTCGGGGGTGACCGCCTGAACACCAACAACGCCTTTGCCTGTTTCTTCATATGCGTCTATAAGCTGTTTTGCAACGGGATATTCATCATTGATTATTACGTCGTCTCCGTAGCAGACAACAAACGGATCGTCTCCCGTAAACGACGCTGCCTGTTGCAGCGCATGCCCCGTGCCGAGCATTTCTTTCTGTCTCGTATAAACGATTTTAACATCGCTTGCAATATCCTTTACAAGATCAAGCAGTTTTTTCTTCTTTTCGCCTCCGGCTTCAAGTCGTTCCTCAAGTTCCGGAGATTTGTCGAAATGATCTTCAATAAGAGTTTTGCCTCTTGAAATGATGATCATTATGTCTTTTATTCCGCTTGCGGCAAGTTCTTCAACTATATACTGAAGAGCCGGCTTGTCTACTATCGGAAAAAGCTCTTTCGGAACTGATTTTGTTGCAGGAAGCATTCTTGTGCCGAGACCTGCAGCCAGAATTACTGCTTTTGTTACTTTTTTCATATCGGTATCTCCTTAAAAATATGTCAAATTCATTTATCTGAAAATAACGGACTTGTTGTCCAGAAAAGCCGTTCTTGTTAATGACACAGCGCTTTTTTGCCCGGTTTTATCTTCATACGCAGCAGACAGCAGGGCGGGGCTGATATTGCGGTCGTTGCCGCATGGGGCAATAATTTCATAAACAGTAAAACCATCGATCTCGCCTGTTTTTTTAATTTGCATTTCCTCTTTGAGATCTATGTTGATTTCTCCGCTTTTTGTTTTTTTAACGACAGGTATTGAATCTCTTCCTATAAACTCGTCAAACATCGGAACGTTATCGTCGGATATTTCAAGTCGGTATACGGCTTTTTCGATATACTTAAAATCTCTGTCTGAATCGTATATTTCCAAAAAAGATATACCATCCGGTGTCTTTTCATTCACTCTTTCAAGCAGTACGGAATATTCGGGGGGATCAACGAGCTTTATGTCAAGCAGCTCTCTTTCTCCGCATATTCCTGTCGGCAGAGCGGCGGAAAAAACCATATACGGATGAGGATTGAAGCCCTGTGTGTACCAGATCGGTATTTCAGCTCTTGCCATTATCCTTTGCATACAGCGGTTAAGATCCAAATGGGAAATATATTTCGCATATCCTTTTTTTGAAAAAGCTATTCTTGTCATGGGCATACATCTCCCTTACAAAGTTTGTTCACTCCGCATCCTGCGCATTTTTCGGCGCAGCTCGGCGTTGTTTCCTCTTTGTATGCCTTCTCGCATTCGCGACGCAGAAAATCCGTTGTAATACCTGAATCAACAAAACTCCATGGAAGTTCTTCTTCAAACGGACGTTTTCTTGCGGTATATGAATAAAAATCGATGCCGCATTCTTTGGCGGCCTTCTGCCATTTTGAAAAATCAAAATGTTCCGACCATGCATCGAGTCTGCATCCGAGCCGCCATGCTGCCTGAATAAGTCCGGATATTTTTCTGTCTCCGCGTGCAAACACACCTTCCAGAACTGTCGTATCGGCGTCATGATACTTGTAATGAACGCGTTTTGATGTTATTGACGATTTCAGCAGCTCCTGCCGCCTCTGAATCTCGTCAAGTGTCAGTTGCGCTTCCCATTGAAACGGAGTGTGTGGCTTCGGCACAAATGTCGCACATGAAATGGTAACGTTTATTCCCCGTGAACGGTTGGCAGCATATTTATAAAAATAATCTACTACCTTTTCCGCAGTTTTAGCGATCCCTATAATATCTTCGTCGGTTTCTGTAGGAAGACCGATCATAAAGTAAAGCTTTACTGCCGATGCACCGTTCTCAAACGCTATTTTACACGATCTTTCTATGTCCTCATCGGTAATGTTTTTGTTAATAACATTGCGCAGCCTCTGGGTTCCCGCTTCAGGCGCAAATGTCAGTCCCGTTTTTCGTATAGAACTTATTTCGTCGCTTATTTCCTTTGAAAAATTGTCAATTCTCAATGACGGGACAGCAAGGCTTATTTTTCTTGGTATACAATACTCTTTTAGTCCGTCCGCAAGTTCCGGCAACTTCTGAAAATCGCTCGTTGAAAGTGAAAGAAGCGAGATTTCGTCATAACCGGTGCTTTTGCATAGTTTTATCGCGTCTTCTTTCAGTCTCTCTACCGGTTTTTGTCTGTATGGTCTGTAAATAATCCCTGCTTGGCAAAAACGGCATCCGCGAATGCACCCGCGCATTATTTCAAGTGATATCCTGTCATGCACTACCTGAGCAAAGGGCACGACGAGCTTGTCTGGGTAATAAACATTCGGCAAATCATTAATGATCGCCCGCGTTACCTTTTTCTGCTTTTGACCGTGATTCGGAACATATATCCCTCTTATGTCTTTTGCACGTTCGAGAAATTCGTTTCTGTTTTTGCCGCATTTCTTATACAGATCGAACAGCTCATTTAAGTTTTCTTCTCCTTCGCCGATGTCGATCACATCAAAAAAATCGGCAACCGGTTCGGGATTGCACATGCACGGACCACCTGCGAGAAGGATTGGCATATCATCGCTTCTGTCTTTTGCAAACAGGGGAATTCCTGCAAGATCAAGTATGTTGGCGATACCCGTATATGAAAGTTCATAAACGAGAGTGAATGCAACAAAATCAAATTCTTTCAGTTCATCTTTTGATTCGAGAGCGAAAATCGGTGTTCCGGTCGAGCGTAAATACTCTTCCATGTCGGTGTTAGGCGCAAATACTCGTTCGCACCATAGGTCGTCACGCTCATTCATCATGTGATATAAAAGCTTCATACCAAGGTGTGACATTCCAACATCGTACAGATCCGGAAAGCAGTAAGCCACACGAGTATGAACGTTATCTTTTGATTTATGAACGGAATTCAGCTCCGTTCCGATATACCATGACGGTTTGGAAACGGAAGAAAGAACGGAATCAATATTCTTTATCATTTTGTACCGGTATTTTTATTTTAATTTTTTATACATTTGTATATACATAGTTATTATATATCAATGTTGCTTCTTTTTCAAGGCATTTTACAATTTTTTACTATTTAATTTTAATGGCGTCTGAACCGACTAGAATAACATTTTCAAAAATCAATACTTCTGAAAAAAAGAATATGAATAAATTATGTTTTTTTATGTTTAATCTTGACAATCATAAGATTTTTGTCGTATAATATCCTATAATGATAAGTATATGTAAGGGAGGTATCTTGCTTATGAAAGGCACCCGTGCATCTGTTTTTGACAGTCTTTTTTCATATCTGAGGCGTCTTGATAAGCCTATACTGATCCTTGTTACAGCGCTTTCCGCATGCGGCATGGCAGCAATTTCATCTGCCGTTATTGCCGATTCCTCCAAATCCCGCTGCATCCCGATGCAGTTGATAGGGATTATCGGCGGATTTATAATAATGTTTATCGTCGCAAGAATAGACTATGAATTTATCTGTAAATTTTATATACCAATCGCGATTATTTCGTCTGCTCTTTTGCTTGTTACCGCTATTTTTGCGGACAGTCAGGGCGGTAACTATAACTGGCTCACTTTCGGTTCGGTGAATATTCAGACTTCCGAGTTCACAAAAACCGCCTTCATCGTCAGCATATCAACACATATTTCAAGAATAGAGGATAAGCTGAACAAGCCGGTTCATGTACTGCTTTTAGGCGTCCATTTTCTTCTTTATTTTATTCCCATCCTTCTTCAGCATGACCTAGGTTCCGCAATAATATACGCTGTAATTTTTATCTTCATCCTTTATTCCGCAGGGTTGAAATACCGATATTTTATCGTGGCGGCTGTAGCGGTGATCGCAGCGGCTCCCGTAATATGGCAGTATCTTCGGGTTGACCAGAAAAAAAGGATCATATACGGTTTTCAGCCGGAGCTCGACCCTCTGAATTACGGCTATCAGCCTATTATTTCAAAACGTGCGCTCGGTTCGGGGCAGATGTACGGCCTCGGTTTCGGCAACGGAATACAGACTCAGAATGCACTTTTGCCTGCAAATCATACGGATTTCGTTTTTGCCATAATAGGTGAGGAATTCGGATTTATCGGCTGTATCATAGTTCTTGCGCTTATAGTGGCTCTTGTGGTTTTTATTCTTCTTAACGTTAACAATATTAAAAGCACCTGCGGCAAGCTTATATGCGTTGGCGTAGCCGGTATAATTATCGCGCAAACGCTTGTCAATATCGGAATGGTCCTCGGTCTTGCACCGGTAATCGGCGTAACGCTTCCTTTTGTTTCATACGGCGGTTCTTCCGTTATGAGCCTTTTCTTTGCCATAGGCATGGTTCAGAGCGTCCGCCAGAAGGAGCTTACAGACAACAGCCTTCGTTTCGGCGGAAAATCGAGACGGATAAACCCTGTCAATATCAATTTCAGCAACATCTCTAAAAATCGGGAGAAAAACAATACATGAAAAACAATCAATTTGATTTTGCCGTTATAGGCGCCGGCGTCTCCGGCGCATGGATCGCATACGAGCTTTCCAAATATACCGCAAAAACATGTCTTATCGAAAAAGAAAACGACGTCGCTATGGGCGCAACAAAAGCGAACAGCGCCATTATTCATGCGGGGTATGACCCTGTTCCGGGCACTTTGATGGCAAAACTCAATATACGCGGTAACGAACTTGTAAGAAAACTCTGTAAAAAAATGGATATTCCGTTCAGACAGATCGGTTCTCTCGTTATTGCATTGACCGAAGAAGATGAAGCGAAAATCCGCGAACTTTACGAAAGAGGACTTCAAAACGGCGTTGATGGATTGAGAATACTGAATAAAACCGAAACTCTCTCTCTTGAACCGAATCTTTCACCTGAAGTCAGAGGAGCTCTTTTTGCGGAAACCGCAGGCGTATGCTCATCTTTCGAAATGAGCTGCGCTCCTGCAGAAGTTGCCGAAAACAACGGAGTTGAACTGATACGCAATTTTAAAGTTGAAAATATCCGCATCAACGGAGAATATACCGTGCTTGTTTCATCCTCGGGTCAAACCGTATCTGCACGAACCGTAATAAACGCTGCCGGGGTTCATGCCGACGAAATAGCGAAACTTTTCGGCGACGATTCGTTTATCATCACACCCAGAAAAGGCGAGTATTCGATCCTGGACAATAACTGCGGAGACCTTGTTCACCATGTTATTTTTCAGCCGCCCGTCAAATTCGGTAAAGGAATACTTGTATCTCAGACCGTTGACGGCAACATAATCGTCGGTCCTACCGCTGAAAATATCGACGATAAAGAGAATAAGGCAACCACGTTTGAGGGACAGCTCACTGCTTTTGAAGGCGCAAGACGTTCTGTTCCGTCCGTCAGCGAAAGAGACGTTATCACATCGTTTACCGGCATACGTCCGATAGGCGGAAAAGGGGATTTTATAATCGGTTTTTCTGATTTTAATAACCGTCTTTTCAATGTCGCGGGTATAGAATCTCCCGGTCTTACCGCAGGTCCGGCAATAGGTGAGTATGTCGTTGAAAAAATAGCTGAAAGCGGTTTTGAATTTGTCGCAAAAGAAAATTTTGACAACAACCGAAAAGTAATCCGTTTCAAAGACCTTTCTGACGATGAAAAAAATAAAATAATAGCTCAGAATCCTCTTTACGGACGCGTTATATGCCGTTGCGAAACAGTCACGGAGGGCGAGATCGCGGATTCCGTAACAAGAGGAGCAGGCGCAAGAGATATGGACGGCGTAAAAAGGCGTGTCCGTGCCGGTATGGGCAGATGTCAGGGCGGTTTTTGCGGACCGAGAGTAATGGAAATAATAGCAAGAGAGCTCGATATTCCGATGAGTGAAGTTACAAAATTCGGCGGCGCTTCACGAATGACGGAAAAAGAAATGATATAAATATCCGACATAAAAAATATTAACAGAGAGAATATAAAATTTATGAAAATGAATGTAAATGTTGCGGTGATCGGAGGCGGTCCCGCAGGGCTTGCCGCGGCGCTGGAATGCAGAAAAAACGGTATCGATAATATCCTTGTTATCGAAAGAGATAAACAGCTTGGCGGTATTCTTAACCAGTGTATTCACCCGGGATTCGGTCTCCATGTTTTCGGGGAAGAACTGACGGGACCGGAGTATGCGCAAAGATATATCGATATGCTGTCGGATACAGACATTAAAACACTGACCGACACAATGGTCCTTTCTCTTACTCCGCAAAAAGTTATCCGTGCGGTAAACACATCGCTCGGTGTTGTCGAAATACACTCAAAGGCCGTTATTCTCGCAATGGGCTGCAGAGAAAGAACAAGAGGAATGCTTCGGATTCCCGGCACAAGACCGGCAGGGATATATACCGCAGGGACAGCTCAGAGACTTGTTAATATTGAAGGACTTATGCCCGGCAAAAACACCGTAATTCTCGGATCTGGTGACATAGGTCTTATCATGGCAAGAAGAATGACTCTTGAAGGCGCAAAAGTCAGCGGAGTTTACGAAATTATGCCTAAAAGCGGCGGATTGAAAAGAAATATCGTTCAATGCCTTAACGATTTCGGGATTCCTCTTCATCTCAGTAAAACAGCCGTTGAAATTCACGGACGCGAAAGAATTGAAGGTATTACTGTAGCGGCTGTTGACGAAAACCTTTCTCCGATCAAAGGGACGGAAGAATATGTTGAATGCGATACGCTGCTCCTTTCTGTCGGACTAATTCCTGAAAACGAGCTTTCAAGGGGCGCAGGAATACTTATCGATCCCAAAACAAAAGGTCCCGTATGCGAAAGCGGCTTCGAAACATCAGTTCCCGGTATTTTTGCGTGCGGAAACGTTTATAAGGTTTATGACCTTGTTGACAACGTAACAAAAGACAGCGTTCTTGCAGGCAGATACGCTGCTGAATATATAAGATCAAAAAGTGAGTAAAGAGATAGTATGCAAACAACGAATGTAACGTGTGTGATCTGTCCGAAAGGATGCAATATTGAAGTCGATCACGAAAACAGGGACGGCAAAGAAGTCGTTCTTGCAGTAAGAAACAATAAATGTCCGAGGGGTTACAAATACGCGTCTGCAGAGGTAGTTAACCCCGAAAGAGTATTGACTTCCACAGTCCGCCTTGAAGGGGGAACTTATCCGAGACTTTCAGTTAAAAGTGAATATCCAGTACCGAAAACATCTCTTTTTGACTGTATGCGCGAAATAAGAACAGTATCTGTCACATCTCCGGTAAAAATGGGCGATATTATTATTGAGAATGTTGCGGGTACCGGTGTTAATATCGTCGCTACGCATAACGGTTGACAAATCGTCAAATGTTGAAGAATTTTAACAAAGTCGCACTTGAAAAACAGGGGGATCTGTGCTATAATACCAAAGGTTTGCTGGTATGGCTCAGCAGGTAGAGCAGTTCACTCGTAATGAACAGGTCATCGGTTCGAATCCGATTACCAGCTCCAAGACCCCTTGCTTTTGCAGGGGGTCTTTTGTTATATATTCACCTCGGAAGAAAAACAATTTCCGTGAAAGGAACATGAAATGAGAATTCTTTATCTTGATCTTGATACTCTCCGTCCCGATCATCTTGGATGTTACGGCTATCACAGAAACACATCGCCGAACATAGATTCCGTAGCGAAAGACGCAGTTCGTTTTGATAATTATTACTGTTCCGATGCTCCTTGTCTCCCGTCAAGAAATGCGCTTATGACAGGTCGTTTCGGTATCCATTCCGGAGTCGTCGGTCACGGCGGTACTGCCGCGGATATGCGCAGAGAGGGCTACTCACGCGATTTCTGCGATAAGCTCAACATCTCGAGTCTTCCCGGTTTTTTACGCAGACAGGGTCTTCGGACCGTTCTTGTCAGCCCGTTTGCGGAACGTCATTCTTGTTGGCAGTTTTATGCGGGTTTCAGCGAAATGTATAATACGGGCAGACAGGGCGGAGAATCCGCCGATGAGATATCTCCCGTTGCGCTCGACTGGCTCGAAAGAAATGCAGAAAAAGATAACTGGTATCTTCACGTTAATTTCTGGGATGCGCATACTCCTTACAGAGCTCCGCTTTCGTTCGGCGAACCATTCGCAAACGACCCCCTTCCCGATTGGATAACAGACGAAGTCCTCGCTGAGCATGTCCGTCATGTCGGACCGCATTCCGCGAGAGAGATAGGTATGTATAACAGCAATGAAAACCCCAATGTTCCGCGCCATCCCGGTGAAGTCGTAGACAGAAAAGGACTTCGGAGAATGTTTGACGGATATGATACTGGCATTCTTTACATGGATACTCACATAGGCTATATCCTTGATGCGCTTAAAAGGACTGAAGTTTATAACGATACCGCAATTATCATAAGCGCGGACCATGCCGAGAATATAGGAGAACTCGGGCTTTACGGCGAACATGCCACTGCCGATTATGTCAATTGCCGTATCCCAATGATAATAAAGTGGCCGGGAGGAAAAATCGGTACCGACGAAAATCTTCATTACAATCTTGATTTGCTTCCGACATACGCCGAACTTTTAGGCGGAAAGAAACATCCTCTCTGGGACGGTGAATCGTTCGCAGATTGCGTCGTTCCCGATACTGCGGTTCCGTCAAAAAGGAGGGACTATCTCGTCTTATCACAATGCGCCCATCTCTGTCAGAGAGGCGTTCGCTTCGG
>CACZQB010000023.1 GCA_902783255.1 Oscillospiraceae bacterium | reverse complement strand
CTCACGGTTTTAAAACAGCAAACTGACTAATAATAAAGATAAATGGTGTTTAACGCATACTATTTTGCGTTTTTGTCAAATTAGTATGCGTTAACTTGATTTTAACGATGTTATATGATATAATAAAATTGCCATATAGGAGGACTTGATATGAAACTGTACGTGAGAGAAAACTACCTGAAAAAGATACGCGCGTTTTATCATACTGAAGATATAATAAAAGTCATAACCGGGATCAGAAGATGCGGCAAATCCAGTCTTATGGAAATGATCGTTGATGAGCTCAAAAGCGACGGGATCTCCGATGAAAATATCATTTACCTTGATCTTGACAAGCGTGGATTCAGAAAAATCAAAACTGCAGACGCTCTCGAAAAGCTGATCGAAGAAAGAGGAACTGCGCAGGGAACTAAGTATTTGTTAATCGACGAAATACAAAACGTCGCGGACTTTGAGGAAGTTATTAACGGATTCCGGACAGACGGAGGATGGTCTATTTTCATAACCGGGTCCAATTCCTATCTTCTCAGCGGAGAACTTGTCACAAAGCTCACAGGCAGATATCTGGAATTTGAGATGTTCCCTTTGAGTTTCGAAGAATACGAAGATATGAAGAGATTCTACGGAAAACCGACAGATCCGAACCCGATGCTGGAACTCAACAACTACATTCTGGAAGGCGGGTTCCCGAGAACGCTCTTTTTTGACGATCTGCCGGACAAGCGAAGATACGTACAAGGAGTAATACGGGAAATATTTGACAAAGATATCCGGAGTCGTCTCAAAATAAGGAACAAAGAGTCTTTTGAAACGGTCAGACAGTATATAATCAACAACTTCGGTTCTACAACGAGCATTCCGAATATCTGCGAAGAATTGAAGAAAAGCGGATTGCCCGTAACCGTCTCTACCGTTTCAAAATATATCAAAGCGTTGACAGACGCCAAAGTCTTGTACGAATGTCCGCGTTTTGATATGAAGTCGAAGCGTTCTCTTCGCGGAGAAAAAAAGTACTATCTTGCCGATCTGAGTTTATTTTTTTCCGAAAACACGGACAATCGGATCAATTACGGTCCCGTGATCGAAAACATCATATTCGTTTACGCCAAGACTCTGGACTATTCCGTAAGCGTCGGAAGGATAGGTAAATTTGAATGCGACTTTATCCTCAGAGATCCCGAGTTGAATTACTCTTACGTTCAGGCGGCGTACACTATCGCGGGAAGCAAGGAAACGGAAGACCGGGAATACAGAGCGCTCGAATCCGTAAAGGACAATTACAAAAAATACGTTGTAACGACCGATTACCTGTTACAAAACAGGAGTGGAATATCTCACGTCAATCTGATCGATTTTATGATGAGTAAGAAAACGTTCTGATTGATAATTTGCAAAATGGACGGGCCGACTGCGTTGGAAGCGTGGAAAATACATTTTATATCTTATTTGAATAATGCTCTTCTGCTCCTTTGATTTCTCTCAGCAACCAAATTCGAAAATGTCGGAGGTTGAAAATGAGCATAAAAAAAGCCACGGGAACAAAACAATTGGTGGAAAGGTATCTTGACGCGGCGAGCAATCTTTACGGGATAGTACCGCTCTCAAAAATCCTATCCATTTACAATTCACAAAACGATCCGCTGACGGAAGAATCGTTTCTTTCGATCGTGGATGAAGTCTCGAAAAAGCACAAGTTCTTCAGTATTGTCGGTGAAGATGAGTTCTATGATGATGTTGAAGAAACAAAGCCTATCGACCGTGAAGTGGTTGCGGAGCATATTTTAGCGGTCGACGACGATGACTACTATTATTTCAAAGAAGAACAATCCGGCAAACCGTACTACGTCCCGGACAAGGGGCAGTTTCTGAAATATGAGGACGAATATTACCACGAAAAGACGTTATCGTTTATCAGTTTTCGCGCGTTCTTAAGAAATATTCCCGATTTCACAAAAGAACAAGCGGACGATTTAGCCGAGGACATTTACGGGATGGCAGACGTATGTGAGGGAGACGTTGAAAGCGCGGTAGATCTTATTCAAAAATACCGACGTTATACGTTTTCAAAAAGGGACCTTGAAACTTTTATTGAATTGTTTTCCGATATGTTCAATGATACGCGCCTGCAAATCAATCGAGGATTTACGCCAAGAGAGATGAGAAATATGTATTACGGTTCTTGAGAGACGTGAAAAGAAGATCTTGCCTGAACCCGTCCCCGCCCCGCTGAAAGCAGCGTAATAAGACACAAATGCACCCCCGCTTGATCGTATGATCAGGCGGGGGTGTCGATCTTGATTATTTAATTCCTATCAAAGACAACCGGAACATAATGAGCAAGAACAAACGCGGCGTTTGCTGCAGCAAAATCAATGAGTGCATAGTCCGGAATGTCTATTTCTTCACGATCAATTATGTCGGGAATATAGATTTCCGGGAAAAGCGTTTTTGATTTATAATGCCAGAAACAGTATTTGGGAATTATCTCTGCTGCTGACAGCATGGCAATTCTATCGGCCTCTTTTCGTGTTGCGGCAGTTCCAAAATTGTTTCGAATAATACAAAGCATATATGCCGTTATCCAGACAGCTGCTTGCGACTCAATATTTGGACTTTTGTAAAAAAGGGAGAGTGAATGGATCGTCCCCTGAGTCCATCTCCACCCTATTTCTGGGAACAAAGTGTCAAAAGACTCTTGCGATTTTTCTATTGTCCCCGACTCATCATTTACATTTACCCAGTCATAATATGTTGATTGACCATAATGATGGCTAGGCAATGAGTATTCTTTATAAAAAGTCTTGTATTTTAATTCCGGATAATAACGAATCACGTATTCCCAATATCTATAGACATCCGACCAGAGAAGAAGTGTTTTTTTCATTTTCTTTTACCTCAATAGTTATCCATTCTCACGCAGTCTTTTGCGAGGCGTTTGAACTTGAAACAGAAATCGCTGTGATCGTTGACGATCCCGCACGCTTCAAGATGCGCGTATACGGTGATCGATCCGAGAAACTTGAATCCCCGCTTTTTCATGTCGCGGCTCAGATCGTCGGACAACCGGCTCGTCACGTAATTCTGTCTGTCGGTGTACAGAATGGTTTTCCCGCCGGAGAATCCCCATATGTATTTATCAAACGAGCCGAATTCTTTTCTGACTTCAAGAAAGCGGCGCGCATTGTTTATGATAGCGTTGATTTTTCGCGGAGATTCTATCATACCGGGCGTTTCCATAATTTCTTTGACTTTCCCGTCGTCGTAGAGGGCGATCTTCTCATAATCGAAACCGTCGAAGCACTCTCTGAATATCTCCCTTTTTTTCATCATCATGAGCCAGTTCAGCCCGCATTGAAGAACCTCGAGCGAGATATACTCAAAGTGCTTTCTGTCGGAATGAAGCGGTTCGCCCCATTCCTCGTCGTGGTATTTCCGGAGCAATTCGTTGTCCTCACACCACGGACATCTTCTTTTGCTGTACATCCGAAATTCCCTT
>CACZQB010000022.1 GCA_902783255.1 Oscillospiraceae bacterium | reverse complement strand
CGTACTGCCAACGAGCGTTTCAAGCATTTCCGTTGCCTCTTGATTGACCTCTTTGAGATAATTCTCGAAAGTGCCGTCCATACGCATTACACTGACGGTTGAGGGACGGTTCTGCTTGAGATATTCGTAGTGCATGGTCTCGGCTGCCGCCTCGGTCAGCGCTTCTGCCTTCGGAATAGGTCTCCACCGGAGACCCGCGACCCATACTCCGATGTTACCGATGTTCAGATTCATTTTCTTGACCTCTGTTTTCCATTTTTTGTTTTTCTTGCCTAGGTCAAATTCAGATCGCCGAAATAAACGACAAATCCGAACCCTTCGCCAACCGGCTTAGAGTTCAGATTAGTTTTGTTTGTGGTGTGCGGCCGTTTTAGATCGGCTTAGGGTAAAAACCGGATTTTTCAAGCATTTCCCCGGAAAGTACTGTACAGCCTTAAAAGAATTTGCATTAGACTTGAAGAGAGGAAAACCGAGAAGGTAAAGCAGAAAGGAATCGCCATTAGCAAAAGCAAAAGCGAGGGTGTGTTACAAAGAATAATTGATATTGATAAAAAAACGTGCTATAATTTCAATATTCGATTAACCGATAACTGCTTTTATACACTATATATGTGAAAGCTTTCAATCAACGGAGAACAACAATGAACACACAAGCCGCATATAAACTTTTATCAGAGAATCTTACCAAGATATACGGTTATGCTTTTTCACGGCTTTATGATAAAGATAAAGCGGATGAACTTGCTTCTGATATCGTATTTGAGATTCTTACATCGGTAAAAAAACTTAAAAGCGAAGATGCATTTTGGAAATATGCATGGAAAATCGCAGAGAATACCTTCCGCCGGTTTGTTCGCCGTAAGGATCTCGCCGCACATCCGGTGGAGCTCACGGAAGAAACTGTCGGCGTGTACGAGTCTACTCCTGAAGAAGAATATGTCCTGAAGGAAACCGAAAGTGAAGAAGTCTTTCTTCTTCGACGCGAACTCTCGCTTTTAAAAAAGACACAGCGTGAAGTGTGCGTCGCTTATTATGTTGATAACAAAAGCTGTTCTCAAATCGCAAAAGAACAAGACATCAGCCTTGAAATGGTGAAATACCATCTGTTCAAGATACGTAAATTATTGAAAGAAGGTATCGGTATGACAAGACAACTCGGAGAAAAAAGTTATAATCCCGGCACATTCCGGCTTGATTTTTGGGGAGATCAAAACAAATACTATGGCTTATTCGAAAGAAAACTGCCCGGTTCAATCATGCTTGCTTCCTATTATGAGCCGATGACTGCAGAGGCGCTTTCAATGGAACTCGGCGTTTCTATGCCGTATCTGGAAGATGAACTTGAGATTCTTGAAGCAGCAGGACTGTTGAAAAAAACAGGAGAAAAATATCAGACGAATATTGTCATTATCACAGATGCGTATGAAAAAGAATTTGTGAAAAACACATCGGATATTTACGCAGACATTGCCGATTCAGTATTTGGAAAGGTAAAAACCTTGCTTCCTCAGATACGTGAGTTGGATTTTTATGGCAATGATTTCAATGACAACCGACTTTTGTTCGGAATTCTGAACATCTCGTTTGTAATGGGATTTCAACACGTTAGACAGAAATCCCCGCTAGGAAAACCAAAAGAACTTTGCCTTGGTGGCCACGGATGGGTCTTTGGATATGACAACGATTATAATAATCATCATTTCCATGGAGTCACGATGGAAACCTGGAACCGGGACGGGACCGCATGGTTTTCCGCTGAAAACTATCGGGTGATCAAACAGGCGCAGTTATATGATCACTATGATTTTTATAATAAAACAGAAGCTGTCTGCGATGCGATTTTGAACCGAGAGCCGAACAGAGACAATCCCATGCTTCCGTGGCTAATTGAAGAGAATTTCATCAGCTGTAATAATAACGTATTATCGGCAAATTTTCCAGTGTTTGACAAGTCGTCTTTTGAAAAGATGTGCTTACTCCTTTCGGACGTGATTAAAATAATCGCAGATTGTATGATAGGCATTTCTGATAAAGCAGAAAAAATCCTCTCTGATCATTCGCCAGATTCGGTAAGAGATCAGTGCGGAGATATCGCAAAGATCCACCACCGTCTTGACGTCGCTGCGTTTTTGATAGAAAACATGATCGAGAAAAAAATGCTGATCGTTCCGGACGAAAAAGTGCCACTTTGTATGTGGGGTGTTAGAAACTAAATAAAACAATGGGCGCTGTCTTATATCTCGGCAGCACCCATTTGCTTTATTTCTTTTTTATTAAAATAAAAACAAGTAAACATAACAGAAAATCCGAACCCGTCACATTTGATGACGAAGTTCGGATTGATTTTGTTTGGTGCGGGTGACAGGACTTGAACCTGCACAACCTTGCGGCCATTAGAACCTGAATCTAACGCGTCTGCCAATTCCGCCACACCCGCATTTTTATGACTTTAGTATTATACCACATAATAGTTTATTTGTCAAGATATTTTTTTGAAGAACACAAATCGATGAAAAATTAATTTTTAATTGTTAGAAAAAAATTTTAAAACCTATGGATTTTTTCACAAAGATGTGATATAATAATTGTATAATGAATGATATTAAGTAAAATCAATCTTACAGGAGGATATATCATGCTTACGATTAATAAAAAAACCGAAAACGGCAAAGCAGTTCTCGCTCTGGAGGGACGTCTTGATACCGTAACAGCTCCCGAATTTGACAGCGCTGTCAGAGCTGTTCTTCCCGGCATTACAGAACTCTGCCTTGACTGCAAAAAACTCGAATATATCTCATCGGCAGGTCTTCGCGTTCTTCTTACAGCCCAGAAAAAAATGAATACACAGGGCAAAATGAAAGTTTGCAATGTAAACGAAACTGTAATGGAAATATTTGAAGTTACCGGTTTTTCTGATATTCTTACTATTGAATAATTTTGTGCCTGACAATATTGGGGAGGATTAAAAATGAAATCAATATCTGTTACTGTTAACGAAAAAGGCGATGGTATTTCAGAAGCGCTTGCCGTAACAGAAAAATTCGGTAAAGATGCCGGTCTTGAAAGAAAAACGAATCTTCATCTCCGTCTTCTTGCCGAGGAAATGTTCGGAATGTTGCGTGGAATTGCAGGTCAGGTAAAAGCAGAATACTGGATTGAAAATGAGGATAATAAATTCGAGCTTCACATGAAGTCCGAAATAGATATGACTTATGCGCTTAAAGACCAGCTTCTCGCTGTTTCAACCAGCGGTAAAAACGAGGCTTCAAAAAGCTTTATGGGCAAGATAAAAGTTATGATTGCCGATATCATACTTTCTTCTAAAGAAGCAATGCCCTATACAATGATGAATACTGCGGTCTCTTATCCCATGGGCGCGGTTTTTGATGAAACAGCTGTCGTATGGTCAATGGCTTTATACAGACAGGATGTTCAGGATCATCTCGACGGAAACGACAAGGCTCATGAAGCATGGGATGAACTTGAAAAATCCATTGTAGCTAATATAGCCGACGATGTAAAAGTAAAAATTATCGGCGATAATGTTGAAATGATCGTAATAAAATCGTTCTGATTTTTCGGGTGAGTATAAAAAATATAAAAATAAAAAACAGTAAGTCGTAATAATGGAGTGAATTAAATGACAGACGACAACCAGAAATCCGTTACTGTGATTCTTTCCGGAAGAATAGATTCCGGAAATGCATCCGAAACAGAGCAGAATATCAACAAGCAGCTTTCAGGGTACAACAGTGATTTTACTGTTGTATTTGATGCATCAAATTTAGTATATATTTCTAGCGCAGGGCTTCGCGTAATTTTACGAATAAAAAAAGCATATCCCGATCTTAAAATAATAGGCGTTAGCTCAGAAGTATACGAAATTCTCGAAATGACTGGTTTTACTGAAATTATCGATGTCGAAAAGGCATATCGCGTAGTTTCGGTAGAAGGCTGTGAGGTTATTGGGGAAGGCTTTAACGGTAAAGTTTATCGAATAGATAAAGATAATGTTGTTAAAACATATAAAAACGCAGATGCGCTTGCTGAAATTCAACACGAACGCAAGGTTGCGAAGCTTGCTCTTATCCTTGGTGTCCCGACCGCAATTTCTTATGATGTAGTCAAGGTAGGGGATAGCTACGGTTCTGTTTTTGAACTTCTTAATTCGAGATCATTTTCAAAAATACTTGCCAATGAACCGGATAAATACGATTGGTGCGTAGATGAATACGTAAAAATGCTGAAAAAAATCCACAGCATTATCGTTCCTGATGGCGAATTACCATCAATTAAAGAAAAAACGTTGCGTTCTGTCAGACGGATGAAAGACACTCTTCCCGACGGTCTTGGTGATAAGCTTGTTGCAATGGTCGAGGATATACCTGAATCGAATCATATGATCCACGGAGATTTCCATACAAAAAACATCGTTCTTGCCGGAGATGAGGTTCTTGTTATTGATATGGATACCCTGTCCGTGGGACATCCTATCTTCGATCTTATTCATATGTATAACGCATATGTCGGTTTTTCAGAATACGATCCGAAGATCGTGTATGATTTCCAGGGATATAATACCAAAATATCACATAAATTCTGGCACGACTCCCTTTTGAAATATCTCGGCACAAAAGATGAAAACAGATATAAAGAAGTTGACGATAAAGTTCGCTGTCTTTCTTATGCGGGTCTTATTGACTGGGGAACACGACATCCCGATCCTGATCCTCAGAAAAGCGAGGCTACCATAGAATTATGGAAAACAAGGTTGATTGAAATTCTGCAAAAGATTAATACCCTTGATTTTGACATATCAGCAGATGAGCAAACGAACGCTAATGAGATTAAAATAGACGCAATAACAGATAATCTTGAAAAAGTAATTGATTTTGTAAATTCCAGACTTGAAGCCGTTGATTGTTTGCCCAAACATCAAATGCAGCTTGATATAGCCGTAGAAGAGATTTTTGTTAATATCGCGCATTATGCATATTCTCCTGATGTCGGAAAAGCGGGCGTCAAAGTTGAAGTATCAGATGATCCTGTTACTGTTACAATAACTTTTACGGATAGGGGAGTTCCCTATGATCCGCTGAAAAAAAACGATCCCGATGTATCGCTGTCTGCAGACGAACGTGAAATTGGCGGTCTTGGAATCTTTCTTACTAAAAAAATGATAGATGATATTTCTTATGAATATAAAGACGGGAAAAACATTCTTACTTTGAAAAAAGCATTGAATTAAAATTAAAAGGATTCCCGAAAAGGAATCCTTTTAATGGTCGGAGTGACAAGATTTGAACTTGCGACCTCTTGGTCCCGAACCAAGCGCGCTACCATCTGCGCTACACCCCGAATTATTATTTTATTCAAGCTTTGTTATTATAGCACAATATCATCTGACTTTCAAGAGTGTTTACATTTTTTTCAAAATTTCATTGATCAAACAGCTCCGGTTCGATGTTTTCTTTTTATTGTTATGTGCTTTAATTAAAATACTTGACAAAAATGTTTTTTCAATTTATAATATGATCGTTCGAAACGAATAAGAACAAAACTGTGAGGTATACTATGAATACACGTGAACGTATTAACGCAATTCTGCATTATCGTAATTATGATAAAATGCCTGTTGTCCATTTCGGATTCTGGGGAGAAACACTTACCAAATGGAAAGAAGAAGGTTTTCTCACTGAATGGGAAGCAACACACTACTGGGATAACGGCGGATCGTGCAAGGAGATTAATGAAAAGCTCGGCTTTGACTGCGCATGGTCTACGACCATAGGTTCTCATACCGGACTTATGCCTTCCTTTGAAGGCAAAGTTCTTGAAGAACTCGGCGATGGGTGGATAATCTCTCAGAACGGCAACGGTCTTATAGAAAAATCAAAACGGGGAATTTCATCTATCCCTGCTACGGTCGGCACTTTGCTGAAAGACAGAAAAGCATGGGAAGAACTGTATCTTCCCAAACTTCAGCCATCAGAAAAAAGATATGATCTCGTTGGTATAAAAAAAATGATACCGGAATTAAACAGCATAACAGATCGTCCGGTGGGTTATCATATAGGAAGTCTCTACGGAAGTATCCGTGATATGCTTGGCGTTGAAAACCTTGCTTATCTTCAGGCAGACGATGAAGATTTATTTGTTGAAATAATAGATACCATAGCCTCTATAGCTTATGAGAACGCAAAAGCAGTCTTTTCAACAGGTGTCAAAGTTGATTTTTGCCATTATTGGGAAGATATCTGTTTTAAAAACGGTCCGCTTGTAAATCCGGATGTTTTTGAAGAATATGTTTTACCTCATTACAGAAAAATATCTGATCTGTTACTTGATTATGGTGTAGATATAATTTCACTTGACTGTGACGGCTGCATTGATAAACTCGTACCAATCTGGTTGAAGGGCGGAGTCAATACCATGTTTCCGATCGAAGTCGGAACATGGGAAGCGAGCATCGAACCGTGGCGCAGACAGTACGGAGAATATGTACGCGGGGTCGGCGGTATGGATAAACGTGTTTTTGCTGAAGATTATGCTGCAATAGATAGGGAAATTGAAAGACTGAAGCGCCTTATTGATCTCGGAGGATATATTCCTTGTCCTGATCACAGAATCGCTCCGGATGCGAAATGGGATAACGTTAAATATTATTGTGATAAAATGCAGAATCTTAAAATCTGACATCGTTGTATCGTTTAAATGAATTGACAATATTATACCCTTTATTATTTGATTATTTTACAATTTCTTTATATAAAATATAATCATTAAGATTTAATAGCATATAATCCCGGAGGCATTTCCATATGAACAGTGAGTATAATACAAAACCAAAAAACCGCGGCGGACTGGCATTTGTCAGCGTTATTATAATGATGGTAATATGTGTTGCGGCTGCAGTCGGATTGTTTGCCGCCTTTTCTAACAATACGCCGGACGATGAACGGGATATCGAATCGGTTCGATCTGAAATAGATGAAAAATACAGTCAGAAGATAGACGATCTGAATAAAACTGTTGCGGACCTTCAAAATCAAATCAATAACATGAGTAGTTCGATCGATTCATCTCAAACTCAGTCAACATCTCTTTATACGTCTATTGCACCGATAGGAGAAACCGCAATAGAAGAAATATCAGAGGTTGTCAAGCCTTCTATTGTAACAATTGTTGTGAGCGTTCCGTCCGCACGGTATCAAAGCGGGTTTTTCTACTATACTGTGGGCGGAGTAACCTCTTCGGGTTCCGGTATTATTCTTGATACCGATGGCTACATCGTCACAAATTACCATGTTGTTTCGTATTATGACTCATATGATAATGTTACAATTGATGTTACTCTCTCAGACGGCAGAGAATATCCTGCGCAATTCATCGGCGGAGATAAAAATAACGATCTCGCAGTTATTAAAGTCGATAATGCCGAAAATCTTGTTCCTGCAAAATTCGGCGTTTCTTCCGATCTGAAAGTAGGAGCAGTTGTGCTTGCGATCGGTAATCCTCTCGGTATAGAATTTGCGGGCAGTGTAACGCTTGGTATCGTTTCCGCTCTTGACAGAACCATTGACAAAGAAAATACTGCAGATTCAATGATTCAGACTGATGCAGCGATCAATCCAGGCAATTCCGGCGGAGCACTTGTCAATACGAAGGGTGAGGTCGTCGGAATAACAACACTGAAAATCTCAGATACTGAAGTCGAAGGTCTCGGTTTTGCTGTTCCCATTGATTATGCTGCGCCAATCATTTCAAATCTTGTTGAATACGGCTATGTGAAAGATCGCCCGGCCACAGGTATTGCAGGCAGCACAGTTTCAGCTTCGATATCCCGATACTACGGAGTTCCTCAGGGCGTGATCGTAACTGACGTTGAAGAAAACAGCGGCGCTGATCTAGCAGGTATTCAGGTAAATGATATAATTACGGAGTTAGACGGTCAAAAGGTTGAAAGTATGACTGATATTCAGAATGTCAACTCTTCTCACAAGGTAGGGGACATTATAACGGTAAAAGTATACCGCAACGGTGAATATTATACGACCAATCTTAAATTGATGGAAGACCGCGGCAGATAAATGATCCGGTAAATTCAAATGAACCGACAGATATAATCTGTCGGTTTTTTTCCATTACATGATTTAATTATACTATAAATTCAGATATCAATGTTCCGCATTTGCTGCAACTTACAAGAGTGCAGCTTTTCTTTTCGTTTTCATGATGCGGCATAATATCAGCGGTTCTGTATCCTGCGTCCAGATAGTCCGAAACGGCTTTTTCAATGCATTCCGCTTCTTCTTCCAGTCCGAAACTGTATTTCAGCATCATCGCCGCTGAAAGAATCGTTCCTATCGGGTTTGCAATATCCATTCCGGCTATATCAGGTGCGGAACCATGAATTGGTTCATAAACGCCGTTCGTTCCGTTACCGAGACTGGATGACGGGATCATGCCTATAGAACCCGTGATCATGGATGCTTCATCGGAAAGAATATCTCCGAACATATTTTCAGTAACAATAACATCAAACTGAGAAGGATCTTTAACTATCTGCATTGCACAATTATCTACAAGCATATCCGTTAATTCTATATCAGGATATTCTTCAGCAATTTCATGAACAACCTTTTTCCATAGCCTGCTTGAATCAAGAACATTGCTTTTTTCAACAGAACAAAGCTTTTTCCTTCGTCTTTTTGCGGTTTCAAAGCCGATCCTGCATATTCTTTCGATTTCTTTTTCGGAATATATCAAAAGGTCTGATGCGTATCTTATGCCATTTTGCGTTTCCGTTTTATGTTCGCCGAAATAAACACCTCCGGTAAGCTCTCTGACAATAATAAAATCAATACCTCTTTCAACTATTTCTTTTCGCAGCGGTGATGCCGAAGCGAGTTGCTTCCATATTTTGGCGGGACGGTTGTTGCTGTATGCTTCCATTCCGGCTCTGAGTTTCAATAACCCTTTTTCAGGACGCATGTGTCCGGGCAGCGTGTTCCATTTATTTCCTCCTACGGCGCCCAGAAGAACGCTGTCACTTTTTATACATAGATCCAGCATGTTGTCAGGCAATGGCTCTCCCCATTTGTCTATTGCAACTCCGCCCATATCAACATCGGTATAGTTGAACCGGTGACCGTATTTTATCGCGATCTTATCGAGTACCAACTGAGCCTGTTCTATTATTTCAGGACCGATACCGTCTCCTTTTATAACAGCAATATTCTTATTCATCTTTCTTATCTCCCTCGTTTTTTATGGCGGCAAGCAAACCTCCGCTTGAAATAATATTCTGAATAAACTTCGGAAACGGCGGGGCTGAATAAGTTTTTCCTGTTGTCAGGTCTGTTATCAATCCTGTGTCAAAATTAACGTTTACTGAATGCCCTGCGCAGATCTCATCGGCAGCGTCACTGCATTCAAGGATCGGAAGACCGATGTTTATTGCGTTACGATAAAAAATTCTCGCAAAGCTTTTTGCTATAACGCATCCGACACCGCACGCCATTATTGCAATAGGCGCATGTTCGCGCGATGATCCGCACCCGAAGTTATGGCCAGCAACAATAATATCTCCTTTATTGACGGATTTAACGAAATCGCTGTCAATATCTTCCATACAATGTTCGGCGAGTTCTTTTGCGTTTGAAGTGTTCAGATAACGAGCGGGAATTATAACATCTGTATCAACATTGTCATAATACTTGAAAACTTTCCCTTCAGTATGCATGATCCTTCCCTTTCTTTCGTAATAAGTTTATTGACAGTTACTCTGTGTATTCTGTAATATAGCCCGTCAGCGCACTTGCTGCGGCAGTTTGAGGAGAGGCAAGGTATACTTCGCTTGACGGATGTCCCATTCTTCCGACAAAATTTCTGTTTGTTGTCGCTATACATTTTTCTCCGGAGGCAAGAATTCCCATATATCCTCCAAGGCATGGACCGCATGTCGGCGTTGATACGACTGCACCCGCATCGATAAATGCTGTAACATACCCTTTTTCAACACACTCACGCATAATTTGCATCGTAGCAGGAATAATAATACATCTGACGCCGTCTTTAATCTTTTTTTCTTTAAGAATATTGTAAGCTGCTGTCATATCTTCCATTCGACCGTTTGTGCAGCTGCCTATAACGACCTGATCGATTTTAACATGTGAAAGTTCTTTGGCAGGTCTTGTGTTTTCCGGCAGATGAGGACAGCTTACAGTCGGAACGACTTCAGAAAGGTTTATACGGACAGTTTTTTCATATTCCGCATCATTATCTGCAGAATATATAACAGGGCTTCGTTCAGCTCTGTTATCAAGATATGCAAGCGTCACGTCATCAACAGGGAAAATACCGTTTTTTGCACCGGCTTCGATTGCCATATTGCAGATACAAAGTCGGTCATCCATTGAAAGTGATGCAACACCGTCCCCGCAAAATTCAAGGCTCTTATAAAGTGCGCCGTCTACGCCGATTTTACCTATCAATGTGAGAATAACGTCTTTTCCACCTGTATTTTTTTTAAGTTTTCCTGTCAGCTCAACTTTGATTGCCGACGGAACTTTGAACCATGCCTTTCCTGTCGCCATTCCTGCAGCCATATCCGTGCTGCCTACACCCGTAGAAAATGCGCCGACAGCTCCGTATGTGCATGTGTGGCTGTCGGCACCTATAATACAGTCTCCGGCAGTCACTATCCCTTGCTCAGGTAATAATGCGTGCTCGATGCCCATTTTGCCTACATCGTAAAAATGGCTTATACAATGACTGTTTGCAAAGTTTCTGCATATTTTCGACTGTTCGGCAGCTTTAATGTCCTTGTTCGGAACAAAATGGTCGAGAACTATTGCAATTCTGTCCCTATCGAATACATTGTCAAAACATGCTTTTTCAAATTCTTTTATTGCTACCGGAGCGGTTATGTCATTACCGAGAACGATATCGAGCTTTGCTTCAATAAGTTGTCCGGAAACAACACTGTCAAGACCGGCATGTGCGGCAAGGATTTTTTGCGTCATAGTCATCGGCATTTGTTTTCTCCTTTATTTTATTGGATCTTTCATATTGTTGTAAGCGCTGAGAAGTGCATTTGCACTCGCATGAATAATATCGGTATCGGTCCCTGCTCCCCAGAAGGTCATTCCGTCTTTATTGTTTATGCCTATATAAGCCGCCGCAACGCTTCCTGATCCGTGTTCCTGCATGCTGTGTTCGGTATAAACACGCAGTTCATAAGAATCTCCGGTAAATAATTTCAGCGCATTGCTTACGGCATCCAGAGAACCGTTTCCCGAAGCACGGACATTTTTTTTCTGTCCATCAATTTCAAATACGATTTCTGTTTCAATATCACGCCTGTGCCTTCTGTGAAAATGCATTTCGACGATCGCAACAGGGGAGGTTGTTCTGAAATACGTCGCTTTGAAAATATCGAAAATGTCGGATACTTTGAGTTCCCTATGTTCTTTGTCTGAAATGCTTTTACAAAGGTAACTGAGATTTTCACGCATTTGCGCGGGCAGAACATAACCGTAATTCTGTTCAAGTAAATATCCTATGCCGCCTTTACCGCTCTGGGAATTTACTCGTATAACATCTGCATCGTAAGTTCTGTTCAGATCTTTGGGGTCGATCGGAATATAAGGCACATTCCACTCCGTGATATTTTTTTCTTCCCTGTATTTAATGCTTTTTGCTATGGCGTCCTGATGACTGCCTGAAAATGCCGCAAACACAAGAGCCCCGGCATATGGGGCGCGCTCATATACGTGCATTCCGGTGCATCTTTCATATTCGTTAACGAGATACGGCATATCAGAAAAATCAAGCTTCGGATCTGTCCCGTGAACATACATATTCATTGCCAGTGTGATTATATCTACATTGCCTGTGCGTTCACCGTTTCCGAAAAGCGTTCCTTCCACTCTTTCCGCTCCGGCAAGCAGTGCAAGCTCCGTATCGGCAACACCTGTTCCTCTGTCATTATGCGGATGAAGTGACAACGTAACATTTTCTCTGTATTTCAGGTTTTCGCTTATGTATTCGACCTGACTTGCATAAATATGGGGAAGGCTCATTTCAACTGTAACAGGCAGATTTATTATAACATTATTGTTTTTTGACGGCTCAAGCACGTCAAGAACGGCGTTGCATACTTCAAGTGCATATTCTGGCTCTGCGCCGGTAAAACTTTCAGGGGAATATTCAAATCTGAAATCACCTTCATATTCTTTTGAGAGTTTTTTTACGAGTTTTGCTCCGTCAACGTCAATTTGCTTTATTTCTTCCTTGGATTTTCTGAAAACCTGTTCTCTTTGAGCGGCGCTGACTGAATTGTAAAAGTGCACGATCGCCTTCGGCACACCCTTGCAAGATTCAAATGTTTTTCTTATAATGTGCTCCCGACATTGCGTTAAAACCTGAACCGTAACATCTTCCGGAATCATTTTTTTATCAATAAGCGTCCTAAGGAATTCAAATTCCGTTTCGCTTGCGGCAGGAAATCCTACTTCTATTTCTTTGAATCCCACTTTCAGAAGAACTTTATAAAACTCAAGTTTCTGTTCAAGATTCATCGGAACTACAAGACTTTGATTTCCGTCTCGCATATCAACGCTGCACCATATTGGTGCTTTGTCGATCTTTTCTTTTCTTACCCACTTGTCGTGCTCCCCGGGGGCAGGGAAATAGCCTGTTTTGTACTTGCTTGCATCCATAATGTTTTTCTCCTTTTTACCATGCTTCGGGAGAAAATAAAAAAGTCCCAAAGCCTTTGAAATAAGCTTTGAGACGGGTGAAATCAACACTCGCGGTACCACTCAAATTGCGGTTTTAAAACCGCCTCTCTTTGGGATCTTTCAATCCCTATGCATTAACGCAGCAATCACGGGATATGCCTACTGATATAAATGTTCGGATACCCGGCTCGGAAGTGAGGGGCCATTGGGAAAATGCCATACCGGTTCGCAGCTTACACCGGCTCTCTGAAATGACTCTGATCCCGACCTTCTTCGTCTCAGCCTTTAAACTTATTTTATACAGATTAATTATATCATATCTGCGTTTTTTTGTCAACCCTTTAATTCGACTTTTTTTATGTGTTACGGTTTCTTTTGAAAACTGCTTTTATGCGTTTTTATTCTTAAGTAATGCTTGACAAATCATGTTTTATATGATATATTTTAAACAATATTTTTTGTTGCGGGTATAAAAATGAAAGCAGTTATTTTTGATATGGACGGTGTCCTTGTAGATTCCGAACCGGTTATAATAGAGGCATCATTGCGTGTTCTTAAAAAATACGGCGTAGAGGCAAAAGAATCCGATTTCAAGGAATTTACCGGAATGGGCGATGATATTTTTATCGGAGGAGTAGCTCGTAAATACGGACTTGAATATGATCCTTCAATGAAATTACAGGCATATGAGATATATCTTCAGATAATCGATACTCATATAAAAAGATTTCCTGGGGCGTTACCGCTTATAAAATATCTTAAAGAAAAAGGAATTACTCTTGCAGTTGCGTCGGCGTCCGATCTTATAAAGGTAAAAGCCAATATCAAGGCGCTCGGAGCATCCGAAAATGATTTTAATGCTGTAATTACAGGAAGCGACGTCCAAAGAAAAAAACCGTTTCCCGATATTTATCTTAAAGCCGCCGATGCAATAGGAATTGATTCTTCCGAATGCATTGTTGTCGAAGATGCAGTTTCCGGAACGATAGCAGGAATCTCAGCAGGAATGAAAGTTGCGGCAGTAACAACATCGTTTTCTGAAAAAGATCTTATTAACGCAGGCGCAAACTGGGTTTTTGATGATATTTTTTCAGTTTCTGGAATAATCTGATATGAAAGAAACAGGTGTTTTCGGCTCAAAATTCACTCCGCGACAAAAACTGATCGCATTTCTCTGTTTCGGCGCTTATCTTTCAGCATACCTCATTCGAGTGAACATATCGATTGCGCTCCCGGATATTTCCAAATTTCTCGGCAACAGCGACAATTCTTCGATAGGATATATTCCGGGAGCTTTTTTCTGGACATATGCGCTCGGTCAGCTGATATCCGGATGGGTCGGAGACAGAGTGTCTCCTCGCTATATGATTTTTATAGGTCTATCCTCTTCAGCACTGATCAATATTCTTTTTTCTTTTGCATCTTCATTTCCCGTTATGGTAATACTGTGGGCAATGAACGGTGTTTTTCAGTCTATGCTTTGGGCTCCGATAATGAAAACCATAGTTCTTAATTTCGACGGTATCCGTCTCGGAAAAATGACATTTTTAATGTCTATGACTCTCGTTGTAGGCTATTCTCTTTCGTGGAGCGCTTCAACAATTATAAAAACGTTTTTGAACTGGCATTATGTTTTTTTGATTCCGGCATTGTTTTCCGGGTTTTTTTCTGTGATTTGGCTGATTTTTTACAAAAAAGAACAAAAAATTCCCACATTCGGAAAAAACACATTAACATCAAATTTCCGTTCTTTGTTTTCAATGAAATACTTCCCCGTCACGGTCATTTTAATGCTTGTTGTCGGTCTCTTTCACGGCATCATCAAGGAAAGTATTAACACATGGCTCCCGACTATGATGGAGTCATTCGGTTCTTTTTCGCTTTCATCCACACTCGGCGTGCTTGTCGTTGTTCCTGTTGTGAATTTTATCGGAATCGTTTTGATGAGAACAATTATGAGCAGGGGGAAGTTAAACAGCTTTTACACAATTTTTATTCTTCTTCTTATTTCTCTCGGTATATCATTGCTTGCTTCATTCCTTTCCTTCAGCACAGTTGCTCTGATAGTGATGACTGTCGCTCTCAGTGGATTAACATTTGCATCAAATCCTGTTTTGACAGCTTTTTTCCCAATCGAATTTGCGAAATGGAACTGCGTTTCAACCGTTGCTGGCACAGTTGACTGTATTATTTATCTCGGTGCTGCGCTTTCAAGCCCTCTGACCGGATTTCTTGCCAACGGCAGCGACTGGTCGCGAGTTACCGTAATGTGGTCTGTTGTTCTTTTTATTGCTGTTATCGCATCTGCAATTCTAAAGAAAGCTTCATCAGCTTTTTTTAAGGCTAATTCCTGAACCTTTTGTTGATTTTTGATTTTGCGAGGTAAAATATGTTCTGTAAGTGCGGTAAGCTTATGTTAGAAACCGATTTCGGATACGAATGTATATGCGGATTTAAAAAGGATCGTGAAGGAAACGATATTTCTGATATTGACGCTGAGCATATCCATGCAGAAGCTATGCGCATCGCTGAAATAAAAAAACGATATCATTCTAAATATCCGAATATAAATGATCCTGTTATTCGGGTTACCGAACCAGTGGCTGAAGATGACACAACAGATGAAACTTTTTCATCGATAAAGCCGTCACAGATAAAAAAACGAAAAATTCAATCGAAATAAAATCTTATTCAAGGAGTTTAGATTATGGAAAAAATCAAGGTCTGCACTTTTAACCTTCGCATGGAAGTCAAAGGTGACGGAATAAATATGTTTACGAACCGGACACCGTATATCCGCGAGGCCATTCGCAGGGAAAGTCCCGATATAATCGGATTTCAGGAAGTTCGTCCGCATATGCTTGTCTGGCTTCGCGATACATTCCCGGAGTATACGGTCGTTGGCGCTGGACGTGGCTCTGACTATAAGGACGAGTCAAATCCTGTTCTTTTCAAGAAAGATAAATTTGATTTTATAAGCTACGATATGTTCTGGCTTTCAAAAACACCTTTTGTCCCCGGAACACTTTACGATGAAAACTGCGGCTGCCCGAGAATATGCGTTGTTATTACTTTGAAACTTGCGGAAGGAGAAAAACTGTTCAGAGTATATAATACACACCTTGACCATGTCAGCGATGAGGCAAGGAAAAACGGTATAAAAATGATCCTTGAACGCATGGATAAAGACGATGAACGCATAAAAGTTCCGCACCTTCTTATGGGTGACATGAATGCGTATCCGGATAGTCTTCCCATTCAATATGTTATGACTTGCGATAACAGAAAATTCCAGGATCTCACATCTGAAATCAAAACCACTTACCATGCATACGGAACGCATTCAGCAAAAATTGATTATATTTTCGCATCCGGAAATGTTACGGGAAGTGATGCAAAAGTATGGGACGATTGTCACGACGGAGTATATCTTTCCGATCACTATCCTGTCAGTGTAGATGTCGAACTTAATTAAAGAAAATGAAACTTGCTAAAAGATTTATTTTCATGGCGAAAAGTCACTGGGGTGAGCTTTTAATAACCGTAATTGCCCTTATCGGAAGTTCTGCCACGAGCCTTGTTACGCCTGAAGTGATCAGAAGGATGACAGCTTCTCTAACAGATCCGCAAGGGATATCTGCCTCGATCCTGATGCAGTTTTCTTTGATTCTTATCGGAGCTTACTTGCTGAGAGGTGCTTTGCGTTTTGTTGCCATGTATGTTAGTCACATAGCTGCGTGGAATTTTGTAGGCGAGCTGACACTTAAAGTCTACGACAAATATCAGTCAATGTCTATGCGATATTATCAGGATAAGCAGACAGGTCAGCTTATGAGCCGTATGGTCAACGATACGCGATTACTTGAAGTTCTTATTGCTCATTCTCTTCCGGATCTGATCTCAAATATACTCGTCATTATCGGGGTAACGGTAATGATATTCATTATCAACCCGTTTCTTGCGATGCTCACTCTTATTCCCGTGCCTTTCGTATTATTTGTCAGCTCTTTTTTTTCAAAAAAGGTTGCTCCGCTTTTCAGGATCAATCAGGAAGTGCTCGGAGACCTTAACGGGGTTTTGCAGGATAATCTTTCTGGTATGAAAGAGATACAGGCATTCGGAAAAGAAAATTATGAGCATGGAAAAATGCTTGACAATACAAAATACTACAGTTTTGTCAATATCCGCGCAAACAAAGCAAACGCAATATTCCATCCGTCTGTCGAATTCCTCACATCCCTCGGTACCGTTATTGTAGTCGGTGTTGGCGGACTGCTTGCAATGAATGGAAAAATACTGACATCGGATATCGTAGGATTTTTCGTTTATCTTAGTTTGTTTTATCAGCCTCTTGCTGTCCTCGCCAGACTTGTTGAGGATGTTCAGACATCACTTGCAGGCGCGCGCAGAGTTGCCGAAGTATTAGACAGTAAAAGTGAAATTGAAGAATCTCCCGATGCTTATGATCTTTCTTCCGTTGAAGGAAACATTTCTTTTGAGCATGTATCTTTTGACTACATAAACGGAGAACATGTTCTCAAGGATATTTCTTTTACCGCCAAAAAAGGTCAAATGATTGCGATTGTCGGACCTACAGGTGTAGGAAAAACAACAATTGTATCTCTTCTTGAAAGGTTTTATGACCCGCTTTCAGGTAAGATCACGATTGACGGTCATAATTTAAAAGATATTACCCTTCATTCCCTAAGAAACAATATTTCGCTTGTTTTGCAGGATGTTTTCCTCTTTAACGGCACGATCGAAGAGAATATCGCATACGGCGTGGATAATTACACACGAGAGAATGTTGTTGATGCCGCAAAAACTGCTTATGCAGATGAATTTATATCAAAAATGCCAAATGGTTATGATACAGTAGTAGGGGAAAGGGGCGTTCGTCTTTCCGGCGGACAGAAACAGAGGATCGCTATTGCAAGGGCAGTATTGAGAAACACTCCGATTCTTATTCTGGACGAGGCAACGTCATCTGTTGATACGGAAACAGAATCAAATATCCAGGAAGCTATTGAAAAACTGATGGGTAATCGCACCATAATAGTTATTGCGCATCGTCTTACAACTGTTATGAAGGCAGACAATATCATAGTGCTTGAAAAAGGATCTGTCGTTGAACAAGGAACCCACAAAGAACTGTTCGAAAAAGGCGGTCTATATGCTAAAATGTGCAGAATATAACTAATTGTATTATCATAAACTCTGTAAGTATAAAAAATCATTTTTTTGATGTAAAGTTATAAATCAGGTATTGACAACATTTAATATTTGTTGTATAATATGCTAAACATGGCAATTTAAATGCCAATTTTATTTCAGGAGGAAAAAAATATGAAAAAAATTATAGCAATGATTGCTGTTGCAATCGTAGTTGCTATGGTTGCTTCCGTTGGTGCAGCAGCTTTCTATACCGGCGAATTTGCACAGGAACGCCTCGAATTTGACGTTCCCAAGGTAAACCCGAAGAACCCTGCCATCGTTATCGACGGTAAAGCTGACCTTAACGGCGAATGGTTCGGCGCTCTTAAAACAGGCGTTAACCTTCAGGATGACGAAGAAGCCGAATTTGCAGGTTTCTGGGATGCTACAGTTTGGGGCAACTCCTATCCTGTTGGCGTTTCATCTCTCGACGACATCCCTGCAGAACATCGTAATATCTGGGATGTTTATTGGCTCTGGGATGAAGGCGGACTTTATTTCGCAGTAGTTTGCGACACCGACTCTACACCCACATCCTTCAACCCCGCTTTCTATCTCGGCAACGGCGACACAACCGGTCAGACCAGACGTGTTGACGGTTGGACTCCGATGATCCGTCCTTCCGACGACGAATCAGTTCCTTATGAATGGCTTGAATTCTGGACCAATACTCTCGGAACAGGCGATTTCTGGAACGACGACAGCATGAATTACTATTATGGCAACTCCAAGAATCCGTTCGAAATCAAAACTGTTTCTTGGCAGGATACCGAAAAGAACGATAAGGGCGGCTACTCCTACTGCATCGAAGGTTTCATTCCCTGGGATGCAATCTGCTATGGAACCGGCACAGACAAAGTGGTTACTGATTTCGAAGGCAAAGCAGGCGCTATCATTTCTATCGGTAACATATTCCTCGATGGCGACGGACACGTTGACGAAAACGGCAACCCCGATAACTGGGGCCGTGGCTTTGACTGCCCGAGCTGGGGATATTTCAACTATTACATGCTGAGCGCTACTCCCGCTGAAACAGCTCCCGAACAGGAAGCTCCTGCAGCAGAAGAACCCGCTGCCGAAGAACCCGCAGCTGAAGAACCTGCTGCTACTGAAGAGCCTGCAGTTGAAGAACCCGCAGCTGAAGAACCCGCTGCTACCGAAACCGTAACTCCGGCTCCCACAACAACTACCACCACAACCAACACCAACCCGAAGACTGCTGATGTAAGCGTTCTCTTCTACGCTCTCGCCGCTGTTTCCGCTATCGGTGGTATCTCTGTATTCAAGAGAAAATAATTAGTGTTTAACGGCGCAAGCCTGAAAACATACAGCCCCGAACCGAAAGGTCCGGGGCTTTTGCTGTTTTCAATTATCGATTTGTTACAAGGGTGTAATACTGTTCAGATAAGATATTGCATTATTAGACCATCTTCTTCAGGTTTTGAATAAAGATTTTTCCGTTCACCTACTTGATGAAAACCAATAGATGTATAAAGCGAGATCGCTGCTTCATTCGATTTTCTCACTTCAAGATAAACTTCTTTACAGTTATTTTCCTTTGCCCGTTCAATTACATTGTATACAAGATCTCTTCCGTATCCCATTCTTCTTTTTTCTGGAGTTACGGCAAGTGAAATGATTTCGGCGTTATCCGGAACAAAAAAATAAATACAGTGCCCTGTTACGATACCCTCATCTTCTATAACATCTACAAAAAAAGTTTTACTCTTTAAAAAAGAATAAATGCTTTCTTCCGTTTCAGGTGTGGAAAAGCAGACGTTTTCCCTTTTTACTATCCCTTTAACATCCTTTTTTTCGGCTTTTCGAACAGTGTTCATGTTGAGTCTCCGTAATCATTATTTAATTTCGATTTCTGATACGCATTTTTTTATTTCTTCTGCGCATTTTAAATATAATTCTTCATCTCCTCCGAACGGATCGGGAATTCCGTTTCCGAGAATGAAAATATTATCAGATTTTTCAGGAAATATTTCTTTTAGTATGGCAGCATGACGTGTAGTCATAGCGTATATTTTATCGGCATTTATTATGTCTTCTGGACTTATCTGCTTTGCTTTATGCTCTGATATATCTATTCCGTATTTTTTCATTGCTTTTACGGCATTTTCGGAAGGCGCTGCGCCGTCTTCGGTATAAATTCCTGCGCTTTTTGCTCCTGATCCGTAAATACTGTTGAAAAATCCTTCAGCCATAGGACTTCTGCACGTATTTCCCGTGCAAACAAATAATACATTCATTTTTCTGACTCTTTTCGTTCTTATTGACAAATCAGATCATATATGATATAATTCATATAACGAATCACCTATATTTTAATATTATACACCTTTTTTATTGTTTCGTCAAGTATTAAAATCTGTAATTCGAATAATAGCAAGTTCTGACATGGATTTTTTTTATGAAAGTTTTAGGTATTGAATCATCATGTGATGAAACTGCCGCAGCAGTGGTTGAAGACGGCAGAAAAATTATATCGAATATCGTAAGAACTCAAATCAGCACACATGAGCTTTATGGCGGTGTTGTTCCTGAAATCGCATCACGCGCTCATCTTGAAGCAATTTCTTCCGTTACCCGTCTTGCACTTGAACCTATCGGCGGTATTGAAAATATTGATGCAATATCGGTCACAAATGCTCCGGGACTCATCGGAGCATTGCTTGTCGGAGTCGGGTTCGCAAAAGGTCTTTCTTTCTCGTCATGTAAACCTCTCGTTCCTGTTCATCATATCAGAGGTCATGTTGCCGCTGCATACTTAACTCATTACGATTTAACTCCGCCTTTTATAGCCCTCATAGTTTCCGGAGGTCACAGTCATCTCGTTTATGTTTCCGACTATACATCATATAAAATATTGGGTGGAACAAGAGACGATGCGGCAGGGGAGTCGTTTGATAAGGCGGCGAGAGTATTGGGCCTTGGATATCCCGGAGGACCCAAAATGGATGCTCTCGCAAAACTCGGTGATCCCGATTCCATTTATTTCCCTCGCGTTCACTTTCACGATGCCCCCTTTGATTTCAGCTTCAGCGGCGTAAAAACATCAATTATTAATTATGTCCACAATGCGGAACAAACAGGAAAGGAACTTAATAAACCGGATGTCGCCGCGTCATTCTCAAGGGCGATCTGTGAGATTTTAACCGAAAAAGCCGTTCTCGCAGTAAATTCCTTTGATCTTCCGCAAAAAAAACTTGTTGTTGCAGGCGGCGTTGCTGCAAATTCAATGTTGAGAAAGATGATTTCCGAAGAAGCGGATAAAAACGGTATTACACTCTATATTCCCGATATCCCGCTCTGTGGCGACAACGGTGCTATGATAGCATCTCAGGGATATTATGAATACTGTTCGGGCAATATCGCCTCATCTGATCTGAATGCATTCGCTACTGAAAGTATAGAACTATAAAATAAAAAATGATATGGATAATCCACCCGAATAGGGTGGATTATCGCGTTTGTGCTCTTATTATTGGTTTTGTAAAACTGCCTGATAGCCTTCTTGATGTCCTCCGGTGATTGTAACGTAGTAAGTTTCGCCGAATTTTGCGGTAAACGCAATCTCATTCATCGGTATTTTATATTCATCAGGATAATCGAAATCGTAATTCGGATCGAAATATTCCGTTACAACAATAAATTTTAATTTCACTTCATAAGTATCTGCCGGTTTTTCAAGCATTACTCTGTCAAATTCCCACTCGTTTGAACTGTCACGTTTCAGCATTGATCTATCTGCGTTACACGCTCCGCTCCCTCCTGTTTGTCCGTTTATATCCCATTCCGTTAGAAGGAGTCCGATGTCTTCATCCAGATCAAGCTGAATATTGACAAGTATTTTGTCTTCATCAGGTATTTCATAACCTGCATAATTGCATCCGGCAAAAGCATATAACATCGCCAAAACTAGCAAAATAATAAGTAGGAATACTTTTTTGTTTTTCATGATATTCACCTTTCATGATAATTGAATATTATTACTGTTCAGGGAATTTATCTTTTTTATCAGTTCGTCTTTGCTTATACCCGATTCAAAAAGCTCTTTTGCAAGTTTTTCAAACTCCGGTATTTTTTTCTCTGCGGCGGTCTTCATAACATCCGTTATGTTTTTTGCTATAAAACAGCCTTTTCCTGTTACCGAAACAGTTATTCCCCGTCGTTCAAGTTCTCCGTATGCCTTTGAAATAGTGTTCGGGTTAACCCCAATCATTCCGGTAAGTTCTCTTACAGAAGGAAGTTTGTCTCCCGGATTAAGTATTCCTGCGCGGATAAATTCTTCCGTTTGTATAACGATCTGCTCAAAAACGGGTGTTCTGCTTTGCATATCAATCGTGAACATTCTATTCCTCGCCCGCTTTCCGTATCAATATTTCTTGTACATGGTCAGTATCCAGTATTTCTGCACTTTCAACTGTTCCGTCATTGTAAACATAATCAATGTTAAGGAAACCGTAGTGATAAAAAGCAAAGTCGGGTGCGCCTGAATATACATAATAACCGGCATAGTTATCAAACATGCCTGCTGTTGTATTTCTGAAATAACTATCTTTTAACAGTAACATGAGATATTCTATATCTTTTCTTCCTGTAATATCAGAGTAGTATTCAGGATCGCATATTGCCTTTTGTACTTTGTTGGAATCAAACAACTCTGCCTTGCTGTCAAGATACTCAAACTCATCGGATATCGTTAAAAGCATCTCTTTAGATATCGGTATTACAGCCGGTTTTAGCCTTCCGCTCTTGTCATTGAAATCAGTTATAACGGAAATAAAGTAATATTCATCAGATAAGGTATCTTTTGTATATTTTCTTGTTACTATGCTGTTTATATAATCTTTTTCGGGTTTTATAAGTTCAGACAGATCTTTGCAGTTGATTCCGAATGCTTTTATATCAAAATATGCACTTGATTCACTTATTTCGCCTCCAAACATAGCGTTGACAGCCAGATATGCTTCTACGCCTTTTGCATACATACCGTCCATATAGTAAGATTGCGAAATTTCAGCTGAATCTGCTTTTCCCGATTCATCGGCACGTTTGTCCAGCATCTCTGTTACTCTTTCAAGATATATGTCGATAAGAGGCTTGATATCTCTTTCAACATCCATAAATACAAGAGCTGTTTCTTTATCCGTTGAAATAGCTACAGCAATAATGTTTTCAGTTTCTATCGGTTCATTCAGAGCATTTTTTACCGCATTTGAGAAGTCTCCTGGCATTACAGCGGGAAGAGACGGAATGATCTCATCAAGAAGTATATACTGTTCCTCGTCAAGATCAAATGCTCCTGCTATGCTTACTGTTGTTGAGCTGTCGATTTTTTTGACGATTCTCTCTGCACGTTCGTGTGATTCTTTTGCAAATCCGTTAAAGAACTGAGAGGAGTTGTCAATGAAATAATTAGACGCATAATACTGTCCGTTATAATTCCTCAGCGCAGCTAAAGAGAAGTTAACGCTGTCAGAATTAATGAATCCGTAATTCAGCATATCTTCTTCGTAACTATTGACATAACCGAATCTTGTGACGCTATTTCTGTTCTGATACAGTTTTGAAATGGGTATTTCAAGGTATTCCTTTTCTCTCTCAGTAATTATTATTTTGGTTTCATTCTTTTTTTCAAACGAAGAAGAATATGTTGAATAACCCTGAGACGTTTCGATGTTCAGTGATGTGCAGACAACGTGATCAGCTCCGGGTAAGAAAAGAAGCGTCTTTTTAATCTCGACGTTCTCATCTATATAATTGTATAGAGCGTCTACAAACTCCTCCGTCAATCTTGAAACCACAGTTACCTGTTTGCCGTTTGGCAGAGTTATTTCGCAGTAATAATCGGTGCCTGTGTCATTTCCGCCCGAAAGAAGATCAAGCATGTCTTCATCATCGATTTTAATCTTAATGTGGTTTTTGCTGATATATGTATCCGTTATCGGTTGGGCGTTTATGGGCTTCATATAAACGGAAACAGATTTGATTTCATCAGTCCTGAAATCAATTGTCTTTACGCTATGTTCGGCTATATTATTTACAACACCAGAAATAACGGATGTGGAAATAATAAGAACAAGATAAAGAACAAGATGTTTTCCGAATCCGGCAAAGCCTTTGTTGAATATGAGCGTTGCTATTATAAATGCAATGAAAGAAACAATTATAAATAGATAGAAAAGCGGGCTGTCGAACATATCCGTATAGTCGGCATGCGCAAAGATAAGGAATATAAGGGCCATTACAGGTCCGAAAGAGCCTGCATATGCGAATATTCCGACGCCCTTGTTAACAAATGATTTGCCTGCATTTTCAGCTTTATATTTTTTGAACAGAAGCATTCCCGCTATCACATATAAAATAGCCACAAGCAAAGTGTAGCAGATAGATTTTGCTTCAAAAAAATAGTGGATTCCGTAAAATTCAGCGTATTCATATCCGCTTGCCTCGAGCATGGCCATCGTTATCGGCATTGCGGGAATATTCGGGATAAGTAATATCTGATTCAGCGGGATAGTATACTGTGAAGTCATAAATGACGTATAAGGCTGTATCAGAAACGGGAGCTGAACGTATGCGGCAATAAAAGCGGGGAGGAGCAGTATAATGAAGGTCATATATGCTTGAGTAATGGCTGTTCCGGTAAGGACGGCAGCAAAAGATGATACTGCAAAAACAAGCATATAGCCTGCAAGGTTGTAAAAAAACGAAAGGATGTAATCGCTCGCCGAAACATACGCCTGATAGTTTTCTCCTGCCGAAATTACCAGCGCTATAAAAAGGAGGTTGACTGCAAGCATTATGGATATCATTACAAAACCGGACACAATATTCGTAAAATATACGGAAGATCTCTTGACGGGAGACGAAAGAATGAAATCCGCATAATTTTTCTTGTGAATGAAACCGAACATCCCGATACAAAGTGCGATCGGAATGATATACATAAATGCCATTGATGTGCAGCCGATAAGCTCTACGCCGATATATCTTATTTTTCCGATTGCAAGTGTCGAAACCTCGTCGGTTATACCGAAAACAAGAAAGCTTGATAAAACCAGGATGAGAAGCATAACAAGCGAGTAGGGGAGCATTCTTCGGAGCGTATAGCGGAAATATCCGAAATCAAACAGAGATTTTTTCATAAGCATATCCAAGCAACTCCATTTCGTAAATAAATATTTCTTCAAGCGTTAACGGAAGGATATCGAGTAAAATGGGATTGAGTGCTTCCAGCTTTTTTCTGCATTCTTCCCTGTCACCTTTTATAATCAGCTCTGCGACTGACCCACGCTTCTTTGAGCTTATTATATTCATTCCAATAAAGTTCTTTTCGTTGAAATCCTCTTTAAAAGCTATCTGAACTTTGAATACATTCGAGGTAATGTTTGCAACGTCACCCTCAAAGAGTATACCACCCTGATAAAGAACGCCCAGACAGTCGCAAATATCCTCAAGTTCACGAAGGTTGTGTGATGTCATAATAACCGTGATATTTCGCTCGGCAACTTCGTCGTATATTATGTTTTTCATAAGATTTCTCACTACTGGGTCAAGTCCGTCAAACGTTTCGTCAAAAAGCACAAGCTTGCACTTGCATGCAAGCGCGCAAAGCATTACAAGCTGTCTTTTCATACCTTTTGAAAATGTTGCAACTTTTCCTTTAAGAGGAAGACCGACTATAGCGAGCTTTTCCCAGAAAAAGGAATAATCAAATGAATCATAAAACACAGAATATATCTGTGCATACTGTTCAACAGTGCATCCGGTAGGGAAATAAAACTCGTCTGCAACAAATACGATATCTTTTTTCTTTACAATATTATCAAAAATTTCTTCGCCGTCTACTGTGAGACTTCCGGAGTCCGGATAGTATATTCCGGCAATAAGCCTTAGTAATGTGCTTTTGCCTGAGCCGTTTGCACCGATAAGTCCGTATATCGATCCGTCACGGATTTCGCAGGAAAGGTTTCGCAGCACATCTGTTGTTCCGAACGATTTGGTAAGCTTCTCTGCTTTCACCATAATAATCACCCCAAAAAATAAACTGTACTATCTGTAATAGTACAGTTATGATATCACATTGCTTTGCCAATGTCAAGTCCGAATTGCGAAATTCACAAAAAAGTTACAAAGTGCCGCGATTCACAGAAACTACATGTTCCGCAATCAGGTGTCCCGTTTCAATTTTACATACTTCGTTAAGCGTTGAGAACAAAGCATTGGAATTGACTTCACATACAAGCGGACCGTCGTCTGAAAAAAGAAGATCTATTCCGCAAAAATCAAGCCCGAGCATGCAAGCCACATCAACGCAAAGTGTTTTTATTTCATCGGGTATTTCTGCTTTTGTTGCCGATCCTCCGATTGCTGTATTAGAACGAAAATCGTTTTTGTTTTCACGGATAATAGATGCTGCTGCTTTGTTTCCGACAACATATACTCTTCGGTCTCGTCCTTTGCTTGTTTCGATAAATTTCTGATAGAGGTGCGGTGTGAGATAATATTTTTTTTGAAATTCAGTAATTTCAGCTTTGGAGTTGAGAAGAAAAACTTCACGTCCCTGTGATCCGAAAGCGAGTTTTGCCACAACGGGCAGTCCGAGTTCATCAGTGATCATTTCTGTGAATTCATTGAAAAACACTTCGTTCGGGAAATATGTCAGCGGATAATCGATCGTTTTCGGGACAGGAAAATCATTTTTCAGAAAAGCATTGATCCGCCGTTTATCTGAGCAAAGTTCAATAGACCCTATATTGTTAAAGAGTCTTGTTCCTGAGATTTCCATTTTGAGTCCGAGCGGAATATCTTTATCAAGAAATACACACTTTTCAAAAAACTCATTATCTGTTCTTGTCCTTGCTTCGATATTATTCAATATAACGGGAATATTTCCTGATTTTTTTATTCCTTCAGCGATATTTTCAGCGCTGTATTTGAAATAAGGAATTGAATGATTGATTATGATAGGTATTTTCATCTTAACTCACTTATATATTTTATTGCCGTGTCAACAGCGTATTTTCCGCTTTCAAATGTTAGTCCGCCCTGCATATATGCGGTATAAGGAGATTTAAGCGGTGCATCTGCAGAAATTTCAATCGATGAACCTGATATGAATCCTCCTGCAGCCATAACAACTTCGCAGTCATAACCGGGCATCACCCACGGTTCGGGAGTAACAAATGAATCTATCGGTGAACCGTGTTGAATTCCGCGGCAAAATGCAAGCAGATCTTCCGGATTGCCGAATGTAACAGTCTGAATAATGTCTTCTCTGTTTTCATCTGCAAGTGGAGAGACGCAAAAACCTGCTTTTGAGAGCTTTTCTGCTGCATAAACAGCGGTTTTAAGTGCTTGCGCAACGATATGCGGCGCCATGAAAAAGCCCTGAAACATATTTCTAAGCTCATCAAGCGTTGCTCCGCATTCTTTTCCTATTCCGACAGCAGTCAGCCTGTATGCACAAAGTTCTACAAGCGCCTTCTTACCGCAAATATATCCGCCGGTCCTTGCAATACCGCCGCCGGGGTTTTTTATGAGCGAGCCTGCCATAAGATCAGCGCCTACGGCGGTAGGTTCTTTTTCTCTGACGAATTCTCCGTAGCAGTTGTCAACAAAAACAATAACGTCTCTTACACTTTTTGCTGCTTCTGCAACAGCCTTTATATCTTCAAGGCTCAGAGTTCTTCTTGAAGTATATCCTCTTGATCGCTGCATAAAAACAAGCTTTATTGAGGGATCATCCTTAATCATTTTTTTCATTATTCCGAGCTGGGGACGTCCGTTTGAATCAAGTTCTATTTCTTTATAACTGATTCCGAAATCTGTCATTGAACCGTTTCCGCTGTTTCCGGTTATACCGAATGTTTCGCATAATGTATCGTATGGTTTACCGGTAACGGAAAGAATGGTGTTACCGGGTCGCAAGACCCCGAAAAGTGCTGTCGCGAGTGTGTGCGTTCCTGATACAAAAGTATGTCTTACCAATGCGTCTTCTGCGCCGAAAGTATAAGCAAAAACACTGTCGAGCGTATTTCTGCCTCTGTCATCGTAGCCGTACCCCGTAGTTCCGTGAAGCATGGCTTCAGATACTCTGTTTATCCTGAATGCCTCAAGAACTCTTTCTGTATTTATCTGACAAATCGTATCTATTTTTTCAAATATATTATTCATAAAATCATCCCTGTTTTATTTGTGTTCAAGTGCCGCGTCGATCATTGCACAAAGGTTTTCATATGGTACATCCGCCTGGATTTCCTGGGAGGAAGATGTGATATAACCTCCGTTTTTTGACATAAGTTCAATAGTTGCATGCGTTTCAGCGGCAACTTCCTCCGGCGTTCCGTAGGGGAGTGTCCTCTGAGTTGATATTCCTCCCCAGAAAGTCAACCTGTTTCCGTATTCGGATTTTAAAAAACTGATATCCATACATTCGGGCTGGACGGGATTCAAAACATCAAGTCCCATTTCCGTAAGATCGGGAATAATGGCATCTATACACCCGCAGGAATGGACCCAAACATCTTTTCCCGCATCGTGAATAAGGTCGTATTCTTTCTTTTCTCCGGGAGCAATCATTTTTCGCCATGATTCCGGAGACATCAGAAGTGATTTTTGCGACCCCCAGTCGCTGCCAAGCAATACTCCGTCGATTTCCGGAAGATATATTATATTTTCGATCATTACGAGATTTTTATCGATTATTTTATCAAGCAATGCTTGTGCGTAATCCGGTTCTCCTGCCATATCTGCAAGAAAATTCTCGATACCTCTTGAAAAATACGCTTTTTCAAAATGACTGCCGAAAATCTGGATCAGTATATAGCATCCGGTTTCTTCCTTTATCATTTTCATTTTTTCGGATAGTTCATTAACGCTCGGACCATATCCAATGGTTCGGGGAAGTTTTAAAGGAATTTCATATCCAAAATCCGCATCGGTGAGTCCATACCAACCCCACCATGGAGGTTCGACAGGAAATACATCGTTCCCGATTGCCAAACGAACAGCATCATATTTATTCAGCTTTCCGTTTTCATATAACTTTTTGGCAACCGGCGTTTTGTATCTTTCATAGAGAAGATCGGTATATTTTTCTATGCCGTCACCTGCAAGATGAATGCATGAAGGGACTTTGCCTGTGTTTTCATGTTTTATTGCGCTTTTTACAAGTTCCCTTTTTGTCATAATCAATTACCTCAAAAACAATATTATCTTTATGATTATATCATATGCTTTATTATTTGTCAATAAATCCAGAATAAATCCTTTTCAGTAATCGTAAAGTGCTTGACAAACTGAATTCTGTATGTTAAAATTTACAAAACAAAAAATATAGGGGGTCTATTGATGCTTTATACAAGTCCCAGAAAATCTTATGAGATAACAAAAACAGAGCGAATTGGTTCTTCGCTTTATATGACGTCTGAACGAGGCATACTTCGCCTTTCTCCTCAGAACGATCACATCGTTCGAATTAATTACAGTGAAAACGGCAGTTTATCGGATGAATTCGGAATGGGAATTTCTTTTCATGGTAACTGTGATAAATGGACATATGAAGAAAACGACAATTCGGTAATTCTTTCTACTGATATAATTAAAATATGCGTTAACAAAAAAACGTCTTCAATTTCTTATTATGACAATGAAGGAAATCTTCTTCTGAAAGAAGCAGATTTTCAGAGCAAATGCCTTTCTTATTATGATACAACGCAAACTGTAGCAGATGAAAACACCATTGTAGAAGAAATAGAAACACCCGACGGTATCAAAAAGAAGATTAAACAGGCTACAAAAGTATTTGACAGACGCTTGTGCAGCACAAAACTCAGTTTTCAGTTTAAAGAAAATGAAAAAATATACGGTCTGGGACAGGCAACGGAAGGTGTGCTCAATCTCAGAGGAACAACGCAATACCTCCACCAAGCCAATATGAAGATAGCAATTCCGTTTTTCGTGTCAACCGAGGGATACGGCATTCTCTCCGGAACTGACGGCACTGCAATATTCAACGATAACGCATACGGCTCATATCTTTTTACCGATGCGGATACTGAGATGGATTTTTATTTTATTTACGGTCCTGAGTTTGATGATATCATTGCCGGATATCGCTTCCTCACGGGAAAAGCGGCGATGCTTCCCAAATGGGCTTTCGGTTATATTCAGTCACAGGAAAGATATGAGTCTCAAAAAGAGATCCTTGATACTGTTAGTAAGTTCGAGGAACTCGGGCTCGGTATTGACTGTATTGTTCAGGATTGGTCTTCGTGGATACCGGGTCACTGGGGTGAAAAGCGCCTCGATCCGGCTTGTTTCCCGGATGTCCCCGGCATGATTAGCGAACTGGACGAAAAACATGTTCATTTTATGCTTTCGATTTGGGCAAATCCTGCGGAATGTACGGACGATTATAAAGAGTTCGCCGAAAAAGGACTGTTTTTCCCTGCATCCAATACATATAACGCATTTAACCCTGATGCAAGAAAATTATACTGGAAACAGTTGAAAGAAGGTGTTTGGGACAAGGGTATAAAGGCTTTCTGGTGCGATTCTTCCGAGCCTTTCACTCCCGAATGGGGGCTAGACGAGCCTGTTGCACCTTATATGTATCAGAATTTCCTTCGTGATGCGTCGCAGTTTATGCCGAGAGATCTTGCAAATGCATATGGACTAGCTCACAGTCAAACAATATATGACGGACAACGTTCTGTAACGAATAAGTTCAGAGTTTGCAACTTAACGCGCAGTACTTTTACGGGCGGGCAAAAATACGGTGCTATATTATGGTCAGGCGATATTTCCGCTCGTTGGGAAATAATGAAAAAACAAATACCTGCCGGCCTTAATTTCTGCGTAAGCGGACTCCCTTACTGGACTCTGGATATAGGCGCATTTTTTGTCAGAAGAGGGCCAAACTGGTTCTGGAACGGAGATTATGATAAAACAACAGATGATATGGGCTACAGGGAGCTCTTTACACGTTGGTTTCAGCTTGGAGCCTTTCTTCCTATTTTCAGGGCTCATGGCACGGAAGCACGAAGAGAACCGTGGAATTACGGAAAAGAAGGCGACATGTTTTATGATTCAATTAAGGCAGCCATTGAACTTCGTTATTCTCTTTTACCATATATTTATTCTTCTGCCGCAGACGTTTATTTTAATGATGGAACTATCCTTCGTATGCTCGCTTTTGATTACCGCAACGATTCGATTGCGTGCGAGATCAAAGACCAGTTCCTCTTCGGTAAAAGCATAATGGTATGTCCCGTCACAGAGCCGATGTACTACGGGATCAATTCAGTCAAAATAGAAAATTCGGATCATACAAGAAAAGTATATCTTCCCGATGGCAACGATTGGTTTGATTTTTATACAAAGGAGAAGTATTCAGGAGGACAGTGGATAACCGTAAAAGCCGATATTTCTAAAATTCCTCTTTTCGTTAAAGCAGGCAGCATAATTCCCAGAATAAACCCTGTTCGCAATACTGCGGAAGCATCAAATGCCGAGATCAAATATGATATTTACCCGGGTAAGGATGCTGAGTTTCGTCTTTATGACGATGATGGAGACGGTTACGGATACGAAAAAGGTGAATATAAAATCACAAAACTTTACTGGAACGATTCTGAAAATAAACTTGAAATCAATAACTGACATTCAGAAACAGGATAAACCCTTATCCTGTTTCTTATTTTAGATATATTTGTTGACAAAGATCGATTATTATGGTATAATTCAAATATAAAACAAGCGAAAGAGGTATTTATATGAAACTTCGTGCTCCCGCATATCCACTCATTACAGTAGATCCGTATTTTTCCGTCTGGGCGATGACAGACAGGCTGACTGATGACGATACAAAACATTGGACAGGTAAACCGAATACGATACGCGCTTATGTTACGATCGACGGTGAAAAATACAGTTTTATGGGTAAAACCGGTTACGATCCTCTTTTGCAGGTAGCGTGTGATATAGAGGCAATGACAACGAGATATGTATTTGAATCTCCTAAAATACGACTCTTCGCAACATTTTTCTCTCCAAGAATTCTTGATGATGTAGAAATTTTATCTCGTCCTGTGTCTTATTTATTTTTGCAATATGAATCAATAGACGGTGAAGAACATGATGTTCAAGCCTATGTCGCCATATCCGAAGAACTCTGTCTTAACGAAAAAGGTCAGTCAGCTGTGTCGGCAACAACTTTTGAGCTGGAAAATGGGATCGTCTGTGCCAAAATGGGCAATACCGTTCAAAATGTTCTTAATCGCAGCGGTGATGACTTGCGAATAGACTGGGGATATGTTTATCTCGCAACAGACTGTGAAAACGCATCTTCAGATGTTAATACTAATGAGGATGGTATGACTTTTATCGAAGTCAGCGGCAATGTTTGCGATTGTTGCGGCGCCATGTTTGTTTTTGCATATGATGATATTTATTCAATTGAATACTTCGGAAAAAAACTTAAATCTGTATGGAATAAAGACGGAAAAACAATAGAACAGCTTCTACCCGAGGCATTCAGCGATTATACCGGACTCTTTGCCGATGCAAAAATTATCTCAGACGAACTGTTTTCGGATGCAGTGATGGCGGGCGGAGAAAAATACGCAGAACTTCTCTTGCTTGCTTACAGACAGTCGATATCCGCTCATAAACTTGCCGTAGACGAAAACGGCGAATTGCTGTTTATATCGAAAGAATGCTTTTCAAACGGATGTGCTGCAACAGTAGATGTCAGCTATCCTTCCATCCCGCTCTTTCTTTTATATAATCCGGAACTTGTAAAGGGCATGATGCGACCGATAATCAGGTTTGCGCAGAGCGATAAATGGATTTTTGATTTTGCACCGCACGATTGCGGTCAATATCCTCTTGTAAACGGACAGGTCTACGGTGGAATTGACTCAGAAAAAAACCAGATGCCTGTCGAAGAGTGCGGCAATATGCTTATTATGCTTGCAAATATATGTATAGCTGAAAAAGATGCTTCTTTTGCAAAGGATAATTTGGATCTGTATCGTAAGTGGGCAAAATATCTTCTTGATTTTGGCAGAGATCCTCAAAACCAACTCTGCACCGATGATTTCGCAGGACATCTTGCTCATAATTGTAACCTGTCTCTCAAAGCAATAATGGGTCTTACAGGCTTGTCTGCAGTTCTGGATATGCTGGGCGAAGAAGAGGAAAGCGATTATTATTATGAACAAGCGATAGAAATGGCTCTTGAGTGGTGTGAGACTGCTGCTGATGAAAACGGAGGTTTCCGTCTAGCATTTGACCAACAGGGATCCTTCAGCATGAAATATAATATGATCTGGGATAAACTCTGGGGAACAAATCTCTTTCCAAGGCAGGTCATAGATGCCGAGCTTCTTTCAAACGAAAGCCATCTTCGACCTTACGGGCTTCCTCTCGATTCAAGAAAAGATTATACCAAGTCAGACTGGCTTGTATGGACAGCAGCTCTTGCAAACAACAGAACTGTTTTTGAACGCTTTACAGATCCGCTCTGGAATGCATATAATTTTTCAAAAAGCCGTGTGCCTCTTACAGACTGGTACGATACGGTAACCGCAAGTCAGGTAGGTTTTCAAAACAGAACTGTTATAGGCGGTCTGTATATCCGACTGCTTGATTTCAAAGGAACAGTAGATATTCATAAGTAAAAAAATAAGGTAAAGATAATCAGAATGTTTGATACACATGCACATCTTGATGATATTAAATTTGACGAAGACAGACAATCCGTAATCGGATCTTATGTCCGGAGCGGTGGCACATATCTGCTCAATGCCTCCTCAGACATTCAGTCGTCCCTAAACGGAATTGCGTTGGCTGAAAAATATGATTTTATATATGCTGCTGTCGGCGTGCATCCTCATGAAACAGGGAAAATGACAGAAGAATCTCTCGATAAGATCGCAGAGCTTTGGAAACACGAAAAGTGTGTTGCGATAGGGGAGATAGGACTTGATTATTATTACGATTTTTCCGAACGCGATACTCAACGTAAATGGTTTTATAAACAGCTTAATCTTGCAAAACAGCTTGATGCTCCGGTTGTTATTCATGACAGAGAGGCTCATGCCGAATGTTTGGAGGCTGTAAAGAAAACTGGAGTAAGAGGAGTTTTTCACTGTTACAGCGGATCGTGGGAAATGGCTAAAGAGCTTATAAAGATAGGATTTTATATTTCTTTTACAGGTTCGGTAACTTTTAAAAACGCAAGAAAAACCGTAGAAGTCGCCGCCAATGCTCCTATTGACAGAATCATGATCGAAACCGACAGCCCGTATTTAGCTCCAGAGCCTTTACGGGGAACAAGAAACAAGCCTGAAAATGTTTTATTTGTCGCAAAAAAAATTGCAGAGATAAGAAATGTTTCTACAGAATTCATTATTGAAAAAACAGAAGAAAACGGCAAGCGTCTTTTCAACTTGAAAAAATAAAAAACGGTTTTTTGCCTAAATGATCGAGGGTATGATATTCAATAATATAACTTCAATATAACTTCAAAAATATAACGATTCATCTATAACTTTCGAAAATCTGTTATTTGTAACAAAAATGTTTCTTTTGCCTATTGCTTTTTTTTGCATTATATGATATAATTATAATATAAGAGCGGTTTTAACCGCTCTTAACAGTTTATAAGGAGAAAATCTTCGAATGTCAATCGTTGATAAAGTCAGAATCGCTGCCGAGCCTGTTGTTCAAAGCCTTGGACTTGAGCTCTGGGATGTTGAATATAAAAAAGAAGGTTCAGAATACTTTCTACGTATTATAATAGATCGTCCCGATGGTGTCTGGGTAAGTGATTGCGAAGAAGTATCCAGAAAACTGGATCCAATTATTGATGAATTGGATTTGATCGATCATTCATTTAATTTTGAGGTTCTCTCTGCGGGACTTGTCAGAGAATTAAATAAAACAGACCATATCAATCGTTTTGCAGGTAAAACAGTCTCTGTATGTTTGTATAAGCTACAGGAAATCCTTCCTGTAAAGACTAAAAAATTTGATGCCACTATCGTATCCGCAAATGAGGATTTCGTAATATTTGAAATAAACGGCGAAAACTTCACTTTAGACAGAAAAATAATATCAAAAATTAAAATCGATCTCGTTTAAAATATTCTCACGCAATAATCAGACACGGAGGAAATCATGAAATCTGAATTTTACGACGCACTTGAACTGATCCAGAAAGAGAAAGGAATTCCTAAATCGTATATGCTTGAAAAAATCAAAGCAGGTATCGTTTCATCTATCCGAAGAGACAAACAGATTCCACCGGATAATGTTGATGTCGTTTTCGATGAAAAAAACAGAACAGTGCGTGTGTTTACAAAAAAGACAGTAGTGGAAGATGTTACATATCCCGCTATCGAAATATCCCTTGAACAGGCGCATCAGATTGATCCTTCATACAGCTTAGGCGATACTGTTGAATTCGACTGTGATACATCCTCTGTCGGACGCATAGCAGCAAAAGTCGGAAAAAATGTTATAATTCAGGCGATAAACGAAGCTGTCAACGGTTCGCTTCTTCAGGAATTTGAAGAAATGAAAGGCACAATCGTTACCGGAGTCGTTTCACGAGTAGATGAACGCGGTAAGTGTATATATATCGAAATTAAAGACTACGAAATGCAGATGTTTGAAAAAGATCTCATACCCGGTGAAAAGCCGAAAGACGGCGACAGAATAAAAGTATGCGTATCGGATGTTAAACGCGGAGCAAAAAGCCAGGAAATAGTACTTTCACGGTCAAATACAGAATTCCTCAGATGTCTTTTTGAAATCGAAGTTCCGGAAATAGCGGACGGAACGGTTGAAATAAAGGCCATATCCCGCGAAGCAGGTTCCCGTTCCAAGGTCGCGGTGATATCAAATGATGTCAATGTCGATGCCGTTGGTTCCTGTATCGGACCTAAGCAGGCTCGGATTAATGCAATTGTTTCAAATCTTAACGGTGAACGAATAGATTTGATCAAATACAGCGAAGATCCCATAGAATTTGTTGCAGCAGCTTTATCACCCGCAAATGTTCGCATACATGAACTAGATCAGGAAACGAAATCATGTAAGGTGATAGTTCCCGCAGATCAGCTTTCACTTGCCATCGGTAAAACCGGACAGAATGTCAGACTTGCGGCTAGACTTACAGGATACAGAATCGATATCATAGCCGAATAATGAAAAAAAGTAAGGAAAAAGGCGCATTCTTGCGCCAATGTGTAGGGTGCGGAAAAAGGGGACTAAAAAACGAGTTTATACGTATCGCCAAAACCCCCGACGGACGGATCGTTATCGATGGAATACAGTCATTCGGAGGGCGAGGAGCTTATATTTGCAATAATTCGGAATGTTTGAAAAAAGCAATAAAAAACGGAAGACTATCAAAAAATCTCCGCTCTGAAGTACCTGAAACTATTATAAAAGAACTCAAATTGGTAGCAAATGAAAAAACAGACGGATAAAATCGATAACGCCACAAAGCAGGATCGTTTTTTGACAACTCTCGGTCTTGCAAAACGCGCAGGAAAACTGATTATCGGCTGGGACAGGATTTCTGACTATACCGGATCGATAGAAACAATATTTATTTCCTCCGATGCTTCTGAAAGGACAATTAAAAACGCCGGCAAAAGGTCTGAAACCGTTCTGATCAAACGCTCGATGGTTGCTGTTGGTTCTGCTCTCGGTATACACAGAGCTGCAGTTGTTGCGGTTACAGATACCGGATTCGCCAATCTTCTTAAATCTAAACTTAATGAATGATAGAATTTTATAGCTTATCTTATCTGATACATGGGGAGTTATTTGATGGGTTTACACAATAAGTACAGAGTACATGAGGTCAGCAAAGATTTCAATCTTAAAAGCAATGATATTCTTGCAATGCTTACTGACAAATTCGGTGAGAGCACTAATTCTCACATGACTGCGCTTACCGATAAGGAACTCGATTATATTTTCGATTATTATACGCAAAATGATAAAGTGAAAGATTTTGCGATGTATTTTGCTGAAATGGACAGGCTTGCTGCCGAAAGAAAAGCAGAGGAAGCTAAACTTCGCTCGGATCAGGAAAAACAGCATAAGGCCGTCGAGGAAGAAAAGAAACGTAAAGAGGAAGAATTGAAAAAAGCCGCCGAAGAAAAAGCTGCTGCCCTCAAAGCTGAAGAAGAAAGAATAGCAGCAGATAAGGCAGCTGCCGAAAAAGCCGCTAAAGAGAAAGCCGCAGCTGAAAAGGCAGCAATGGAGAAAGCAGCAGCTGAAAAAGCTGCTGCCGAAAGAACTGCCGCTGCAAGAGCTGCAAAAGACAGAGCGGTTGCAAGAGACGATCGTAATAAAGATAAAAAGGCGAAATTTGAAAAGTTTTCTATTGAAGATGTAAAAAATCAGCAGAAAAAAGACAATAAAGACAGTAAAAAAACAAAAGACCGTTCCGATAAACAAAACAATATCGTTCCGCGCAGAGCAAGCAATGATTCTGATGAAAAGATAACGGTTGTCGACAAAGTCGTTTCCTCGGATAATGTTAAAGTCGTTGACACAAGAACATCCACAAATATTAATCTGTCCAAATACGACGAGCGTCTGAACGATATCGTCGGAGACAGAGCAAACAAAGATTACGATAAGAGCAAACAGAAAATCAAAAATAAAAACAAATCAAAATCTCAGTATGATACAAAACGCGAGGATGAGTCGGCAAAACTCAGACGTATCGAACAGTATGAAAAAGACAGAAAAAAACATCTTGCAAATGTCGTACTTCCTGAACAGATGTCTGTTTCAGAACTTGCCGCTGCTCTCAGAATGACTAATGCGGAAGTTGTTAAAAAGCTCATGCTTCTCGGTATTATGGCATCTGCTGCTCAGATAATAGACTATGATACTGCCGCCCTTGTTGCTGAAGAGTTCGGCGCTAAAGTATCGAAACAGGTAGTTGTTTCTATCGAAGATAAATTGATCGATGACACGGAAGATTCCGATGATCAGCTCGAACCGAGAAGCCCCGTAGTTGTTGTTATGGGACATGTTGACCACGGTAAAACATCTCTTCTTGATGCTATTCGTCATACAAATGTTACACAGGGAGAGGCCGGTGGAATAACTCAGCATATCGGTGCTTATACCGTTACTATAAACGACAGAAGTATAACATTTCTTGATACTCCCGGTCATGCCGCATTCACTTCAATGCGTGCGCGCGGTGCTCAAGTTACCGATATAGTTATTCTTGTGGTTGCCGGTGATGACGGTATCATGCCCCAGACAGTTGAGGCCATCAATCACTCAAAAGCTGCTGGAGTACCTATAATTGTTGCCGTAAACAAGATGGATAAACCTGAGTCTAATTACGATCGTGTTCTTCAGAGTCTTACAGAGTATGAACTTGTTCCTGAACAGTGGGGTGGCGATACTATATGCGTTCCGGTTTCAGCTGTTACAGGACAGGGGATTGAGCAGCTTCTCGAAATGGTTCAGCTAGTTGCCGATGTAAGGGAATTAAAGGCTAATCCGAACAGAAAAGCAAAAGGAACTGTGATTGAGGCTAAACTTGATAAAGGACGCGGTCCTGTTGCTACAGTCCTTATTCAAAACGGCACGCTTCATTCCGGTGATGTCGTTGTTGCTGGAACTTCTGTCGGACGTATACGTAATATGCTTGACGACAAAGGAAGACGCATCACATCTGCCGGACCCTCAACTCCCGTTGAAGTTACCGGATTTTCAGATGTGCCGTCTGCAGGCGATATTTTCTATGTCGTTGACGATGAAAGAATGGCAAGAGAACTCGTTGAAGAACGAAAGCACGAGAAAAAAGAAGAAGCAGCAAAAGTCAATACTGCTGTATCACTTGACGATCTCTTCTCGCAGATTAAAGAAGGAAACATAAAAGATCTTAATATAATTGTAAAGGCAGACGTTCAGGGTTCTGCTGAAGCGGTTAAGTCCTCTCTTGAAAAACTTTCCAACGATGAGGTACGTGTCCGCGTTATTCACAGTGCAGTAGGCGGAATTACCGAAAGCGATGTAATGCTTGCAACTGCTTCCAATGCAATTATTGTGGGCTTTAATGTCCGTCCTGACCCGAACGCGAAGATCAGTGCCGAAAAAGACGGCGTTGATATGCGGCTTTACAGAGTAATCTATGATTGTATCAACGAAATTGAAGCAGCAATGAAAGGGCTTCTTGCACCTAAATTCCGTGAAGTTTCTCTTGGTATGGCTGAAGTCCGTCAAACCTTCCGTGTTTCCGGCGTAGGCACTATAGCAGGTTGCTATGTGAAAGAAGGACGTATTACGAGATCGGCGGAAGTTCGCCTTATAAGAGACGGAATAGTCGTTCATGAAGGAAAAATTGATTCTCTTAAACGATTCAAAGATGATGCTTCAGAAGTCAAACAGGGTTATGAATGCGGAATAGGACTCGAACGCTTCGGAGATATCAAAGAAGGCGACATTATTGAAGCTTTCGTAAACGAAGAAATAAAGCAATAAAGGTATATTATGGCAAATTATAAACGAGACAGGATAAATGAAGGAATAAAACGCGAAGTTGCCGATATTCTTTCCACTGTAAAAGATCCTCGCATTCCGCCTATGCCGAGCATAGTTGCGGCTGATGTTACGGGCGATCTTGAAGAAGCACGAATTTATATCAGCTTCTTTTCTGAATATGATGAGAAGGAAGTCAGACAGGGGCTTAAAGCCGCATCTGGCTATGTGCGTAAAAAACTTGCTGAACGACTTAATCTGCGTGCTGTTCCCAAAATTATTTTTATTCTTGATCACTCAATAGAAAACGGTGCAAAAATCAACAACATCCTGAAAGGTCTGAATATAGACAAAGATGCTGACTGAAAATCAGATATCCGATTTTTCCGAGCTTCTTGGAAAAGACAATATTTGTATAGTAATGCATAAATCGCCGGACGGAGATACAATCGGATCTTCGTTCGCGCTTTTGTATGCCCTTAAACGAATGGGGAAAAATGCCGAAATTGTCTGTAGTGACGAGATACCCGATCACTTTAGATTTATAAGTGACGGTATACAGTATCTTGACTTAATTTTTGAGCCGGAAACTGTCGTCTCTGTTGACCTCGCATCCGAGGCTCTTTTCGGAGAAAAATACGATTATTTATCTCATCGTGTCGATTTTGCGATTGATCATCACTTCTCTAATACACTATACGCAAAAAAAACTATTCTTTCTGAAAACACATCATCAGCGGGCGAACTGATGTATGAATTGTTCAAGTGTTCAGAGATCGAAATAGATAAATATATTGCCGAAAAGCTTTATATTGCTATATCTTTTGATTCCGGATGCTTCAGATATTCCAACACATCTTCTTTCACACATAAAGCAGCAGCTGACCTTCTTCAATTCTCTTTTGATGCGTCTGCAATCAATGTTAAACTTTTTGACAGTTCTTCTCTTGCGCAGTTAAAGCTTGAAAGCGAAGCTCTGAATTCAGTTAAACAATATAAAAACAATAAAATATCAGTCGTTACTGTCCGTTATTCACAGATCAAAAGGCTTGGCGTAAACGAAAATGAGTTGGGCGGACTTACTGCGATAACAAGAAGAATCGCAGGAACGGTTGTAGGTATTACGATAAGAGAAAAAAGTGACGGTGAAATTAAAATTTCCTTGCGTTCTCAGCAGGAATCTCCATTGCCTGAATTTGATGTTTCTTCAGTTGCTTCAAAATTCGGCGGCGGAGGCCATGTCAGAGCCGCCGGGCTATCAATGAACTGTTCTGTTGAAGAAGCTGAAAAAAAGATAATTGACGCCGTTATAGAGGAGTGGAACAGGATTTATGATAATTCCCGTCAATAAGCCGTCAGGCTATACATCACATGATATTGTTGCCGGTATCAGACGCGCGATTGGCGGTAAAATCAAAATCGGTCATACCGGAACACTTGATCCGATGTGTACGGGCGTTTTACCTGTTTTAACAAATAATTATACTAAGCTCGCTGATTTTTTTCCTTCAAACAAGGCATATGTATGCAAAATATGTCTCGGTATTGAAACTGATACAGAAGATATTACCGGCAATATCGTAGCACAGAAATATGTTGATATAACTGAAAACGAATTCAAAACTGTTTTATGTTCTTTTTCGGGTGATATTATGCAGATACCACCGATGTATTCGTCTGTTAAAAAAAACGGTGTTCCTCTTTATAAACTTGCACGAAGAGGATTGCAAATAGAAAGAGAACCAAGAAAAATAACTGTATATGATATAAAATACAATGGTATTGCTAAAGAAGCAAATTCATATTATTTTACAATATACTGTTCTACTGGAACATATATACGCACGATCTGTGCAGATATCGGAAAAAAACTAGGCTGCGGTGCGTGTATGAGTTCTTTGCAAAGAATCATATCAAATGGAATCTCTATAGAAAACTGTTATGATTACGATTCGATCCTTGTTCTTGCGGAAAACGGGATGCTCGATAGCGTTGCTATTCCGTTTGAAAAAGCTTTTTCTCATTTAAAAAAAATAACAATACCTAAAAACGGTGAAAAATACTATCTTAACGGCGGAACGATCTCGTTTGAACGCATAAGTGAATCGACTATTCCTGATTCTGATTATATTGCATGTTCTGAGAACGGGACCATACTCGGGCTTGCCCGGGCAAATAAGGAGTTATTTGTTAAATCTTTATGGAACAAATAAAAAACAATATAATCGGAAAGTCTGTTGTAGCTGTCGGTAATTTTGACGGTGTTCATAAAGGACACAGACTTATATTTTCAAAAACAACAGAAATTGCGGCAACGGAAAAATTATCATCCGTTGCCTTGACGTTTTATCCGCATCCGAGAAACTTTTTTGATTCTTCTCATCCTGTTAAAATCATTACAGATGATGAATATAAAAAAGAACTTATCATGTCGCTTGGAATCGATAACGTTGTTTTACATCATTTTAACAATGATTTTGCATCTTTAAACTGCATTAAATTTGTTTCTTTTCTTATAAATTCATTAAACTGCAAGCATATTGTCTGCGGCGATAACTTCCGGTTCGGAGATCAAGCGAAATATGGGATCGAGGAGCTGGATTCAGAATGCCGTAGGGTGGGGTTGCAGCTTCATACTGTCGGAATTGATACTCGATTCAGTTCATCATCAATTCGAGAAGCAATTACACGCGGAGATATGAAAAGCGCATCCGATATGATGGGAAGATATTTTTCATTCTCATCTGTAGTTTTGAACGGAAAAAAAATAGGCTCTAAAATCGGGTTCCCTACAGTAAATCAGAAGTTACCTCCTGATTTTATCACTCCGAAATACGGCGTTTATTCAGGATTCACATCTTTTGACTGTATACGACATAAATGTATTGTCAATATCGGCTGCCGTCCTACCGTTAATAACGACAGCACCGATGTTGATTGTGAAACACATATTTTTAACTATTCAGGAGATTTATACGGTCGCGAATTGAGAATCAGTTTAACGGATTTTATCCGATCTGAAATTAAATTCGATAATCTGTCTCAACTGAAAGAACAAATAAAGCGAGATTGCTATTTTGTCATTCAAAACACAATTTAAACCCATAAAATTATGCAATTTACACAATAATTTCCGACAAAAGTGTGGCATTAAATGGTTTCCCTATTGCAATTTGCACAAAAAAGATGTATAATATACAGGTATAGATTATCCAAAAATACAGGTTCTGCCTTAATACTATTAGATAGGGTGTAATTATGTCAAGCAGGTTGTTTCAAAGTGTAGTTTTGCAGATGAAAGATTGTACAGACAGAACAATCGGTGTTCTTGATGATCAGGCAAACATTATTGCTTGCACTGATCTTAGTCTTATAGGTCAGTCAGCCGGATCAAATATCAATGACCTGATGGCAATGTCTGATGTAAATACTGTGAACGGATATACGTACCGCGTTGTTGGTTCACGAATCAAGCTTGAACATGTTTGTTTTGTTAAAGGCACAGATCAGGTAGCTGAATCTGTTTCTGGGGTATTGGCTATTTCTCTCGGTGCGCTGAAAGAATACAATGATGAAAAATATAATAAAATCAATTTTGTAAAAAATGTTATGCTTGAAAATATCCTGCAAACAGACATATACGCAAAAAGCAAAGAAGTTCGCTTTTCTGACGGTGTTCCGCGCGTTGTAATCCTTATACGTTTGCTCGACAGAACTGAAATTTTTGCATATGATATTATACAGAGCCTGTTCCCTGAAAAGGCAAAAGATTTTATAATTAATGTCGGTGAAAACGATATTGCACTTGTAAAAGAGGTTAAACCTTCAATTGAAGTTCGTGATCTTGAAAAACTGGCACATTCGATCGTAGATACTCTGAACAGCGAATTTTATACGCGTGCAGTTGTCGGGATCGGCTCTGTTGTTGAATCGATCCGTGATCTTCCCCGTTCATATAAAGAAGCTCAGGTTGCAATAGAAGTAGGCAAGGTGTTTGATGTTGAAAAGGTTATTATGAGCTACAATAATCTTGGAATCGGCCGTCTGATTTACTACCTTCCAACAACACTCTGTAAAGATTTTCTTGACGAGGTATTTAAAAAAGGTTCCATTGATTCTCTTGACCATGAAACACTCTTTACAATTCAGAAATTCTTTGAAAACAATCTGAACGTATCGGAAACTTCAAGAAAACTCTTTGTTCACAGAAATACTCTTGTTTACCGTCTTGAAAAAATCAGACGACTTACAGGGCTTGATCTTAAGGAATTTGATCACGCGATTGTATTTAAAGTTGCATTGATGGTAAGAAAATACCTTTCATCTGACCCAATGAAACTTTAATGATCCTTAACACGGCAGACACAACTTGAAAATGTAACAGCAAAACCCACTGTATTCATTTGAAAGCGAGCACAGAATTGATAGTTTTTAAGAATATAAAAAAGATTTATCCGAACGGAACAGTTGCCCTTAAAGGGATAAATCTGCAGATTGACGATGGTGAATTTGTCTTTATTACGGGTCCTTCTGGCGCCGGAAAAAGCACTATAATTCACTTGCTAACATGTGAAGACTTTGCCACTGAAGGCAAGCTTACTGTTTCGGGAACAAATCTCAAGAGGCTATCTCACAGGCAGATACCTAAATATCGAAGAAAAATCGGAGTTGTTTTTCAGGATTTCAGACTTATTCCGAATTTGAATGTTTACGACAATGTTGCTTTTGCAATGAGAGTTGTTGGAAGAGGCGGAAGAGTCGTTAAAGAAAGGGTCAATACAGTTCTTGAGATCGTAGGGCTAACTCATAAATCTTCAGTTTTCCCGGAACAACTCTCGGGAGGAGAGCAGCAAAGAGTTGCTCTCGCTCGTGCGATTGTCAACAGCCCCGAAATAATAATAGCAGACGAGCCGACCGGTAATGTCGACCCGGAAATGTCTATTGAAATTATGAAGCTTTTAAGTTCAATTAATAAGAACGGAATAACTGTTCTTGTCGTAACCCATGAACAGAGACTCGTTAAAGCCTTTAAAAAGCGAGAAATCAGGCTTAATTCCGGACATATCGAATTTGATACGGAAGAAGAAAGCCACAGGTCCGATGAAACAGGCGACAGTCAGTCTGCTGAAAACGATAATCAACCTCGAAGACGTTCCATACGCTATCGTAAGGAGGTTAGTGAAGATGATTGACAGTTTCCTTTTCCTTGTCAAAAGTGCATTTAAAAGTATCTTTAAAAACTGGCTACTTACCATTGGTTCAATATCGGTTTTAACGATATGTCTGCTGACTCTCGGATCTTCTATTTTACTTTTTGAAAATGTTAATCTTTTTATCGATAAAGTAGGGGATGAAAGCCAGGTCGTTATTTTCCTTGACGAAAAACTTTCCGTAGATGATATAAATCAAATCCATCAACAGCTTCTTCAGATTCAGAACATCAAAAATATTAATTATGAATCAAAAGAAATTGCCATGCAGAAGTATCTTGAATCCATGGGTGAAAATGCCGAACTCTTTTCCGATATCACATCGGATGTACTGAGAAATTCTTTTATTTTTAATGTTAAAGACCTTTCTAAATTTGAACAGACAATGTTCGAAATAGAGAAAATCGAAGGCATTGCACGAATAAGAGAAAGAAGAGAAGTAATTGAGAGAATTCGGGATATCAGCAAAATAGTTCTGATGCTTGCCATTGCAATTATCGCTATTTTCATAATAATTTCTATTCTTATTATTACGAATACAGTCAAAACATCTGTTTTTTCAAGAAGAATTGAAATTAATATAATGAAATATGTAGGGGCTACTGATTTCTTTGTGCAGATGCCGTATTTTATTGAAGGTATTATAATCGGTATTTTAGCAGGAATTCTTGCGCTTGTTTTCACTTATTTCGCATACAACGAAATCTTCGCGCCGATTATTAAAGATTTTGGACTTTTTGCTCCGCTTTCAATTAACGGTAAACTCTTTTCATTTGCTGTTTTTTATATTATTGCCGGCGCTGTAATAGGAATCGTCGGATCCGTCTTCCCGGTAAAAAAATATCTGAATGTATAAGCACAAACATATAACACACACAACATTCTTTGACCTGAACATTTACGAAAGGATGCTTTTCTGAGATAAAGCAACAGACAATTATGAAAAAAATTATTTCATTTGCTATTGCTCTTTTGATAGCTTTTTCAGCAACAACATTCATCGTTTCCGCTCCGCTTGTGGCCGACAGTGAAGAATTTACCCAGGAAGATGCCGAATCTCTTGAAGCGGCTAGGGAAAAATTGTCTCAGATAAATGAAAGACAGGCCGAACTTTCTTCCAGTCTGAAAAAATATTCATCCGAAAAAAACTCTGAGGTGAAAGCTAAACAGACACTTGAACAGCAAATGTACGAAACGGAAAGCAAAATTGAAACTATTGAATGGATTATCGACAATCTTGAATCTCGTCTCGCAGAAAAAAATGAGGAACTAAATATTGCTCAGGCAGATTATGAAGCATATCACGAAAAATATGTATCTCGGATTCGTGAGAATTACGAGATGGGTTCCACAACATATCTTGAAGTAATAATAATGTCTGAAAACTTTTCCGATATGCTCACCCGTTATGATTATATTCGGGATATGATGGACTACGATAAACAGATTCTTGATACAATGTGTGACAACATTGCATTTATTGAATCGATCCGTTCCGAAATAATCGCGGATCGTAACGAACAGCAGGAAATGCTTGAGCTTCTTTCTCAGGAAAAATCTTCACAGGCAGCTCAGGTCGTTGATTTGAAATCTCGAATCAACTATATAGAAACAAATATTGCAAAACTACAGGCTGAACAGGAAGAATTTGAACGTCTCGAGGCTGAATTTGAAAAACAGATCAACGAATTGCTCGATAAAAAGAAAAAATATGCCGGCGGCACATTTATGTGGCCTCTTGAATCGAAATATTCTAGAATTACATCAGGATTTGGCTGGAGAACCCTATATGGTAAAAAGGACTACCATTACGCTATAGATATTCCTGCGGATAAAGGCGCTCCTGTCTACGCTGCTGCGGACGGAACTATTATTTATTACGGTTGGACAAATACCGGCGGCGGAAACAAGTGCGTTATCGACCATGGTTCAAAACTTATGACTCATTACAACCATATGTCTGCTTTTGTTCCTGAACTTCAGAAACAGTTTAAAGAAAAAGGATCGGTAGATGTTAAGAAGGGCGATGTTATCGGATATGTTGGGTCAACAGGCAACTCAACAGGTAATCATCTCGATTTTAAGATCCTTTATGACGGCACAGCATACGATCCTTCTCTTTATGTAACTCCTGATGGATCTAAACCACAAAAAGATATTATGGATCTTATTAACTGATATAAGAGGTTTTTAATGAAGTCAAAAAAAGGTGTCAGAATAGGTACGGTTTTCTTTTTGATTGTCGTAACGGCTTTTGTTACTGCCATAGCAACTTATTTCTATGTAAGTTCTCTTGTCAACGATCTGGAAAGAAACCAGACAATGTACAGAAAACTTGATATAATCAATCAGGTTATTTCCAGAAACTATATTCTTTCAATAGATGCAGTAGATGGATACGATAATATAATCGATGGCATAGCCGCAGGTTATATCAAAGGTCTCGGTGATTCTTCGTCATATTATCTTAATCAGAAAAATTATAAATCGGCATCAATAACACAGGATGCATCTCATATAGGCATCGGCATCGTTTATTCTTACGATATGGCAACGGGCGGCATTGCCGTAGATTTTGCTAAATACGGATCCCCGGCGCGTCTTGCGGGAATTCAAAAGGGCGATGTTATAATTGAAATCAACGGTGTAAATGTCACAGAAGACGGCTACAAAAGGGCTGTTTCAAGGCTTTCCGGCGATGAAGGTTCCGTTGTTACTCTAACTGTCGTTCGTGCCGGTGAAAGTGATTTGTTAACTTTTGACGTAACGCGCAATTATTTTGCTCCCGAAACTGTTCAATACCGCCTTATTGAAAATAATATCGGTTATATTTTTATCAATGAGTTTGACAGAACTACACTCACAAGTTTCAACGTTGCATTCGAGGATCTTACAAATAAAGGCGCTAAAGGTCTTATTATTGATGTTCGATTTAATGCGTCCGGCAACTTCGACTCCGTCATCGAGGTCCTTGACAGAATAATGCCGTCTGGCATTATGGTATCTATAAGAGAAAAATCTTCAGATGGACTTCAGTTGTATTTTTCCGATGACAAAAATATTTCTCTTCCCATTGTTGTAATACAGAATGAATACACTTCTGATGTTGCAGAAGTTTTTACTGCAGCGCTCAGAGATACAGAAAAAGCTGTTGTTGTCGGAACGTTAACAAAAGGTATAGGTGTCGGTCAGCGCGATATACCGCTTTCCGACGGCACTGCAATTCATCTTTCAACATATGAATACGTTACACCCGGCGGAGAAAGATTCAACGGCGTCGGTGTTGCTCCGAACTATGTCATAACTATGGAACAATCCAAAGCCGAACGATTTGAAACACTTTCCACAGAGGAAGACGATCAGCTTCAGTTCGCCTTGACAATGCTTAAAGAACTTATGGGCGTTCAGTAAATATTCTTTTCGAAGGTATATATGAAAAACAGTAAAAGAAATATTATTATAGCGGTTATTTCTACTTTTATTTGCACAGTTTTCCTTTTTTTGCTTGCTTCATGCAGCTTTTTTAATTTTCGTTTTCTTAACAACTCTGAATTAGCGTCAATCGACGATAAGTTATCCGAAATAAATGCGTATATAGATAAATATGGAATAATGCCGTTTGACAAAGAAAAAGCTCTTTCAAATGCAGTTTTTTTCTATGTTGCTTCGATGGAAGATCCGTATTGCTCTTATATGAATGCAAAAGAATACTCCGATTATTTAGATGAACTTTCAGGTTCATTTACGGGTATAGGGATCAATGTTATAACAAAAGAAGAAATCATGAAAAACGGTCTTCTTGTTTATCGTGTTATCGGAAATTCTCCCGCAGAAGCTGCCGGATTGAAAAACGGTGATATTATTATAGAGGCAAACGGAACATCGTTTATTGATTTTGCTTACGAAGACGCAATTGATATACTTCTTGATGAAATCGGAACATCCGTAGACCTTGTTGTTGACAGAGCAGGCGAAAAGCTCAGCTTTCATATAGTCCGTCAGAATTTCACAAAAAAACTAGTGGATTATGAAATAATCGGCAATCTCGGTTATGTTATAATTTATCAGTTTGAATCGGCAGCGCTCGTTCAGTTCGAAGAGGCACTTAACTCGCTCGAAAAAGCCGGCGTAAAGGGGTATATTTTTGATGTTCGAAATAATCCCGGGGGAGAACTCAACACTGTAAAAAATATGGTCGACATGCTTGTTCCCAAAGATGAAATTGTTGTATTGCAATACAAAGAATATGAATCATCAATGTATTCTTCGGATAACAGAATTACAAATAAACCTTATGCTGTGCTGATAAACGGTGAGTCGGCATCAGCTTCAGAGCTTTTTTCATCCGCATTAAGAGATATTTGCGGAACAAAGCTAATCGGAGAACAGTCTTACGGTAAAGGTGTCGGTCAAACTACTTTTTCCTTAAGCGATGGCTCTGCGCTTAAATTCACAACATTCCGCTATGTAACAAAGAGTCGTTATAATTATGACGGCATAGGACTGCAGCCTGATTACATTGTATCGCTTCCTCTCGCAGACAATATGTATTTTTACTGCATGTCCAGAGAAGATGATACACAGCTTACAAAAGCAATACAAGTACTAGGTGAAGCAGTCGAATAAAGACAATTTAATCTTTTATATATCAGAGGAGATATAATTAATGGCAGATATTATCTTAACCGAAGAGGGCGTACAGAAACTTGAGGAGGAGCTTCATTACCTTAAAACTACTAAAAGACCAGAAGTTGCCGAAAAAATAAAAGTTGCCCGTGATTTTGGCGATCTTTCAGAAAACAGCGAATATGATGCAGCTCAGAACGAGCTTGCCATCATGGAGGCAAGAATAAAAGATATCGAAGAAACACTTAAAAATGTTGTTATTCTTGACCAGTCTAAAATATCAAAGGATATTGTATCGATTGGTTCAAAGGTTACCATAAAAGATCTTAATTTCCCGGATGAAGAACCTGAAACATATATTTTAGTCGGAATGACTGAATCTAATCCTTCTGAGAATAAAATCTCAGATCAAAGTCCAGTCGGCAAGGCATTGCTCGGTAAAAAGAAAGGCGAAAAGGTCCTTGTTGACGCTCCCGGCGGCGAATTTGAATATGAAATACTTGATATAGAGTTCGGAGATAACTGAAATGTCTGAACAGATTAATAATATTTCGAACGATGAGCTGATAAAAGAATTGAGCGAACAAAGCGTAATAAGACGTGAAAAACTCAAATCATTGCAGGATAGCGGTCAGGATCCTTTTCAGATTACTAAATACAATGTTACACATCATAGCCTTGAAATAAAAGATCATTTTGATGAACTTGAAGGTAAAGAAGTTTCTGTTGCCGGAAGAATGATGTTTAAGCGTATTATGGGCAAAGCATCATTTTGTAATGTTCAGGATCTTCAGGGAACCATTCAGGTTTATGTTGCCAGAGATGCAATAGGTGATGAGCCATATGCCAGATTCAAAAAAATGGATATCGGCGATATTATCGGTGTCGTCGGAACCGTTTTCAAAACAAAAACAGGTGAGATTTCTGTTCACGCATCTTCTCTAACCCTTCTTTCAAAAAATCTTCAGCCTCTTCCCGAAAAATTTCACGGGCTTACCAATGTCGATATGCGTTACAGACAGCGCTACATTGACCTTATCACAAACAATGCAAGCAAAGAAACTTTTATAAAACGCTCTAAAATCATATCAACGATCCGTAAATTTCTTGATTCTAAGAATTTTATCGAAGTTGAAACACCGATTCTTGTTCAGAATCCCGGCGGAGCGGCTGCACGTCCTTTTAAAACTCATTTTAACGCATTAAACGAAGATGTTAATATGCGTATTTCTCTTGAGCTTTACCTTAAGCGCCTCATTGTCGGCGGACTTGAAAAAGTATACGAAATCGGCAGGGTTTTCCGTAACGAAGGCGTTGATACAAGGCATAATCCCGAGTTTACGCTTATGGAACTCTATCAGGCATATACCGACTATCACGGTATGATGGATTTGACAGAAGAACTTTTCCGTTATGTTGCAAAAGAAGTATTGGGCTCATATATAATATCTTATAACGGCGTAGAAATGGACTTAAGTAAGCCATTTAATCGTATAACTATGGTCGATGCTGTAAAACAGTATTCAGGTGTTGACTTTAATGATATCTATACATTGGAAGATGCTCGCAAAGCTGCGGACGAACATAGTATTCAGTATGAATCTCGCCATAAAAAAGGTGATATCCTTAATCTTTTCTTCGAACAGTATGTTGAAGAACACTTGATTCAACCTACATTTGTCATGGACCATCCTGTAGAAATATCTCCTCTTACAAAAAGAAAGCCTGAAAACCCTGATTATGTCGAGCGGTTTGAGTTTTTCATGAATGGCTGGGAAATGGCAAACGCTTATTCGGAACTGAACGATCCTATCGATCAGCGCGCACGTTTCGCTGCTCAGGAAGAGCAGTTCGCTGCGGGAGATGAAGAGGCAGAACATACCGATGAAGACTTTTTGAATGCTCTTGAAATCGGTATGCCGCCTACAGGCGGAATAGGTTATGGTATAGACCGTCTGTGTATGTTGTTTACAGATTCACCAGCGATTCGCGATGTTTTGTTATTTCCGACGATGAAAGCCTTAAAAACAAACGCGGATGAAAATGGTGCTTTTGTCGAAGAGGAAGAAACAAATGAGAAAAAGTTTCCCGATGCGGCTATGGCAGTCAATGCAAACGATTATTCCATGCCTATCTTCGACTCAAAAAAGCCTGACTTTACAAACCTCGTTATCGAACCTCTGTTTGAGGATCTGGTCGATTTCGAGACCTTCTCCAAGTCCGATTTCCGCGCCGTAAAGGTCCTCGAATGCGAAGCGGTTCCGAAGTCCAAGAAGCTCCTGAAGTTCACCCTAGACGACGGTTCCGGTGAGAAACGGACGATTTTAAGCGGTATTCACGCCTTCTATGAGCCTGAACAGCTTATCGGCAAGACATGCATCGCTATTGTCAATTTGCCTCCCCGAAATATGATGGGTATCGATTCCTGCGGCATGCTGATCAGCGCAGTCCACAAGGAAAGCAACGGCGAAGCCGTCGAAGAAAAGCTTCATCTTCTGATGGTGGATCCGAGCATCCCTGCAGGCGCGAAGCTGTACTGATGAGGGCATTTGGGCAGCTGCTCTGATCCCACGAAAGTCTACGGGAAAACGGGCTGATATACCAAAAGTATGCCAATCGTATGCCAATGCCCCCGAAAATAGCTGTCAGCTTTACAAAATCGCACATTGAACGGTTGAACTCATACGCAGTCCTATTCTACCGACAGACTGAACAAGTCACAAATGTGCGATTGATAAACCTATATAAAGCATTAAAGGGGCGGTGTGGAAGAGATTCTTCACCGCCCCTTGCGCAAAGAAACGCACAAATCGGGATTTCGCGAGGCTATTTATGGGATTTATATCATTCAACGAAGAATACTACTGCAGAAAGCTTGAAGAATATGAAAATAAGATTCTTTCCGATGCAGAGATCCGCGAAGCAAAACAGCTCCTGAAGGTGCTGGACGATCTGACCGATGAAGGATATACAAATCTGAACGATACGATGGAAGCAGAT